>NZ_JBHSKF010000019.1:0-148257 GCF_042657845.1 Actinokineospora guangxiensis | reverse complement strand
CCCCGCTACATGGCCGCCATCGCCGCCGAGATCAACGACCGACCCCGTAAGATCCACGACTGGAAGAAACCCAGCGAGGTATTCACCGAACTCCTCGCATCACATGCTTCCACCGCCTGAACTCACCCAGTTTTAACCTCATGCTTGAGTTCAGCAACGTCAGCTTTGAGTTCATGACGGAGCCCGGCGAGGTCATCTTTGGTTGCCATACGCGACTCGATAGAGTCGAGTCGCCTGTCCAGATGCTGCTGCAGGTTGACGAATAGTTGCTCGTTGGTCATATGTGAGCATTATGCGCTTTTATGAACCTGCAGTCAAACTCGGCGACGCCCTCTAGGAGCATCTACTGTCGCGAAATCCGAAGCCTCACGTCCACTCAATCTTCGGAAAATTTGCTGCATGGAACCGCCAAGTGCCGGCTCCACTGCGATCTGTAATATAACTGTACCACTCTAGGCGTAATTCGTCACTCGATTCGCTTACGATGCCCTCGTACTGAACTTTCCCGGGACTCGTTGAGACTACTCGGACTTGATTCCCGGACGTTAAGTATCTAGCTGCTGTAATATCGTCGTAACTACCATACTGTGCCGCATAGCCTAACCATCTAGACACATCCTGCACCGTCGAGGCAATGTCGCCATTTAAGCATTGAACAGTTCCAACGGACGCGACTCCGCGGTCATGGAAGCGAAAGCAACTCAGGGACTTTTCCTCACTGTCGAACTTGGCATACAGTCCATCACGGCGCACGGCTCCCCGACCAGTTTTATCGTCTTGCGTTGTTTCTGATCGATGCGACTGACGAAAGTCGCTAGCCGAACCTGGTGAACCTCCTGGCGCCCGTTGCTCCAGAACTTTTCGGTGAAGATGGCCAGCAAGTTGCTCGGGCGTATGGTCTACAGCACGGAGGTACCCAATGTGAGGGCTCAGGAGCTCCGACGGAATCGGACTGCTGTCCATTAGTACTGGAAGGATGTATCCGTCCCCTTGCTCGACGGCCTTGAGCATTGCACTGAAAAACTCGTCCCGCGCATAGGGCGCGGAAAAGTACTCCGCCGAGATGAACGGGACACAGAACTGGGCCCGTGAGGAGTAGATCTTTCGGAAGGCTGTAACAAAGTTCTGTCCCCAGAGGCTGGTCGCCATATCTCGGTCGTAGAACACCCGGAGGCCAAGTGCCTTGGCCGCACCGACGACCGCCTCGACGTAGGCACGGTGCTTGTAAGTGAAGGAGACGGCGATGTCGTAGTCAGTACTTAGCGCGCTCATCTTGGCATCCTATGCGAATCGCTCAACTCCACGTAGTTCCTCGAAACATCAGGCAACCCCTTAGATCACCTGACTGTCGCCGACTTCTGGTACACAGCAGCCATCGTGGTATAGGTGCTCAACGGACTGGAGGTGGGCGTCGTGTTCGACAGCCGCCAGCTCGCCACCCTCATCCTGTTCGGGTGCATCCTGCTGGTCATTCTCGCCTTCAAGGCCGGTCGAGCTGGAGCTGCACGCGTAGCCAGGTCGTTCTGGCACGTCAAGGTCGCCGTGCCGTTACTCCTTTACGTCGTGTGGCTTGTCGGGGTGCACTGGATGGCTGCTGAGGTGTTCGGCATCTGGAACGGTCGCCTGCTCGGTGAGTCGCTCTTCTGGGGGCTCGTAGCTGGGTTCGCTCCCCTGTTCCGCATGGTCAACTCGACTAAGTACCCCCACCCGTTCCGCTCGTTGGCCCGCGACCTAGTGAAGATCACGGTCTTCTTCTTGTTCTTCCTCAACCTCAAGCCGTTCGGCCTGGGGGTCGAACTCCTTCTTCAGGGAGCGCTCACCGCCCTGTCAGTCGTCTACGCGGTTGCGATGCACACGCAACAGCCGCGGGCGCGCAAGATCGCCGAGGTACTGCTGGCCCTGGTCGTTCTGGGCCTGACCGTCTACACCGTGGTGTGGCTGTTGCGGGACGGAGACACCGTCGACTGGGCACACGAACTGCGCAAGCTCCTCCTGCCCATCTGGCTCACCATCGGCACCTTCCCTTACCTCTTGGTCTTCGCGCTCTGGGACCGCTACAGCCTGCTCTTCGGCCTCCTCAAGCTGCACCGAGAAGAAGACCACCCCACCCGCCGGGCACGGCTCGGCTTGGTGCTTGGTCTCCGCGGGCATCTCAACGACATCCAAGACTTCCCGCGCTACGCCTACCTCGCCAACGGCGCCCGGACGGTCGGCGCAGGATGGCAAGCGGTGCGGACCTTTCGGGAGGAACGTGCAGCCAGCATCGCCAAGAAGCAGGCTGACGCTGAGCGGCTGGTGCGCAACGCCGGGGTAGTCGGCGTCGACGAGCACGGCCGCACGCTTGACCGACGCGAGTTCAAGGCGACCAAGGACGCCTTACTCTGGCTCGCCAACTGCCAGGTGGGCTGGCACGACCGCACCGGCGGCTACCCGACGGATCTCCTGGACAAGGTCAGCAGTTCGTTCCTGCGTCACGGACTGCCGGCCGACCACGGCATCTCGATGACGGTAAACGCAGACGGGCAAAGCTGGTACGCGTACCGCCGAACACCGAACGGACGAGTGCTAGGGATTGGCGCGCTCGGCGACCCGCGGGCGGAGTGGTTCTACGAGGGTGATGAACCACCGGCCGACTACCCGGCGCCTGGTGGTGCGTGGGGCCGAGCTGCCCATGACCGCGGAGTGGACTGGCACCGGTCGACGTAGCCGTACATCACCCGATGGTGCGGTGGAGTCTCAGAACGGCTGGGGTAGCTACTTCATGAGAAGCCGTGGAGGTGGCATGGATACGACGAAGACGACACCGGCCTTCTACACCGTGCGCGAAGCAGCGACCGAGCTACGTGTTGATCCAGCAACGCTCTACCGGGCTATCCGCGAGGATGGCTTCCCCGCAGTACGGATCCGCAGTCGCTACGTGGTGCCGAGCAAGGCGCTGCAAGCGCTGATCGACGAGGCAACCGAGACCGGACGGTTGGTCGATCCGAGGGAGATGGTTGCTCGGCGGCGAACGGAACGTGAGCTGGCGCGGCGGGCGCCGGAGTGGAACTGAGCTTCGCCTATACGGTCGACTAGGAGCTCAGGGAACGTTGAGCCAGCCCCGCTCGGGCAACCACACGATTGTCCTCCCAAGCCCAGAGAGCCAGAGGGCATCCACCCCATCCGGAAGCACCGGATCGCTTGCCGGTAGCCCACCAACGACTTCGGCACTACCAGGCAGAGGCTTGTCCATGAGCGCCCGGTAAGCAGTCATGTCTCCTGCCACCGTTGCGTAGATGTAAGCATGCCTCTCGGCGAATCCAGAGCGACTAAGCTTGGATGCAACGTCCGCGTTCTCTTGAAGAACAGTGCTGGCCCATTGACCCAGGAAGTCGTAGCTCCCATCCCAAGCGACACCAACTGCTCCGCACAGAGCGATGGCGCTCGTTGGGCCGTCGCCGCCGAGCACATGCTCGACGCCCATCTGGAAGAGTTGGTACTCCAGAGGATTGAAGTGAAAGGGCGATCCGGTCAGCTCCCGCAATCCTAGGCGCTCCAGCTCCGCCAGCAGCGCTGGAAGCTGCGCCCACACCCGTCGTACACGTGCCTGCGGGTGAAGCTGAGCCGTCCAGATCCGCGCTACGCCGGGCACGTCTTCTCGGTAGCCGTTGGCCCCGATCGCATTTGACAGCTCGACAGCTTGAGGTTGTGCGTCACGAACAACCTCGACCGCTCCGCGGTCTCGATCTGTGTACTCGATGCGGAGATCAGGCATGGAGGGTGCCGTCTGATCGTCGTGCTGAACGACGGGTACCCCAAGGAACGCTTCAACCCGAGCGCGCGCCTCCTCTTCTGGCTCACTCAGTGCGAGCGCCTTCTTTTGCCGCACCATGGGGTCCTTTCCTCGACTTGGTCCGCACGCCCAGACAACCGTTCGATACATGCAGCGAGTGCATCTGACACTGCGTTAAGTTTGATCCCGGACCTGAATCGCCAGCCTGAAGGCAGGAAGCGTCAAAGCTGGCAAGCCAATTCGACTGGTCAAGCTTGCGAAGAGTTCCCTGGCGTAGGGATACAGTGCAAACTGGCCCGTTGTCTGGGCGTACGCTTCCAGTTCGCCTTGCTCTAGCTCGGCATCACCGTCGCGCATCTCAAGGGTGAACAGTCCCGCTTGGACGCACCTAATCTCGGCGACCGGTGAGCCTTCCGCGTCCGATTCGTTCTTTTCGCCCTCGGCCACTTGATCGATAGTCAACTCGTACGATACGCGCACGATAAACGAAGTTTCACCGGGTTCGTACTCGATCGTCGGATGGTTCTCAAGCGCGAATCGAAGGCTGGCGCCCGGCTTCTGTTGGCCGACCAGCTCAGCGGAAACGCTCACCAGCCGAACATCGACGATGTCTGAGCGTGCAGCAATGCGCGCAGCTGATGCACGCGGGTCTTTCGTTACGGAAGTAGTCATGCGCTATACACCAAGTCTCCGGTACGCCTGACATAGGTAGAGCCGCCGAAGCTCCGCCATGAATCAGCTGCACGATGACGAACGGCCGGCTCGGTCGATCGCACTTGACGGAGATTCGGCCTATAAGCGAGAGTTGCCGACGACACCCAGTCGCAGTGAGGAGGCATCACGATCACTACGTGAACCTGCGCCTCGACCGCTCTGGCGTAACGCTGCAACGTCGAGAGCTTGGGATCGCTCGCCTCAGTTTCGAAGTTGCTGACGGTAGGCTGACGCACGCCCATTCGCCTGGCCACTTCGCTCTGCGTCAACCGAAGCGCTCTACGCAACCTGATCAGGCTATCGATGATCTTGTGGCGAATCCCCTCATCATCGTACGCAGCCTTAAACTGAGGGTTAGCGAGAGACTCTTCCAGGTACGGCGCTGCCTCATCCGGAAGATTGAATTCCACGTATGCTTCTTGCTGCTGATCGGTCATGGGTGACTCCGAGTCGACGGTGCGAGGCGAATGCCCGAGGCAGTAACTTAACCTCCCCCGGGCCCGAAGGTGTTACGCCAACTCTTCATGCGCTCTTTTGCTCGATTAAGATCTACAGGTGGCGTCTTCTGTTGATTCTTATAGAAGGCCGTCAACGCGATGTACCTGTCGCACCAACGAAAGAAGAGTACCCGAAAGTGGTTATTTCCGTCGCGATGACGGATCTCCATGATACCGCCACCGAGATGATCCACTTCTTTCCTACGGCTCTCTTCGGCCAGGAAGCGTTCTACCTTCTTCCACAGCTGGGCCCGGGGTCGATCTGGTAGCGCGTCGAACTCCTCCTTCGCTTTGGGGCGAGCATTCAGGCTTGAGCGCCACCAGTTCCAAGGAGGGCGTACATCACCCGACGAGTTGGCGATCTTGCCTTGTCGTCGGTTCTGCTTCGACACGATCCAGAACTCTTTTCGCGCTGCAGCGGATACTCCGAAGACGAACGAGCGAGGCATCGGGCGTACGATGCCTCGCTCGGGCTAATCAGCCCCGGCCGCTCTTGTTCTTCGTCGGGTCGACGTTCACCCACCCCTTGCCGGGCGTGGGAGAAGGCGGAAGGCGGTGCCCCTTGGGCACCGTGACCTCCGGCCCGCCGCCAACCGGGCGCCACTGCCCCGAGGTGGGAGCAGGGGTACCCGACGGGAGTCCCTTACGAGCCAAAACGATCACCTCCATCCCGAGCAACCTCAGATGCTGCAGCATGATCTCTATCGCCGAGACGCATGAAGACATGTAAGCTCAGTAATTGCGTGTCCAGCGCACTACCGAGCCCCCATCCGAGGCCATGCCCCCGGGTGGGGGCTTCGTGCTCGCTAGTCACAGTAGCACCAGCGAGTATAGGTCGCAACCTATATTCTCCGGTTCACCGCCAAGTGGGGCGTACGGGTCTCAACTCTGCAGTCCAGTAGCCGCTGAGCCAGCAACGGGCCGCGGCCTGCGGATGCTTCAGCGTGCCCGGTGCCTGCACGACTACGAGATGCAGCTCGCGTACGACGCGCCTTCGTGGCCTGACAGCTGCGTCAATCAGCAGGCCTCGTTCGCCAGGCTTGTAGAGCTAACGATTGACCCGCTACAGCGATACCCACATGTCGTCCGATGATCGACACCGTGCAACTGCGTAAGAGGAGAGGTGACGGTGAGATCTGAGGCTAGAGCGCACTACGAGGAACTGCTCAAGCAGTCTCGATTCATTAGCGTCAGTCAACTGTTTGCACGTGTGCCCACAGAGTATTGGTGGATGCTGGGAGGAGATGATTTTCATGATCAGTTTCTCGCGGTTATGTCTGACGACATACGCGAAGCAGTCGACAGCCGAGGAGGCTGGGACCTAACAGACTTGGTCATAGGCGTCTCCGATGAACCAGTCGACGGCATCGCAGAGTATCGGAGGTTCTCCGATGACTCGTGCCTCGTCCTGGTCAGCGATGGGCAACTGTTCTTAGGCAACGCGATAGCGAATTACTACACTGCCTTGTATGGCCGGTACATCACGCTGCCCAAGATTGGACGCATGTTGGTTGCGGCGACGATTGGTCCAGGTTGGCGGTACTACGCACACGTCGCCGGGAACCACGGGGCTACGGTGGGCGGCATTCTGCGAACTTACGCCTTGAACCGGTTCGCTCTGAATGACGATTCAACCGGTGCCGATATCGCAGATTCACTACCCCCTCTCTTCCGAACAAGGGGCCGCCTACTTAGCTTTGTTTCAAATATTGCCACATACTCGTGGAAGTTCATCGCACTTCATGAGCTTGCGCACTTCGTCCTTAAGCATGATCTTGCACCTAGTTGTGATCCTGTCGCAAACGAACTGGCAGCCGACAAGTTCGCCATCGAATCCCTCGTACGATGGGGGGAGACGCAGGCATTCCGAGATCTACCAGAGGCAGAAAGAAGGCGTGGAAGCTCCTACTATGCGACATTGGCTGCTGCTATCGCACTACTTTCGAGCCGTTTCCAAGAGAGAGTAAACCTAGTCCTTCCCGGCATTACCCATCCTGGCTATACGGAAAGGATCCAAGCCATCTGGTCGATATTAGAGGAAGACGAGCGCCAAGCGGCGGAGCTCATGTTCATGGTAGTTCAGGAAGGCGCGGACATAGCATCCAACCTTTCGAGCCAACTGCACCAGGCAGACTGGCAGCGCGCACAAAAAGCGGACGTCATTACGAGCGGAAAGTCGTCCTGGGGTAGTCGCGTCCAAGCAGCCCGTGACGAAAGCTCGGTACACTCTCCTACCCTCGCAGAGTGGCAGAGAACCGTGCATCCCCTTGCCAGAGTTGAGGCCGTTGCGAATGGCATTGCCCACCTACAGGCTGGGCGACTAGAATCAGCGCTCGACGCTTGGGGAGTCATCCAGTTCAGTTCGATGCTCCAGGGATATAAAGCTGTGCCGTTCACCTCTCTGCGGGATGCAATAGAGTCGTCGCCGGCATTTGGCATGATCGCCGATGATTACGAGCGCCTACGCACATCGACTATGATGGCTCGCCAATGTTCAGTTCTAGCGCGAAAGGCAGTCAAGTGAGCCAAGCGAACGAAGATGTCGTACTCACGATGAACGAAAACGATCTGTTCGAGATCTTGGGACGCTCACTACTTGGCGACGGTCCCAATTTTAGTGCCACCGGAGACGAGCGACACCGCAAGTTCGGAAAGAGGTGGTTCTCGAACAAGCGCGGAGAGCTTCAGACGTTGATCTGCAAAAGTACGACCGCCCGATGGCTCATTGATGATCCCTCAGTCGAGAAGAAGGTACAACTAGGTGCCATCATTAGCATTCTCGAGAATGGCCAGGTATCCTTCGACGCAGCTCAGAAGGTTGTACTCGCCGCACTTGTTGTGCGACTGAGTATCGGAGCGTTTTGTTCAGGATATACGCCTAGCGAAGCTGACGGACAGCCCTGACAGTGATTCCTCAGTTGCGCAAGCCAATCGGCGTGTCGAGCACCCACACAAACCCCAACCGCGACCCCGGCATTACCCAGCCGTCGTAGCCCACCTCGACGCTGCGACTAGCCGCCGAGCTTGGGCTGTGCAGGATCACCGGGCGTTGGTTGCTGGGGTTCGCGTCCAGGACGTTGACGAACTGGATGCCGGTGCCCTGGTAGTTGAACTGCACACGGAGGCCGTTGGTGGGCCGCGGGATGTCGAGGTAGAGCAGGTTGCCGCGTTGTTGGACGACGGCGCGGTAGGTGTATGTGATGTGGACTTCCCCGCCCGCGGTGGCGGCCTGGCCGAGGTCGGCGCTGTAGTACTGGGCGCCCTTGCGGGTGGTGCGGCGGATCGGGCGATCCTTGCCGTCGACCGCCAGCTGCACGAGCGAGAAGGCGTCTGGGGAGCTGGTGTCAAGGCCACGCACCTCCTCGAAGTACCACTGCCCAGCCACGGTCGGGTCATGCAAGAGTTCGCGGTACTCGCTGAGGTCGGAGACGCTGGCGAAGCGCAGGGTGCGGTGCGCTGGCCGGACGTAGTAGTCACGCTGGATGGTGGCGACGAACATGGCGGGCGCCGGGTTGCTTGGTGTGGGGTTCTGCCACGGTTCGAGCGAGATCGTGAGCCGCAGGTCGCGCCACCGTTCCGGGGCGAGCACCACCTGGTCGTGGATGGTGTCGTAGAGGTGGCTAGCCAAGTCGTCGTCCTGCAGCCGGATCCCCATGGCGTTGGTGGCGATGCGGTCGAGTAGTTGGGGTGAGGCGACGTTCTCCAGCGTCTTGGCATCAAAGGCCAGGCTGTCGAGAAGGGCGTCGCGGAAGGCGGGTGCTTCGCGGCGGACAGCCGTGCGGATGTGCTCCTCGGTGCGGCGATCCCCATGCTTGCGGTCGACGTACTCGAAGAAGACGGCCAACAGGCCCGTGCCGAAGAGCGTCTGGCCGATCTCCGTAAGGGGAAGTACCTCGAGCCAGCCAGGGGTCACGGCCAGTTCGACGTAGCGAGCTGCAACGAGGCAGAGGACACCGCCGACCACGGCAAAGACTGCGATGAGCTGCAGCTTTGCCTTATATAGCTGGTCGAGCGGGTGTACCATATGCAAGATCAAGTATAGCAAAGTGCTTGGCCTTGTTGAAGAATAAGAAGCAGCACCAGGGCGCTACAGACGCCCTGGTGCCGCTTGTCGTTCGTGGGTGCTCGGCTCGGCTACTTGCCGCCGCCGGTGCCACCAGCGCCATCGCCGGACATCCGCACTCCCCCTCCCGCTGCCTCACCCATTCGGGAAAGTCCTGGTCAGCGCCAGGATCATGATCGATGCTACTTATAGGTCTGTAGACTTACAAGTAGCACCCGAAGACGCTCCGCCGAGTGGAGGGCGAGCTGCAGCGGAGGGTGGGGCGCAACCTGCGCGCCTACCGCCAAGAGCGCGGCTTGAGCCAAGAAGCCTTCGCCGATGTCCTCGACGTGCACCGCACGTACATGGGGGGCTTGGAGCGCGGCGAGCGGAACCTGACGTTGCGGTCGTTGGAGAAGCTTGCGGCGCAGCTAGAGCTCGACCCCTTGGAACTGCTCACCGAACGACGGGAACGGTAGGGACGGTACGTGAACGCAAGAGCCAAGCGGATCGATCCCAACGCCTATACGCTCTGGCCGACGCGCTTGCCGTCATCTACTGGAACAAGGCGCCGCGGGCACGCTACTTGCGAGGGGTCCTCCGGAAGGTACCGGAGATCGTCTCGAGGCTGGACTTTGGGAACCGCACCACCAAGCGCGAGACCGCGGGCATGCTGGTCGACCTGCTCATGGCGGACGAGCACAAGTACCAGGCCACCACTATCGCCCTGATGCTCAACGTGGCCGCGACGGAGAACTTTTCGAACCTGGCGGGCCATACTCACGGGATGTCGGTGGAGGTCACTTGCGCCCTCCACCGACACTCCGCTTCTACTTCAACGGACGAGATGGCTGGCGACCGGTTCGATGACGAAGCAGAAGACAAGCAAGGCCTCGACAAGCCATGCCCACCACGGCTGGCCCATCGGGGCCTTGTTCTGTTGCTTCTCAGACATGACAACTCCCTCGGGGTTGACGAGTCAAGACCACTCACTCGTGACTCCCTAAATGCACCACATGATTGGAAACCGGCGCAGCCTCACGGCCAAGATCGCGACAAGCGTGGGCAACTTGGTGCTACCAGAGATCGTAATGGCCTAGAATCCGGGCACAGACGGCCATCCCCGACCGATCGCGGCCAAGGCTGGTCACTTGCGGCCAAACTTTGCCACCCTGAGCAGCCCGGAGCGCGCCCCATGTCCTCGGACCCGGCCAGAGCCGACCAGATTCGGTCGTTCCCGGCCACGGACACCAGCCTGATTCCCTTGGTCGAAGTAGCAACTCACCTTGACTTTGCGGCCTGTCTTGACCAGGTTCGCGTTCTCGCGGGCCCGCTCTCCCATCGGGAGATCGAGGCGCGAAGCCAGCGACGCTTGCGGCGGACCAAAATCGGGCAGGTACTAGCAGGTGAGCTACCTCGGCGCGATTTCCTGCTTGCATATCTTCATGCATGTGGGGTGCCAGCGGCCCAGCACCAACGGTGGCTTGACACCTGGTCCGGCTTGGTCGACACCAAGATAAGAACAGTGCAAGAAGCGGCCAACCCGGACACGCGATCCTCATCAATTGAAGTCGCCGCTCCGAGTACGTCGGCGGCAGAATCTACGGCCGCGCAGATTCTACAGGATGCACACAGTCAAGCTGCTGAGATTTTGGCTCAAGCACGTCAAGTCGCTGAGCAGGATGTCGCACAGGACCGAGAACGAGTACAGCTTGCAGAGCAGGAGCGAGATTCAGCTTTTGATCGCGCGCGACAGCTTTCACAGCAATTGACCGAAATGCACGAGTCAACTCTCGACCGTATTCGGGTGGCCGATGAGGAACGCGACACCGCCCTTGCGCGCGCACACAAATTGTCAGTTGAGCTCAATGACCTACACGACACGACCATGGAGCGCGTCAGGAAGGTGGAAGACGAAAGAGACGCCGCACTCGCCAGGTCGCGTCAGCTTTCTCAGGAACTGGAAACCCTGTACACGAAGATTGCAGAACTCAGAGAGCAACTCTACAACGTCGCTAGCCTGAGACTGAAGGAACAAAGCGATCTAACCTCCGCTCGACTTGAGATCGCCAACTTGCGCACGAAGCTGGCAGAGCTAGGTGCCATACGCCCTTCTTTGCCAAGCGGCGGCGACGAACACGACGATGACCGCTCCAAAAGGAGAGGGAAGACAGCGGACGGCATGAGGGTTCTAGACAAGCCTGTAGTGGGCGACTAGTAGGCTACGAACTTCGGTTTGCTAGTACCGGAATCGCTGAAATCTTTCATGCCGAAGAATTCTCCCGCACTTACCCCTCGGCCGCTGCGGCGCCCCCCTCACATCGAATGACCGCTTCCGGCGGGAGCACGGGCGGCCGCTATACACCGCACGGAGCGGCGAGGTTGTGTCATCCCTAGCCGGCTGGCAACTTAGAGCATCGGGCAGCAACGATCCTAGTCGAAATCTCTGGGCCGCCAACCTTCCGCATACTTATCCGCTAGTTCAAGCGCTGCCAGCACATCAGGATCATTCTCAGCAAGCTCCCGCACAAGCGTCACCGCTGCGAGCAGGCTTACTTCAGTGCCGAAGATCTTGATCATTGAATCCCAGAATAGACTCTTTGATTTGCGGATTGCGCGTGAACCCAAGCTCTGGCTTCTCGATTCCGTTACTGCTCCGAGCAGGACAGCACGAGCGAACTGTGCATCGTCTAGCAATTCGCGCTGCACTGCATAGCCATCTACTCGGACCAGCAGCCGGATAAGCTCCGGTTCCCCAAGTAGCTGGGAGACGTCGGCAGCGAGCATCTCTGCGTTCAAACGGTCGTGAAGCGCGCTCAGCTGGCCCCCATCGAGAAAGCCGGAACCATCAGATTCTCGTTCGGCCAAGTAGAGAAGTATCGCTTTCGAGGATAGCCACTCTATCTTGGTCCACGCAGTTTCAATGGCTCGCGTAACATGCCCGTGCTCATCCTCAGCTGCTGCGGTGTCATGAATACGCTTCAAGAGCCTATAGGCAACGCCCTGAACGCTCAGTCCGGCGCTGCGGTGGTAGAGGGACGTACGTGGTCGCTCAGGCAAGGACGGCAAAATGTTGAGCACCACTGCCAACGCATCACCAGCTGCGTTGGCATCTAGCTGAGTGAAGTGGCGGTCGCCGAGATTATCTAGCACATCCGCAACCGCATCGGGCGGTAGTTCGCGCAGCCGAGTTGAGAACCCGCTGGCGTCGTTTACTGTGGAGCCGACGTCCTCCGCCAAATCAAATAGTACATAGCCCTGACCTTCAATGCGTTCAAGGTAAAGCGCAAGAACGTCAGGGTGCGCCACACGACGGTCACGCCGCCAAGTTTCCATGAACGACGAATCGTAGTGCATTCCACCACTAAGGTGGCGGGAACCAGCCAGGAAAACCCGGCTAACAAGCGCGCTGGCAACCGCCTTATGCCCGCGTTCGTCGGCAGATTTAAGAAGAGCTTCAATCGCATCCTTCTGACCATCGTCGCGGCCATAACGCGCACCCAACGGAGGAGCAGGTGACGTAAGCGCCGCTCGCGCGTTAACCATTGCCTCGAAGGTCTCCGGAAGAAATACTCGGATGGCTTCGAGCGCTATCAGATCGACAAGCTCGATCTTGCCCCCTAGCTGCCCAAAGCTCGTGCGAAGCGCCGCCGTATACCGGCGGATATCGCGCATATTCTTGATCAGCGGACGGACGATCTCCGGCAGGATGTCATGCAGACGAACTTCATCGTGCTCAGCTTCTTTACCGCTTCCACTCAAGGAATCATTAAGCGCGTCCATAATCTCTCGGTATACGACCGACTCTGGAATGACCGGAAGGTCGATCGTCAGCTGAACGATCTTCTCCAGGTATGCGCGCCCATCGATATTGACATCCTGGAGCGCTGCTTCCACGCGCGCGCGGTCGAAGGCAAGCAAGTAGATGATGTTGGGAAAGCTCGCGGTCAGTCGAACCAGCTTGAAGATGTCGCGGATCTCTTGGGTCGTGAGACGGTCGATGTCATCAAGGACAACGACGATCGGCTGCTCCAGCTGCGACAAGGCTTCTGCCAGGCGAGCTCGATAGGCACCGACTCCCTCCTTCTTTCGCTCCTTGAGCTTCTTCAGAACGCCACCTGCGTTCTTCAGCCGCTCCAGAAAGGGACCGACGACTGGAATCACACTGGCGACCGTCAGCATGTCGCCATACGTGTCAAACTGATCCGCAAACCGGGCAAGCTTGGGATCTTTCACACGCAACTGGGCGGCAATCTCCGAGAGGAAGGAGCCAACCAGTTGCTCCGAGCCAGAGAACATCCAGGGGTTGAACTCAAGAACTACGAGTTCCGAGTCCCTGACGCGCTCCTTCACCAGATTTACAAGCGACGTCTTTCCTGAACCCCACGGACCGAGGATGGCGACGACCGATCCCTCGCTGGCGTCGATGCCGTAAAGAGCTTGCGCGACTTGCTGCGCCTGATCAACTCGGCCGAGGCGGTCTTCATCCGCAGCTTTGATCGGGTTGTCGCCCTTGGTCTTCATGGTTCTATTTGAGCACATGGGCGAATACTTGTCATCTGGACTACGAAGAAACCGCAACTAGCTCGGCCACTTGCCATGCGTTTAAGGTGGCCCCATACGATACGCAGCAGGGCGACCTGGTGCTGCGACAGGGCGCGGTGAGCAGACGCTCCATCTCGTCCAGACTTGGCATACTTGATCGTAGCCGCTTGACCTACTTCTTAGGCACGCGAACGGTCACCTTTGCGAGCTGCTCTGCTTCCCTGGGTAGCTCCCGGTAGATTCGGGGATCAGGCCCGCTCACACCAGCAACGTTGTTATCCAGCAGTTCGCCCGTCAGGAGGTGCCGAAAGAACTCTCGTGGCAGCTCACCGGAAGCCCCGACGACAACGATGTCCCAGTTCGAGTTAGCATCTGAACGTCCAAGCCCGATATTGTCACACTTCCAGCGGGTGCCATTGTTAGTGAGCTCACACGGACCCTTTTGTAGGTAGTACTCCTGCGGCTCACCGCCAAACACGTTCTCACCTGCCAGAATGTACAGACTCTGTCCAGGACGCGGCGGCTCAACTATCAATCCGTTTATATCGGCTTCAGCCGGAGCTTCATCACCATCACTGTAGTTGGAGATAGTGATCTTTGGTTGATCCGAGGAGGCCGCATTGGGAAACGATCCGACAATGAAACCGGTGCCCACCATAGCCAGTACGACACATGCCACTGTTAGTGTGTGAGTGGCTCTTCTCAGTGCGTGGAGGAGGCCCACAGCCGACCCGATGACGAGGACGATGCCCATCACCGTCGATGCGACTGGGTTAGTGTCGAACGGCCAGAACTTATTGTCCGAGGCCAGGGACAGCAGTGCAACGACGACACCTGCCCCGCCGGCGAGCGCGCCTACTTGAGCGTACGTCAGTGCCAGCTTTTCGTACTTCCGATCACTGGACATGAACCCTCTTTCGTCCCCGCTCTAAAGTAGTTGACTCGGTCGCTCGCATAAGTATCGTGGGCGGCGGCTATTCGTTACAAGCCGCTACGGCAGCCGCACCCTTGCAATACCCGCGAGCAGTTCATCCGGGTCAGGCACCTCAAAGACGGTGAGCTGCTGCTCCAACCACCATCGCTCTACCCGTACGCCGGTCTGTGCCTCTAGCAGCGTCATGCAACTCGACCGGATGCGTATATCGGCCAAGAACTCGTCACGCTTCAGCCAGGCCGGGTACCGCTCCCCGTCCCGCGGCTCGGGCTCGTCGGGCTCAACGTAGATGGGATCGAACAACGCAGTTACTCGGCCGTCCTTGGCTTCACACACCTGGTAGGCAGACGGGCTCCAGTAGACGCTCATGAAGTGGGCATCATGAGCCGACAGGCGCCGGGCCAACTCGGCGATGGAGGAGGCCCAGCCGTTGGGCTCGATGACGACCGTCGCCTGGTCGAGTTGGTTCACCAGCAGCAGGCCGGCCTCGTTGAAGTGCTGGTTGCGCCAGTCGTTGGCTTCGGCATAGGTCATGCGCTGCGGCTGTAACGGGTCGCCGCCGTAGGTTCGGACAACCTCGGCAGCCGAACGCCCCCGGATGACCGCCACCGACCACGCGAGGTCGGACATGGCGTCAACCCACTGGTAGTGCTCCTGGCTCAGGCTTGGCATGACCGATCCTTGGCGACGTCGACCCCTGCGTAAGGCCCGTTCGCGATGGCGCTGGGGTTAGCTATGACCACGAGGTAGTCGTCCCCTTCCCGGATGCCTGCCAGGTTGTAGCCGCGAGCCAGTGTCCCACCTTGACAGCTGTTCTCCCGAGCGGGAACTTCTTCGGTACGCGCTCCTGCGCCGCCCTGGCGGGTGGAAGCGAAGGGGTACTCGTCGCAACTGCCACCGTGAGGCCGCTTGAAGCTGCGCGGACAGGCAGCGCGACGGTTGGCAACCTCGCGAGAGGCGTCCTTGGTGAGGATGGGTGGCTTGCCCTCACCCCACGCCAAGCTGATGTTCCTGGTCACGAACGCCATCTTGGTGGCATCGAAGACGACGACCTTGGTGTCACCGCAGCGGCGATCGGCCACGATCCGGGCGGGCTTGCACTGTTCCAGCGCGGCTTCTTGGTCAACCGCGACCAGGAGCGCCACGCCGTCCTCCTCGATGACGACAGGATCGGCAGTGAAGACGTCGCCGAGGAGGTCGTCGGCCAGTTCTTCGAGGTCACCACCTTGGACGAGAACGGCCACACCAACGGCGGCCAAGGCAAGGAGGCCGAGCTTGCTGGTGCTCTTGGTTGCCACGTTGCCCCCTCCGTCCCAGTCGGAAGGAGCGTAGAAAGTGCGTGGACGGGAGCGGGCAGAGTTGGGGAAGCGTCATCCGAATGGGTGAAGCGTCAGTCTGCGTTGCCTACCTACCAGCACCTACCGACCTAGCGTCCGTATAAGAGATGATGTCCGCCATGAGCCAGTTCCCCGGCGCTCAGATGTCGGCTCCTCCGCAACCACGGCCCAAGCGCCGTAACGCCGTGCTCCGCTTGTTTGATGCGCCGGTTCACCGAGACTGGGCGTTCTGGCTGGTCGTGGGCTTTGGCTTGCTCGCCGGGTTCTCGATCCCCTACAGCCCCCCAACGACGAACACCGCTGACATTCCTGTCTGGCTCAACACGATCCTGGCCGTCATCTTCTTCGTGACGGTGTTCGGCATCCTGCCGGCGTGGATTCGCTTGCTCGTTCGTCGCTGGCGCTGGCGGAAGTGGCAACAAGCTGAGGTGGCCCGCCAGACTGATAATGAGCACAACTCAGCTACTGCCTCCCGTACAACCGCTGCGTCGCAAGCGCCAACGTCCACGAACACAGTCGCCACAGAGAGTGCGTCGCCACCCACGGCACCAAGCGAGGACGAGGCCGGACTCGGCGTGACGGCTGCTGACCCGACGTTGGTTGGCATCGCACAGCCAGCCAGCCCACCGGCACCCTCCCCCGCGATCAAGGTGGATTGGAGCCGCATTAACGCTGACGAGTTCGAGCGCCTGCTAGCCCGCTTGCTTGAGGAGTCCGGCTCGTACGTACGCATCACGCGGCCGATGAACGTCAACGCTGCCGACGGTGGCCGCGACCTTCAAGCTTACCGCCGAGTTCATGACGGCTTGTCCGAGCGGCTTGAGCGCACGATCGTCCAGGCGAAACACTGGCCCAAGCGTGGGGTTGGTGGTTCGGAGATTGCTGCGCTTGTCCACGCCAAGCTCCCCCTGTGGGAGGGAGAGCCTGTCCGCGGGCTCATCGTGGCGACAACTGGCTCGTTCACTCAGGATGCCGTGCGCTTGGTGGATAAGCACAACTACGAGGGAAGTCGGCCAGACATCATGCTGTGGTCGGCGAGCGAGCTGGAGACGCTGTTGCGGCGGTGGCCAGCTGTGGCCGCCGAGTTCAACCTCATCAACTCATAGGCTGCCAGCCAGGGCACGATCCATCCGGTACTGGTCCGCCGCACCGTTACCGATCGGCTTGCCGCCGCCTGAACAGCGACAAGTCGTAGGGCGTGCCGGTCGCGCTGCTCTCGACTGAGTTGCCCTTGGCGTCGATGTAGGTCAACGCCGTGACGCTCTGGCTGCTGAGGAAGGCACCCTCGATTGGGTGCGTACCGTCCTGGTCGCGGCGCACCAGCTCGGAGAGCTGCCTGCCTAGGTAGCTGGCCAGGCTGAAGTTCCGGCCGACGCCCCGGCCACCGATCTCAACGCCCAACTCGTGGGCAACCTCTGGGTGGCGCTCGTCCAGCCTGATGGCGATCTGGTAGGCGGTGAGGTATGGCCGCCCGAGCTGGTGCGGTACTGGAGCGATGCATGGCACCGCCTCAAGGATCTCGACGACTTTGGCTTCTACGGCCAGGCGCTGCCAGAGAGTGGTCACGTCCACGGACATCGTGGAACAGCACCTCTGGGTTACCTGCAACACGGCGTCCTTTAGCTCTCCGAGGAACGCCACACCAGAGTCGGACGATGTTGCCGGGATGTCAGTCGGTTGGGTGAGCACGGTAGGTTCACCGGCACCTACTTGGTAGAAGGGCAGCAAGAGCGATGCCAGCGAACGACCTGTTTGCAGACCTCCACGACGACCAGCTGGTCCTGCTGCGCGCCATCTATCAAGCAAGCAACGACGGTTGCTCCGCTCAGTGGCGCTCCGTGAAACGTCGGTTCCGCCGGATCAGTGATGCCGACCCGGTTGTCGTGCGGAAGTCGTTGCCATCAGTCGGAAGTCGCGGGGCGGGCCTCCCGTCGTACAGCGCGGTGATGTTCGACCACAGCAACCATGCTGACGACTGCGAGATGCGTCTGACTATCGCCGCTGGCCTCCATCTTGCGGAGTACCGGAGCACGGCCAATGGCGTCATGAGGATGATCGCTTACCTGGCGAAGCAGGTAGCGGACGCCCATGGTGATGAGCCCATCATGGTGACAAGAGGCGAAGTCGCCCGCGGTATGGATCTCGCGCTAAGGCAGTTGCCTACGTACTCCCTTCTCCGGACGGAGCCCTACTGCCTGGCGTCTCCCTACCACCTACCGGCAGACGATGGCGATTGGACATTGCAGCTCAACGACGATGGGCTGTACGAGTACCGGGACGTTTCCACTATTGCCGAGTACGTGACTAAGGTAGTCGAACGTATTGAACGCGATGTTGCGTTCTACTTTCCTTCCGCCTCGCCTGAACCCCCACGAGATACTTCACCACAGATCACGGGTTCCCCGTACGTCGACGCGCACCTTCTCGATGAGCTGGCAAGGCTGTCATCCACCGAGTGGCAGGTCAAGAAGTTGGGTGAGTTGCTGCGTGAGTTGAACGTCGCCCACAGTGCTGGCCTCGTTAACGCGTGCCTAATGCTCAGTCGGGCGGTTCTCGACCATGTGCCACCTCTGTTCGGCAAGGAGAGGTTTACCCAAGTATCACACAACATGCCTTGGGAGAAGAACGACAAGAAGTACATGCAGAAACTCGAAGAGGTCCGCCTCTTTGCCGACGATTGCCTACACCGAAAGGCCGACCAGGGTTACCAGCCGGTGACGTTTGAGGACCTCCCGAAACCGGCCTACATGAACGCGTTGGTGCGGATGGCAATCAAGTGCAACAGCTAGCGTCAAGCATTATCCCGACAACTTACTTGACGCACTGCCGAGAGTATTTACAATAAGATCTATACATGAAAGATTCATCACCATCATCGAATCGGCCAATACATAAAGTGAAGCGCATCCCGCTGGCAGTCGGCATTGTGATTGCCCTCGTTATTGGGGTCTTGTTCGTTCACCCGGCAACCTCGTTGCAGATGCAGTACCCCTTTTATTGGCTCACGTGCGGCAAGAAGCCGGTCATCGCGAGTGATTACACGAAAGCCTATGTTAAACCGGGCGAATACGACTATGGCGTCAGTTTCCTCGATAGCGGGCTGTACTGCACAGAGGAAGACGCTCAGCGAGAAGGATACAAACCAACTCGCTAAGCTCAGACATGAAAAATGCCCTGCGGGAAATGAGCCGCAGGGCGTTGTTCAATGCATACTTCCTAGCTCACTCCACGAGGGCATCTTTAACGGCTCCGGCGTACGCGGCCTGCCCGAGTGAATTCGGGTGGAGGCTGTACGCCTCCGGCAGCTGCGGTGGATTGAAGTAGTCCGATCCGGTCGCCAGGTCGCAGAGTTCGTGAGTCACGAATGACTGGTGCGGTGACACAAAGTGGAACTTCGGACCGAAGCGATCAACAGTTTCCTGGATCTTCGAGTTCAGCTGGCTCAAGATGCTGGTCGCACCTTCGCGACTTTCAGGCGAAATCGACCCGGCCGGTATGCCATTCCAAGAGAAGCTGCAGCGACCTGGTGTGTCGCCCTGGCCGAATCGACCCTCGTCGTTTGGCACAACGTACGGATAGCCGAGGACATACACGTCTGCGTGCGGGGCACGCTCGCGAATCTCAGCGTACGTCATGAGGAGCTTATGCTCTAGCCCGTCCATACTTATATCGTTAATCTTGAGGCTTGCCTCCAAGTAGGGTCCACTTCCTACAGCACACCCCAGCTTCAAACAGTTGCGAGCAAACGACTCAAAACCAATATCATTGCCACCGATGCTGATCGTGACAACATCCGTCTCGGTGGTCAGTGACGAAACCTGGCTCGGTTCGTTCCATTGCCCACCGTTCAGCACGTTCTGCGTCGTCGCACCCGAGCATGCCCTGAAGGCAGTCAGCGACAACCCAATGGCTCGGTTGAGGTCGAGCAGCCTTGGGTATGCCTTGGTGCTCCGGTGGCAGCGGTTCTCTGGTGGGCCCGCAGTGTCGGTAGCGATGTAGAACGGTTCGACACCTTCGCCGGAGGAGTAGGAGTCGCCTAGTGCCGCATACTGCTTGGTTGCGGCTACTGGTCCGACTCCAAGCAGTGCTCCGCGGGGGTAGTCCATGCCGAGTTCGGCGAAGGGAATGGAGAAGAGCCCTTCCCGCTCGCCCGAGTTATCATGATAGGTTGCGGCTACATATAGAACGCCCGAAGTCATACCGATCATTCCGATATTGGATCGCATCGGTCGTGGAAAGAGTACAGGCAAAGCATCACTGCTAAATCTCGCCAACTCGACGTTACTGGTAGGCCCAGTCAGTGAATACACTGCACCGTCGCGTTGCGATGGCGAGTATGAGAACCAACTAGTCCGCAGAAAGTTGCCGTTCGTGTCGGCAAATACGTAGAGTCCTGTCGAGTAGTCGTACGTGTAGCCAGCCGATGTTTTGGGCAAGACCGTGTTTTGCATCACCTCACCGCTGGATGAAAACTTCACCAAGCGGCCAACCGTGCTGTTCGACTCTGTACCGACCGTTGTCGCTGCGATAATGTCCAAGTGGTTGATCGCAACTGATGTGACCGACACACAACCGTTGTCCTGCTCGAAGAGCTTTCCGGATGGCGCATAGGCAAGTAGCTTGCCGGTCGGGTTGTTGTAACCGCAGTCAGCTGGCCTGTCTTGCCATTGGGCCACCCTGAAGATCACCCGACCAGCCATATTGTGCGCAGATGGGTACGCCGAGTACTTCGGATTTTTGTAGGGTAGAGTATGCGTCGCCTGCAGGTGGCCATCGAAACTAAAGTAACGGAGCTTCGCCGAGTCGTCCTGAAATACGACAACGCCGTCCGCGTACACACCGAAGTAGTCGATCCACCCCGGCCCGAGGCTCCACGAAGTGGTATCACCGGTCAACTTGTTAATCTTGACTAGAAACCGCTCGTCGTTGCAACTGCCGTAGTCATCCAACTCGGCAAGGCCAAAGATGTACTCCCCGTGCACCTCTTGCTCGATTGGATCGAGACGTACGATCTTTTGTGAACCCCAACAAGAGCTAGTGGTAGTCAAACGTTTATCCCATAGCATCGTCCCGTTCCGGTTTGCGAACCACGTTGTCTCGCGGGAAACCCCTGTGTAACTGGAACCGTAGACGGTGCCGTCAGCGTCAACCGTACCACCAAATTCACCGAGACAAGTATTGTAGCCGTGGTACTGGCCTGCCGACCGTGGAATAGTACCCGAAATCGTGCCGTCACGGCTGATGGTCTTTCCCTGATTGACATAGCTGTGTCCACCACCGTGACAGCGCCCGACAGCCACAGAGTCATCCGGGGTGGTTTGTATAGCAGACGGATTCACGTCATACACATCCACCGGCCACCCACCCTGCGCACTGGCGCGCGGTGAGGCTGGTGAAACCAGGAGTCCTAGGCTCACGAGCACGGCCAACAATGCGCCGAATAGTCTTGTTCTTGGCATGACTGTATCGCCCGTTCCTTTCAGGAATTGGAAGCTAGATGAAGTACTGACCCTGACGCCTTCGCCAGAATCCAGCACCAGTTATGAGCTACATGGCCATGTTCGTCAATAGCTCCGCGTGTGTGGCAACCACGAACGACGACTGTGCCTCCTCCGGCCCACCCCCAATCACGCGCTCAACCTGCGCTCGCCGTCGTGCATCGGGCACGACGAACACCACGCTTGGGTAGTACGCCTCATTCCACCGCTGGTACCCCTGCCAGTACCGGAGACATTTGTCCCGGATCTTGTCGGCGTGCTCGGTTCCCTGGTCGATCTCCAGCCAGAAGCTCCGCTTGAGTCGAGCAACCGGGTCGCCAACCTCGACGTAGGCGTCCGGCGTCAACGACACGGCGCCGACGGACGTATGGCAGTCCGGCTCAGTCGTGAAAGTGAGCAGCCTGAGGCCGCCCGCCTGGTCGGCCTGCTTCAAGGCGGCGAAACAGTCGGCGATGGCCAAGGTGTGCAGGTTGACCGCCCGCGGTGCCCAGTAGTGCCCTGGCTTGTCGAGCAGCTTCCAGCCAGCGCGGCCGAGCTGGTAGACGAACTGGCTGGAACCGCCTGTGTCGCCCCCGACCAACCGAGCCAGCCGCGCCAGGTGGCTGCTCTCGGTGAGGCGCTTGAGGACGCGATCACACGGTGTCTGCGAAGCCAGCTCCCCAAACAGGGCGGTGCGGATGTGGGCGGCGGTGAGCTGCTTGAAGCGGGCAACCAACTCGACCACGGCCTGGTCGCGAATCGAGAGCTTCCCGAGGGTGTTGGCCATGCTCATCTGGGCTCCCCCCGGGGCACGAGGTGGTGCGCGTCAGTGGCCAGCACATCGACCTGGCGCAGGAAGCGCTCGAAACTGTCGTAGAACCGTTGGTAGAAGCCAAGGGGAACTGACTGGTGGCCACGTTCGAGCCCATCAGCCAAGCTGATCATGTTGCAGTACAAAGTTTCGAGACACCAGGTGTAGTTGCGTATGCCTTCTTTCAAGGTGAAGGCATCCGTGCGCAGGGACATCGCGATGAACTTCGGGTCCTCGGTGAACTCGCTCATTGGCTATCTCCTGGTGGGCCAACCCGGTGCAGGTTCATGCGCCACCCCACTGCTGCGGGCCAACCTTGGGCTTCGCTTTCGTCGTCTTCTGCGGTGCGGAACGCCGCGCCTGGATCTCGGCTTCTACCTCGGCGACCGGCCGGCCGTAGCGCTCACGGCTACGGCGAACCACCTCGTCGTAGGAGCCGGTGGGCTTGGCGGGTGGCAAGGCGGTCAGGGTGAGTGGCGGGCTGACGGTGGTGCCAACGGCCACCTTGGCGATCGCCTCGTGCGGGCCAAGGCCGAGGAAGTCGTCCTCGCTGACCATCCGCCCGAAGTGCCGGGCCATGATGCGCGCGTCATCCGCCGTTGTTTGGAAGATCAGCTTCGTCCGGGCGTTGTTCATGACGGCCTGCTCCACTTCACGCGGGAGCTGGCTGGCGTGCTGGTGGGCCAAGATCATGCTGAGCTGGAAGCTTCTGGCTTGGGCGAGCATCTCGTTGGGGTCCGAGCGGAGCTTGATTAGCTCCTGGAACTCGTCGAGGAACAGGAAGACCGGGCGCTTCAGCTTGTTGGCCCGTACCGACGTCCAGATGGCGTTGAGGATCAGGCTGCCGCAGATGGCGGCGGTGGATTGGCCGACTTGGACGCCTGCCAGGTTGACCAGCAGAACCTTGCCCTGCCGCACTACGTCGTCCATCTGGAAGCTCGATGTGCTCTGCCCCAAGCTGTTGCGCACTTCCGGCCGGGCGGTGAATGGCCAGAGGCGACGATGCAGTGGTGCGCTCTCGCGGTCTTGGGTCTTGGGATCGGCAGCCAAGTAGCGCTGCCAGAAGCGCTTATACTCCGGGTTCTTGATGTCGGCGACGAGCTGCTGTCGCCAGGCTTCCTCTTCGGGAGTGCGTGGGGAGAGCATGACCGGCAGGTCAATGAAGGTGCCGCCTGGCGTTGCTGCTAGCGCGTGCAAGCCGAAGTACATCACCTGCGGCGTGATGACGCCGCTATCCGGATACATGGCGGCGAGCTGGAGGTTAAGTTCATCGACCCCGCGGCGGCTGCCGCTCTGGGTAAGGACGTTGAAGCCAAGCGGCCGTTCGGTGTCGGCAAAGTCCCAGGCGATGACGTCATCCAGTCGCGCTGGTGGTACCAGATCGGCCACCTGTCGATAGAGATCGCCTTTGGTCTCCAGCACGATCACGCCGTAGCCCTGACGTATGAGCTGGGCGGCCAAGTTGGCCATGAGCGTTGTCTTGCCTCCGCCTGTTGGAGACAGGATCTGGATGTGCTTGCAGGCGTCGGTATGGGAGACGGCAATGTCCCGCTCGGCGCCCGGGAAGTTGGAGTGTCCGATCACCAAGCCCTTGCTCGGCACGCTGGCGCTGGGTGGCAACTGGCGGGCGCGACTTGGGGAGAGTCCAGCCACGTGCGGGTGGCCGATTGGCCAGCCGGTCAAGGAAGCGAGCTCGGGCAGGCTGAGTTGGGCGTGGTACACCAACTTCCCGGCGGCCTGCTCGACGCGGACGAGGAGGCCGCTCTTGGAGACGGTCACCACCTTCTTGAAGCCGTTGCCAGCCGTGTCGAGGCTGGCGAAGGCTGAACGAGCCTGGCGGAGCAGCGCCTTGCCGCGATCCGCCGAGCTGGCTCGAACGGCCAGCCTGACGACGGCCAGGAAGTTGGGGTGCTTCTGCTTCTCGCGGCGGTCCTTGGTCTCCTCGCTCTCGTGTTCACGAACATCGCCGAAGAGGGACGAGCGCCGGGTGGGCCTGGCCGTTGGTACCTGCTCCGGCACGGCACCAGTGGCTACCAGCTGGATGAGGACGGCCTCCTTCTTCCCCAACCCTTGGACGCTCGCCAGCAGGCTGGCCGCAACCACTTCTGGCTTGATCGCCCGCAGCGTCTGCGACGGGCGACGGTGGCCCAGCTCGATAGCGTCGGTCCAGTTGTCCTTTGGTGGCCTGTCCTCCGGCATCACGCGGGTACCAGGAATCTGGGTGCGAAGTTGGCTTACCAGGTAGTTGGCCTGCGCTTTCGGCAACCTGACCCGGTGAATGATGCCGTAGGCGTCGGCCCGCAGCTCGAAGGCGATGGTCGGCATCCCACTGAGCAAGCCGCGACGTAGGTTGAGCGCACCGACCACAGCGGATAGCCAGGCTTCGATATCACCGGGCCTTAGGTCTGGCGGGAACCCGAGGGTGAAGCCGAGCCGCTGTCGGTCAGCCTCGGTTTGATCTTGGGACTTCAACAGCGCCACTCCTACGGGAAGGCTGAGGCTGGTGACCAGTGCGCTGAGAAGCAGTTCCATCTGCTTCTATTGTGGCGCAACAGGTCTTGACGATGAAGATCAGAAGTGCTGTGGAATAGTCCAGCTGTTGGTGACTGTGATGTGCAGCTGCGGCTCGTTATAGACCGGTGGACGGTGCGACTGTCACCGGGGGATGTTTCTCCGGAAGTCATCCAGGGAGCTGCTGGCGCGGGCCAGGTCGTGGGAGCAGACCGTCCGCCAGTAGGCCGCGCAACTTTCGACATGCTCGGCATTGCGCTCGTCAAGCCCGCCCAGCCGCTTCTGGAAGCGGTCGTTGGCCTTCTTCAACTGCTCGTAGACGTCGATGACCGCCGCGAGCTCGCTGCTCAGGTCATCAACACAGCGGTTGAGCCTCTCTGCGGCGGCTTCAATCGCCGGGCTCGCGCTCACCCCGACACCTCACAGGCCGTAACAACCACGATCGAGGCCAGCGAGCTGACAGCGACCAACAGTAGGACGCGGGACAGTAGCCGCTTCATCATCTGCCAGGGCCGGTAGAACACACTGCGGCGCAGACCCTGTACCCGTAGACGACCCTGCAACTGGTCAGCCAGCTCCATTGCGAACGGAGCGGCGGCTTTGGTGGCTCGCCACCACCATCTGAGAAGGAACATCTGAACCTCCTACGTCGAGAAGGATGCCGACGGGTTCATGGCGTCGCCAGGTGCTGCCAGGTCCAGATCGACCAGGCCACCAGCGGCACCCCGAAGAAGTAGCCAGCCGCGATGGCTACGACCAACTTGGCGAACCAGACCAACCCCCGCCAGTTCTCGTGCCATTCGTCGTACCAGTCGCTGTTGACCTGCCACGGCAACGTCTTCTGGACACTTCGCTCCATGAGAGCGAGGATGCCCCGCCCGATCAGGGCGAAGAACCGCCGAACCCAGATGCTGAGAACCACCACAACCTCCGAGATCGAGAAGAGCATCAAGAAGAACGTCGGCAAGGACTTCGAGAAGAAGTCGGACAACGCGACCCCGCGGGCGGGGGTCAGGCGGGGTCGCACTGTCCTCCCCTACCACCGCGTACGGCGGTAGAGCACCGTGCCGAAGACGACCACCAAGCCGAGTAGCACGATGAGCGCGGGAATCACCGGCTCAACCGCCCACCAGAGCACCCTGATGCCGATAGCCACCGCGATGGCCAGCAGCAGGAAGGAGCGGGCGCGTTTCATGGCTGCTGCCGGTAGCGCTGGACAACGGCATCCATCTGCTCGACGGTGCGCTCGTAGGCGTCTTCGACTTCCAGGGCGGCCTGCTCGTTCATGATGCGGGCCTGCTTGGCCTGGTAGTAGGCCGACTTCTTGTACGCCCGATACAGCGGCGGTGCCCCGACGACCGCGACGACCATGAGCACGCCGCCGACGATGAACGGCCAGAGGGCCATCCACAGCACGCCGACCACGTGGCCGAACGACGAGAGCACCAGGATGAACACCACGAAGCCGGACAAGTAGCTCATTGCATCCCCTCGCCGGTTTGAGTAACAAACTCCATCGAGGGGCACGGCCGCAACACCTCGGCGTGAACGCGCCCAGCCTGCTGGACGAAGGCCAGCTCGACATCCCGAAGTGCGTGGTCGAGCAGATCGTCACCGTGGGCCTGCTGACGCACAGCGTCGAGCTGGCTGAGCCGCTGGAAGGCCAGGCCACGGATGTAGGTGGCGGCTTCTTCCCGACGAGGCAGCTGCACCGCGGGCGCCGGTGACTTCCGGCGCGGCCAGCGCAGCTTGAAGGTCAGCTTCATGGTGGTCGCCCCTGCCCTAGAAGCCGAACTCGTTGAAGAGCTTGGTCTGCACGCGCTTGGCGCTGGACAGGAAGTTCATCTCGATGTCCGTCAGGATCGCGCCGAGGATCTCGTCGTTGCCAGCCAGTGCACGGCGGCGCATGTCGACCTCGATGGCGTGCTCCATGATCCGACCGGCCAAGGCGGCGTGCGCCTGCACCTTGTAGTCGGCCAGACGGGTCTGCACCTGGATGTCGCGGGCCGAGCGGTACATGGCCCGGTCAGCACGGAAACTGCCGGTGGACTGGGGGAGGTTGTCATGGTTGGGGATGAGGTCGGCCATGTGGCCAGCTCCTGATGATCGACGACTGTTGCTGTCATCAGGATGCTGGAGTCAGGTAGGTTGATTAAGTCACAAGTGTTACCCGCTTCCGAGAATCACCTGACACCGGGAAATACGACGTGGTAACAGTTGTGACTGGCACAGCCAAAGCTAACATGCTATTGCGTGAGCACGGCCTTTATGTTACAAGTATGCTTGTTAGCGCAACGCTAACACACTCAAGCGTTTGTACATGCTACGCGCCTGACGGGCTAATGCCTGGAGGGCCTATGCAGGACCAACCGTTCACAATTGACGATCCTGATTACCCACTCTCCGGAGTGATGTCTAGGGTGATCAGAGAGTACGCTCACGGCCCGTTCAAGTGGCGCACCGTCTCGCCAATGGGTCAAGTCAACATTGGCGTCCGTCGCCACGTCGTGGTTGACATGATCGTCCGTACAGTGCTGGAGTCGTTCGCTCAATGGGGATGCCAAGAAGTTTCCTTGGAATTCGACCTCAGCGATGACAGATCACTGGTGTTTCTGAACTACACGGGTCACGATGCTTCGACGGGGTTGGTCGATCTATCGATCATCAATTCCATCTGGCGCATGACACAGCATCATGGTGTGACTGAGATGGCCGCAGTCCTCCGCGGCAACGATGTGCAGTTCCGGATCGAGATCAGACAGTTCGCCTAGAGAGTACCCCGCTTGAGTGATTACCCCCGTCAGCTGCGCGTAGCGTGAAGTTCCGCGCCGTACTGGCGGGGATCTTCATGTTCAGGGGTAAAGCCTCCGTACGGCGTCATCGAGGAAAAACTCGCTGTACTTGTTGGCGTAGCTGATCAGTCCGTTCAGTTTATTGCGCCCCATGGGGCTAGCTGCGTTTGAACGGAATCGGACGAGATCTTCCGCTATCTGTGTTGTGAGTTGTCCGACATATCCGTAGCCGATACCAGTCACCTCGACAATGTCCTGCCGACAGAGTGCACCAAGTGCTAGAGAACGCCAGAACGCTCGCCTCGACTCTCCTCGAAGGAGAGTCTCCTCCAAGGTGGGACCTTGCGTGAACGGCATTTTCACTTGGATATCTTCATCAATATGATCTTTATTGTCAGCCGCCGCCTGAATTGCTCGCACCATGCACGCTATACCCCGGCCGGAGCTTTTGGAACAAAATGATCGCACCCCAAGACAATCTCTCGCAAACTGGAGGTGCAACTCGCGGCTCTCATCAACCGCACTCCAGACTACCAGGCCAGTGCCTGAACGTGTTTCTTGCACGTCAACCATCGCGGTTAGTCCCGATATGTTCAGCTCTTTACTAGTAGCGGTAATGCGCCTAGCATCTCTCAGGGCGTTGAATGTTCGACTCAGATGGTCGTACAATACATCAACTACGGCGACATCAAACGTCTGGTTACTCAGTATCCGTCGCGCTTCTATCGGATCGCGCGCGCAGGTGACAGCGTACCCCCACTCTTCTCGGAGTCTCTCTGCGGCAAGACCCGAGATTGCCGCGTGATCATCGACGATTAGGATCTTCACCGTTACCTCTACTTACTGCGCGCTGGGCCTGTTGGGTATTTTAAGTTTGATCGAGGTGCCAGACTCGACTGGCAGCTTTATCAGGTCGCCACCCAGTTGGCGGAAGGTCTGCCTCAGGCGGTGAATGCTCGTCAGTTCATCATCCATGACATCATCCGAGAATCCAGGACCATCGTCTGACACCGTGAGCGCTATATACTCCTTGGAGACGTCCAAGTCGATCATAACGTTCTTGCCGCCATGAACGAGGCAGTTGGCAAACAAGTCGCTGATCGCATTGTTGACGATAATACCTGTCGGGCGGTCTAAAGTTAGATTCCCCGCGCTAGGAACTTCATTGAAACTCAACAGTGCCCTGAATGTCTTGATCCGCTCAGACAGCAGGAAGGACAACGTTGTGCTTTTCTGAACCAGTGACATCTGAATACGCAGCTTACGAATAGTGTTTTCAAGGTCACTAATTCTTCGCAGGGCAACCTCAGGATTACCGATCACCTCTCTCACTACTTCCAGATCTGACTTTACGTTTGAATGCAAGAAGTCGAAGAATTCTTGATACTTCTGCAACTCCATGGATAACTGCCGCTCATAAGCATTTCGACACATACGGCCGACCGCTTTGCCGATCACAGCCGCAATGATAACCCACAGGGCAGAGGAAAGGATGCTGCGCACATTAACTGAGTTTATGTAGCCGTTGTGCAGTAGCGCTAGAGCAAGAGGTTGGATCAACAACCATCCCAGGACGCTTGCCTCGATGAACCGCCTGCGGCGAATCCCCTCTGCGATGCCCCAAGGGTAGAACGCAGCAATAAGCACCGACCCCGCAGGGTAAGTGCACGCCTGCACGCAAACCTCGTTGCTTGCGTAGGAACCCGACACAACCAGGAAAGATGCGAGTGCAGGAACGGCGATCGTTATCGCGATCCAAACGGCGGGCCAGATACCGCCGCGCGCAAACGGACCACCCGTCCGGAACATCACGGCCGTCACCAGAACATGCAGGACGGCAAGCGTGATCATGACTGCTCGACCAACCGGAGTGTACTGGTCAAGGTAGGTTGTCTGAAGAAGGACGAAAGCCTGATACAGAACGGCGATCGACTCCAGCGGACCGACCATAAGCCGGATCGTTGAGCGAGCCGCGTCTGGGTCGTACTCAGGTACGGGGATGCCTTGAGGTGACACCCCGACTCGTTCCTGCACAACAACCTCCTCGGGCCTAGGTACGCCCGCATGGTTCCAGGGGAGGCATCGCCGAAGGAGTCACAGTTGCTACTTGCGCGTTGGTTTCGTTGCCAGTACCAGCGACAACCCAGTTCTCACGTAATGACGGGACAGGAAGGCGCTCCGAAGCACTCGGGCAAGCCGTCTGGGATAATGATGGTCACTCAGCTTTTCTGGCAGCACACACGTTCACAGCTTAGTCAGTGCTACCCTTGACCAACCCCCCGAGCACTTGTCGTGGCGGTCCTTGGCATTCGGCTGGCGTGTAAAGCGCCCCTCGGCGGCGCAGTACCGAGGGGCGCATGGTGCTCCGCTGGAGCCAGCGGGGGAACTCGTCTCAACCGGCGGAGCGAGGTCAGGAAGTAGACAGCATCTACGGCAAGTTCTTGAGCCCTTCCAGGATGCGGCTCAGCATGATCTGGTCGTCGCAGATGGGCGTCGGCTGGTCGGCAGGCTCCCAGCCGCTTCCCTGCGGTCGCCGCTTCGGCAGTTGGTCAGCATCGCCAAGGGGCTCCAACTCTTGGCCCAGGTCCATAGCGGCAAGTACTTCCTCACTGAGGCGCGGCAGCATGACCGTCGGCGGGTCGTCGGGGTTCCATCGCCGAACCAGCCCTTGGGAGTCGAGGTCGGCGGGCCTCCATTGCAGGCGGAGGCCGTGACCGAGTTCGTCTTCGCGCTCAAGCAGGCGGCGGACGTCAATGGCGTGCGACTGCTAACCGTCGTGTCGGCCCATGTTTGCCTCACCTGCCAGGGGCTCGTGACCGAACGCGTTGTTGCTCAACCAGAACCACCAACCCAAGCGACCCAGCAGCACCAGGCTGGCCACGAGGACGCACACCATCCCCGCATTCACGCTGCAACCTCTTGGAGCAACCGGGCCGAGTCGCGCGCTGACAAGGCTCGCTGGGTCAGCGCCTCGGCCAAGTGCTCGAAGTGCCCGACCGTGCCGGGGTCATGCGCGTAGTGCAGGGCCAGGCGGCTGGACTCCACCACCACGGGCGGCGTGCCGTGCACCAGTTGGAAGGGCGACGTCGGCGGCAGGTCGCCCTTGGCCGGGATGACGTGCATGGTGACGGTCGGCCGGCCGGTCAACTCGACCAGGAAGGCGCGTTGGTCGTCCATGACCGCGCGACCGCCGACCTGACGGTGGAGCGCGTGCTCACTGGTGATCCAGCAGACGTGCAAAGGGTCGCGATCTTCTAGCAACGAGGTCTGCCGCTGCTCCCGTGCTCGGTTCTGGATGACGCTATCGAGCTTGGCCAGGGCAACGGCGTAGCCCTGTGTCCGCAGCAACGTCGGCACCCACCACGGATCGAAGACCGTCAGCTTGTCGGCGAAGGCTTCCAGTCCTGGCAACAGGTCGGCATCCCGCTGTTCGCCATCGGTGGTCGATCCCGGACATCCGTCCTTACGGCGAGCGGCGATCAACAGCTCGTTGAGTCGAGCGAACCAGCAGCTTTCGCCGAGCCGGTTGAGCAACACCTCCAGCGCCGGGCGGCTGAAGAGGTTGCTACAGGCGATTGCAGCACTGACCGAAGCCCGGGAAACTCCCAGCCACTCAGCAACCGTGGCGTGCCGAACCCCGCTCTCACCAATGAGCCGTTCCAGCTCGAAGCGCAGCATCCGGCGGGCCACACTGGGAGTGAGCGGTACCCGTGGCCGGTCGCGGATCGGCTGCTTCACGCTGTCATCGAGCGCTGCATTCACTTCTTCCGCTCCGGTTCACCCAGCCACAAGCGCCGAGCCTGCTCAGGCAACTCGCCATCGCGAAGCTTGAGCGCACAGCCCGTCCGGCGGATGCCCTGGACCAGCCGGACAGCGATGTCTGCCTTCGGCGAGAGGTGCACGGCGTTCAAGACCACGACGGCCGCAGCCTGCGGCAAGCTCAGCGCGTCCAGCAGCCCCCGGAAGCCGATGCGCTCGTCATCGAGGGCACCGCCGCTGTCCACGAACACCGCGTCCAGTACCCACCCCTCACGGGCGCACCAAGAAGCGAGCTGTTCCTTGCACTCGGCGACGTAGGTCGAGTCATCCACCATGCTGCGCACGTAGCCGTAGACGACCGGGGCGCCGTTCATTGGCCAGCCTTCGCTGCCGCCAACTCGGCCGCCTTCTCCTCGGCGAGGTACTTCTCGGACTTCTTCAGCGCCTCGGCACCCAGCGCCAGGAAGCGTTCCAAGGCCACCGGGCTGAAGAGGAACTCGAAGCCGTCCGAACGGTCGCCCAGCAGCAGCTCGGCATCCCCGTCACCGTCAATGGAGAACTCCATCGGGCAGTGGTCATCCACCGCGATCCAGGCACCGACCTTGAGGTCAACTCGCATTGCGTTCCTCCCACAACAGCGAGCTGTCCAAGCACACGAAAAGCGCACTGCGTGTGCCCTGACAGCCCGTCTACGAACGACGTGGACGGCACCCAGCCCCGAAGCTGACCGACCAGGAACCGGGGGAAGATCACGACTGGGGGCAACTAGTCAGACGGCGTGATCGTTCCTGCTCGAGGCGTCCGAGGCCGGGTGCCTACATCTGAGCCTTGCCTCTGACGGGTGAACCGAGAACAGAGGTCAAGCCGGCGAACAGGAAGCCGCCGTCCCGGAGCTTTACCCGGAGGCTTCGCGAAAGTGATCAGGTGAAATGCCGCAGCAGAGCTACCCTGAGCACAGGATCGGATACGGATGAGACATGGTGACCGCCATCCCCAACGACCGACTTCGAGCAGCTCGTGACGCCGCTGGCCTGACCCAGGGCCAGCTGGCCGAACGTGCAAACCTGCAGGTCGAAGCCTTGACTGGCCGCCTTGGCGCGATGGATGCCGACTACATCGGGAAGCTCGAACGGGGCGTACACCGTTGGCCTAATCGCAACTACCGAGCCGCCCTCCGGACAGTGCTTGATCGCCAGATAGACGCCGACCTCGGCTTCTTCAGTACTCGTTCCCGCGTAGCTACCGTGGAGTCAAGCCCCCGGCATCTCGAAGGAGGGGACGACGTGGAGCGACAGACGTTTCTCCGAGTGTTGGCCGGTTCAGTCGCCGGTGTCGGCATGGTTGACCCATTGGGCGAGTTCGCCAGCGCTGCGGCGACTCGTAGCAGTCGACGAATCGGCCAAGCCGATGTTGCCCATGTGCGGCACCTCGCCCGCATGTTCGCCACCCAAGATCACCAGTATGGCGGGCACCTCTCGTCACGCGCCGTTGTCGCGCAGTTGTCGGCCTCGGCCGAGTTGACGGAGGGCACGTTCGCCAGCGACCCAGTGCGCCGCGACCTTTTCTCGGCCGTTGCTGAACTGGCTGACACCGCCGCTGGCGTGTGCTTCGACGCTGGACTGCACCCGCAAGCTGAGCGAGCCTTTCGTTTCGGAGCTGGCTGCGCTACTGAAGCCGGGGACTGGACGATGCGAGCCAAAACGCTTTCCGGACTCGCCAACCTGGCCGTGCACCAACGCCGCACCGACGACGCCCTGAGCTTCGCCGAGATGGCGCTGGTTCGCGCCGACCGACTCAGCCCCAAGGTTGGCGCGATGATGCACACCCGGCATGCCCGTGCGTTGGGACTTGTGGGCGCACATCGTGGAAGCGACTGCACTGCTGCCGTCGATAAGGCTGAGACGTTGTTCGCTGCCGTCGTCCCTGGAGATGAGCCGGAGTGGATCACCTACTACCAACGTGCCCATCTTGATCGGGACGCTGGACGAGCGCTGCTTCACTTGGCGCTGAATGGTGGCGACCACCATGCCGCCCGTCAACGGTTGGAAGCCTCGATCACCCAGTTCTCCGACAGCCACTCGCGCGGCAAAGCACTGGCCACCGCCAACTTGGCCGCGTTGGTCATGGCCTGCGACGACCCGCACGAAGCCGTGGCGCTTGGCCACGAGGCTCTGGCGTCGGTGGGATCGGTTCGATCGGACCGGGTTAACGACGCCTTGCGGCAACTCATCGACGCCAGCAACCCCCACGCCGACATGCAAGAGGTACGTGAACTGGTGAACCGGGTCGACCAAACGCTTCGCGTCGGGGCTGCTACCTAGCCACCTCCCGGCGGAGGATTGCCGGCCACCCCGAAGGAGCCCACGACAGGGATTCAGACCGCTTCGCGGTGGGTGGCATTGCCCCTGGTCAGGCTGGCCAATGGCCGTGTGGCGACCCACACGGCGACGCACACAGGACGTTGACCTGCGAAAATAGCCCTGATCGGGTACGATTGGGCAGGCTCCGAGGGTGGATAGCAGCTCACAGACCTCGTCGAGGAAGAGGACGCCGCGGTGGGCTCGGCTGAGGGCTCCGGGTTTGGCCAGGCCTACGCCGCCGCCGGTCAGGGCGACTACCGACGTGGTGTGGTGGGGGGCTACGAAAGGGGGTGTGGTGATCAGGGGGTTGTCGGGGGTGAGGCTGCCGACCACCGAGTGGATGGCGGTGACGTCGAGGGCCTGCTCCTGGGTGAGGGCGGGCAGGATTCCGGGGAGGCGGCGGGCGAGCATGGACTTGCCCGCGCCCGGTGGGCCGACGAAGAGCAGGTTGTGGCCGCCCGCGGCGGCGACCTCCAGTGCCCACTTGCCCTCGGTCTGGCCGACGACGTCCGCCAAGTCGAGGACCTCGCCCGGCGGCGGGGTGGGCACCTCGGCGTCCTGGTGCAGTTCGCCGTCGGTGCCGCGGACCCAGCGCAGGACGGCGGCGAGGGTGTCGGCGCCGTAGATCTCCAGGCCGCTGACCAGTTGGGCTTCCGGGAGGACCTGGGTGGGCACGATGGCCCTCGTCAAGCCCGCCCGGCGGGCGGCCAGGAGGCACGGCAGGACGCCGCGGATGGGGCGCAGGCGGCCGTCCAGGGCCAGTTCGCCGAGGAAGGCCGTGCCCGCGAGCGGACGGGCCTCGGCGGGGCTGTCGGCGGTCTGGACCGCGACGGCCAGGGCCAGGTCGTAGCCGGAGCCGCCCTTGGGCAGGGCGGCTGGGGAGAGGGCGAGGGTGATGGACTGGTCCGGCCACGGGAGGCCGGAGTTGCGGGTGGCGGCGCGGACGCGGTCCTTGGCCTCGTTGAGGGCGGCGTCGGGCAGGCCGACGATGTGGGTGCGCGGCTTGCCGCCGCCGATGTCGGCCTCGATCTCGACCGGGATGCCGTCGACGCCCATGAGGGCGACGGACCAGACGCGGGTGAGGCCCATCAGAACGCACCCACCAGGTGGCGCACGGTCGGCGCGGCGCCGCGCGGCCAGAGGACGGCGACGATGTCGAAGCGCGTCGGGCACGGGGGTATGCCGTGGTCGTGGCGCCAGCGCACGGCCATGGCCCGGATGCGGCCGGCCTTGCCCGGGGTGACGGCCTCCGCGGGCAAGCCGTATGCGGTGGACCTGCGGGTCTTGACCTCGCAGAACACCAACTCGCGGCCGTCCGCGGCGACTATGTCCAGCTCACCGATGGGGCAGCGCCAGTTGCGGGCGATGATCCGCATGCCCGCGCGCTGCAGGTAGCCGGTGGCCACCGATTCGCCCGCGGTGCCGAGGGCCAGGTGTGCGCTCATGAACCAGTTCTCCTTTCGAGAGATCTGGTTCGAGCCTGCCGAGCGGGGGCCTGGCGCGGCCACCTGTCCCCGAACGAGTGGGGACAACTCGATGTCAACTACACGATCGAGGTGTTCAGTGCTGGGTACGGCCTAGCCGTTGAAGGGACCGTCCTCGGGAAGTCGGAGATCCGGCTTGTCGAGTTCTTCGACGTTGACGTCCTTGAAGGTGATCACCCGGACGTTCTTGACGAAGCGCGCCGGGCGGTACATGTCCCACACCCAGGCGTCCGACATCCGCACCTCGAAGTAGACCTCGCCCTCGGCGTCGCGGACCTGCACGTCCACGCCGTTGGCCAGGTAGAAGCGCCGCTCGGTCTCCACGACGTAGGCGAACTGCCCGACGATGTCGCGGTACTCCCGGTAGAGCGACAGCTCCATCTCGGTCTCGTACTTTTCGAGATCCTCCGCGCTCATGTGCCGCGCGCCCCTCCTGGTCGTGCTGGTGAAAGACCGCCGACTAGTCCGGCGACGTCCCATTCTGGACCACGGCCGCCGCCGCCACGCTCAGTGCCACCCGGTGTGGCGCGCGCAGACCGTGCTTTCGCCCCGCCGAGGCCACGTTCACGAACGACCACCGGTGCTCGGCGGACGGACCGTGCTCGGACAAAGCGCGCGAATGCACTGGTGTGCAGTATCCCTTGTGCACGTCGAACAGGTACCGCGGGAGCCGCTCGTGCAGGTCGGCCATGATCCTGTCCCGGGTCACCTTGGCCAGCACGGACGCGGCGGCGACGCAGGCGGCGGCCTGGTCGCCTTTGATCACCGGCATGTGCGGCGCGGTCAGGCCCGGAACCCGGAACCCGTCCACCAGCACATAACCGGGGTGCACGGACAGCCGCGCGACCGCGCGCCGCATGCCCTCGATGTTGGCGACGTGCACACCGCGGCCGTCGACCTCCGCGGGCGGGATCACCACGACCGCGTAGTCGACCGCCCGCGCCCTGACCAGGTCGAACATCCGGTCGCGGGCGGCGGCTGTCATCAGCTTGGAGTCGGTGAGGCCGTCGAGCTTGGCCGCGTCGCCGGGGCGCAGCACGCACGAGGCGACGACCAGCGGGCCGGCGCAGGCCCCGCGGCCCGCCTCGTCGACGCCCGCCACCGGGCCCAGCCCCCTGCGGTGCAGGGCGGTCTGCAGACCCCAGTTGCCCGAGTCGCGCCGCAGCACCGCGCGCGGCGGTCGCAACGCCGTGGTCATCGCCTTCCTCTCCGCAGCAGTCCACGAGCCCGCCTGCCCAGCGCCAGCACCGGCCACGCCAGTGCGAGGCCCGCGGCGGCGGGCACCCCGGCGGCCAGCCCCTGCGGGTCGTGGTCGCCGACCCCGCCCCACCGCGACGGTGGAAGGATGATCGCACGCGCCTTGCCGATGACGTTGTCCACCGGCACGAGCCCAGCCGCGCCCCCGCCGCCCTGCGTGCGGGAGTCGCCGGAGTTGTTGCGGTTGTCGCCCATCACGAAGAGCATGCCCTGGGGCACCGACACCGGGGCGAAGTCGACCTGCCGGGCGCTGCCCACGTCGCCGTCCCAGTGGATGTAGGGCTCGTCCAGGGGCTTGCCGTCGACCAGGACGCGGTTCTGCTCGTCGCAGCACTCCACGGTCTGCCCGCCGACGGCGATCACCCGCTTGACCACGTCGTCCTCGTCGGCCGGGGCGAGCCCGAACGGCGCGAACATGTCGCCCAGCCAGTCGGTGAACGCGTTGGCGGACTCGTCGCCGCCGCGGTCCCAGGTGCTCGGCCGCTCGAACACCACGACCTCGCCGGGCTCGACGTCGCCGAACCAGTACACGACCTTGTCGACCAGCACGCGGTCGCCGTAGCAGCCGGGACAGCCGTGCAGCGTGCGCTCCATCGACTCCGACGGAATGAGGAACACCCGCGCGAAGAACGTCTGGATGATGATCGTCAGGACCAGCGCGACGCCCAGCAGCAGCGGGATCTCGACCCAGAACGGCCGCTTCTTCTTGGCCGGGGCGGGCTTCTCCTCAGGGGAGTCGGACACGGGCCCAGCCTACCGGCGTATCCGCCGCACCAGCGCCAGGACCGGGAAGGCCGCGGCGACACCGATCCCGGCCGGGATGCCCGCCTGCCAGGCGGGCGCCGAGAGCGCTTGCGGGTCGTGGTCGCCGACGCCCTGCCAGCGCGACGGCGGCAGGATGATCGTGCGCGCTTTGCCGATCACGTCATCGATCGGGACCATGCCGTTGAGGCCGCCGCCGCCCTGCGAGCGCGAGTCGCGGGAGTTGTTGCGGTTGTCGCCCATCACGAACAGCATGCCGTCGGGAACGGTGATCGGCCCGAACTCGGCCTGCTCCATGCCCGGGTCGGGCAGGTAGACGTAGGGCTCGTCCAGTGGCTTGCCGTTGACCATGAGGCGGTTCTGCTCGTCGCAGCACTCCACGGTCTGCCCACCGACGGCGACCACGCGCTTGACCACGTCATCCTCGCTGGGCTCGGCCAGGCCGAACTGCGCGCCGAAGTCCTGGAACCAGGCCACGACCGGGTTGCCCGAGCGGGTGGCCCCGCCGAAGTCGTCCCAGGTGTCGGGGCGCTCGAACACCACGACATCGCCGGGGGACGGGTCGCGGAAGTAGTAGGTGACCTTGTCGACCAGGACGCGGTCTCCGGTGCAGCCCGGACAGCCGTGCAGCGTCTGCTCCATCGACTCCGACGGGATGACGAAGACGCGCGCGATGAAGGACTGGATCAGGATGGTCAGCACCAGCGCGATCCCGATCAGGATCGGGATCTCGACCCAGAAGGGGCGCTTCTTCCGGCCCCCGTCCTCCTCGGCCTTCTCGGTGTCCGGCTCGACCTCGGGCTGCTCGGTGACACGGCCTCCCTCGGCGCCGTGGTCGTCCCCTGCCGCGGCACCGTGCGCCTCTGCCACCTACTCCGCCTTCCTGCTGGTCACGGACTTCCGAACGCGCCTGCCGATCCACAGCACCGGCCAGGCGGCGGCGATCCCGATCCCGGCGGGCAGGCCCTGCTGCCAGGCGGGTGCGGCGATCGCGGGCTGTGCCTGCGGGTTGTGGTCGCCGACGCCCTGCCAGCGCGACGGCGGGAGCACGATGGCCCTGACCTTGCCGATGACCTTGGTGATCGGCACGACGCCCCGGATGCCGCCGCCGCCTTGGATGCGCGAGTCGGCCGAGTTGCCGCGGTTGTCCCCCATGACCCACAGGGTGCCCTCGGGCACCGTAACGGGTGCGAACGCCTGCCGCTCGTCCGGGCCGCCGTTCTCCCAGTAGACGTAGGGCTCGTCCAGGGGCCTGCCGTCGACCATGACGCGGTTCTGCTCGTCGCAGCACTCCACCGACTGCCCGCCGATGGCGATGACCCGCTTGACGAAGTCGCGCTCGTCGGGCGGGGCGATGCCGATCAGCGAGCCGAGGTACTGGAGCCCGGCGAGGAACGGGTTGTCGCCGCTGCCGTCGATGTTGACCTGCTCGCCGGTCCAGGAGTTCGGCCCCTGGAAGACGACGACGTCACCGGGCAGCGGGTCGCGGAACTCGAAGACCATCTTGTCGACGAACACCCGGTCGCCGGTGCAGCCCGGACAGCCGTGCAGCGTCTGCTCCATCGAGCCGGACGGGATGGAGTAGACGCGGCCGACGAAGTGCTGGATGAGGAAGGTCAGCAGCAGCGCGACGGCGACGAGGGTGAGCAGCTCGCGCCACAGCGGCTGCTTCTTGCGCTTGCGGTGCTTGCCGTGCTTCGGCTGGTCCTCGTCGGTGTCGGGCTTGCGGTGGGCGCCGCCGACGGGCTTGTCGCCATCGGCGTCGTCGCCGTGGTCATGGTCGAAGTCGGGGTCCTCGTCCGCCTCGCTGATGCGGGGCGGCACGGGCGGCACGCGCGGGATGACCGAGGTCTCCTCCGCCTCCGGCACGTACTGGCCGGGCGGGCGCGCCGGGGCCTCGGCGGGTGGGACTCGCAAGGACGGGGAGTCGGCCAGGGTGGGCCAGCGCGGGGGCTCGTCGGACTCGGCCGGGCTGAAGAACGCCGAGGGCGGACCCTGGTCCGCCGGGCCGGCGCGCTCGCGGTCGGCGGGGGCACCGCCGCCGCGCTGAGGTGTGGCCGGCTGGATGCGGTTGCCGGTCTGCGCCGGGGGGATGCGCCCACCCGTCTGCTGAGACCCGACCGGGGGAATACGGCCACCGGTCTGCTGAGGACCGACCGGAGGAATGCGTCCACCGGTCTGCTGGAGCCCGGCCTGCGGCTGTCCACCGCTCTGGCGCGGGTGGGAGCCGGTCCGGTGCGGGCCTGTCACGGAGTGGCCGTTGCGGTGCGGCTCGCCGTCGCGGTGCTGGTCGAAGGGCGGGTGCGTGCCGGGGTGCCTGCCGTTGGGCGGGTGCGGCTCGCTGTAGGGGCGATGGCGCTCGACCGGCGGCAGGTCGTCCTCCGACAGCGCTTCGCCGAACCAGAACTGGGACTCCTGGGCATGACCAAGGCCCGAGGAGCCGTTCACCGGCGTCCTGTGGGGATGCGGCGGCGGGGCCTCGGGCCTGCGGTCACCCTGGTCCCTGGACTGGCCGGCCGGAGGCCGGGAGCCCGGGGGCACGCTGCGGGAGGGACGGTCGACCACGCACGTCAGGGTACGTGAGTCGATGTTCTCCGCGCGTCAGGAAGTGCGCTGCGGCTCGCGCTTCTCCTTGATCTTGGCGGCCTTGCCGCGCAGCTCGCGGAGGTAGTACAGCTTGGCGCGGCGAACGTCACCGCGGGTGACGACCTCGATCGTGGCGATGTTCGGGGTGTGCACCGGGAAGGTGCGCTCCACGCCGACGCCGAAGGAGATCTTGCGGACCGTGAAGGTCTCGCGGACGCCGCCGCCGTGGCGGCGGATGACCACGCCCTGGAACACCTGGACGCGCTCGCGCGTGCCCTCGATGACGCGGACGTGGACCTTGAGGGTGTCACCCGGGCGGAAGTCCGGGACGTCGGAACGCAGCGACTTGGCGTCCAGGGCATCCAGGGTGTTCATGGGAAATCCGTCCTCAGTGCTCAGCATGGTCGTGGCTACAGACCCGCCGCCGGGCGGCGCGGTATGGAGAACAGCCGGCCATGGGGTTGGTCTGCGGCGCGCATCGGCAGGTGCCGGGCGCGGCAACCCGGAAAGTATGTCAGACGCCGTCACCGGTAACGAAATCGACCCCGGTCAACGACCGCAGCAGCGCCTGATCCCGCTGGTCAAGCGCACCTTCGGGGAGTGCGGCCAGCAGGTCGGGCCGACGGTCGAGGGTGCGCTCCAGCGCGCGGTCGCGGCGCCAGCGGTCGATGGCGGCGTGGTTGCCCGAGCGCAGCACGTCGGGCACGGCCAGCTCGCGCCACACCTCCGGGCGGGTGTAGCTGGGGCCTTCGAGCAGGCCGTCGGAGAAGGAGTCCTCCTCGGCCGAGCGCGGGTTGCCGAGCACGCCGGGCAGCAGCCGGGCCACGGCCTCCACGATCGCCAGCACGGCGACCTCGCCGCCGACCAGCACGTAATCGCCGATGGAGACCTCGTCGACCACCATGCGCCGCGCGGCGTCATCGATCACCCGCTGGTCGATGCCCTCGTAGCGGCCGCAGGCGAAGACCAGCCTGGGCAGCGCGGCGTACTCGCGGGCCTTCTCCTGGGTGAACGGGATGCCCGCGGGCGTGGGCACGACCAGCCGGGGCGGCTCGTCGCCCGCGCACACCTCGTCCAGGGCGTCGCCCCAGACCTGCGGCTTCATGACCATGCCGGGGCCGCCGCCGTACGGGCTGTCGTCCACGGCGCGGTGCACGTCGTGGGTCCAGTTCCGCAGGTCGTGCACGCCGAGGCTGACCAGCCCGCGCTCGATGGCCCGCCCGAGCAGCGCCGCGCGCAGCGGCTCGACGTACTCGGGGAAGATCGTGATGACGTCGACCCGCACGGCTACTCGATCAGCCCTTCCGGCGGGTCGAGCACGACCCGCCCACCGGCGATGTCCACCTCGGGGACGATCGCGGTGACGAACGGCACCAGGACGTCGGCGCCGGATTCCCGGGCCACGACCAGCAGTTCGCCACCCGGACCGTGCTGGACGTCGGCGACCCGCCCGAGCACGGTGCCGTCGGCGAGGACGGCCGCGAGCCCGATCAGGTCGTGGTCGCGGAACTCCTCGGGGTCCGACGGCTCCGGCAGGCCCTCCGGGTCGGCCAGCAGCAGCGCGCCGCGCAGCCGCTCGGCGTCGTCGCGGTCGGGCACCTGGTCGAAGCGCACGAGCAGCCGCCCGGTGTGCCACCGGGCGGCTGCGATCGTCAGTGCGCGGACAGCGCCGTCTTTGAGCCGGGCGTCGACCGACGCGCCCTCGGCGAACCGGAGCTCGGGGGCGTCGGTGCGCACCTCCACGGCCAGCTCGCCGCGGATGCCGTGCGCCTTGGCCACCCGGCCGACGACCACTTCTGCCATCAGTGGTCGGTGTCGACCACGTCGACGCGGATGCCGCGTCCGCCGACCCCGGCCATCACCGTGCGCAGGGCGGTCGCGGTGCGCCCGCCCCTGCCGATGACCTTGCCGAGGTCTTCGGGGTTGACATGCACCTCAAGGGTCCGGCCGCGACGAGTCGTGACCAGCTCGACCTGGACGTCGTCGGGGTTGTCGACGATGCCTCGGACCAGGTGCTCCAGGGCGTCCGCGAGGGCGCTCACTCGGCCGCGGCCTCAGTCGACTCGGCCTTCTCCTCAGCCTTCTCGGCCTTCTTCGGGGCGGACTTCTTCTTCGGGCTGATGGCCTCGGTGGTGGGCTCCTCGCCCGCCGCCGCCAGCGCCGCGTTGAACAGGTCCTGCTTCGACGGCTTCGGCTCGGCGACGCGCAGGGTGCCCTCGGCGCCCGGCAGGCCCTTGAACTTCTGCCAGTCGCCGGTGACCTCGAAGAGGTGCTTGACCGCGTCGGTCGGCTGGGCGCCGACCTTCAGCCAGTGCTGGGCGCGGTCGGAGTCGACCTCGATCAGGCTGGGCTCGGTCATCGGGTTGTAGCGGCCGATCGTCTCGATGGCCTTGCCGTCGCGGCGGGTGCGGGCGTCGGCGACGATGATGCGGTAGAACGGCGCGCGAATCTTGCCGAGGCGCTGCAGCTTGATCTTGACAGCCACGGGTCTTGGTACTCCTGGTCCTGGGATACGACGTCGGGTTGGACGCGGGTGGCCCCGTGGGGTCGAGCCGTCACATCCGTGGTTCTGGGTCGCCGCGGCACGGTGAGAGGGGCCGGCCGCCGCGGACAGCCGCCAATTGTGCCAGACGGCTACCGGGCGAACGGACTCACCTCCACCCCGGCGGTGTCCAGGGCGGTTCGGACGGCTTTCGCGTGGGCCACGGCGCCAGGAGTGTCGCCGTGCAGGCACAGCGATCGGGCGCTGGTCGCGAGCACGGTGCCGTCGACGGCGACGATCTCCCCGCGGGTGGCCAGGCGCACGGCGCGCGCCACGACCGCGGCGGTCTCGGTGAGCAGCGCACCCGGCCGCGACCTGGGCACGAGCGTCCCCTCGGGGGTGTAGCCGCGGTCGGCGAAGGCTTCGGTGACCGCCGACTCCCCCGCCGCGGCGAGCAGCTCGGAGCCGGGCAGGCCGAGGATCGGCAGGTCTCCGAACGCGCGCGTGCCCGCGACCACGGCGGCTGCCTGGGCCTTGTGGTGGACGGTGGCGTTGTAGAGGGCGCCGTGCGGCTTGACGTAGCCGACCCGGGTGCCCGCCGCGCGGGCGAACGCCTCCAGCGCGCCGATCTGGTAGAGCACCTCGTCGGCCAGGGTGGCGGTGTCGACGTCGATGAAGCGGCGGCCGAACCCGGCGAGGTCGCGGTAGGAGACCTGCGCGCCGACCACGACCCCGCGCGCGGCGGCCGAGGCGCACACCGCGCGCATGGTGGACGCGTCGCCGGCGTGAAAGCCGCAGGCGACGTTCGCCGAGGTCACGACGCCGAGCAGGGCGTCGTCGTCGCCCAGGCGCCACACGCCGAAGCCCTCGCCGAGGTCGGAGTTGAGGTCGATCTCCGGTGTCACGGCGTCATCACCCCGAGGGAGATCAGCAGGACGGCGAGCGCGGGCAGGAAGTTGTTGACCTGGTGGGCCACGATGCTCGCGCCGAGGCGTCCGGTGTAGAGCCGGGCCAGGCCGATCGGGATGCCGATGACCAGCAGCAGCGAGGTGCGCAGCGGTTCGAGGTGACTGATGGCGAAGATCACGGTGGTGAGGCTGAACACCGCCCAGCCGCCCCACCGCAGCCGCTCCAGCGCCCCCCACAGCAGGCCGCGGTAGATGATCTCCTCGCAGAGCGGGCCGACCAGCCACACGTACAGGAACAGCGTGATCGCGGCGACCACCGGCATGCGCTGGTCGTCGACCAGGCTGCCCAGCGAGGAGGTGGCGTTGTCCTCGCCGACGACCCGCGTCCAGATCGCCGCGGCGACCGTGGTGACGACCAGGCCGATCAGCCCGAACTTCATCCCGGCGCGCAGGTCGGCCCGGGAGAAGGACCAGCGCAGGTCGGCGCGCGGGCCGTTGCCCCGCCAGACGGTCACCCCGAGCGCCACCGCCGTGGCCAGCAGCGTCGGCACGATCGTGCCGACGAGGATCACCGTGATGGTGTCCTCCGAGCCGGGCCTCGGCTTGCCGATCAGCGCGCCGATGACCACGGCCGAGAGCACGAAGACCCCGTAGACGGCGAGGAACGCGCCGAAACCCCAGCGGTGGTCCCTGGCAGGTGTCGACGCCGACGAGTCGGCGTCGGGCAGCGACACCATCACACCTCCGGCTGTCCTGAGCCCCGGCTCCGCTTCCCGGTCCGGCCCGGGGGCAACGGGATCACCGTACGGTTTGGCGGACCACGCGGCCGCGCAACACGACGAGGTCGGGGTTGCGCAGTCGCGACAAGTCTTCCCGGGGGTCGCCCGAGAAGGCCAGCAGGTCGGCGGCGGCGCCCTCGGTCAGGCCCTTGAACCCGAGCCACGAGCGCGCCGCCCACGAGCCCGCCGCGATCGCCTGCTCGGCGGTCATGCCCGCCTCGTGCAGCGCGGTGATCTCGTCCACGATGCGGCCGTGGGCGATGCCGCCGCCGGCGTCCGTGCCCGCGTAGACGGGCACACCGGCGTCGATCGCGCGCGAGACCGTGGTGCGGACGCGCGCGTGCAGGTCGAGCATGTGGCGGCCGTAGACGGGGAACTTGTCCGCGCCAGCGGCGATGTCGGGGAAGTTCTCGATGTTGATCAGCGTGGGGACCAGCGCGGTGCCCCGGCGGGCCATCTCGGCGGTGGTCTCCTCGGTCAGGCCGGTGCCGTGCTCGATGCAGTCGATGCCCGCCTCGATCAGGCCGGGCAGCGCGTCCTCGCCGAAGACGTGCGCGGTGACCTTCGCGCCCGCGTCGTGGGCGGTCCTGATCGCCTCGCGGAGCACGTCGTCGGCCCAGAGGGGGGCCAGGTCGCCCTTCTCCCGGTCGATCCAGTCGCCGACCAGCTTGACCCAGCCGTCGCCCAGCGCGGCCTGCTCGGCGACCTGCGCGGGCAGGTCGTCGGGCTCGACCTCGACGCCGAGGTGGCGGATGTAGCGGCGGGGGCGGGCGATGTGCCTGCCCGCGCGGACGATGCGCGGCAGGTCGAGGCGCTCCTGCAGCGGTGTGGTGTCGATCGGCGAGCCGCAGTCGCGGATCAGCAGCGTGCCCGCGTCGCGGTCGGTCTCGGCCTGCGCGGCGGCGGTGTCGAGGTCGACGGGGCCCTGCGGGCCGATGCCGACGTGGCAGTGTGCGTCGACCAGGCCGGGGATGAGGAAGCCGCCGTCGAACACCGTGCGCGCCCCGGGCACCTCGGTGGTGCGGACGCGGCCGTTGACGATCCACAAGTCCTGCTCGGCACCGTCCGGGAGAACGGCGCCGCGCAGGTGCAGTGCGGTCACTTCTTCGGGAACTTCAGCTTGGAGATGTCGAAGCCGGGCGGGAGCTGCTGGTCCATGCCGAAGCCGGGCGGCATCTGCTGCAGGCTCGGCGGCAGGGCGGACAGGTCGGGCATGCCCGCGCCGAAGTTGCCGCGCATCTTCGGCTGGGTCGGGCCCTTGACCTTGCCCTTCTTGTTCTTGCGGCCCTTCGGCTGCTTCTTGGTCGCGCTGCGCCCGCCGCCGCCGGGCATGCCGAAGCGGCCCGCCATCTGCTGCATCATCTTGCGGGCCTCGTAGAAGCGGTTGACCAGGTCGTTGACCTCGCGGACCTGGACACCGGAGCCGTTGGCGATGCGCAGCCTGCGCGAAGCGTTGATGATCTTCGGGTCGGCCCGCTCGGCCGGGGTCATGCCGCGGATGATCGCCTGCAACCGGTCGATGTGCTTCTCGTCGACCTGCGCCAGCGCGTCCTTCATCTGGCCCGCGCCCGGCAGCATGCCGAGCAGGTTCGCGATCGGGCCCATCTTGCGGACGGCGAGCATCTGCTCCAGGAAGTCCTCCAGGGTCAGCTCGCCGGTGCCGATCTTGGCGGCGGCCTTCTCGGCCTGCTCCTGGTCGAAGTGCTGCTCGGCGTGCTCGATCAGGGTCAGCAGGTCGCCCATCCCGAGGATGCGCGAGGCCATCCGGTCGGGGTGGAAGGTGTCGAAGTCCTCCAGCTTCTCGCCGTTGGAGGCGAAGAGGATGGGGACCCCGGTGACCTCGCGGACCGACAGCGCGGCACCACCGCGGGCGTCGCCGTCGAGCTTGGTCAGCACCACACCGGTGAAGCCGACACCGTCGCGGAACGCCTCAGCGGTGGAGACCGCGTCCTGACCGATCATGGCGTCCACGACGAAGAGGATCTCGTCGGGGTTCGTGGCCGCCCGGATGTCGATGGCCTGGCGCATCATCTCCTCATCGACACCGAGACGACCGGCGGTGTCGACCACGACGACGTCGTAGTGCGAGCGCTCGGCCTCCTCGATGCTCCGACGCGCGACCTCGACGGGATTGCCGACGCCGTTGCCGGGCTCGGGAGCGAACACGGTGACCCCGGCGCGCTCGCCGACGACCTGGAGCTGGGTGACGGCGTTCGGCCGCTGCAGGTCGCAGGCGACGAGGAGGGGGGCGTGGCCCTGGGCCTTGAGCCAGCGGGCGAGCTTGCCCGCGAGGGTGGTCTTACCGGCACCCTGGAGACCGGCGAGCATGATCACGCTGGGACCGGTCTTGGCCATGTTCAGCCTGCGGGTCTCACCGCCGAGGATGCCGATCAGTTCCTCGTTGACGATCTTGACGACCTGCTGGGCCGGGTTGAGCGCCGCGGAGACCTCGGCTCCCTTGGCCCGCTCCTTGACCTTGGCGATGAAACCCCTGACGACCGGGAGGGCGACGTCGGCTTCCAGCAGCGCGATCCGGATCTCGCGGGCGGTGGTGTCGATGTCGGCGTCGGAGAGCCTGCCTTTGCCGCGCAGGTTCTGCAGGACGGATGAGAGCCGGTCGGAGAGGGTGTCGAACACGGGGTCGGCGCTCCAGGGGTTGCTTGGGTCTTGGGGTCGAGGGTACCGGGGGTGGGGCGCGGGGTGCGGATGTATGCCCGGACGGGGCGTTGGCCGTGGTGCTTCACCTCGGCTGGGACACGGGTTGGTGGTTCCGTGGGAGTTCCGCGGCCTGTTTGTGGGGTGGGTCCGATGGGTGGAGCACCCCTCGCTTTGCGTGAGTGGTCACGGAGTTCTCTCTCGCCTCTCTCCCCGAGGCCTCTCCCCGTCCCCTGTCTGTCCACCGCTCTGCCGCTGGTCCCGCCACGCCCTCGTGGTCTTCTTCCTGCGCTCTGGCCTGCGGACGTGGGACGGCCCGCCCTCGGGGAGGGCGGGCCGTCTGGTTGGGCGGGTCAGTTGTGGGTTAGGTGGTGTGCTTTCGGCGGCCTGCTCGGAAAAGTGCTGCGCCCAAGGCCATCAGGAGCAGTGCGCCGTAGAGGAGCGTCAGGGCCTGGGTTCCGGTGTTGGGGAGTTGGCCAGGCGGGTTGGGCGGGGTGGGGCCCGGGGGGTTGGGGCCGGGCGGGGTGGTCGGGGGTGGGGTGGTGCCTGGCTTGGTGACCGTGACGGGGGTGGTGTCGCGGTCGTTGGTCGGGTCTGCGTCGGGGGTGCCGTCGCGGGGGGTGACCGTGGCCGAGGCGTCGGTGGTGGGTACGGGTTTGGTGGCCTGCGTGACGACGGTGACGGGTGGGGCGGAGTCGCCCGGCTGGAGAGTCACGTCGGTGGTGCAGGTGGCGGTTTGGCCGGAGATCTCGCAGGTCCAGCCGGGGCCGGTGGCGTCGGTGATCGTCAGGCCGTCGGGGACGGTGATGACGGTCTTGGCGCCCTCGACCGGGACGGTGCCGGTGTTGGTGACGGTGTCGGTGAAGGTGACCTTGTCGCCGACGGTGGCGGTCGGGCGGTCGACGGTGAGGTCGACTGCCAGGTCGAGGATGCGTGGCACGAGGCCTGCGTCCACGTCCGTGGTTTGGGTGATCGAGCCGTTGGTGATGGTGATGGTCACCGGGGTGCTCAGGCCCGTCGCCGGGTCGAAGTCGGAGTCGGTCGACGGGGTGCCCTTGCCCGGGCGGGTGAAGACCTTGCCGTCGGTCGGCTCGACCTGGACCCGGTAGGTGCCGGGCGGGAGGTCGGTGAAGCGGTAGCGGCCGTTGGCGTCGGTCGTCGTGCGGGCCACCTCGGTGCCGTCGGCGTCGAGGAGGATCACCGTGGCGTCGGGGACGCCGGGCTCGCCGAAGTCCTGGACGCCGTTGCGGTTGGTGTCGTCGAAGACGAAGTCACCGATCAGGCCCTGCTGCTCGCCGAAGTTGGCCGAGCCGCCGCCACCGGGAGCGACCGTCACCGGGACGTCGTTCGGGGTGGTGGAACCGAAGGCGTCCGGCTGCAGCTGGCGGACCGTGTAGTCCCCGGCGGGCAGGTCGGCGAAGGTGTAGTTGCCCTCGGCGTCGGTCGTGGTCCTGGCGATCTCGGTGCCCGTGCTGTCGAGCAGGACCACGGTGACGTCGGCGAGCCTGCGCGGCTCGTCGGCGTCGATGGCGCCGTCGCCGTCGACGTCCACCCAGACGGTGCCGGTGATGGCGCCGCCCCGCTCACCGAACAGGTAGCCGGTGGCGTCTTCGCCCGCGCCCAGCTCGATACCGGTGACACCGTCCGGCGGGGCGAGTTCGCCGCCCGCCGTGCCGGGGGTGTCCTGGCCGTCGGCGAAGCCGGCGGGCTGGGTCTCGGTGACGGTGTAGCTGCCACCCACGACACCGGTGAACACATAGCCGCCGTCAGCGGTGGTGACCACCGTCTGCTGCACCGGCCTGCCGAGCGCGTCGGTGCCGGTGAGGGTCACCGTCACGCCCGGAATGCCGGGCTCGCCCGCGTCCTGCGCGCCGTTGTCGTTGCGGTCCTCGTAGACCACACCGGCGATGGAGCCGCGCCGCTCGGCGAACTCGTAGCCGGTCGCCGACTCGCCCGAGTCGAGCACGATGCCGCTGATGACGTCGTTCTCGGAGGCGTCGCCGCCCGCGCTGCCCGGGGTGTCCGGACCGTCGCCGTAGCCCGGGGGCTGTGTCTCGGTCACCGTGTAGGCGCCCGGCGGCAGGTCGCTGAAGGTGTAGTTGCCCTCGGCGTCGGTGGTGGCCGTGGTGCTGCCGTTCGGGCCGGTCAGGACCACTTCGGCACCCGGGATCGGGTTGCCTGCGTCGTCCACCACGCGACCGGAGATCGAGGCGGCCTTGTACTCGCCGAACTCGTAGCCGGTGGCGTCCTGGCCGCCGCCCAGCGCGATCGCGGTGATCGAGTCCGGCGCGGTCGGGGTGCCGCCCGCGTCGCCCGGGGTGTCCGCGCCGTCGGCGTAGCCGTCCGGCTGGGACTCGGTGACGGTGTAGTCGCCGCCCACCAGGTCGACGAAGGTGTACTCGCCCTGGTCGTTGGTGGTCACCGTGACCTCGACGGCGGCGCCGTTGGCGTCGGTGCCGGTCAGGGTCACCTCGACGTTCGGGATGCCGGGCTCGCCGGCGTCGCGGACGCCGTTGCCGTTGGTGTCGTCGTAGACCACACCGGAGAGCGAACCGCGGTCCTCGGCGAACACGTACCCGGTCGCCGACTCGCCTGAGTCGAGCACGATGCCGCTGATGACGTCGTTCTCCGAGTTGTCGCCACCGGCGCTGCCCGGGGTGTCCGGGCCGTCGCCGTAGCCGTCCGGCTGGGTCTCGGTCACCGCGTAGGTGCCCGGGACCAGGCCGTCGAAGACGTAGTTGCCCTCGGCGTCGGTGGTGACGGTGGTCGTGCCGTTCGGGCCGGTCAGGACCACCTCGGCACCCGGGATCGGGTTGCCGCCGTCGTCCACGACGCGACCGGAGATCGACGCCGCCTTGTACTCGCCGAACTCGTAGCCGGTGGCGTCCTGGCCGCCGCCCAGCGCGACGCCGGTGATGGTGTCGGGCTCGGTCGGCGTGCCGCCCGCGTCACCGGCGACGTCGGCGCCGTCGGCGTACCCGGCGGGCTGGGTCTCGGTGACGGTGTACTCGCCGCCCACCAGGTCGGCGAAGGTGTACTCGCCCTGGTCGTTGGTGGTCACCGAGACCTCGACGGCGGTGCCGTTGGCGTCGGTGCCGGTCAGGGTGACGGTCGCGTTCGGGATGCCGGGCTCGCCGGCGTCGCGGACGCCGTTGCCGTTGGTGTCGTCGTAGACCACACCGGAGAGCGAACCGCGCTGCTCGGCGAACTCGTAGCCGGTGGCCTGCTCACCCGAGTCGAGCACGATGCCGCTGATGACGTCGTTGACCGAGCTGTCACCGCCTGCCGAACCCGGGGTGTCCGGGCCGTCGCCGTAGCCCGGGGGCTGCGTCTCGGTCACCGTGTAGGTGCCCGGCGGCAGATCGGGGAAGGTGTAGTTGCCCTCGGCGTCGGTGGTCACGGTGGTCGAGCCGTTCGGGCCCGTCAGCGTCACCTCGGCACCCGGGATCGGGTTGCCGCCGTCGTCCACCACGCGACCGGAGATCGAGGCCGCCCGGTACTCGCCGAACTGGTAGTCGGTGCCGTCCACGCCCGGTTCGAGCCCGATCGCGGTGATCGAGTCCGGCGGGCTGGCGGTGCCGCCCGCGGAGCCGGGGGCGTCGAGGCCGTCGGCATAACCGTCCGGCTGGTCCTCGGTGAGCACCCAGTCGCCCGCCGGAAGGCCGGTGAAGCTGTAGGCGCCCTGGCCGTCGGTGACCGTGGTCAGCTCGCGGTCGCCGCTGGTCGCGGTGACGGTGACCCCGGCGATGCCGGGCTCGCCGTCGTCGCGGACGCCGTTGCCGTTGAGGTCCTCGTAGACCACGCCGGACAGCGAGCCCGCCTTCTCCTCGAACACGTAGCCCGTGGCGTCCACACCGGACCCGAGGTCGATGCCGCTGAACACGTCGTTGACCGACGCGTCGCCACCGGCGGTGCCCGGGGTGTCCGGACCGTCGGCGTAGGCGGTCGGCTGCTCCTCGGTGATGGTGTAGGTGCCCGGGGGCAGGTCGGTGAAGGTGTAGTTGCCCTCGGCGTCGGTGGTCACGGTGACCGGGGCGCCGGGGCCGGTGAGGGTCACGCTGACACCCGGGATCGGGTTGCCCTCGTTGTCCACGACCTGTCCGGAGAGCGACCCGGCGCGGAACTCGCCGAAGGTGTAGCCGGTGCCGTTGGCCCCGCCGTCCAGCTCGATCGCGGTGATCGAGTCCGGCGCGGTCGGGGTGCCGCCCTCGGTGCCCGCGGCGTCGGCGCCGTCGCTGAACCCGGCGGGCTGCGTCTCCACGATCGAGTAGACGCCGCCGATCAGGTCGTCGAACAGGTACGAGCCGTCGTCCTCCGTGGTGCGCTGGAGGGAGACCGCCGCGCCCCTGGCGTCGGTGCCGGTGAGGGTCACCACGGTGCCGGGGATGCCGGGCTCGCCCGCGTCGCGGACGCCGTTGCCGTTGAGGTCCTCGTAGACCGAGCCCGCGAGCGAGCCGCGCTCCTCCAGGAAGTCGTACCCGGTGGCCACGGTGCCCGAGGCGATCTCGATGCCGCTGACGACGTCGTTCTCGGTGTTCTCGCCGCCCGCGTCGCCGATCAGCTCGGGGCCGTCGCCGTAGCCCAGCGGCTGCTCCTCGCTGACGGTGTACAGGCCCGGACGCAGGCCGGTGAAGGTGTAGGTGCCGTCCGCGCCGGTCTGGACCGTGCGGGTGGTGCCGTCGGGCTCGGTCAGCGTGATGGTGGTGTCGGCGATCGGGTTGCCCGCCTCGTCGGCGACCTTGCCGGAGATCGATCCGCCGACCAGTTCGCCGAAGGTGTAGCCGGTGGCGTCCTGGCCCGCGCCGAAGCCGATGTTGTCGATGGCGTCCGGCGGCACCGGGGTGCCGCCCGCGTTGCCGGCGGCGTCGGCGCCGTCGAGGTAGCCGTCGGGCTGGGTCTCGGCGAGGGCGTAGGTGCCGCCGACCAGGCCGGTGAACACGTAGTTGCCCTCGGCGTCGGTGGTGGCGGTGATGTCGACCGCGCCGCCGCGCACGTCGGTGCCGGAGATGGTCACCGGGACGTCCGGGATGCCGGGCTCGCCCGGGTCGCGGACACCGTTGTTGTTCTGGTCGACGTAGACCGACCCGGCCAGGGTGCCGGTGTCCTCGGCGAAGTCGTAGCCGGTGGCGGCGCCGCCGGAGACGAGCACGATGCCGCTGATCACGTCGTTGACGGTGGCGTCGCCGCCCGCGTCGCCCACCGACTCCAGGCCGTCGGCGTAGCCGTCGGGCTGCTCCTCGGCGACGGAGTAGGTGCCCGGGGGCAGGTCGGCGAAGGTGTAGCGGCCGTCGGGGCCGGTGTTCACCGTGGTGCTCGTGCCGTCGGGCCTGGTGAGGGTGATCGGCACGTCGGCGATGCCGCGGCCGAGGTCGTCGACCACGCGGCCGGTGATGGAGTTGACCACGAACTCGCCGAAGAGGTAGCCGGTGGCCGCCTCGCCCGGGTCGAGTTCGATGCCGGTGATCGAGTCCGGCGGGGTGGCGGTGCCGCCCGCGGTGCCCGGGGTCTCCCGGCCGTCGTCGTAGCCGGTCGGCTGGGTCTCGATGAGGTCGTAGGTGCCGCCGACGACGCCGGCGAAGGTGTACGCGCCGTCATCGCCGCTGACAACGGTGCGGTCGACCGGGTTGCCGCGGGCGTCCTCACCGGTCAGGCGCACGGTCGCACCGGCGATGCCGGGCTCGTCGGGGTCCTGGGCGCCGTTGTTGTTGGCGTCCTCGTAGACGACACCGGCGATGGAGCCCCGCCGCTCGGCGAAGACGTACCCGGTGGCCGCGGTGCCCGAGCCCAGCAGGATGTCGCTGAACACGTCGTTGGCCGAGCCGTCGCCGCCCGCGCTGCCGACCGTGTCCGGCCCGTCGGCGTAGCCGCCGGGCTGGGTCTCGGCGACCCGGTAGGTGCCGGGGCGCAGGCCGTCGAAGGCGTAGTTGCCGTCCGGGTCGGTGGTCACCGTGGTGGTCGTGCCGTCCGGCCTGGTCAGGGTGACCTCGACGTCGGCGATGGGTCCGCCGGTCTCGTCGACGACGCTGCCGGAGATCGAGGAGCCGCGGAACTCGGAGAACAGGTACGCGGTCGCGTTCGTCCGGGCGGGCAGGGCGATGCCGGTGATCGAGTCCGGCGGGGACGCGGTGCCGCCCGCCGAGCCCGGCGAGTCGACGCCGTCGGCGTAGCCGTCGGGCTGGGTCTCGGTCACCGCGTAGGTGCCCTGGCTCAGCGCCGGGAACGAGTAGGTGCCGTCAGCCGCGGTGGTCGTGGTCAGGCTGACCGGGTTGCCCGCGCTGTCGGTGCCGGTGAGGCGGACGGTGACGCCGCCGATGCCCGGCTCGCCGCCGTCGCGGACTCCGTCGCCGTCGACGTCCTCGTAGACCAGGCCCGCCAGGCTGGAGGTGGGCCGCTCGGCGAAGTTGTTGCCCGTGCTGGACACGCCCGAGGCGAGGGTGACGGCGAAGGCGTCGTTGCCGTCGGCGGCGGCTCCGGTGCCCGGGGTGTCGATGCCGTCGTCGAAGGCGGCGGGCTGGGTCTCCACGATCCGGTAGGTGCCCGCGGACACGCCCGGGAAGGTGTAGGTGCCGTCGGCCGCGGTGGTCACCGTGCGGTTGACGGGGGTGCCGCCCGCGGTGGTGCCCACCAGGGTGACGGTGACGCCGCCGATGCCGGTGTCGCCGTCGCCCGCGTCGAGCACGCCGTTGTTGTCGCGGTCGGAGAAGACGCGGCCGGACACGGTGCCGACGGCCGGGGCCGGGGCGGTGTCGGTGTCGGTCACGGTGCCGCCGAGCGGGTCGGTGCCCGTCACCGTGGCGGTGTTGGCGTCGCCGGGGATCGGCGCGGTCGCCGTGCAGGTGTAGGTGAAGGACCCGCCCGCGGCCAGGCTCGCCCTGGTCGTGGCGCAGGCCGCGACCTTCGGGTCGGCGACCACGACGTTGGTCAGGGGGGCGTCACCGGTGTTGCGGACCGTGATGGTGAAGGTGATGGTCTCGCCCGCGGTGTAGCTCTCCTTGTCGGCGACCTTGGTGATCTCGACGGCCGGGTTGATGACCGGGACGTCGACCTGGTCGGTGTCGGTGATCGGGTCGCCGAAGGCGTTGCGGCCGGTGACGGTGGCGACGTTGGTGAAGTCGTCGGCGGGGGCGGGACCGGTGCAGGTGTAGGTGACCGGGACGTCCGCGGCGAGGTTGCCCAGCGAGCGGTTGCAGTCGCTGACCTCGGGGTCGGCGACGGCCACGTTGACGGCGTTGGACCCGCCCGGGGAGACCACGGTGATCCGGTAGGTCACCGGCTGGCCGGGCCGGAACGGGCCGGGCGAGACCAGCTCTTTGGTGATCTTGAGCGAGGCGACCGGGACCGAGAAGACGAGGTTCTGCGCCAGGTAGGTGTCACCGCTGGTGCTGAAGGTCAGGGTGGCCGATGTCGCGCCCGCCGGGATCAGCGTCGTGGTGAACGCCTTGGCGTCGACGCTCATGTTGTTCGGCACCACGGGCGAACTCGCGCCGCCCGCGTTGGACACGAAGAAGTTCGTGGTCGCGCCCGCGGACAGCGGCTCGGCGATGGGGGTGCCGTTGATCGAGAACTGGTCGCCGACGATGTTGAAGTCGCCCTCGTAGGCGGTCAGGCCGACGCGGACGGCGTTGGTCGCGGCGCGGAAGTTCGAGATGGCGACGGTGGTGGCCGGGTCGATGGAGGACTGGCGGACGTGGCCGTCGTAGACGAAGATCTCGCGCTTGGCGGGCGCCGCCGGGTTGGGGGCGGTGAACGCGTAGACCAGGACCAGCGACCAGCCGGAGTAGCAGCCGAAGCCCTGCGGGGTCCAGACGTTGCCGACGTTGACCGTCAGCGGGGCGCCGGTCGGGGCGGCCTGGAACTGCGCGGTGACGTCCGCGTGCGCGGCGTAGAACTGCGGCTGCGAGCTGGGCACGTTGGCCAGCGCGTCGCGGGAGATGACCTGGGGGGCGATCGAGGTGGTCGCGCCCGCGCCGATGGTCAGCCGCACCGAAGTGGACTCCGGGGTGCCGGAGGGCAGGATCGAGGTGCCCGCGCCCGCGAGGAACTGGTTGGAGCTGCAGCCCGGCAGGGTGGAGATGGTGCCGTCGGTGTTGCGCACCGTGCCGGTGTCGCCGGACCAGTTGAGCCGGGCGAACCGGACGGAGGCGCCCGCCGGGATGGTGATCGCCCCGCGCGAGGAGTTGAAGGTGGCCGCGTCGGAGTCCACGTCGGCCCAGCGCATGTAGTACTGGTCGTTGATGCCGGTGGTGGCCGTGTAGGTGCGGGCCTGGGAGGGCGCGCAGCTCGTGGTCGGCTCGGCGAGCGGCGCCGGGTCGCCGGGGTTCGGGCAGCGGGAGTTGCCGTTGCCGATCTCGATGAAGTCGCCGTACACCTCCTCGTTGAACCCGAGGTTGAACGGTCTGACGACGGCGGCGGAGGCGTTCGCCGCGCCCACGACCATGCCAGTTACTGCTACCGCGAACGCCAACACCACTGTTGACAGGCGACGCGAAGCGGAGGCTCCGGACACGACATCCCCTTGACGGCAGGTGGAAACTTCGCTTAAGCCGTACCAGGATCAGCATCGGACGTCCGGCCCGAGTGGACTATTCCGCTCTTTCAGGTGAATCAGCCGCGATTGGCGATCGCTTTCAGACCAGCGTAATCGCCTGCCCCGAGCAGCCGCCTGCCCGTGTTGCACGGACCGCTGGACGGGGCCATCGTCTGCGCGGCGCTCGTGCTCTGGCTGACGTGTGCCAGGCCCGCGGTGTGCAGCCGCTCGTGGGCCATGGTCGTCTCCAGGTCGTAGATCAGCCTGCAGCTGGCGGGCAGGGTGGTGAACCAGGCGTTGGCGACGTTGTCGATGAGCACGTCGGAGGCCAGCACCGTGCCGTTGGCGCGGAAGTAGGTGCAGGTGTAGGCCAGATAGGACGGCGGGAGCGCCCCCCAGCTGACGACGCTGCGGTTGTCGTTGCCGGTGCAGGTGGCCTCGGCGGAGATCTGGGCCTTGGCCGTGGAGGTGCCCGCGTAGCTGTAGGTGGTCGGCAGGTCGGTGGGCAGGCCGCAGCGGTTGCGGCCCTTGGCGACGGTGTTGGAGGCGCTGGTGATGGCGGTCAGCGCCGTGCCCGCCACGCTGGCCGGCGCGCCCGCGCCGTTGTAGTACCAGGTGTGGGTGCCCGTCACCTTCCAGTTCCGCAGCGCGTAGGACTTGTCCGTGCACTCGTTGGTCGACGCCGCGATCGGCGTCGCCCGGCCCGCGATGACGGCGTGGCCGACGACGTGCACGGGTCCGACGGCGGCGAGGGTGGCCCCCACCAGCGCGAGAGCGGCGACCGTGGCTTTGATCTTGTTGTCCCCCTTGGCATCCATAGCAATCGGGTACCACTAGGGCCCGGGTGGCCATACCAGCACGAACGGCTGAACCACGGTCACGACACGCACACGGCGCCCCTCGTTCGGGGGGCCGGGATGGGCCCGACCCCTCGACGGGCCCGTCCCGGCACCGTCCGGCGAGATCGGCCCCCTGCCGCCGCCCCGGTCCCCCGACCGTCGCGCTTCGGCCCGTCCCGATCTCCGCCGGACACCGCGAAGTCTGCCGGTCCCGCAGAGCCGACCCCAGCGTGAACACCCGTGAGTGCGGGTGAGTAGACCTACTCAACCGCCCTGAGCACGGCGTTCTCGATGGCCCTCCGCCAGCCGGGTCCGGTGCCCTTCGGGATGCCGAAGGAGTCCACCACCGACCCGCCGTGGGTGGCCACCCTGGTCCAGCGCACATCGACGCCGCAGCGCTCCAGCGCGCCCGCCACGCCGTGCAGCAGGCCGATCCGGTCGGCGCAGCGCAGCTCCAGCACGACCACGCCGGGGTCGCCCGCCTCGTGGTCGAACCAGAGCACGCGCGGCGTCGGCGGGTCGTCAGCCGCCACGCCGTAGTCGCGCTCCTTGGCCGCCAGCTTCTCCGCCAGCGGCAGCGTCCCGGCCACCGCCCTGGCGAACTGCTCGCGGAGCAGCGCGGGGTCGGGCATGGACCCGAAGCGGGGGGTGACGGTGAAGACGCCGACCGCCGCGCCGCGGTGCCCGGCCATGGTCGCCGCGTGCACCTCCAGGGAGTTGAGCGCGAGCACGCCAGCGGCCTTGGACAGCACGCCGGGCGCGTCGGCGGTGGCGATGGTGACCGTGGCGGGCCGCCCGGAGCCCTCCACCAGGACCTCGGGCCTGCCGGACTCGGCGGCGGACTCGGCGAGCGCCCGCTTGTCCTGGTCGAACAGGACGCCCGCGGGCAGCCGCTCCCCCGCCATCGCCGCCCGCGCGCGGCGGACGAGGTCGCTGACGAGCGCGGCCTTCCAGTCCGTCCAGACGCCCGGGCCGGTGGCCAGCGAGTCGGCTTCGGCCAGGGCGTGCAGCAGCTCCAGCAGCACCGGGTCGCGGTCGAGGGTCTCGGCGACGCGCTCGACGGTGGCGGGGTCCTCGATGTCGCGGCGGGTGGCGGTGTCGGGCAGCAGCAGGTGGTGGCGGACCATCGCGGCGAGGGTGTCGACGTCCGGCTTGGGCAGGCCCAGCCGCGCGCCGACCTGGGTGGCCAGCGCCGCGCCGACCACCGAGTGGTCCTGGTCGCGGCCCTTGCCGATGTCGTGCAGCAGGGCGCCGATGAGCAGCAGGTCGGGCCGGGAGACCGCGGTGACGCGGCGCGCGGCGTTGACCGCGGTCCGCACCAGGTGCCGGTCGACGGTCCACACGTGCGCGGCGTCGCGCGGGGGCAGGTCGCGCACGGCCCCCCACTCGGGGAACAGCCGCGCCCACAGCCCGGTGCGGTCCATGGCCTCCACGACGTCGGTCAGGCCCTCGCCCGCGCCCAGCAGCGCCACCAGGTCCTGACGGACCTCGGCCGGCCACGGGCCGCGCGGCTCGGGGGCGGTGTCGCTGAGCCGGGCCAGCGCGGCGGGCGCGATGGGGTGCCCGGTGCGCACGGCGGCGGCGGCGACGCGCAGCAGCAGCCCGGGGTCCTTGCCGGGGTCGGCGTCGCGGGCCAGCACGACCTCGCCCGCGTGCAGCACGACGCCCTCGGCCAGCGGCCGCCGCTCGGGGCCGCGGCGGAGCACGCCGAGCACCCGGCGCTGCGGCTGGCTCGCGGTGATCGCGCGCAGGGCGGTGTCCATCGCGTAGGCAACCGACCGCCCCGCCCCGGACAGGGCTCTGACCAGGGCGAAGCGGTCGCCGACACCGAGCGCGGCGGCGACCTCGTCACCCTCCTGGGGCCGCAGGACGTCGCGCGGCCTGCCCGCGACGCGGCGCAGCTCGGTGCGGGTGTCGAGCAGCAGGGCGCGGGCGGCCTCGACGTCCTCGCCGGGCCGGTCGACCAGCTGCGCGGCGGCAAGGGCGTCCAGGACGCCGAGGTCGCGCAGGCCGCCGCGGCCGTGCTTGAGGTCCGGCTCGACCCAGTGCGCGACCTCGCCCGAGCGCGCCCAGCGCTTGCGCACCGACTCGACCAGCTCGCCGACGCGCTTGCGGGCGCCGGTGCGCCACTGCTCGCGCGCGGCCCGCGCCAGCCGCACGCCGACCTCCGCGTCGCCCGCCATGTGCCGGGCGTCGAGGAGGCCGAGCGCGACCCGCAGGTCGGCGGCGGCGACGTCGAGCGCCTCGCCGACGGTGCGCACCGAGTGGTCCAGGCCGATGCCCGCGTTCCACAGCGGGTACCAGAGCCGTTCGGCGATGGCGTCGACCGGCTGGCGGCCGTCGTGCACCAGCACGAGGTCGAGGTCGGCGTACGGGACGAGCTCGCGGCGGCCGAGTCCCCCGACGGCCAGCAGCGCGACGCCCCCGCCGCGCCCGCCGACCCCGGCCGCGGCCGCGTGCGCGGTCAGCCAGAACTCGTGGAGGTCGGCCAGGGCCTCGCGCAGCGCGGGCTGGCTGAGGCGGTGCCCGGAGACGCCTGCGGACCTGGCGCCCGCGCCGCGACCGAGCAACCGGTCGCGGGCGAGCACCAAGTCCGCTGCGTTCGGGGCGTGATCCCCCTGCGTCATCCGCTAGATCGCGTCCGTGCCGCGCTCGCCGGTGCGCACGCGCACGACGGTGTCGACCGGGGTGACCCAGACCTTGCCGTCGCCGATCTTGCCGGTGCGGGCCGCCTCGACCACGGCGTCGACCACCTTGTCGCCCATGACGTCGTCCACCAGGACCTCGACGCGGATCTTGGGGACGAAGTCCACCGAGTACTCCGCGCCGCGGTAGACCTCGGTGTGGCCCTTCTGCCTGCCGTAGCCCTGGACCTCGCTGACGGTCATGCCCAGCACGCCGATCTGCTCCAGCGCGGCCTTCACGTCATCCAGGGTGAAGGGCTTGATGATGGCGGTGACGAGCTTCATGTCGCTCAGCCTTCCTTGCCTGCGCTCGCGGAGACCTTCTTGGCCAGCACGTCGGCGGTCTTGCTCAGCGAGGACCCGCCGCCGCGCAGGCTGGAGAACTCGTAGCCGGACTCGGCGTGCTCGTGCTCGTCGATGCCGCCGACCTCGGCCTCCTCGGAGACCCGGAAGCCGATGGTCTTGTTGAGGATGAAGCCGATGATGAACGTGAGGACGAAGCTGTAGGCCATGACCGCGATCGCGGCGAGGGCCTGCTTGCCCAGCAGGGCCGCGCCGCCGCCGTAGAACAGCCCGTCCTGGCCCGCCTCGTTGACGCCGGTGGTGGCCAGCAGACCGATCATCAGGGTGCCGACGAGGCCGCCGACGAGGTGCACGCCGACCACGTCGAGGGAGTCGTCGTAGCCGAGCTTGTACTTCAGGCTGACCGCCAAGGCGCACAGGACACCGGCGACGAGACCGATGGCGATCGCGCCGATCGGGGAGACGAAGCCCGCCGCCGGGGTGATGGCCACCAGGCCCGCGATGGCGCCGGACGCCGCGCCGAGGGTGGTCGGCTTGCCGTCGCGGATCTGCTCGACGATCAGCCAGCCGAGCACGGCCGCGCCGGTGGCGACGGTGGTGGTGATGAACGCGACGCCCGCCAGCTCGTTGGCGCCGACGGCGGAACCGGCGTTGAAGCCGTACCAGCCGAACCAGAGCAGACCGGCGCCCAGCAGCACGAAGGGCAGGTTGTGCGGGCGCATGGGCTCGCGCGGCCAGCCCTTGCGCTTGCCGAGCACCAGGGCCAGCGCGAGCGCGGCGGCGCCGGCGTTGATGTGCACGGCCGTGCCGCCTGCGAAGTCCAGCGCGCCGAGGGTGTTGGCGATCCAGCCGCCGGTGAAGTCCGCGCCGGTGAAGCCGTCGAAGTTGAACACCCAGTGCGCCACGGGGAAGTAGACGACCGTCGCCCAGACGGCGATGAAGATCGTCCAGGTCCAGAACTTGGCGCGGTCGGCGATCGCGCCGGAGATCAGCGCCGCGGTGATGATGGCGAACATCAGCTGGAAGACGACGAACACCATGTGCGGCATCGTGCCGGTCTCGGTGCCGAGGACGCCGTCCAGGCCGAGGAAGTCACCGCCGCCGAGCAGCCCGCCGCCGACGTCGTTGCCGAATGTCAGCGAGTAGCCGTAGAGCACCCACAGCACACTGACCACGGCCAGCGAGATGAAGCTCATCATCAGCATGTTGAGCACGCCCCTGGCCCGCACCATGCCGCCGTAGAAGAACGCTAGTCCCGGCGTCATGAGCATGACCAGGGCGGCACTGGCCAGCACCCAGGCGGTGTCTCCTGTGTCCACACTGTCCTCCATCAGACCTGTCGAATGCCGGAATCATTCGGTTGGCCTGTTTCGCTGGATGACGTGGCGCGTTTCACGCCGGTGAACTGTCGGTCCCGACGTGTTACGGCCAGGTTGCGCGGACGCTCCGTGATCGACCGGCTACCGCAGCGTGGCTGTAACGTGACCGGCTGTGTGGGTGCCAGCGTCGGCGGTCGGTGACCGGGGGTGGGTGGCCGGGCTGATCGCGCGGACGCGGGTCAGGTACGGCTCCGTGCCGTTGCGCGTGCTGGGGACGTTGTGGTGGTACTCGGCTTCGGCTGTGCTCGTGGGGCCTGTTGTGCGGTCGGTGGTGGCGGGTGCTCCGGTGGTGGATGCGGGGTCTCTGCGGATGACGGTGCGGTCTGACGGGTTGGTGGGTGAGGTCGCGGGCGATGCCGTGACGGATCGGCCGGGGGTGGCATTGCGGGAGTTGTTGGATGGTGGGATCTCGGCGGTGAGCGAGGTGAGTGGGGCTGGGGCTCGGTCGTTGTGGGCTGTGGCGGCGGATTCGGTGGGGAATCAGGTGTTGTGGGCTGGGGGTGGGGCGGTGCACGGGGAGGCGGTCGCGGCGGCTGTGGGGGTGGAGATGCCGGTTCCCCGGTTTGTGCGGGCTGGTGGGAGGTGGGTGGTGCGGAGGGTGTCGTGCTGTTTGGTTTTCGAGGTGGAGGGGGAGGGGAAGTGTGTTAGCTGTCCGCGGCAGGTGCCTGCGGTTCGGGCGGCGCGGTTGGAGGGGTAGGCGGTTGGCTGGTGCGTTTGGGGAAAGCGGCGGGAGGGGCGCGTCCGATGGGGTGGAGGCGAGGTGGTGGCTAGGGGATCGTCAACGTGCCTCGTCCGGTGGGGGTGAGGGAGCCGTAGAGGCGTAGGCGGGCCATGCCGCCGTCGGGGTGGATGTCCAGGCGGACGGCGGTGGTGGCGGGGGCGTTGGGGATGGGGAAGCGGTGGCGGGTGTCGGGTTGTAGGCGGGTGCGGGGCAGAAGGGGGGTCCACTCGTCGGGGCCGCCGGTGGAGAGGGTGGCCCAGCCGGGGGCGTTGTGTTTGAAGTGGGTGGTGTCCAGTTCGGCGAAGCGGATGATGCCCTCGGCGGCCAGGCGGATGACGGCCCAGTCGTTGCCGGTGTCGCGGCGGCGGCGGGTTTCCCAGCCCTCGCCCATCGATGCGGGGCTGCCGGGGGCGATCAGGTTGCTGGGCGATGAGTAGAACATGTCGCTGCACGCCACCACGCGCGCGCCGTTCTCCAGGGCGGCCAGATCGAGGGCGTCGGGGTCGATGAGGGTGGGGTCGGGGGTCGGTTCGCCGTGGACGCGGAGGCGGGCGATGCCGCCGTCGGGGTGCATGGTGAGGCGGACGTGGGTGTGGCGGTGGGGGTTGTCCACGTCGAACTCGGCGCGGGAGTCGCCGGTGAGTGGGACCTGGGTGAGCAGGGGTTCCCACGGGGCGGCGGCGAGTTCGGCGGGGTCGGGGTAGCCGGGCACCGCGGTCGCGGCCACCGAGCAGGCGGGCGGGTAGTTGCCGGTGAAGAAGGCGGTGTCGACCACCACGCCGCGGATGATGCCCGGCAGGCCGAGGCGGACGATCGCGCTGTCCTCGCCTGGGGAGCGGCGGCGGCGGGTCTCCCAGCCGTCGTAGACCTGTCCTTTGTGGCCGAAGGTGTGCGGCTGGTAGCCCGGTGGGGCCGCGGTGATCAGGTTCTCCTTCTCGGCGAAGGACTCGTCGTCAGCCCAGACGACCGAGCCGCCGAAGCGGCGCACGGCCAGGTCGGGCAGCGCCTGCCAGTCGCTCATGCCTTCCCCCGTTCCAACAGACTGCCGCGTGGGCGGTCCCCCACCGGCTCCCCGCGCAGCCACACCTCGCGCACGACGCCGCGCAGGCGGGCGCCGTCGTAGGCGCTCACCGGGTTGCGGTGGCGCAGTTCGGCGGCGTCGACGGTGAACTCCTCGGCGGGGGCGAACACCACCAGGTCGGCGTCGGCGCCCTCGGCGATGCGGCCCTTGCGGCGCAGCCCCACCAGGTCGGCGGGGCCCGAGGCCATCCAGCGCACGACGTCGGCCAGCGGCACGCCGCGCTCGCGGGCCGCGGTCCACACCGCGGGCAGGCCGACCTGGAGCCCGGCGATGCCGCCCCACGCCGCGCCGAAGTCGCCGGTGTCGAGCCGCTTCAGCTCGCTGGTGCACGGCGAGTGGTCGCTGACCACCGCGCCGATCAGCCCGTCGGCCAGGCCCCGCCACAGCGCGTCGCGGTTGGCGGCGTCGCGGATCGGCGGGCAGCACTTGAACGCGGTGGCGCCGTCGGGGACGTCGGCGGCGGTGAAGGCCAGGTAGTGCGGGCAGGTCTCGGCGGTGATCCGCACGCCGGAGGCGCGGGCGTCGGCCAGCAGGGGCAGGGACTCCCCCGCCGACAGGTGCACGATGTGCGCGCGCGCCCCGGTGCGCCGTGCCGCGCCGATCACCAGTTCCACCGCGTCGGCCTCGGCGTCGGGCGGGCGGGAGGCGAGGAAGTCGGCGTAGGCGCGGCCGCGGGCCCGGCCGATGCGCCTGCCGTCCTCGGCGTGGCAGATCATCAGGCCGTCGAAGCCCGCGACGACGGCCAGGTGCTCCTCCAGCTCGTGCGGGCGCAGACAGCCGAACTCGGCGACGCCGGAGTCCAGCAGGAAGCACTTGAAGCCGAACACCCCGGCCCGGTGCAGGGCGGGCAGGTCGCCCGCGTTGCCCGGCACCGCCCCGCCCCAGAAACCCACGTCCACGGCGCACTTGCCGCGCGCCGCGGCCTTCTTGATCTCCAGGGCGCGGACGTCGGTGGTGGGCGGGATGCTGTTGAGCGGCATGTCGACGATCGTGGTCACCCCGCCCGCGGCGGCGGCGGCCGTCGCGGTGGCGAAGCCCTCCCACTCGGCGCGGCCGGGGTCGTTGACGTGCACGTGGGTGTCCACCAGGCCGGGCAGCAGGACCTCGTCGTCGGCCAGCTCGACCACGGTGTCTGCGCCCGCCTCCGCCGTCACCGCCTCGACGGCGGCGATCCGGCCGTCGCGCACGCGGACGGCGGCGGGCCGCTCGCCGTAGGGGGTCACGCAGCGCCGCGCCCGGAACAGAGTCACCGCCGCACCAGCCCCCTCCGCTCGGTGAGGGCGGTCAGCTCGGCGGGCGAGAGGCCGCAGCGGTCGGCGACCTCGTCGGCGCTGAGCGCGCCGCAGTCGACCGCGCGCAGCAGCGACCCGGCGAGCGCCGCGGCCGTGGCGGGCTCGTCCTGCACCGACCCGGACGCCGAATCCAGGTAGGCGGCGAGGCGGTGGGCGTCGGCGTCGGCGTTCTCCATGTGGTGGGTGAAGACCGCGGCGTAGCGGGTGACCAGCTGCGCCGGGTGCAGGTCCCAGCCCTGGAAGAAGCCGTGCCGCAGGGAGCGCCGGACCAGGCGGTAGTGGGTCTGCCAGCCGTGGCGCACCGCGGCCGGGTCGCCGGTGGGCAGCACGTTGCTGGAGCCGTCGGACAGGCGCACGCCGGTGCCCGCGGCCCCCACCTGCATGACGTGCCTGGCGAAGTCGCAGGCGGCGTGCGCCAGGTGCTGGTCGGCGGCGGAGAGGCCGAGGGCGGCGGTGTAGTCGTAGGTGCCGAAGTGCAGCCCGGACACCCGGCCGCGCCCGGCGGTGATGAGGCCCGGCACGGCGAGGCGGCCGTCGGCGGCGACCACCGAGCGCGGGGTCTCGATCTGGATCTCGAAGCGCAGCACGCCGGGGCGCAGGTCCAGGCGCTCCTCCAGCACGTCCAGGACCTCGGCGAAGGCCGAGACCTGGGCGCGGTCGGTGACCTTGGGGAAGGTGACGGTGAAGCCGGGGGTGAGCGTCCGGCCCCCCGCCGCCAGGTTATCGGGGGGTGGCTGAGAGAGGCCGGCGGAAGTGGGGCGCTGTGGATCGCCGAGGTGGGTGAGGACGAGGTCGAGGGTGCGCACGGAGCGCAGGAGGGAGGCGGTGGTGTCGAAGGACTTCACGCGCAGGCCCGCCGAGGCCAGGCCCCACCCGGCGAGCAGGTCGGCGGCGGCGCAGGCGTGGTCGTCCTCGGTCTGGTTGTCGCGGACGCCGTAGCCGTCCTCGAAGTCGATGCGCAGGTCCTCGACCGGCTCGGCGGCCAGCTTCGCCGTGACCCGCTCGTACACCGTGGGGGCCAGGTCCGGGGGCAGGCCGACGACGGCGGCGAGGGCGGCGGGGGTGGGGGCGTGCTCGGCGAGGGCGGCCAGGGCGGCCTCGCCCCAGCGGGCGGGCAGGTCGGCGTCGACGCGGTCGGCGGGCACGTAGCAGGTGTGGACGGGCTGGCGGCCGGTCGCGGTCGGTTCGTCCTCGGCCGGGGACAGCTGGGCGGCGATCGTGGTCAGCAACGCGCCGTCGAGCGTGGTGCGCATCGTCAGATCCGTTCGTAGGCGGGCACGGTGAGGAAGTCCGGGTAGTCCTCGGCGAGGGCGACCTCGGCGAAGAGGTCGACGGCCTCGTCCGAGCCCGGCAGCGCGGCCCCGACCTCGGCGAGCACCGAGCGCACCAGCTCGGGGGTCACCTCGGCGCCGGTGTCGAGCACGACCCGGTTGCGCAGCCACTGCCACACCTGGGAGCGGGCGATCTCGGCGGTGGCGGCGTCCTCCATCAGGTTGTGGATGGCCGCCGCGCCCGAACCCGCCAGCCACGACATCAGGTACCGCACACCGACGTCCACCGCCGAGCGCAGACCGGCCTGCGTCGCCGCGCCCGGCGTCGCGGCGACATCGAGCAGCTCGCGCGGGCCGACGGCGGCCTCCGGGACGACGCCGCGCTGGTCGCTCGCCGCGCCGAGGGCCCCGTCGAAGATCTCCCGGCACAGCGGCACCAGGTCGGGGTGGGCGACCCAGGAGCCGTCGAAGCCCATGCCCGCCTCGCGCTCTTTGTCCGCGCGCACCTTCGCCAGCGCCCGCTCGGTGACCTCGGGGTCGCGCCGGTTGGGGATGAACGCGGCCATGCCGCCGATGGCGTGCGCGCCGCGGCGGTGGCAGGTGCGCACCAGCAGCTCGCAGTAGGCGCGCATCATCGGCGCGGTCATGGTGACGCTGTCGCGGTCGGGCAGCACGAAGCCGGGCCCGGCGTCGCGGAAGAACTTGATGATGCTGAACAGGTAGTCCCAGCGGCCCGCGTTGAGCCCGGCGGCGTGCTCGCGCAGCTCGAAGAGGATCTCGTCCATCTCGAAGGCGGCGGGGATGGTCTCGATCAGCGCGGTGGCGCGGATGGTGCCGTGCGCGACGCCGAGGTCGGCCTGGGCCTTGGTGAAGACGTCGTTCCACAGCCGCGCTTCGAGGTGGCTCTCCATCTTCGGCAGGTAGTAGTAGGGCCTGCCGTGCGCGGCGTTGTGGAAGAAGTGCAGCCCGAAGTCCAGCAGCGCCCCGACGACGCGCCCGCCGTCCACCTCGACGTGCTTGTCGTCGAGGTGCCAGCCCCTCGGCCGCACGACGACCACGGCGGGCCTCTCCGCGGTGACGGCGTAGTGCTTGCCCTGCGGCGAGGTGTGCTCCAGGGTCCCGCCCGCGGCGTCCTTGAGCACGACCTGCCCGCCGACGACGTTGCGCCAGTGCGGGGTGTTGGCGTCCTCCAGGTCGGCCAGCCACACCCGGGCGCCGGAGTTGAGGGCGTTGACCGCCATCTTCGGATCGGGCGGCCCGGTGATCTCCACGCGCCGGTCGCGCAGCGGCTCGGGCGTCGCGGCGACCCGCCAGTCGCCGAGGCGGACGTGCTCGGTGTCGGCGCGGAAGTCCAGCACCCCGACGGCCCGGCGTCTGGCCCGCTCGGCCAGCAGCTCCTCGCGGCGGAGTGCGAACTCCCGGTGCAGCCCGGCGACGAACGCCAGCGCCTCGGGGGTCAGGATCTCCGCACCCCGGGGGACGTGCGCGCCGAGCACCTGGATATCGGCCATCTAGACATACTGGCCCGTGGTGGCGGGGATGGATACCCGCCACGCGGCGGCAGTACCCCCGGGGTGCCCTCGGGTCCCCCCGCGTGGTCGCGGGTCAGCCCAGCAAGGCGTCGACGAAGGCGGGCGGGTCGAAGGGGGCCAGGTCGTCGGCGCCCTCGCCGAGGCCGACCAGCTTCACCGGGACGCCCAGCTCGCGCTGGACCTGGAAGACGATGCCGCCCTTGGCGGTGCCGTCGAGCTTGGTGAGCACGATGCCGGTCACGTCGACCACCTCGCCGAACACCCGCGCCTGGGCCAGGCCGTTCTGCCCGGTGGTGGCGTCGAGCACCAGCAGGACCTCGTCCACCGGGCCCTGCTTCTCCACGACACGCTTGACCTTGCCCAGCTCGTCCATCAGGCCGGTCTTGGTGTGCAGGCGGCCCGCGGTGTCGATCAGGACGGTGTCGACACCGGACTCCCGTCCGCGCTTGACCGCGTCGAAGGCGACGGCGGCGGGGTCGGCGCCCTCGTTGCCGCGCACGACCTCGGCGCCGACCCGGTCGGCCCAGGTGGCGAGCTGCTCGGCGGCGGCGGCGCGGAAGGTGTCGGCGGCGCCGAGCACCACGGAGCGGCCGTCGGCGACGAGGACGCGGGCCAGCTTGCCGGTGGTGGTGGTCTTGCCGGTGCCGTTGACGCCCGCGACGAGCACGACGGCGGGGGTGCGGGTCTCGCCCGCGCCGTGCGGCAGGGCGCGGACGGCGCGGTCCATCTGCGGGTGCAGCGCGTCGATGAGCACCTCGCGCAGCAGCGCACGGGCCTGTTCGGGGGAGCGCACGCCGCGCTTGACCAGCTCGGAGCGCAGCCGGTCCACGATCTCCTGGGTGGTGGCCGCGCCCAGGTCGGCCAGCAGCAGGGTGTCCTCGACCTCGGTCCAGGAGTCCTCGTCCAGGTCGCCCGCGCCGAGCAGGCCGAGCAGGCCCTGGCCGAACACCGACCGGGAGCGGGTCAGCCTGCCGCGCAGCCGCTCCAGGCGGCCCTCGGTGGGCGCGATCTCCTCGGCCGGGCGGGCCTGGGGGATCTCCGGGGCGACGACCGGGGCGGGCTCGGCGACCGGAGCCTGCTGGACGGGGATGCGGTCGGTGACCGGGTCGCCCTGCACCGGGATGCGGTCGGTCGGCGGGGCCGGGTCGGCCTCGACCGCCTTGCCCTGGTCCGGCAGCTCGACGTCGACGAAGCCGCGCTTGACCGAGTCGCGGGGCACCGCGGCGTCGTCGCCGACGCCGGGCTGGCCGTCGACCTCGGTGCGCTCGCCCGCGGGGTGTCCGCCGGGCGCGAGGCTGATCCCGCCGCCCGCCTGGTAGCCCTTGGGCTTCTCGGTGACCTGGGGCGTGGTCTTGCCCAGGTCGATCCGCCTGCGCCGGGCGAGCACGACGCCCGCGACGACGGCGGCCACCAGCACGACCGCGGCGACGATGATGATGATCTGGGTGCTCGACACGACGGCCATCCTCGCATCCGGCGCGCTGGTGGGCCCGGCACGGTCATCGCCAACTCTGAACCATATCGTTGTGAGTTGTGTAATTTTCCAACATTGCCTCTTGCGGCGGAGCCGGTGTGTGCAATAGACCACAAAGTCATGCGTGTGGTCGGCTTGCTCTCCGGAACGTCGATGGACGGCATCGACGTGGCCGTCGGCGACTTCGAGCGGGTCGGCGCGGAGATCCGACTTCGCCCGGTCCGCCACACCTCGGTCGACTATCCCCCCGCCCTGCGGACGGCCCTGCACGACGCGCTGCCGCCGAACGGGTGCACCGCCGAGCGGCTGTGCAGGCTCGACACCGAGGTCGGCCAGGCGTTCGCCGCGGCGGCGGCCGAGCACGCCGGTGGCGCGGACCTGGTGGCCTCGCTGGGGCAGACCGTCTACCACTGGGTCGAGGGCCCGCGCTGCCTCGGCACGCTGCAACTGGGCAGGGCCGCGTGGATCGCCGAGGCGACCGGGCTGCCGGTCGTGTCGGACCTGCGCGCCCGCGACGTCGCCGCCGGGGGCCACGGCGCGCCGCTGGCCCCGGTGCTCGACCGGCTGCTGCTGGGCACCCCGGACGTGCCGACGGCCGCGCTGAACCTCGGCGGCATCGCCAACATCACCGTCCTGCTCCCCGACGGCCCCTCCGTCGCCTTCGACACCGGTCCGGCCAACGCCCTGCTGGACGCCGCCGCGCGCGCCACCACCGGCGCCGACCAGGACACCGACGGCGCGCTCGCCGCGCGCGGCCGGGTCCGCGACGACCTGCTCGCCGTGCTGCGCGCCGACCCCTACTACGCGGCGGGCCCGCCGAAGTCCACCGGCAAGGAGCACTTCAACGGCGCCTACCTCGGCGAGGCGCTGGGCCGCCTGCCCGTGGTCGCCGAGGCCGACCTGCTCGCCACCCTGGTCGCGCTCACCGCCACCACGATCGCCGACGCCTGCCGCGGCTTCGGCGTGCGGCGGGTCGTGGCCTCCGGCGGCGGCGTGCGCAACCCGGCGCTCATGGCCGCCCTCGCGGGCGCGCTGGCCCCGGCCGAACTCACCACCACCGACGGCCTCGGCATTCCCGCCGACGCCAAGGAGGCCTACCTGGCCGCCCTGCTGGGCTACCTCGCCTGGCACGGCACGGCGGTCGACCCCGGCACCGGCGGCGCGGGACCCCGCGTGCACGGCAGCCTCACCCCCGGCGCGGGCCCGCTGCGGCTGCCCGAACCGGCCGCGCGGGCCACCGCCCTGCGGATCACCGTCCCCGAACTGGCTGGAGGCCCCCGTGCGCGCGCTTGACCTGGTGATCATCGCCGCGTTCCTGATCGGCATGCCGCTGCTGGGCATCCTGATCGCCGGGCGGCAGAAGTCGGCCAACGACTACTTCGTCGGCGACGGCAAGATCAAGTGGTGGGTGGCGTGCCTGTCGGTGGTCTCGGCGGAGACCTCGACGCTGACGGTGCTGAGCGTGCCGACGGTGGCCTACCTGGGGATGTTCACCTACCTGCAGCTCGCGATCGGCTACATCATCGGCCGGATCGTGGTGGCCTTCGTGCTGCTGCCCCGCTACGTCGCGGGGAACATGACGACGGCCTACAACTTCCTGGGCAAGCGCTTCGGCCCCGGCCTGCAGGGCACGGCGTCGGTGACGTTCCTGATCACCCGCTTGCTTGCCGACGGCGTGCGCCTGTTCGCCACCGCGATCCCCATCAAGGTCGTGCTGAGCGCCTACGGAGTCGACGCGGCGTACTGGCAGATCGTCGCGGTGCTGGGCGTGGCGATGGTGGTGTACACGTTCTTCGGCGGCGTGCGCGCGGTCGTCTGGGTGGATGCGATCCAGATGCTCTGGTACGTCGTCGGCGGGCTCGCGGTCATCGTGGTGCTCTCGGGCAAGCTGCCCGACGGCTGGCTCGGCGCGGCGGTCGACGCGGGCAAGACCCAGCTGCTGGACTTCTCCTCCGGCCCGCTGAGCAACCCCTACGCCTTCCTCACCGCCGTGCTCGGCGGCGCGGTGCTGTCGATGGCCTCGCACGGCGCCGACCAGCTCATCGTGCAGCGGCTGATGGCGTGCAACGACGTCCGGCAGTCGCAGAAGGCGCTGATCGCCTCCGGCGTCGTGGTGTTCCTGCAGTTCGGCCTGTTCCTGTTCATCGGCACCATGCTGTGGTCGTTCTACAAAGGACTTGACCCGGTCGGCGACCTCGGCCTGACGACCAACGACGAGCTGTTCGCCTCGTTCATCGTGACCGAGCTGCCCTCGGGCCTGTCCGGCTTCGTCATCGCGGGCATCCTGGCCGCGGCGCTGAGCTCGTCGCTGGGCGCGCTGGCCTCCTCGACGGTGACCGACGTCTACCAGCGGGTGACCAAGCGGGAGCTCTCGGACGCGGAACTGCTGAAGCAGGGCCGGATCTGGACGGTCGTCTGGGCGGGCGCGCTGGTGGTGTTCGCCTCGATGTTCACCACGACCAAGAACCCCATCGTGGAGACCGCGCTGGCCATCACCGGCTACACCTACGGCGCGCTGTTGGGCGCGTTCCTGCTCGGGCTGCTGGTGAAGAAGGCCCGGCAGGCGGACGCGATCGTCGCGTTCGTCTCGACGGTGGCGGTGATGGCGTTCGTGATCCTGGGGCTGAAGTTCGACAAGGCGACGGGCGGGTTCGTCGGGGTGGACTTCAGCAAGGCGTCCGGGGACAGCGTCGCGCTGGCGTTCCCGTGGTACACGCCGCTGGGCGTGGTCATCACGCTGGTCGTCGGCGGGCTGCTTTCGCTGCGCCACCGCGACCGGGAGTCGGTCGTTTCCTAGTCATTCATTACTGGACAGATACCGGACAATAATCGCGGCTCGTTGCCACGGGTTCTCGCCGCTCTGCATACTCCGCCCGTGCCAGTCCCCAGACCGACCGCTCCACACGGGCGGGGCGCCATCGTCTCCACATTGTGGAAAGAGCTTCACAACAACAAAGACGCTGATCAGCGGCCTGACATTACCATCCTTTTCGGACCTCGCGGAATCGGCAAGACCACGGTCCTCGCCGCCTTGGCCGAGAAAGCCGGGTATCAATCCGCCCAGCCGCATTCACCGGTCATGGACCTGTCCGGATACGGTGACGGGCCCGGCTGGCGGGCGTTGGCGGATCTGGCCTGCGAACTCGCGGAGCCGCGGTGGCCACAATTCGGCAGGCTGCGGTTTCCCCGGCTCGCCGTCGGCGCGCTGCTGCTCGGCGGACACGTCGGCCCCGACGATCCGGAAGCCGCGGTCACCGACCTGGTGCGCTCGCGCCCGCCGGGCGCGGCGGTGGCCGACACCATCCGGCTGCTGCCGCGCCTGCTCGGCCTGCCGGAGCCGCCCGCGCTGGGCAGGTGGCTGCCCGTGCGCCGCCGCTGGCGCGAGGGCATCCGGTTCTACGCCGACGCCCTGCGCACCACGGCGGAGGAGGCGCCCAGCGCGCTGCGCGAGCTGGCCGCCACCGCACCCGCCGAGGCCGACGCGCTGCTCGCCGAAGCGCTCTTCGCCGACCTCCACTCGGGCTACCGGGCAGGCTTCCGCCCGAGGAAGTGCCTGCTGCTGCTGGACAACGCGCACTCGGGCACCGGCCGCAAGGCGCTGGCGGCGCTGGTGCGGGCCGCGAAGGAGAGCCCGGCCCCGGTGTCGGTCGTGGCCACCAGCGGACGGCTCGACCTGGGCATCGCCGACCTGCGCGACCTCGTGGCCGCCTGGGCGGCGATGCCCACCGATCGCGATCCGCCGAGGCGGACGCCCGGCGAGGCGACGACGCTGCGGCTCACCCCGCTCACCGAGCAGGAGAGCGCGGCGCTCACCGTCGAGCGGCTCGGCCGCGCGGGCAACCACCTGTCCGCCTTCGTCCACGCGACCACCGGCGGCAACCCGTGGACGGCGCACCAGGTGCTACGGCTGTGCGCCGAGCTGGACGAGCAGTCCCGCGACAAGGGGCTGCGGGAGCTGTACTCCACGACCGTCAACGGCGGATCGCTGTCCTTCGCCCGAGCCGCGGCACGCTACCTCGTGCTGGCCGACACCTCCCCCGCGGTCGACGCCGTGGCCGCCGCCGTGGTGCGCGACCTCGGCGCGGCCTCCCCGGTCGTGCCGTCGGGCAAGGACGCGCTGCTGGGCTTCGCCGTGCGCTGCTGGCTGGTCGGCGGCGCTGAGGCGGACCAGCCGCCCGCCCTGCCCGACTGGCTGCGCCGCGTGCTCATCGCGAGCGCGCCGACCGGGGACTGGACGGCCACGGCCCGCCAGCTCGCCACCCGCGCCGCCGGGCTGCCCGGCAGGCGCGTGGACGAGCTGTACTACGAACTCGCCTGCGGCGAGCCCGCCAACGCGGTGGCCTACCTCAACCACCGCTTCGACTACGCCGAGCCGCAGGCCTGGATCACCGAGTTCACCGCGATGGTGTCCGCGCCGTGCCCCATCCCCCGCGGCACCGACGCGCTGGTGGAGCACGGCGCGCTGTTCGCGGGTCTGCGCGGCGGCGCCACGCTGCCGCCGGGAGATCCGCACGGGGAGCGGCACATCACCATCGCCAAGATGCTCATCGCGGGCTGGCTGGGCGCCGACCCCACCCGCGACCCCGAGCGCGCCCTGGCCGAAGCGCTGCGGCAGGGCTACCGCGACCTCGAACGCCGCTCCGCGGCGGGACTTCTGCGGTTCACCACCGAAGCCGACCGACTCTGAGCCGGGAGCCGACCACCGTGCGACGCAAGATGACCAGGTACCCGTTCTGGCAGGCCAACAAGATCGCGTTCGTCGTGGTGCTGGTGCTCGTCGTCGCCGCCGCGGTGACCGGTGCGGCCCTGCTCGTCAACCGCGAGCCCGTCCACCTCACCGACGGCGAGCACGTCTACTCCGAGAACCTGCGCGCCGTCCAGGAGCTGATCCACGCCGAGAACCAGCGCGTGCGCGCCGACGGCGCGGACTGGGTCTCCGTCGTGTTCGCCGACGTGATGGACCCCCGGCCCGGCGACCGCATCAACGCCGACGCCGTGCGCCACGACCTGCAGGGCGCCTACATCGCGCAGCAGGCGTGGAACGCGCCGGCGAACCGGGCGCCGAAGGTGCGCCTGCTGCTGGCCGACCTCGGCAGCCAGATGAGCCGGTGGCGCGCGGCGGCCGCCCAGATCAGGGCCGGGGTCGACGGCGACGAGCGGATCGTCGCGGTGGCGGGCCTGGCGGTCAGCACCCAGGACGTGCGCGAGTTCGTCGACGAGATCGCCAAGAGCAGGGTGGCCATCGTGGCCGGGGCGATCACGGGCGACAAGATGACCGTCGCCCTCGGCGGCGGCCCCGTGCCCGGCATGGTGCGGGTCGCCCCCACCAACAGCGACATGGCCGTGGCGACCCTGCGCTACCTCGACCGCGCCCCCGGCCTGCCCGCCGCGCCCAGGGTGCTGGAGGTCAGGGACCAGAACCGCGCCGACGACTACGCCGTCTCCCTCGGCGAGGCCTTCTCCAAGGCGATCACCGCCCAGCCGGGCCGCCGGTACACGGTCCTGCGGCCGCAGATGGTGTTCAACTCCAGCCTGGACGAGGCCGGGACGATCCTGGCCGCCAAGGCCGAGAAGGTGTGCGAGCTGCGGGCCGATGTCGTGCACTTCGCCGGGCGCGGCTCCGACATGAAGGGATTCCTGCCGGGTCTGGCGTCGCGCTCGTGCACGGGCAGGCACCTGCTGGTGCTCGGTCCGCCGGACATCGCCAGGAGCGCGCACTCGCCCCTGTGGGCCAGCGGCTCCGAGGCCAACATGACCGTCCTGGTGCCCGGTCTGACGAGTCCGTCGATGTGGCGGGAGGACCGCGGCGCGGCCTCCGGCGAGACCGTCTCCCGGTTCGGCTCCTGCCCCACCTGCTACGCCACTCTGTTCCCCGACGAATCGATGGCCGACAGCGACGCCGCCCTGTCCCACGACGCGGTGTGGACGGCGATCCTGGGAATCCGCGACGTGGTCGCCGGTCAGGCGAGCACGGGAGCGGGCTCCAGCCGCCCGAGGGCCGCCGCCGTCGCCCAAGCGCTGAACCAGCTGCGCGTGGACGGCGTCAGCGGCTGGATCTGCACCTTCGACGCCGACCACAACCCGGTGAACAAGGCGGTGCCGATGCTGAAGGTGGAGCACACCGGCGCGATCCGGTACCAGGCCCTGTCCTCACCGAGCGGTGACCCCATCATCGGCGGCTGCTAGTGCCTAGGTCACCGGAAGATCCCCTGGCCCGGGGTCAGGATGCGGCGGGGGTCGTAGGTCGCCTTGTCCAGCACCGCCTGCGGGTAGCGGGCGCCGTAGTGGCGGGCCCAGTCGCCGGGTTCGGCCGGGATGGAGCCGATGGGGTACTGGGTGGCGCCGATGGCCAGGGACTTCTCGTACATGGCGCGGTTGTCGGCGAGCAGGGTGCGGACGAGGGCGTCGTCCTGGGGGACAGAGCGCAGGATGGAGAGGAGGAAGACCACGTCGCTGTTCGGCACCCGGAGCATGGGGGCGCTCACGCGCTTGCGGGGGAACGGGTACAGCAGGATGGGGCCGCCGCCGACTTCGGTGGGGGTGAGGTCGGCCAGGACCGAGGCGACGAAGCGGTCGGTGGCGCGGTCGGGCAGGAACAGGTTGATCCACGGGTTGGGCAGCTTGAGCGGGCGGATCGCATCGACCAGGTCGGTGACGCGGTTGAGCCAGGCGCGCAGCGGCAGGTCGGCGATCTCGACCTGGCCCGTGGGGAGACCGGCCAGCATCGCGGTGTCGTCCGGCGGGGTGTCGTAGTAGGCGACGGCTTCGAGGATGTGCGCCCAGCCGCCGTCGACCGGGGCGAGCTGACCCTCCACATAGGAGAATCGGCCGTCGCGGATCAGGGTGCGCTGGGCGGCGGTCAGGTCGCTCAGGCGGGTGTAGGTCACCTTGTAGACGCGCGCCGACGCGGGCGCGGGCACCAGGTCGAGCCAGGCGCGGGTGATCAGGCCGTACTGGCCGAGCCCGGCGAGGACGGCGGCGAAGAGCCGGTCGCCGCGGCGGCAGCGGACCAGCTCGCCGGTGCCGGTGACGACCTCCAGCTGCCGGACGGTGTCCACCTGGAGACCGTGGTGCTGGCTGGCCCCGCCGATCCCGCCGACCGACAGCGTCCCGCCCACCGACAGCCCGACGTAGTCGGTCATGACCGGCGGGGTCAACCCGTGCGGCAGCGCGGCGTCGATGAGCGCGCCCCACGTCGCGCCCGCCTCGACCACGGCGGTGCGGCCGGAGACGGTGATGGCCGACAGCGGGCGGGAATCGATGACCACGCCCGCCGTCTGCGCCTGCCCGAACGTCGAGTGGCCCTGCCCGCGCACGGCGACGGCGATGCGGTGGCGGTGGGCGAAGCCGACGAGCACCGCGATGTCGCGCACCGAGCCGGGCAGCAGCACCGCGCGCGGGGTCCGGTGGGCGATCTGGCCGTAGTCCTCGGCGGCCTCGGCCAGCGCGGCCGGGTCGGTGACCAGCTCGCCGTCGAGGTCGGGGACGCGGAGGTCGCCCGGAGCGGCGTGGGCGCTCCAGCGCATCCCGATCGGGTCGAAGGCCACAACGGCCACCGCCCCGGCCGCCAGGAACCGACGCCTGCCCATGCCCATGCGGACACCCCTCACCACGCAGCGATCCCCAGGACGGATCACCCTATCGGGTGATCTTCCGGGTGGGCCGGTCAGGCCGTTCCCTTCCGCCGGTAGCCGACGAGTTCCAGGTGCAGCGCGAAGCCGAGCGCGGTGAACATCCGCTCGGAGGCGTCGTTGCCGAGCATGATGACCGCCGCCGCGCGCTCGTGCGGCCCGTGCTGGGCGGCCAACTCGCGCAGCAGCCCGCGCACCACCGCCCGGCCCGCCCCGGCCGAGCGCATGCCCGGCACGACGGCGACGTAGTCCACATAGAACTCCCCCGGCTGCGGGAAGCCCGCCGCGTAGCCGATGAGCCCGTCCGCGCCGGTCAGCACCACGACGGTGTGCCCCCGGTCGCCGTCGACCAGCTGGCGGCCCGTGGCCGTGCGGCTGGGGAAGGCGCGCTCGTGCAGGTCGATGACCTCCGCGCGCGCCGGGTCCTCCCGGGTGAGCACGCGCGGCTCCTCACCCCCGGCCTCGCGGATCAGCAGGGAACGCAGCGCGGACCCCGACAGGGTGAACACGCGGCTCATGTCGCCGCCCGCGAAGCCGTGCCGGGCGGCGAAATCGGCGAGCAGGCTGTGTTTGCGGTGGCCGTAGAGCTCCAGGTCGGCGAAACCTCTCAGGCGCGGCAGCCCGGTCACCGCGTCGAGCAGGTCGTCGGCGGTGCGGTGCCAGACCTGGCGCGGCACGGGGTGATCGGCGGGAAGCTCCACGTAGGGGCCGAGCAGCCACACCCGGCCCACCTCGGCGTCGGCGTCGGCGCTCAGAACGGCCACGATCTCACCCGAGTCGCCCACGCCCACCACGGCGCCACCGGCCCAGTCGGGCTTGATCCCGCCCAGTTCGTCCACCACGTCCTCGATCGTCACCCCGTGGTAGCCGATGTGCCGGGTCGGGTCGGCCTGCTGGCGCAGGATGAGGTCGACGACCGCGTCCCGGTCGCCTTCCGAAGCGGGTCGGATCGCGTACATGGGGTGAATCGTGCGCCGCCGCGCCCGGGGAAGCGAGCGGTTTACCCGTCACGCTATTCCGCTTGCGGGCGATCAGGTTCATACTTGCCGCACTTACGTCCCATCCGGACGGTGAAGTCTGGCATCGGCCCAGTTCAGAGAGGTCTCCGCAATGGCAAGTTTCGACCCCAAGCGCGTCACGCCGATCGAGTGGGCGGGCATCGGCGCCGGTGTCGCGGCGTTCCTGTTCAGCTTCTTCCCGTGGCTCTCGGCGGGCTTCGCGTTTCTCTCGTTCTCGGCGTGGAGCTCGGGCTTCCTCGCCTGGGGCGCGGTGCTGATGCTGGTGGGCGCGGGCGCGGCCGTCTTCCTGCCGCACGTGGGCGTCGAGGTGAAGAACCGCACCATGCTGTGGCTGGGCCTGGCGGGCGCCGCCACCCTGCTCGTCCTGCTGCGCCTGATCACCAGCGAGGGCTTCGCCGCCATCGGCCTGTTCCTGGGCCTCATCGCCGCCCTGGTCTCCACCGCCGCGGCCTTCCTGTCCTTCCAGGCCGCCAAGCGCTCCGTCGCCTAGGTCGGGGTCTGGTCGCCGGTCTCGGTCGCACCCGCTTCAGGAGCGGGTGTGACCGCCGGTGCGGTGGGCTCCTCGACCTGGGCGTCCCGGCGCTGCTGCAGGCGCTGGGAGATGACCTGGGTGATGCCGTCGCCGCGCATCGAGACGCCGTAGAGGGCGTCGGCGATCTCCATGGTCGGCTTCTGGTGGGTGATGATGATCAGCTGGCTGCTGGAGCGCAGCTGCTCCAGCAGGCCGATGAGGCGGCGCATGTTGGTGTCGTCCAGGGCGGCCTCGACCTCGTCCATCACGTAGAACGGCGAGGGTCGCGCGCGGAAGATGGCGACCAGCATGGCCACCGCGACCAGGGACTTCTCCCCGCCGGAGAGCAGTGACAGGCGCTTGACCTTCTTGCCGGGCGGACGCGCCTCGACGTCCACGCCGGTGGTCAGCATGTCGTCGGGCTCGGTCAGGATCATGCGGCCCTCGCCGCCGGGGAAGAGCACGTCGAAGACCGTGATGAACTCGCGGGCCACGTCCTCGTAGGCGGTGGTGAAGACCTCCAGGATCTTCTCGTCCACCTCCTTGACCACGACGAGCAGGTCGCGGCGGGTGTCCTTGAGGTCTTCGAGCTGGGTGGAGAGAAACTTGTAGCGCTCCTCCAGCGCGGCGAACTCCTCCAGCGCCAGCGGGTTCACCTTGCCCAGGGTCGTCATGTCGCGCTCGGCGCGCTTGGCTCGGCGGGCCTGGGTGTCGCGGTCGTAGGGCAGCGGCGGGGGCGCGGTGACGTCCTCGCCACGCTCCTTGGCCGCCTCGTACTCGGCCAGCTCGGCCGGGGTGGGCGGGACGGGCTGGTCGGGGCCGTACTCGGCGACCAGGTCGGCCAGGCCGATGCCGAAGGTCTCGGCGATGCGGGTCTCCAGCTGCTCCAGCCGCAGCCGCTGCTCGGCGCGCAGCACCTCGTCGCGGTGCACGGCGTCGGTCAGCTTCTCCAGCTCGACGGACAGCTCGCGCACCTTCGCGCGGACCTCGGTCAGCACGCGCTCGCGGTCGGCGCGGCGGGACTGGACCTCGTCGCGCTCCTCGGCGGCGCGGGCCAGCGACAGCGCGATGCGCTCCAGCGCCAGCTCGCCGCCGTCCACCACGGCCTGGGCGATGGTCGCGCCGCGCTTGCGGGAGGCCATCGCGCGGGCGGCGCGCTCGCGCGCCTCCCGCTCGGCGCGGGCGGCGCGGCGCAGCCCGTCGGCCTTGCCCTGCAGCGCGCGGTGGCGCTCCTCGGCGGTGCGCAGCGACAGCCGCGTCTCCATCTCCTCCTGGCGGGCCGAGGCCAGGGCGTCGGAGCACTCGTCGCGCTCGCTGGAGTCCGGCTCGTCGTCGACCGGCTGCTCCTGCACGACGGCGAGGCGCTCCTCGAGGTCGGAGAGCGTGACCAGGGCCTCCTCGCGGGCGTGCTCGACCTTGGCGCGCTGCTGCTCGGCCCGGTCGACCTCGGCCTGGGCAGACCGCTCGGCCTGGCGCAGCCGGTTGAGGCGCTCGGCCGAGCGCGCCGCGCGCACCTTCGCCTCGCCCATCTCGTCCTTGACCGCGGCCACCTCGGCGCGCCGCGCCTGCTGCTCGGCCCGCGCGCCTGCCAGCGCGGCGGAGGCCGACTCGACCGCGCGCTCGGCGGCGGCCAGGTTGACCTGCGCCTCGTCCACGGCGGCCTGCACCTCGATGACGCTGCGCGCCTTCTCCGAGCCGCCGATCGCCCAGTGCGCGCCGAGGACATCGCCGTCGGTGGTCACCGCGCGCACCTCGGGGTGGGCGAGCACGAGGTCCTGGGCGGCGCGCAGCGTCTCGACCACGGCCATGCGCTCCAGCGCCTGGTGCACGGCGGGGGCCAGCGCGTCCGGGGCGTGCACCAGGTCGGCCGCCCAGCGCGCGCCGGGGGGCAACGCGGGCCAGCCCGCGCGGTCCCGCGTCCCGGCCGACCCGCCGACGAGCAGCCCGGCGCGTCCGGCGTCGCCCGCGCGCAGCATCTCCAGCGCGGCGACCGCGCCGTAGGGGTCGCGCACGGCGACCGCGTCGGCGATCGGGCCGAGAGCCGCGGCCAGCGCGGCCTCGGCGCCCGGTTCGACGGTCAGCACCGCGGCGACCGAGCCCAGCAGGCCGGGCAGCCGGTCGGCGGCGGCCAGCAGCGCGCCCGCGCCGTCCTTGCGGGACAGGCCCAGCGACAGCGCGTCGACCCTGGCCTTCCACGAGGCGATGTCCTTCTCCGCGGTGCGCTCGGCCCGGACCAGCTCCTCGACGCGCTCGCGTGCGGCGGTGTCGGCCTCGGTGGCCTGCGCCAGCCGAGCGCGCAGCTCGGCGTCGTCGCCCTCCTCGACCCCGGTCTCCTCCTGAGCCTCGGCCAGCTCCTCGGCGGCCACCTCGGCGCGCCCGCGGGCCTCGCCGAGGGACACCGAGAGCCGCTCGATCTCCTCGGCGGTGGCGTTGGTCTTGCTGCGCAGCGCCTCGACCTGCCCGGCGAGCCTGGCCAGGCCCTCGCGGCGGTCGGCGATGGCCCGCACGGCGGCGATGTGCGCCTTCTCCGCGGCCTGCACCATGCGCTCCAGCTCGGCGCGCTTCTCCGTCGACTCGGCCAGCGCGTAGCGGGCCTCGGTGACGGCCTCGGCCAGCTCGGCCTCGCGCTGGGCGGTGTGCTCGGCCTCGGCCTCCATCTCGTCGGGGTCGCGCCCGCCGCGCGGGGCCTCCACCGACGCCGACAGGTGCCGGGCCCGCTCGACGGCGAGGCGGACGGTGCCGCGCAGCCGCTCCTCCAGCGCCGAGAGCCGGTACCAGGTCTCCTGCGCCTGGGCGAGCAGCGGCGCGTCGGTGGCCAGGTCCTCCTCCAGCTCGCTCTGGCGGGCCTGGCAGATCTCCAGCGCCTGCTCGACCTCGGCGCGCTTGCGCCGGGCGGTGGCCTCGTCGGCCTCGTCGCGGGCGATGTCGGCGCGCTGGGTGACCAGGTCGTCGGCGTGCAGGCGCAGCCGCGCGTCGCGCAGCTCGGACTGGATGAGCTGGGCGCGGCGGGCCACCTCGGCCTGCTTGCCCAGCGGCTTGAGCTGGCGGCGCAGCTCGGCGGTGAGGTCGGTGAGCCGGGTGAGGTTGGCCTGCATCGCGTCGAGCTTGCGCAGCGCCTTTTCCTTGCGCTTGCGGTGCTTGAGGACGCCCGCGGCCTCCTCGATGAACCCGCGGCGCTCGTCGGGCTTGGACTCCAGGATCGCGCTGAGCTGGCCTTGCCCGACGATGACGTGCATCTCCCGGCCGATGCCGGAGTCCGACAGCAGTTCCTGCACGTCCAGCAGCCTGCACGAGCTGCCGTTGATCTCGTACTCGCTGGCCCCGTCGCGGAACATGCGGCGGGTGATGGAGACCTCGGTGTAGTCGATCGGCAGGGCGCCGTCGGTGTTGTCGATGGTCAGCGTCACCTCGGCGCGGCCCAGCGGGGCGCGGCCGGAGGTGCCCGCGAAGATGACGTCCTCCATCTTGCCGCCGCGCAGGCCCTTGGCGCTGCCCTCGCCCATCACCCAGCGCAGCGCGTCGAGGACGTTGGACTTGCCGGAGCCGTTGGGGCCGACGACGCAGGTGATGCCCGGCTCGAAGCGCAGTGTCGTCGCCGAGGCGAAGGACTTGAAGCCCTTCAGCGTCAGGCTCTTCAGGTGCACTGGGCGAGTCCTGTCCGTGCGGGTGCGATCGGGCGAGCGTACCCGCGCGTGGTGAAGCGCCCGGGGAGGTGGCCCGCGTGGCGGTATCGCCTAGTCGGGGGGTGTGATGTCGATCACCACGTTCTCGCCGCTGATGACCTCCACCCTGGCGATCGAGGTCAGGTCGAAGGACGTGCTGCCCGGGATCTGCTCCTCGGCGGTCACCCCGGCGGCCCACCAGCCCGCGGTCTCCCGGCTGCCGTCGCGGGCGCGCACCACCAGCTTGCACGGCTTGCCCGGGGGCACGTCGCGCATGCGGATGTTCAGCTCGGTGCCCCACGGGCGCTCGGTCAGCGCGACGTCGGCGCGGATGCCGCTGGCCGGATCGTGCGCCGACCAGGTCACCACCGTCGGCCCGGACGGCGCGAACACCGTCACCGCCGCGATGCCCGCCAGCGCCAGGACCAGCACCACGGCCGCGGCGGCGATCAGCGGGGCGCGCGACGGCCTGGGCCGCAGGGGCGCGACCCGCGGCACCGGCTCGGTGGCGGGCTCGGCCTCGGCGCCGGGCTCGGCGAAGTCCTCCTCCTGGATGCGCTGGAGCAGGCCGGGCAGCGGCGCCATGCGCAGCAGCTCGGCCTCGCATACCGGGCAGCCCGCCAGGTGCGCCTCGTACACCGCCCGCTCGGTCGGGTCGAGGGCGCCGAGCAGGTAGGCGCCGATGTTGGTGATCATGGGGCAGCTCACGGCTCGGTCACCCCCCGTTCCTCCAGCGCGTCGCGCAGGGCGCGCAGGGCGTAGAACGACCTGGACTTCACCGTGCCCGGCGGGATGCCGAGCACGGCGGCGGCTTCGGAGACGGTGCGCCGCCGGTAGAACAGCTCCACGATCACCGTCCGGTGATCGCGCGAGAGGCAGCGCATGGCCTCGGCGATCTGCCAGCCCTGCAGCACCCGGTCGAACTCGTCGGGGTGCTCGGCGCGCAGCGCGTCGGAGCCCTCCATCGGGATCTCCGTCGCGCGGGCGCTCTGCCTGCGGTACCCGGAGATCACCAGGTTCTTGGCCACGGTGTAGAGCCACGGCCCGGCGTGTTCGGGGTGCAGCGCGTCGGCGTTGCGCCACGCCCGCAGCAAGGTCTCCTGCACGATGTCCTCCGCGCGCTGGTGGTCACCGCCCACGGCACGCATGGCGTACGCCAGCAGCGGCCGCCGGTAGCGGCGGTACAGCTCGCGGACCAGATCGTCGTCGGCTGCGGGGGGTCCCACGCGCGGTTCTACGCCGCCGCCCCGGCCCCGGTTCAGGCGCCTGCCGAATATGCCGCGGGTCACCTTTCGCGGAATCCGGGGACGTCACCCTTGGCCTCGGCCCACTGCTCCACCACGCCGTCGACGCGGCCGGGGGCCTGCCCCGACGTCAGCGCGGCCAGCAGCCGGGCGCAGCCGTCCCTCGACCCCTCGGCGACGACCTCGACGCGGCCGTCGTCGGTGTTGCGGGCCCAGCCGACGAGCCCGATCTCCAGCGCCCGCGACCGCGTCCACCAGCGGAAACCCACACCCTGGACCTGGCCTCGGACAAAAGCCGTCAAGCGGACGGCGGACTCGTGCTCGGTGCTCACCCGCCCATCGTGCCTTAGCGGAGCGTGATAACGGGTGACACCCGAACGGAGTAGGACAGGTCGGGTGATACGGTCCCGCGCCGAGACGGGCCGCACCCCGGCCCGGGGATGGGAGTCCACCTGCATGTCCGAGCCTGACGCCCGGAACGCCGAGTACGACGCCCCGCCCGCTTCCGACCGCCGCATGCGCCACGCGCCTTACGCCGTGCTCGGCGTCGCGGGCGTCGTCATCTCGACCGTGTTCGCCGCCGTGGCCGCCTTCGCCACCGGCGAGGACACCGCGGGCGAGCAGCAGCAGCCCCAGATCACCCCCGGCGGCACCACCCAGGTGACCACGACCCTGACCCCGGGCGAGACCTCCGCGACGACCACCGAGGCCACTTCGTCGTCCACGACGACGACCAGCACGACCACGACGACCACCACCACCACGACGACCACGGACCCGGTCGCTCCCCCGGTGAACCCACCCGGCGGCGGTGGGACCTCGAACCCGACGACGACCACCACGAAGCGCACGACCACCACCCGGCCGACCACGACGCGCACCACCACGACGACCCGGCCGACCACGACCACCACCACGACCACCCAGCCCGAGCCGACTGAGCCCACCGAGCCCAGCGAGCCGTAGCGCGGGGCCGCGAGCCAGGCCGTAAGCGGAGTGTGAAGTCAGGGGTACCCACCCCGATGGCGTTACACCCGATGGTGGTACGTTGCCGAACCGTGACCAGACGACGCGCGCGGTTAGTCCCCGCGGTGCTCGTCGCCCTGGCAGTGGGCGCGGGCACCGCAGGAGTGACCACCCTCGTGGCCGCACCCGCGGTGCAGGACGGGACCCCCGATCCCGTCGCGCTCAACCTCACCCGGACGACGGTCACCTCCCCGCCCTCCCCCCAGCCCCCCACCACGTCGGCGACGACCACCACCAAGGTCCCGCCGACGACCACGACCACCACCTCCAAGCCGAAGCCGACGACCACCACGTCGACGCCCAAGCCCACCACCACGACCGCCAAGCCGGCGCCGAAGCCGCCGTCCGGTGACGGCTCGGCCGACGACGCGGTGCTCGCCATCGTCAACGCCGAGCGCGGCCAGGCGGGCTGCGCCCCGGTCACCCTCGACGCGCGCCTCACCGAGGCGGGCCAGAAGCACAGCGAGGACATGTCGGCCAACGACTACTTCTCGCACACCAGCCAGGACGGCCGCTCGTTCGTCGACCGCGCGAAGGCCGAGGGCTACGCCAGTCCCGGAGCGGAGAACATCGCCGCGGGCCAGCGCAGCCCCGAACAGGTCATGCAGGCGTGGATGAACTCCTCGGGCCACCGGGCGAACATCCTCAACTGCGACCTCAAGAAGATGGGCCTGGGCCTGGCGACCGAGGGCTACTACTGGACCCAGGTCTTCGGTTACTAGGCCTCGAAGCGGTAGCCCATGCCCGCCTCGGTGATCAGGTGCGCGGGTCGGGACGGCACGCGCTCCAGCTTGCGGCGCAGCTGCGCCATGTACACGCGCAGATAGTGGGTCTCGGTCGCGTAGTTCGGGCCCCACACCTCGCGCAGCACCTGCTTCTGGGCGACCAGCCTGCCCCGGTTGCGCACGAGGATCTCCAGGATGCCCCACTCGGTGGGCGTCAGGTGGACCTCCGCGCCGTCGCGGTGGACCTTCTTCGCGGCCAGGTCCACGGTGAACGCCTCGGCCTCCACGACGGCGGGTCCGCCGGCGGCGGGCCCGGCGGCCCGGCGCACCGCGGCGCGCAGGCGGGCGAGGAACTCGTCCATCCCGAACGGCTTGGTGACGTAGTCGTCGGCGCCCGCGTCCAGGGCGGTCACCTTGTCGGCGCTGTCGACGCGGGCCGAGAGCACCAGGATCGGCACCGAGGACCAGCCGCGGATGCCCGCGATCACGTCGGCGCCGTCCATGTCGGGCAGCCCGAGGTCGAGGACGACCACGTCGGGATGGGCCTCGGCCGCCGCGCGCAGGGCGGCGGCGCCGTCGGCGGCGGTGACGACGTCGTAGCCGCGCGCGCCGAGGTTGATGCGCAGCGCGCGGGCGATCTGCGGCTCGTCGTCGACAACCAGCACCTTGGTCACACGGCCACTATGCCCGCACCCGGCGCGGGCTACGGCTTGAGGCGGGGCCGGGGCTGGCAGCGCGGGCAGGAGAAGGACGAGCGGTTCATGAAGGGCTCGCGGCGGATCGGCGACGAGCAGCGCCTGCACGGCTCGCCCTCGCGGCCGTAGGCGGCCAGGGACCGGTCGAAGTAGCCGGACTGGCCGTTGACGTTGACGTAGAGCGCGTCGAAGGACGTGCCGCCTTCCCGCAGCGCCTCGTCCATCACCTCGGTCGCCGCGCCGATGAGCCGGGCCACCACCGGCCGGGTCAGGCGGTCGGTCGGGCGGGCCCAGTGCAGCGAGCACCGCCACAGCGCCTCGTCGGCGTAGATGTTGCCGATGCCGGAGACCACGGTCTGGTCCAGCAGCGCCCGCTTGACCTCGGTGCGCCTGCGCCGCAGCGCCGCGACGGCCTCGTCCAGGGAGAAGGCGGGGTCCATCGGGTCGCGGGCGATGTGGGCGACCGGGACCGGCAGCGGCACGCCGTCGACCTCGGCCAGGTCCTCCACCGACAGCCCGCCGAAGGTCCGCTGGTCGACGAAGCGCAGCTCGGTGCCGCCGTCGGCGAAGGAGAACCGCACCCGCAGGTGCTTCTCCGCGGGCGCGGCCGGGTCGCTGACCAGCATCTGCCCGCTCATCCCCAGGTGGGCCAGGATCGCCTCGCCCGAGCTCATCTCCACCCACAGGTACTTGCCGCGCCTGCGCGCGGCGACCATGGTGTGGCCGATCAGCCTGCCGATGAAGTCGAAGGCGCCCGGCACGTGCCTGCGGATGGCGCGGGGGTGCAGGACCTCCACGCCCGCCACGACGCGGCCCGCGACGTGGCCCGACAGGCCGCGCCGGACGACCTCGACCTCAGGGAGTTCCGGCATCGTCGGTCGGTGGAGGCGTCTCGGAGATCTCGCGCCACGCGGCCTGCGCGGCCTTCTGCTCGGCTTCCTTCTTGGTGCGGCCGTCGCCGTTGCCGTAGCTCTGGCCGTTGACCACGACCGTGGCGGTGAACTCCTTGCGGTGGTCGGGGCCCTCTTCGCGCACCTTGTACTCGGGCACGCCGAGGCCGCGGGCGGCCGTCAGCTCCTGCAGGCTGGTCTTCCAGTCCAGGCCCGCGCCGAGCAGCGGCGCCTCGGCCAGCAGCGGGTCGAAGTGCTTGTGCACGACGTCCCTGGCGACCTCGATGCCGTGGCTGAGGAACACCGCGCCGATGATCGCCTCCATGCCGTCGGCGAGGATCGACGCCTTGTCCCGGCCGCCGGTCAGCTCCTCGCCCTTGCCGAGGAGCAGGTGCGCCCCCAGGCCGCCCTCGCCCAGCGAGCGCGCCACCCCGGCGAGGGCGTGCATGTTGACGACGCTGGCCCGCAGCTTGGCGAGCTGGCCCTCGGGCAGGTCGGGGTGCGTGCGGTACAGGTGGTCGGTGACGACCAGGCCCAGGACGGCGTCACCGAGGAACTCCAGGCGCTCGTTCGGCGGCAGGCCGCCGTTCTCGTAGGCGTAGGAGCGGTGCGTCAGGGCAAGCCGCAGCAGCTCGGCGTCGAGCACGACGCCGAGCGCGGCGAGCAGTTCTTGCGGGTCCCCCGCGGGTCCGCGGGCAGGCTTCGCCCCCACGGCTTACGCGGGTTGGGTGACCTGACGACCGTCGTACTGACCGCACGTCGGGCAGGCGATGTGCTGCGGCTTCGGCGCCTTGCACGCCCGGTTGCTGCACGGCACCAGGTGCACCGCGGTGGTCTTCCACTGCGAGCGGCGGGAGCGGGTGTTGGAACGCGACATCTTCCGCTTGGGGACGGCCACGACTGCATCTCCTCTGACGTGCTACAACCTGAAGCTTTCGGATGGGCTAGTGGCCCTGATCCCGCGGGAACCGCTCCTGGAGCGCCGCCCACCGAGGATCTATGGTCTCATGCGCGTGATCGGGCCCGAGTTCGGCCCACTTGCCGCCGCAGTCCGGGCACAGCCCGGCGCACTCGGGCGTGCACAGCGGCGCCGACGGCACCGCGATCACCACCGCGTCGCGGACCACCGGGGCCAGGTCGATCAGGTCGTCGACCAGGCGCGGGATCTCGTCGACGTCGGTGGTCTCGTCGGTGGCGCTGTCCGGGTAGGCGTACAGCTCGGTGATCTCGACGTCGACCTCGTCGGCGATCGGGTCCAGGCAGCGCGAGCACTCGCCCACCAGCCCGCCGCGGGCGGTGCCGGAGACCAGCACCCCCTCCACGACCGACTCCATCAGCAGGTCCAGCTCGACCGGCGCGCCGGTCGGGATCGCGATGACGCCTTCCAGGCCGATGTCGTGCGTGGCGGGCGCCGAGCGCTGGACGGGTCGGCTGGAGCCCGGCCTGCGGCCCAGGTCGCGGGTGTCGATCACCCAGGGACTGGACACCGCGGGGCGGTTGTGGCTCTTGCGCTTCTCGGACATGGCGGGGCGGCGTCGGCTTTCGGGCTCGGGACAGGGCCGGATACGGCCTGGCCAGGGTACGCGACGGGGTGAGCCGCGGGGAAATCAGCCGTTGTAGTCGTAGGGGACGGCGCCCGCGGGCACGCCGCGCAGCGAGCCGCGCAGGTGGTCGCGGCCCTTGGAGACGGTGCGCAGGGTGTGGCCGAGCAGGTCCTCGAACTCGGCGAGCTTGGTGTCGACGTACTCGTCGCACTCGCCGCGCTGGCGGGCGGCCTCGTCGGCTGCGGTGTCGACCGTGCGCTGGGCCTCGGCCTTGGCGGCGACGACGACCTCGGTCTGGGAGACCAGGCGCTGCTGCTCGTAGCGGCCCTCCTCGACGGCGCGCTCGTAGGACTCGCGGCCTGCCTGGAGCATCCGGTCGGCCTCCTCCTGGGAGCGGCCGACGAGGCTGTCGTACTCGGCGCGGCCCGCGGCGACCACGCGGTCGGCCTCGGCCTGGGCGTCGGCGACGAGGCGGTCGGCGTGCGCGGTGGCCTCGGCGACCATCCGCTCGGCCTCGGCGCGCGCCTCGGCGACCATGCGCTCGGCGTCCAGCGTCGACTTGCTGAGCTTCTGCTCGGCCTCGTGCTCGGCGGCGCCGACGATCTCGGCCTTGCGGTCGAGCACGTCCTGGGCGTCGTCCAGCTCCGAGGGGAAGGCGTCGCGGATCTCGTCCAGCAGTTCCAGCGCGTCGCCGCGGGGGACGACGCACCCGGAGGTCATCGGGACCCCCCGCGCCTCTTCGAGCATCGTGACCAGCTCGTCGATGGCCTCGAAGACCTTGTACATCGACTTCCTCCTCGCCCCCTGCGGACTCCCGGGGTCGATTCTGCCGTCCCCCGGCTCCGCGCGCGGGGAGATCGCCGGGGTGTGTCAGTCTCGATCGCGTGACCCGCCCCCTGATCCGCGCCGCCCTGCCCGCCGACGTGGCCGCCATCGTCGCCCTGCTGGCCGACGACCCGCTGGGCGCGACCCGCGAGCGGCCCGGTGACCCGCGCTACGCCGCCGCGTACGCCGAGATCGCCGCGGACCCCAACCAGGTGCTGGCCGTGGCCGAGGCGGGCGGCGAGGTCGTGGGCACGCTGCAGCTGACCTTCACCCCGGGCCTGTCGCGCCTGGGCGCGCTGCGGGCGACGGTCGAGGGCGTGCGGGTGCGCGCCGACCAGCGCGGCTCCGGCCTCGGCCAGGAGCTGGTGGAGTGGGCGATCGAGCGCTCCCGCGCCCGCGGCGCGGCCCTGGTCCAGCTGACCACCGACAGCACGCGCGCCGACGCGCACCGCTTCTACGAGCGGCTGGGGTTCACCGCCAGCCACGTGGGGATGAAGCTCCCGCTGGACTAGCCGAGTTTCAGCCGTTCTCGGCCAGGCGCTTGAGCAGTCGCTTGTGGACCAGCTCGGGCAGCAGGTGCGCGACGTCGCCGCCGTGCGCGGCGACCTCCTTGACCAGCGAGCTGGACAGGAAGCTGTTGACGGGGCTGGTCGGCATGAACAGCGTCTCCACGCCGGTCAGGCCCTTGTTCATCTGCGCCATCTGCAGCTCGTAGTCGAAGTCGCCCGCGACGCGCACGCCCTTGACGATGGCCTGCACGTCGTGCGCGGCGCAGTAGTCGACCAGCAGGCCGTGCCAGGAGTCGACGCGGACGTTGTCCAGGTGCGCGGTGACCTCGCCGAGCAGGGCCATCCGCTCGTCGACGGTGAACAGGCCCTGCTTGTTCTTGTTGATCATCACCGCGACGACGACCTCGTCGAACAGGCCCGCCGCGCGCTCGAAGACGTCGAGGTGGCCGTTGGTGGGCGGGTCGTATGAGCCGGGGCACACAGCGCGGGTCATGGGTCGGACCGTAGCAGCCGGGGCGGGCGGTCAGCCGGTGATCACCCGCCCCGCCGCTCGTCACCCGCAGTTCGCGGGCGGTTTCGCCGCTGTGCGGATCTCCAGGACGCTGGACTGCTTGTCGGTGCCGTCCTTGGCGGGCAGCCGCAGGACCGCGCCGAACTGCCACGGCTGGCCGTTGAGGTCCAGGGTCCAGGTGCCGGTGACCTTCTTCAGCAGCGGCCTCCTGGTGACCCAGCCGTACTGGCCGGGGTCCAGGGTCATGGCCAGGGCGTCGGTGGCCACCTCCGAGCCGATCCAGGCGTGGGAGTAGTTGGCCTGCACGGAGGCGGTGATCTTGGAGACGACGCCGAAGTCCACGCCCGCCTCCACCCCGACGGTGATGCTGCCGCCGAGGGTGTTCTGCCAGCCGACGGTCTGCGACCAGGTGCGCGTGTAGGTGACGGCTTTGCCGGTCTTGTTGTGCACCAGCTGGCTCACGCACTCCCCGGCGCCGAGGAAGGCGGGCGACTTCTTGGCCGTGTTCTCCTTCCACGAGCACGAGTCCGGCTTCGTGCCGCACTGGCGCATCGCGTACTTGACGGCCAGCGCCCGCACGCCCGAGGGTGACTTTCCGCCGACGCCCAGGCGCCACTCCTGCGCGGTGTCGGCGTTGCCGCACGGCGTCAGCTTGGCCCAGTCGCCGTCGACGGTGACGCAGTTGCCGGTGTCGGTCTGGCGGATGCGGTAGGTGCCCGCGTCAAGGGAGTACGGCACGAGGTGCCAGCGCTGGTTGGTCTGGCCGCGGCACTCCCACTGGTCGAGGAACCCGTCGCTCCACACGTCCGCGCAGTTGGCCGAGGCGAGGTTGCGGACGCGGACCATGGAGTCGGCGTCGGCCTCCAGCTTCCAGAACGCGCTGTCGCCGCCCGCCGGGGTGAGCTTGAGGTAGGAGTGCGGGTCACCGGGGTTGTCGATGTCGAGGAACAGGCCCGGCCGCAGCGGGCTGGTGATCTGCAGGCAGGCGAGGGTTCCCGGCGGGGCGCAGCCCGGCGCGGCGGCGGGCGCGCTCGCCTGGGCGGCAGCGGGGACCACGGGCGCGGCGAGGACGGCGGTGAGCAGCAGGCAGAGCGGTCTTCGGGTGGGCATGATCAGCCTTTCCGCAGGTCGGAGGCACGATGAGCACCACCGATCCTGCGGCGCGGCGACTCCCGGCCGCGATCCCCGAGACCGGGCGCGTGGCCCACACCTTCGGGGTCGCGGTGTCGCGCTGGGTCAGCCCGGGACGGCACGGGTGGAGCAACCACCCGGCTGCCGGGGGAATCGGCTCAGCGGGTGGCCCAGTGCAGCTCGGTCTCGCCGTAGCGGCGGGACCGCTGCGGGGTGAGCGCGGCGGGCCAGCGGGGCGGGCCGGAGCGGCGGTCGCGCTCGACGATGACGGTGCTGCCCGCGGTGGTCCAGTCCCGCTCGACCAGGGCGGTGAGCGCGGCGGCCAGCTCGTCCTCCCCCAGCGCGTAGGGCGGGTCGGCGAACACCAGGTCGTACGGCGCCTCCGGCGGCGCGGCGAGCACGGCGGCCACCTTGCCCGGCAGCACCTGCGCCCCCACCAGCCCCACGCTCACCACGTTCGCCTTCAACACCCGGACCGCGTTCCGGTCGAACTCCACCAGCGTCGCCACGGCTGCCCCGCGCGAGAGCGCCTCCAGCCCGAGCGCGCCCGAGCCCGCGTAGAGATCCAGCACCCGGGCCCCGTCGAGGTCGATCACCGCGTCGATCGCGCTGAACAGCGCCTCGCGCACGCGGTCGGCGGTGGGGCGGGTCCCCTTGGGCGGCACGGAGAGCCTGCGCCCGCCAGCCAGCCCGGCGACGATCCTGGTCACGGCCCCATCGTGCCCGATACTCCGCGCGCTGCGAGCACCCGCCCGGTCAAACGCCGAGCGACGCCGACCGCCGCGTCCGGCGTGCCTGAGCGATCCCCTTGCACGACCGGATTGTGAGACGTGGCCGCCGGTTGGTCAGCACCGCCGCGCGCACCACACCCTGGAGAACTCACCCTGGAGAAGTCGCGGATCAGTGCTGTGCAACGAACACCGCGTGTCCGAGCGAGCACCTTCAGGTCATCTACGAGGTCGGTGCCGAGCCGCTGTGCTCGGCCAGCGCCGGAAACTCGGCCCGATACTCCGCGTGGACCATCCAACCGGGTGATGCCGGGCACATCCCGCCACGCGGCCGATTCCCCCGGCGCTGACACCGCGTAGTCTCGCTAGTCCGGTCGGATTCGAGCACGGGGGGACAGCGGGGTGTCGGAGACCTCTGTGCGAGAGGCCGAGATCGCCGTGGAGCAGAAGCACTTGGACGTCGTCTACGCCCGGGTCGCCGAGATTCGCGACGACGCCGAGGTGATGCGGACCAAGGGCGACCAGCTCGCGCACGGGGCGCGCAACGAGGCGGTGTTCGAGCAGGCGGCGATGCTGTTCGAGCGGGACGTGATGGTGCGCCACGCCACGCAGATCCTGCGCACGCTCGACGCCGAGCACGAGGGGCTGGTGTTCGGGCGGCTGGACTCCACCAGCGGGGAGACGCAGTACGTCGGCAGGCTCGGTGTGCGCGACGGCAACTTCGACAACCTGGTCACCGACTGGCGCGCGCCCGCCGCGGCGCCGTTCTACCAGGCCACCGCCGAGTACCCGATGGACGTCATCCGACGTCGGGTCATCCGCTCCACGGGCAAGAACGTCGTCGACATCGATGACGACCTGCTCATGCCCGACGCCCGCGACGAGACGATGGCCGTGGTCGGCGAGGGCGCGCTGATGGCGAGCCTGACCAGGGCGCGCGGCGAGAACATGCGCGACATCATCGCCACCATCCAGAAGGAGCAGGACGTGGCGATCCGCGCGCCGTGGCGCGGGGTCACCGAGATCACCGGCGGGCCGGGCACCGGCAAGACGGCGGTCGCCCTGCACCGCGTGGCCTACCTGCTCTACCGCGACCGGCGGCGCATGGGCGGTTCCGGCGTGCTGGTGGTGGGCCCGTCGGCGGCGTTCACCTCCTACATCTCGCGCGTGCTGCCGTCGATGGGCGAGGACAGCGTCGAGCTGCGCTCGCTCGGCGAGGTCATGGACGGGACGAAGGCGGTGCGCAACGACTCGGCCGAGGTGGCCGCCGTCAAGGGATCGCTGATCATCCGCAGGGTGCTGAAGCGGGCGATCCGCGAGGCCCCCGCCGACGCGCCGGACGAGCTGCGCATCGTCTACCGGGGCCAGGTGCTCAAGCTGGAGGCGCGCGACCTCGCCGCCGTCCGCAAGGCCGTCCACAACGGACGGCGACCGCCCAACCAGTCGCGGGTCGACGCCGCCGAGGCGCTGCTGGAAGCGCTGTGGCGCAAGGCCGACGCCTTCGGCGACTTCCCGGCCAGTCGCGCCGAGCTGCTGACCGACCTGGGCGAACGGCTGGACTTCCACCGGTTCGTGGTCGTCTGGTGGCAGCTGCTCGACCCCATCGACGTGCTGGCCGGGCTCGGCGACCGGCGCAGGCTGGCCGTCGCCGCGGGCAAGGTGCTCACCCGCCGCCAGGTCGACCAGCTCGCCGACTCGTGGGCCGACCTGCGCGAGCGCGGCCCGTCGGTGGCCGACGTCGCCCTGCTCGACGAGCTGCGGATGCTGCTGGGCAGGCCGCCGCGCCGCCGCAGGCGCTCCGCCGACCACGCCGCGCCGCGCTCGGACAACTACGACGAGTTCGCCCACATCGTGGTGGACGAGGCCCAGGACCTCTCCCCCATGCAGTGGCGCATGGTCGGCCGCCGCGGCAAGTACGCGAGCTGGACGGTCGTCGGCGACCCGGTGCAGAGTTCCTGGCCGGACCCCGACGAGGCCCGCCGCGCCCGCACGACGGCCCTGGGCGGCCCGTCGACCGAGCACCGGCGCTTCGGACTGCGCACGAACTACCGCAACTCGGCCGAGATCTTCGCCTTGGCGCACCGGGTGGTCGCCGACATCGCCGAGGAGCGGGAGCTGCCGCTCGCGGTGCGCAGCACCGGCCAGGAGCCGCTGATCACCGTGGTGGAGCCGGAATCGGTCGACACCGCGGTCCAGGGCGCGGTCCGCGAGCTGCTGGCCGAGGTGCAGGGCACCGTCGGCGTGATCACCTCGGCCTCCCGGGTGGACTCCGCGCGCGCCGCCGTCGCCGGGATCGACGCGGAGCGGGTGAAGGTCGTCGACGGCCTGGAGTCCAAGGGCCTGGAGTACGACGCCGTGGTGCTGGTGGAGCCGACAGAGCTGGTCACCGAGTCGCTGACAGGTCCGCGCACGCTCTACGTCGCGCTCACCCGGGCCACCCAGCGCCTCACCGTGGTCACCACCGATCCCGCCTGGCCCGCCTAGCCGTACATCTTGGAGCCGGGGGTGGTGAGCTGCTCCCCGGTCTCCAGCCAGGTCTTGAGCCCGGAGAGGATCATCGGCCAGCCGCCGTAGAGCTGGTCGTTGGCGCCCTCGCGCAGCTGGTCGTGGGTGACGGTCAGCCTGCACGAGTCGTCCACCTGCTCGATGTCCCAGGTGACCCGCGAGACGCCCTCCGCCTTGACGTCCTCACCCCACAGCGCGTGCAGCGTGTGCACGAGCCTGCGGGGCGGCTCCGCCGAGAGCACCTCGCCCTCGCCGAGCAGGCCGCCGGGGACGTTGGGGTGGCTCATCTCCAGCCGCGCGCCCGGCGACCAGTCGGAGCCGACGCGCACGCCGAAGTTGTACTTGGCGCGGATCTCGCCGTCGGTGATGGCCTCCCACAGGCGCTCGGGGCTGGTGCGGATGTAGATCTCGAAGACTCGCTCCACAGTGCGCTCCAAGGACTCTTTGAGGTCCGCCAGTCCGGCGGCCCAGGTTTCGGCGTACTTGCTCACCCACCGGTCGTGGATCAACCGGATGGGCACGGGGTTGAGGTAGTGGACCTTCTCCCGGCCGCGCCGCCGCGTGACGACGAGACCGGCTTCCTCCAGCAGCTTCAGGTGCTTCATCACCCCGAAGCGGGTCATCGGGACCCGGGCCTCCAGGGCGCTGAGCGTCTGCCCGTCCTCGCCGAACAGCTCGTCCAGCAGACCCCGGCGGGTCGGGTCGGCCAGTGCTTTGAAGACCTCGTCCACAGGACAGAGCTTATGTGACTAGATGGTCACGTGTCAATCCAGTCACCAGATGCGAACATATGTTCGTGTCCGATGCCGAAGGCCCGATCCTGCACGCCGACCTGGACTCCTTCTACGCCTCGGTCGAACAGCGCGACGACCCGCGCCTGCGCGGCAGGCCGGTGATCGTCGGCGGCGGGGTGGTGCTGGCCGCGTCCTACGAGGCGAAGGCCCACGGCGTGCGCACGGCGATGGGCGGCAGGCAGGCGCGCCACCTCTGCCCGCACGCGATCGTCGTGCCGCCGAGGATGGCGGCGTACTCGGCGGCGTCGAAGGCCGTCTTCGAGGTCTTCGCCGACACCACGCCGATCGTGGAGGGGCTCTCCATCGATGAGGCGTTCCTGGACGTCGGCGGGCTGCGCCGCATAGCCGGGACGGCCGGGGAGATCGCCGCCCGGCTGCGCGCCGAGGTCGCCGCCAGGGTCGGCCTGCCGATCACCGTCGGCGTGGCGCGGACGAAGTTCCTCGCCAAGGTCGCCTCCGCGGTCGCCAAGCCCGACGGCCTGCTGATCGTCCCGCACGACGGCGAGCTGGCGTTCCTGCACCCGCTGCCGGTCGAGCGGCTGTGGGGTGTGGGCAAGGTGACCTCGGCGAAGCTGCGCGACCACGGGATCGGCACCGTCGGCCAGGTCGCGGACCTGTGCGAGGCCGAGCTGGTGGGAATGCTCGGGCGCGCGGCGGGCAGGCACCTGTTCGCCCTGGCGCACAACCGCGACCCGCGCCCGGTCGAGGTCGGCAGGCGCCGCCGCTCGATCGGCGCCCAGCGCGCCCTGGGCTCGCGCCGCCGTGACGCCGAGGAGCTGGACCAGTCGCTGGCGTCGCTGGCCGACCGGCTGGGCCGCCGCCTGCGCAAGGCCGACCGCGCCTGCCGGACGGTGACGCTGCGCCTGCGCTTCCACGACTACACCAGGGCGACCCGCTCCCACACGATCCCCGAGGCGACCACCGACACCGCCGTCATCCTCGGCACCGCGCGCGGCCTCTTCACCGCCGCGTGGCCCACGATCGCCGACCGCGGCCTGACCCTGATCGGCATGTCCCTGTCGAACCTGGAGCCCGCCGACGCCGTGCAGCTGAGCCTCCCGTTCGACCGGGGCGGCCCGCCGCTGGACGCCGCCCTGGACGTCGTCCGCGACCGCTTCGGCTCGGCCGCGGTGACCCGCGCCGCCCTGCTGCGCCACGACCCGGGAATCGCGGTCCCCCTGGTGCCAGACTGAAAGAAAGCAATTTCTTGCTTAACTTTGTTAAGTTCTTGCATTCTGGTGCCGTCCCTCCAACGAAGGAGTCGCGGTGCCGCTGTCACGCAGGACGTTCTTGGGGTCGGCGCTCGCGGTTCCGGCCGTCGGCGCGGTCGGAGTCGGGAGCGCGCGGGCGGCCAGCCCGCCGGGGGATGTGGTCGGCAAGATCACCGTCGGGTACCAGGGCTGGTTCGCCGCCCGGGGCGACGGGTCGCCGCTGGACGGGTGGTGGCACTGGAGCGACAACTGGAGCCAGCCGCCGTCGCCGTCCAACCACGCCCTCATGTCCTGGCCCGACATGACCGACTACCCGGCCAAGTACCCGACCGCCTTCGGCAGCCTGGGCGACGGCAGGCCCGCCACGGTGTTCTCCAACCACGACTACAGCACCGTCGACATCCACTTCGGCTGGATGAAGCAGTACGGCTGCGACACCGCGGCCCTGCAGCGCTTCAACCCCACCGGCGGCGAGGGCCCGATCCGCGACGCGGTGACCGCCCACGTCCGCCGCGCGGCGGAGTCCCACGGCGTGAAGTTCTACATCATGTACGACGTCACCAACTGGACGAATTTCCAGTCCGAGATCAAGGCCGACTGGCTGAACAAGATGCGGGCGTACACCGCTTCCCCCATGTACGCCCGGCAGAACGGCAAGCCGGTGGTCTGCGTCTGGGGCTTCGGCTTCAACGACCCCGGCCGCCCGTTCACCCCGGCCCAGTGCCAGGAGGTCGTCGACTGGTTCAAGGCCCAGGGCGTCTACCTGATCGGCGGCGTCCCCACCCACTGGCGCCGCGAGGTCGAGGACTCCCGCCCCGGCTTCGGCGGCGTGTACCGCAGCTTCGACATGCTCAGCCCCTGGATGGTCGGCCGCATCGGCAGCGTGGCCGACGCCGACCACTTCTACACCCACATCAACACCCCTGATCAGCAGGAATGCACTCGCCTGGGCATCGACTACCAGCCGTGCGTCCTGCCCGGGGACCTCTCCCGCCGCCACCGCGCCCACGGCGACTTCATGTGGCGGCAGTTCTACAACATGACCCGCCTGGGCGTACAGGGCATCTACATCAGCATGTTCGACGAGTACAACGAGGCCAACCAGATCGCCAAGACCCCCGAGACCCAGGCCGGCATCCCCGTCGGCTCCGGTTTCCTCGCCTTGGACGAGGACGGCACGCGCTGCTCGTCGGACTACTACCTGCGCCTCACCGGCGACGGCGGCCGGATGCTCAAGGGCCTGCTCCCCCTCACCGCCGTCCGCCCCACCACACCCATGCTCACCGACACCCCGCCCCCGGTCCGCGACCTCGCCGCGGGCCGCCCCACCACCCAGAGCAGCCAGACCCAGCACTACGGCAGCCACCACGCCGTGGACGCGGACCCGCACAGCTACTGGGAAAGCGCCAACCACGCCTTCCCCCAGTGGCTCCAGGTCGACCTGGGCGCGGTGGCGACCCTGGCCCGCGTCGAGCTGTCCCTGCCGCCGAACCCGGCCTGGGCCAGGCGGACGCAGACGATCGCGGTGGAGACCAGTGAGAACGGCAGCGTCTACACCACAGCGCTGCCCGCGGCGGCGCGCGTCTTCGACCCGGCCACCGCCAACACCGCTGTGCTCGCGCTGCCGCAGGGCACCAGGGGCCGCCACGTCCGTCTGCGCTTCACCGCCAACACCGGCTGGCCCGCCGGGCAGCTGGCGGGTCTGCGGGTCTACGGCTGAACAGCGGCAGGCCCGGTGCCCCCGAGGGGACACCGGGCCTGCCGGACACACTCAGCCGCCCAGGACGACCAGCAGGTCCCCGCCCTCGACCTGCTGCACCTTCCCGATCGCCAGCCGCGACACCTTGCCGCCCTTCGGCGAGGTGATCGCGGCCTCCATCTTCATCGCCTCGATCGTGGCCACCGTGCTGCCCGCCTCGACCTCGTCGCCCTCGGCCACCGCGAGCGTGACCACCCCGGCGAACGGCGCGGCGACGTGGTCGGTGTTGCCCCGGTCGGCCTTCTCGGCGGCGGGCGCGTTGGAGGCGACGGACCGGTCGCGGACCTGCACCGGCCGCAGCTGCCCGTTCAGCTTCGCCATCACCGTCCGCATGCCCCGCTCGTCGGGGTCGGACACCGCCTCGATCTCGATCAGCAGCGTCACCCCGCGGTCGAGGGAGACCGCGTACTCCTTGCCGTGCTCCAGCCCGTAGAAGAAGTCCTTGCTGGCCAGCACGCTGGTGTCGCCGAACTGCTCGCGGTGGGTCAGGAACTCCCGGGTCGGCCCGGCGAACAGCAGCCGGTTCAGCGTCGCCCGCCGCGCGGACTGCAGCCCCGCGCGGTCCTCGTCGTCCAGCGGCACCATGCCCTTGGGCGCGGGCCGCCCGGCCAGGGCCTTGGTGCGGAACGGCTCGGGCCAGCCGCCCGCCGGGTCGCCGAGTTCGCCGTGCAGGAAGCCGATGACGGAGTCGGGGATGTCGAAGCGGCCCGGCTCGGCCTCGAAGTCGGCCGGGTCGACGCCCGCGCCCACCAGGTGCAGGGCGAGGTCGCCGACCACCTTGGACGACGGGGTCACCTTCACCAGCCGCCCGAGCATGCGGTCGGCGGCGGCGTACATGGTCTCGATCTCCTCGAACCGGTCGCCGAGGCCCAGCGCCACGGCCTGGGTGCGCAGGTTCGACAGCTGCCCGCCGGGGATCTCGTGCAGGTACACGCGGCCGGTCGGCGACGGCAGGCCCGCCTCGAACGGCTTGTACACCTTGCGCACGATCTCCCAGTACGGCTCCATGTCGCCGACGGCCTGAAGCGACAGGCCGGTCTCGCGGTCGCTGTGGTCGGTGGCCGCCACGATGGCCGACAGCGACGGCTGCGAGGTCGTGCCCGACATCGAGGCCACGGCGCCGTCGACGGCGTCCACACCGGACTGGATCGCCGCCAGGTAGGTGGCCAGCTGCCCGCCCGCGGTGTCGTGGGTGTGCAGGTGCACCGGCAGGCCGAACTCCTTGCGCAGCGCGGTGATCAGCCGGGCCGCGGCGGGCGGGCGCAGCAGGCCCGCCATGTCCTTGACGGCGAGGATGTGCGCGCCCGCGCCGACGATCTGCTCGGCCAGCTTGAGGTAGTAGTCCAGCGTGTAGAGCTGCTCGGCCGGGTCGGAGAGGTCGGCGGTGTAGCACAGCGCCACCTCGGCGACGGCCGTGCCGGTCTCGCGGACCGCCTCGATGGCCGGGCGCATCTGCTCGACGTCGTTGAGGGCGTCGAAGACCCGGAAGATGTCGATGCCGGTCTTGGTGGCCTCCTCGACGAACGCGGAGGTCACCTCGGTCGGGTACGGCGTGTAGCCGACGGTGTTGCGCCCGCGCAGCAGCATCTGCAGGCAGATGTTGGGCACGGCCTCGCGCAGGGCGGCCAGCCGCTCCCACGGGTCCTCGGCGAGGAAGCGCAGCGCCACGTCGTAGGTCGCCCCGCCCCAGCACTCCAGCGACAGCAGCTCCGGCATCGAGCGCGCCACGTGCGGGGCCACGGCCAGCAGGTCGCGCGAGCGGACCCGGGTGGCCAGCAGCGACTGGTGCGCGTCGCGGAAGGTGGTGTCGGTGACGCCGACGGCGCGGGACTCGCGCAGCCAGGCCGCGAAGCCCTCCGGGCCCAGCTCGACCAGGCGCTGCTTGGAGCCCGGCGCCGGGTCGGCGGCCAGGTCGACGGCGGGCAGCTTCTCCTTCGGGTCGAGCACCTTCGGGCGCTCGCCGTGCGGCTTGTTGACCGTCACGTCGGCCAGGTAGGTCAGCAGGCGGGTGCCGCGGTCGGCTGAGGAGCGCGCGGTCAGCAGGTGCGGGCGCTGCTCGATGAACGAGGTGGTGGCCCGGCCGCCGACGAAGTCCTCGTCGTCCAGCACGGCCTGCAGGAACGGGATGTTGGTGGCGACGCCGCGGATGCGGAACTCGGCGATGGCGCGCTTGGCCCGGCGCACCGCGGCGTCGAAGTCGCGGCCACGGCAGGTCAGCTTCACCAGCATCGAGTCGAAGTGGGCGCTGACCTCGGCGCCGACCGCGGTGCCGCCGTCGAGGCGGATGCCGCCGCCGCCCGGGGAGCGGTAGGCCGAGATCTTGCCGGTGTCGGGGCGGAACCCGTTGGCCGGGTCCTCGGTGGTGATGCGGCACTGCAGGGCCGCGCCGCGCAGGTAGACCACGTCCTGCGACAGGCCCAGGTCGCCCAGCGTCTCGCCGGAGGCGATGCGCAGCTGCGACTGGACGAGGTCGATGTCGGTGACCTCCTCGGTCACCGTGTGCTCGACCTGGATGCGCGGGTTCATCTCGATGAACACGTGCTCGCCGCGGGTGTCGAGCAGGAACTCGACGGTGCCCGCGTTCTTGTAGCCGATGTGCCGGGCGAAGTTGACCGCGTCCTGGCAGATCCGGTCCCGCAGCTCCGGGTCCAGGTTGGGCGCCGGGGCGATCTCGATGACCTTCTGGTGGCGCCGCTGCAGGGAGCAGTCGCGCTCGTAGAGGTGGATGACCCCGCCCGCGCCGTCGGCCAGGATCTGCACCTCGATGTGGCGCGGGTCGACGACGGCCTGCTCCAGGAAGACGGTGGCGTCGCCGAAGGCCGACTCGGCCTCGCGCATCGCCGCCTCCAGCGACTCGCGCAGCGCCTTGGGCTCCTCGACCCGGCGCATGCCGCGCCCGCCGCCGCCCGCGACCGCCTTGACGAACACCGGGAAGCCGATCTCCTCGGCGGCGGCCACCAGCCCGTCGAGGTCGGTCGACGGGGCCGAGGACCGCAGCACGGGCAGCCCGGCCTCGCGGGCCGCGGCGATCGCGCGCGCCTTGTTGCCGGTCAGCTCCAGCACATCGGCGTCGGGGCCGACGAACGTGATGCCTTCCCGCGCGCACGCGCGCGCGAGGTCCGGGTTCTCCGAGAGGAAGCCGTACCCGGGGTAGACCGCGTCGGCGCCCGCCTTCTTGGCGGCGTCGACGATCGCCTCCACGGAGAGGTAGGCGCGCACGGGGTGGCCCGGCTCGCCGATCAGGTAGGCCTCGTCGGCCTTCATGCGGTGCGGCGAGTTGCGGTCCTCGTGCGGGAAGACCGCGACCGTGCCTGCACCCAGTTCGTACCCGGCGCGGAACGCCCGAATGGCGATCTCGCCGCGGTTGGCGACGAGCACCTTGCGGAACATGCCCGGCTACCTCCTGGTCCCTCGGGGGTCGGTCGTCGGAGGCTACCGTGTCTGTCCCGCCCATCGGGAGAATCGTCCCACGTGACGGGCGTGACGCAGACCGATCTCACTCACCGGTTGACAGTCCGGCGCGGGCGGCGCGCTCAGCGTGCCCGACGGGCCGTGACCTCGTGCACCACCACCGGGGGCACTCCGCCGCCGCGCACGATCCGCAGCCGCGTCGTCCGCGCTGACGGTAGCGGCAGCTCGGTGTACGCGCCCGCCGTGCGCCCGAGCACCGACCAGTGTCCGTCCTCGGTCCTGACCTGCACTTCCACCCCGCTCGGGGTGTCGGCCGCGGCCCGGATGACCACCGAGGACGCCTGCCCCAGCGGCAGCTCGACGGCGCGGCCTGTGATGGTGAACACGCTCGCCGGATCGCCGTCGGCGGCGCGCTCGGTCGGGCCCAGATCGGCCGACAGCTCCCGGACGACCAGCCAGTTCGGCTGGTCGGCGGTCGAGCGCAGCCGCACGTACCGGGTCTCCGCGCTGACCCGGATGGTGTGCTCGGCCCCGGAGAGCCCGCCGACGGAGTGCCAGCGCGCGCCGTCGGGGGAGAACTCGACCGCGCCGCGGCGCACGACGTCGTCGGGGCGGTCGGGCTTGCCGAGCCGCACGCGCACGCCGAGGACCCGGCGCGGCGCGCCGAGGTCGACGGTCACCGCGGCGCCCGCGCCCGCGGGGCGGGCGCTCCAGTAGTAGGTGGCGGGGTCGCCGTCGGTCATCCGGTCGAGGCCGTGGCCCGCGTGCACGCCGAGCGTGGTGATCGCGGTGGTCGCGGGCGCGGCGTAGGCGGTGTCGTAGTCGCGGACGGCGGCGTCGACGAAGGGGCGCTGCGCGGCGGGCAGCTCGGCGTCGAGCAGGGCCAGCCGGGCGCTCCAGGCGCGGGCCGGGTCCTCGGAGAGCAGCCGCAGCGCGGCGCGCACCGGTTCGGCGTGCTCGCCGAGGCCGGTGCGCACGACCTGGTCGGCGCGGGCGGCGAGCCGGGCGACCTCGGCCGACCCGCTGCGGTGCGCGGCCCACAGGTCGACCAGCTCGGCCGAGACGGCCGAGGACGTGGGCGCGGCGGCGGGCGAGGCCGTCGGCGCCGTGGGCGCGCCGGTGAGGGCGGCAGCGGCGAGGCAGCAGGAGAGTCGGCCTGCGGGCACTGCGGTTCCTCCGGGGGTGCGGCGTGCGTGCGACACCGGCTCCGACCCGCGCGCACGCCGCATGGTTCCAAGGACCGTCCCGGCAGGACCAGCGGCATCACCCGATCGGACTCACCGACAGGAAGGGTCCGGTGTAGAGGATGCGGTTGGGCGAGCCGCCGGGCAGGTTGCACACGCCGGGGCTGGCGTTGCGGACCAGCGTGGCCTGCACCTGCGCGGGCGTCGCGGCCGGGTTCGCGCTCAGGCGCAGCGCGGCGGCGCCGGTGGTGTGCGCGGTGGCCAGCGACGAGCCGGAGAGCGTGGCCGTCGCGGTGTCGGAGGTGTGCCACGGGCCGGGGATCTGCAGGCCGGGGGCGTAGAGGTCGATCGCGGGGCCGTAGTTGCCCTGCGGGGCGGCGCAGTCGTCGCGGCCGATCGCGGCGGTGGTGATGGCCTCGCCGACCCTGGCCGGGGAGAAGTTGCCCGCGGGCTGCGCCGAGGATCCCGAGGTCACCGAGTAGGTGATGCCCGCGGCGATCGAGCGGCGGACCGCGTCATCCAGGGCCTGGTTGGCCGGGCCGCCCAGGCTGACGTTGACCACGGCGGGCTTGGCCGCGGTGCGGGTGATCCAGTCGATGCCGGCGATCACCGTGGAGATGGAGCCGGAGCCGGAGTTGTTGAGCACCCGGACCGGGACGATCTTGACGCCCTTGGCCACGCCGAAGGTCCGGGCGCCGACCAGGCCGGCCATGAAGGTGCCGTGCCCGTTGCCGTCGTCGGGGTTGGCGTCGTTGTCCACGAAGTCGTAGCCGCCGGAGACGCGGCCGCCGAACTCGGTGTGGGAGGCGCGCACGCCGGTGTCGAGGATGTAGGCGGAGACCCCGCGGCCGTCGTGGTCCCAGCGGTAGCGCCCGTTGAGCGGCAGCGTCCGCTGGTCGATGCGGTCCAGGCCCCACGGCGCGTTGAGCTGCTCGCCATAGGCGCGCACGGGGGTGTCGGGGACGACGTAGGCGATCGCCGGGTCCTCGGCGTAGGCGCGGGCCTGCTCGGCGGTGAGCTCGGTGGCGAATCCGTTGATCAGCGGTAACCGGTGCCCGATGTCGCCACCGTGGCTGGCGGTCGCGGCGACGCCGTCCTTGACGACCACGATGTAGTCCGCGGTGGGCGAGGCGTGGCCGGGCGCGGCCAGTGTGGCGGTCAGGACGACGGCTCCCGCCGCGACGGCGGACAGGCGGTGCAGGGAAATGGCCATGATCCCTGTCTAGGAGCATGCCGGTTTTGGGGCAATCATTTCCAGTTGCCGGCCGGGTGCGTGAAACCTGGTCAGCGAGTGGATCTCCGTCATCGGTACCGGTTCAGATGAGCATTTGTCGCGACTATCCCGGTAACGCGGAGAATTAATGGACGCGTCGCATTAGCTACGCCAGGTGACCCACTATAGTGTAACGATGCCCTCTGGTGACGCCGAATCCGCTGATCGTCTCCCGCACTTCGACACCGTCCTCCGCGGGTACAACCCCCGTCAGGTGAATGAACGGGTCACCCGGCTGACCTACGACCTGCGCCACGCGACGACCGAACGCGACGGCGCGGCGGCGAAGGTGGCGGAGCTGACGAAGTCGCTGGGCTCGCTTCAGCAGCAGCTGCTGGAGACCACGACGCGGCTCAACCGCATCACGGCGAACCCCAACAGCACCGAGGGCATGACCGAGCGCGTCCGGCTGATGATGCAGCTGGCCGAGGAGGAGATCGCCGAATTCAAGCGCCAGGCCGACGAGTACGGGGTGAACACCCGCGCCGAGGCCGAGGCGTGGGGCGTCGCGCACCGGCAGGAGGCCGAGGCCGCGGGCAACCGCACCCGCGCCGCCGCCGAGGAGCAGGCGACGCAGACCACCCGCAGCGCCGAGGCTTACGCCGCGAACGCGCTGAAGAAGGCCGACGACCAAGCGGCCGCCAGGCTCGCCGCCGCGGACAACGACGCCGCCGAGCTGCGTGCGCGGGGCGAGCGCGCGCTGGCCGAGCTGGAGCAGCGCCGCGCGCAGCTGGAGGCGGACTACACCCGCAACCGCGAGCAGCTCGACGCCGAGTACGAGCAGATGCGCACCACCCTGGCCGCCGAGCACACGAAGCTGATGGCCGACAGCCGCGCCGAGATCGAGGCCACCACCAAGGCCACCGAGACCCGCCTGGCCCAGCTCGACACCGACGCCGCCACCGAGCGCGCCCGCCTCGACGCCGAGGCCACCCACCTGCGCGAGCGCCTCAACGCCGAAGCCGAGGAACTGCGCACCCGCCTGGAGACCGAGTCCGAGCAGCGCCGCACCCAGGCCGAAGCCGCGTCGGCCGCCCAGATCACCGCGGCCCGCACCGCCGCGGAGGAAGCCCTCGCGGCCCGCAACGCCGAGGTCGACGCCGACATCTCCGCCCGCCAGTCCGAGGCCGACACCCGCATCGCCGCCCAGCTCGCCGACGCCGACCAGAAGGCCGCCACCCTCATCGGCGACGCCCGCAAGCAGAAGGCCGACACCGAGGAACTCCTCGCCGAACTCCAGCGCACGGCCGACGAGCAGATCACCGCCCAGCTGGCCGACGCCGACCAGCGCGCCGCCGCCCAACTGGCCGACGCCGAGCAGCGCGCCGCCGCCCAGCTCGCCGACGCCGACCAGAAGGCCGCCGCCCTCGTCACCGACGCCCAGAAGCTCAAGTCGGACACCGAACTGCGCCTCGCCACGGCCCGCCAGGAACTCGACACCGAAACCACCGCCCAACGCGCCGAGGCCGACGCCTACGCCAGCCGCGTCACCGCCGAAGCCGACAAGAAGCTGGCCGAAGCCACCACCCAGCACTCCGCCGCGACCGACTTCCACACCCGCGTCGCGAGCCAGGTCGAGAGCGCCTTCGCCCTCCTGGAGGAGGCCAAGCGCCACTTCACCCCCGCTGCTTCGGACACCCCTGCCGAGCGCCCCAAGCAGCAGCCGAAGAAGGACACCCGCAACGGCACCCCCGCCAACACAGGCGCCCGCTGACGATCACGCGAAAGGCGGGCCCCGGCTGTGCCGGGGCCCGCCTTTCGCCGTTCCGGCCGTTTCGCTGGCAGGCACCGCCCCCACACCCCATCATGCGGCCATGGCGGACAACACGCTCCTCACCCGAGCCCAGCAACTCTGGCTCCACACCGCGACCACACCGGGCCCTTTCCCCCTCGGGGGCGAAACCCACATCGTCGTCGCACCCGACTCCCGCCTGGGTCCGTCCGGCTGGATCGGCATCGTCCACCTGGCGGGCGCCACCCTCATCACCGCCCCATCGCCACAGCTGGCACAAGCCCTTCCCCCGAACCTCCCAGCCACAGCCTGGACCGACCTAGCCCACCTACGCCGACTCCTCCCCGTCGACAGCGCCATGGGCCCAGCAACCCTCGCCTACCGCGACACTCCCCCACCACCACCCGACCCCACCACCACACCCACCGCCACCGAAGTCGAACACCTCGACCCCACCCACCCAGCCCTAATCGCCCTCCTGGCCTCGGTCCTCCCCGAGGAAGCCGAGGAATCAGGCCTGGCCAACATCACCTCCCCAGCCTTCGTCCTCCGCCACGAAGACCGGATCATCGCCGCCGCCGGCTACCGCCACTGGCCGGAGCAGACAGCCCACCTCTCCGTCCTCACCGCCCCCACCCACCGCAACCTCGGCCTGGCCCGCCAAGTCGCCCACGCCGCGACAAGCCACAGCACAACCCACGCCCTACTGACCCAATGGCGAGCCCGCGACACCCACCATCACTCCCTGAGAACAGCCCGCTCCCTGGGTTTCACCCCCCTGGGAACCCAACTCAACATCCATCTCGCTCTCCAACCCCACCCACTGTCCGATGATCCCTATGCCCAGAACAGCAAGCCTTGCTCTTGAACAGCGCCGCACCGGCTGCCGAGGAATGCACAGAGCGCGGGTCCACCCGCCGCCATCACCGCTGGCAGAGCCATCCACCCCATCGGGCACCACAACGAAACCCACGGAACCGCCAGAACCAGAACAGACGGACCTACACCCCCGCGTTCTCCGCGATCCACCCCCTCAACCCCACCTGAGCCACATTCGCATACACCCCATAAGCCATCGGCCGAGCACACCCATGCCCCCACGACACGATCCCCACCAGCACCCCGCCCACGGTCAACGGCCCACCCGAGTCCCCCTGACAGGAATCCTTGCGCCCCTCGTCATACCCCGCGCACAGCATCCGGGTGCTGACCCCGTCCCCGTACACAGCCCGACAAGCCGCCCGACTCACCACCGGAACCTTCACCGCCCGCAAGTGCGACGGAGCGGGCCCGGACTCGGTCATGTTCCCCCATCCCGACACCCGGGCGAGCGTCCCCGCCGCGGGCGCCTCGTCCGCCACCCGCGCCGCCCGGACCTTGTCGCTCAACGGCACGCTGTCGGCCAGGCGCAGCACCGACACGTCGAAGTCGGTCGTCTCCGCGCTGTAGCGCGGGTGCTGGATCACCCGCTCCACCGCCCGCTGGTGCCCGTTGGCCGCGTGCACCGAACTCCCGGCGCGCACCGACATGCCGCCGCGCGGGACGCCGTCGGTGCAGTGGGCCGCCGTCAGGGCCACCCGGGGCGCGACGAGGACCGCTCCGCAGTAGTGGGCCCCGTTGTACTGCAAGCTCAGCGTCCACGGGACCTGCTCGATGTCGATCTCGGTCCCGCCCACGATCCGATCGTCCGCCGCCGCCGCGGGCGCCAACGACGCCAGCATCGCCACGGCCGCCAACGCCACCCAGTACCGCCGCATGTCCGACTCCCTCCGGTCCTGTCTCCACAGTCCGACCGGGGAGTGCCAAAGGGCTAGGGGGTTCACCCGCTGACGCGGCCGTTGTCGCCCGTCCGAGGGATCAAGACTTCTCCAGGTACTCCGCGCGATCGTCGGCGACGAGCTGGGCCGCCATGCCCGCGAGGCCGGGGAAGGCCGTCAGGGCCGGGTCGTCGGTGACGAGGGCCTGGGCGACGTCGCGGGCGGCTTCGATGATGTCGGCGTCGCGCAGCAGGGAGAGCATCTTCAGCGCGGACTTGGCGCCGGACTGGCTGGCGCCGAGGATGTCGCCCTCGCGGCGCAGTTCCAGGTCCAGCTGGGCCAGCTCGAATCCGTCCAATGTGGATGCAACAGCCGCCAGGCGCTCGCGGGTGGCCGTGCCGCCGGGCATCTCGGTGACCAGCAGGCACAGGCCGGGCGCGCTGCCCCGGCCGACGCGGCCACGCAGCTGGTGCAGCTGGGACACGCCGAAGCGGTCGGCGTCCATGATCGCCATGACGGTCGCGTTCGGCACGTTCACGCCGACCTCGACCACCGTGGTGGCCACCAGCACGTCGACCTCGCCCGCGGCGAAGGCGCGCATCACCGTGTCCTTCTCGTCGGCGGGCAGGCGGCCGTGCAGGATGCCGACGCGCAGCCCGGCCAGCGCGCCGCCCGCGAGCATCGGGGCGACGTCCATCACCGCGAGCGGGGGGCGCTTGGCCGAGCCGCCCTCGTCGTCCGGGGGTGCGGCGTCCTCGGCCGCCTCGTCCTCGCCGATGCGCGGGCACACCACGTACGCCTGGTGCCCCTTGCCGACCTCCTCGCGGACGCGCTCCCACACCCGATCCAGCCAGGCCGGCTTCTCCGCGACCGGCACCACGTTCGTGGAGATCGGCGAGCGGCCCGCGGGCAGCTCGCGCAGCGCGGAGACCTCCAGGTCGCCGTAGACGGTCATGGCGACCGTGCGCGGGATCGGCGTCGCCGTCATCACCAGCACGTGCGGGCTGGTCTCCCCCGCCCGGCCGCGCAGGGCGTCGCGCTGCTCGACGCCGAAGCGGTGCTGCTCGTCCACCACCAGCAGGCCGAGGTCGGCGAAGGTGACCTTGTCCTGGATGATCGCGTGCGTGCCGACGACGATCCCGGCCTCGCCGGAGACCACGTCGAGCAGCGCCTGCTTGCGCGCCGCCGCCCCCATCGACCCGGTGAGCAGCACCACGCGCGTGGCGGTGTCGGCCGCGCCGAGCTGACCGCCCTGGGCCAGGTCGCCGAGCAGGTCGGCCAGCGAGCGGGCGTGCTGGGCGGCGAGCACCTCGGTGGGCGCGAGCAGCGCGGTCTGGCGGCCGGAGTCGACCACCTGGAGCATCGCGCGCAGGGCGACGACCGTCTTGCCGGAGCCGACTTCCCCCTGCAGCAGCCGGTTCATCGGGTGCCGCCGCGTCAGGTCCTCGGCGACCGCGGCGCCCACCCCGGCCTGCCCGGCCGTCAGCTGGAACGGCAGCCGCGCGTCGAAGGCGTCGAGGATGCCGCCGGACTTCACCGGGCACTCCGGCGCGGGCCGCGCGCCCGCGGCGCTGCGCCTGCGGGCCAGCGCGATCTGCACGGCCAGCGCCTCGTCCCACTTGAGCCGCTGCCTGGCCACCTCCAGCGCCGACTGGTCGGCGGGCCGGTGGATGGCGCGGACGGCGTCCTCCAGCGGCGAGAGGCCCAGCTTCTCCCGCAGCTCCGGCGGCATCGGGTCGTCGACCTCGGTGAGCATGTCCAGGGTCTGCGCGACGCACTTGGCGATCTGCCAGGACTGGATGCGCGCCGTGGCCGGGTAGACGGGGATCAGGCCGCCCGCGAACTCCTCGACCACCTGCGCGGCCGGGAGGTCGCCGCCGTCCTCGCCGTCGGCCAGTTGGGCGTCGAGGAGCTGGTAGTCGGGGTTGGCCAGCTGGAGCTTGGCGCGGAAGGCCGTCACCTTGCCTGCGAACAGCGCCATCATCCCGGGCTTGAGCTTGTCCATGTGCCAGGGCTGGTTGAAGAACGCGCACTCCAGGGACCGCTTGCCGTCGGTGATGACGACCTCGATGATCGACCCGCGCTTGGTGCGCATCTGGCGCTTGTTCACCGAGGTGACCTGCGCCATCACGGTGACGTGCTCGCCGACCTCCAGGCCGGCGATGTCGGTGAGCTGGCCGCGCTCGGCGTAGCGGCGCGGGTAGTGGCGCAGCAGATCGCCCGCGGTCTCCAGCTCGAACGCGGCGGACAGCGCGTCGGCCGACTTCTTGCCCACCACCTTGTCGAGGCGCTCGTCCAGCGCGACCATCACGTCCCTCCCGTCAGCGGCCGATTATGCCCAGCCCGGACGACAGTCGGGCGCTACGGGTCGACCGGCTGCGCGGGCAGCTCGGCCGCGACGACCTCGGACACCGTCTGGAGTGGACCGCTGCCCGCCGCATCCGGCATGGTCAGCGCCGCGTAGACGGGCCGGTCGACGAGGAACCAGGTGGTGGAGCCGGTGCCGCGCACGGGCAGCCACTGCACGCCGGAGACGACCTGGAGCGCGGCCGTCGGGGTCAGCTCGGGCGGCTTGCGCAGCCCGCAGCGCAGCACGACGGGATCGATGCGGTCGCCCCACGCCGTCGCCCCCGCCGGGGCGGGGTCGGCCAGCGGCAGCGCCGCCAGCGCGGCCCCGCCGCTGGGCAGCTCGCCGGGCAGCGCGCCCAGCAGCGCGGCGCACTCGGGCGCGGTGGCCTGCGGCGCTTCGATCGGGACCAGTCCCAGCGGACCGCCCGCCACCGGCGGCGCGCTCTCGGTGTCGGGAGCGAACCGGCTCGCCACGATGACGCCGACCGCCAGCAGCCCGACCAGGACTGCGGCGACGACGACCGCGGCGCGCGGCGGTGCGGTGCGGGACTCGGTCACCGCACTACTAGACCACGGTCTACAGATGCACGACCGGGCAGGTGAGGGTTCTCGTGATGCCGTCCACAGCCTGAATCCGGGCGACGACGAGCTGGCCCAGCTGGTCGACGTTGTCGGCCTCGGCGCGCACGATCACGTCGTAGGGACCGGTGACGTCCTCGGCGGTCGTCACCCCCGGGATGCCCGCGATCTCCGCGGCGACCGCGGCCGCCTTGCCGACCTCGGTCTGGATCAGGATGTATGCATGGACCACGGCGCGCCCCTTCGCGGGTCGGAGTCATCAACGGGTAGGAACTGTGGTTGCGAACCTCGTTGCTGACAGTGTCGTGCAACGTACCCCACTCGGCCGCATTAGTGGGGAATCCGACAATTGGAGGACCACGTGGGCGATGTCGATGAGACGGTGGCCGACGTCGGCGAGTTCGCGCTGATCCGGCGGATCACCGCCACCCCCGGCCGAGGTCAGGACACCCTGCTCGGCCCGGGGGACGACGCCGCCGTGGTGGCCGCTCCCGACGGCCGCGTGGTCGCCTGCACCGACGTCCTGGTCGAGGGCGTGCACTTCCGCTTCGACTGGTCACCGCCCGAGCAGGTGGGCCGCAAGGCGGCTGCGGTGAACCTCGCCGACATCGCCGCGATGGGGGCGGTGCCGACCGGGCTGCTGGTGGGGATCGCCTGCCCGGCTTCGACCCCGGCGCCGGTCATCGAGCAGATCTCGGCCGGTCTGGCCGCAGAGGCGGCGCGGGTCAGGGTCGGGGTGGTCGGCGGCGACCTCACCCGGTCGGACACCCTTGTGATATCGGTCACCGCGCTCGGCTCGCTGGACGGGCGCGCCCCGGTGACCCGGGCGGGCGCGCTGCCCGGCGACATCCTGGCCGTGGCGGGCAAGCTGGGCTGGAGCGCGGCGGGCTTCGCCGTGCTGGGGCGCGGCTTCCGCTCGCCGGTCACCGTCGTCGGCGCGCACCGCGTGCCCGCTCCCCCGTACGCCGCCGGTCCCGCCGCCGCGCTGGCGGGGGCGACCGCGATGATCGACGTCTCCGACGGGCTGCTCGCCGACCTCGGGCACATCGCCGCCGCCTCCACTGTGGCCATCGACCTCGTCGGCGACCTGATCCCCGTCGACCAGCGGCTGGTCGAGGTCGCCACGGCGCTCGGCGCCGACGCCCGGCACTGGGCGCTGACCGGCGGCGAGGACCACGCGCTGGCGGCCACCTTCCCCAGCGCCTCGGTCGTGCCGCCGGACTTCCGGATCATCGGCTCGGTCGGGCGCGGCTCCGGCGTCACCGTCGACGGCAGGCCGTACACCAGCGGCGATCCCGGCTGGCAGCACTGGCGGTAGGGCAGACTGGCCGGGTGCGCATCGAGATCCGCCGTTACGAGCACCCCGATTCGGCCGCGCTGATCGCGGAGGTCCAGCAGGAGTACGTCGTCCGCTACGGCAGCCCGGACGACTCCCCGGTCGACCCGGCCGAGTTCGCGCCGCCGCTGGGCCTGTTCCTCGTCGGCTACGCCGACCTCGGCGGCGGCGAGACACCGGTGGCGACCGGCGGATGGCGCAGCCACGGCGAGAAGGCCGAGATCAAGCGCATGTTCGTGGTCACCAGGGCCCGCGGGCGCGGCTACGCGCGCCAGATGCTGGCCGAGATCGAGACGACGGCGGCGGCGGCCGGGCACCGCTGCCTGATCCTGGAGACGGGCCGCAACCAGCCCGAGGCGATCGCCCTCTACCGCGACTCCGGCTACACCGACATCCCCGCCTACGGGTACTACGCCGAGTCGCCGCTGTCGGTGCACCTCGGCAAGGCCCTGGAAGTCGCGGCCGACCTGGCGAACCCCCGGCTGCCGGGCTGAGTACTGTTTCCCGGCGTGACGAAGCCGTTGAGCGAGATCGTCGAAGCGGGCTGGGCGCGCGCCCTGGAACCGGTCGCCGAGCAGATCAGTGCCATGGGGCGGTTCCTGCGCGAGGAGGTCGCCGCGGGCCGCACCTACCTGCCCGCCGGGGAGCACGTGCTCCGGGCCTTCCAGCAGCCCTTCGACGACGTCCGGGTGCTGATCGTCGGACAGGACCCGTACCCGACGCCGGGGCACGCCGTGGGGCTGTCGTTCTCGGTGGCGCCGGGGGTCGCGCCGCCGAAGAGCCTCATCAACATCTACAAGGAGTACTGCGAGGACCTGGGCCACCCCAGGCCCGCGAGCGGCGACCTGACGCCGTGGGCCGAGAACGGGGTCCTGCTGCTCAACAGGGCGCTGACGGTCGAGCCCGGCAAGGCGAACTCCCACCAGGGCAAGGGCTGGGAGGCGGTGACCGAGCAGGCCATCCGCGCGCTGGCCGAGCGGGGCGGGGCGCTGGTGGCGATCCTGTGGGGCCGCAACGCCCGCAACCTGCGCCCGATGCTGGGCGAGGTGCCCGCGATCGAGTCGGCGCACCCGAGCCCGCTGTCGGCGAGGTCGGGGTTCTTCGGCTCCAAGCCCTTCAGCCGGGCCAACGCGCTGCTGGTGGAGCAGGGCGCCGAGCCCGTCGACTGGAAGCTGCCGTAGCGCTCGGGGTGCGGGCACCGCGCGGGTGAGGCTGGGCGAGTGAATCTTGCCCCGGCGCGGTGATCCGGCGTTACGTTTTCTTGGGTGCGGGGGAACAGGGATCTTGCGCTCGTGGTGTGCGGCGCCGCGGTGTCCCTCTTCGGGACCGCGGTCACCATCATCGTGCTCCTGTTGCACGTCAAGGGATTCGGGGCATTCGCGGTCGTCGGGGTCCTGATCGCCGAGTTCGTGCCGGTGTCGGTGTTCGCGCCGCTGGCCGGGCTGCTGGTCGACCGCGTGCCCAACCGCAGGCTGATCGTCATCGGGCAGCTCGTGCAGGGGTGCGCAGCGCTGGCGCTGACGGCGGTGCTGCACAGCCTTGCGCTCATCCTGATCACCCTGGTGGTGCTCGGCTGCGGGACCGCGGTGGTGAACCCGGCGGCCTCGGCGATGGTGCCGGTGATCTGCGGGGAGGACGGCTCGGCCCGCGGGTACTCGTGGCTGGGGGTCGGGCGCAGCGCGGGGATGCTCGCCGGGTCGGCGGCCGGGGGGCTGCTGGTGGCGGGGCTGGGGACGCGGGAGGCGCTGTTCGTCGACGCGGGCACCTACTTCGCGCAGGCGGCGCTGCTCTCGCTCGTGCGCGCCGAGCGGGACCCGCGCGGCGCGCCGAGGGAGAAGGACGGGGCGGCGAGCGCGGGGCTGCGGCTGCTGGCGGCCGACCCGGTGCTGCGGGTCGCCACGGTGTGCCTGGCGGTGTCCTGCACCGGGGTGATGTTCGCCGACGTGGCCACCGTCTTCTACGTGACCGACGTGCTCGGCGGCGGTGCGGGCACGCTGGGGCTGCTGCACGCGTGCTGGCTGCTCGGCGTGCTGGCGGGCGCGCGGGCGGCGGCGCGGCTGGTGCGCCAGCGGGCGCTGCTGCTGGGGCTGGGCTCGGCGTGCGCGGCGATGGGGATGGCGATGCTGCTGCCCGCCGCGCTGCCCTTCACCGGGGCGGTGGCGCTGGGCTACGTCGTCGGCGGGGCGGCGACGGGGATGCAGAACGTGACCAACCTGGGCATCGTGCGGGCGCGCAGCCCGGCGCACCTGCGCGGCCGGGCGTTCGCGGCGGCGGGGGCGGTGCTGGTGGGCTCCAACGTGCTGGGGACGGTGCTCGGCGGGGCCGTGGTGGCCGGTCTCGGGCCGCGCGGGGCGTTCGCGCTGGCGGCGCTGGCCACGGTGCTGGCCGGGGCGTCCGCGCTGCTGGCGCTGCGCGCGGTGGAAACGACAAAAGCGGCGCCGGTGGCCTGAGCCACCGGCGCCGCGTCAGAAAGTCTGGGTCAGCCCCGGACGACCTTGCCCGCCTTGATGCACGAGGTGCACACGTTCATGCGCTTCCGCTGGGAGATGCCCAGCTTGGCGTGGACGGTCTGGATGTTCGGGTTCCACCTGCGGTTCGTGCGCCGGTGGGAGTGCGAGACCGACTTGCCGAAGCCTGGCCCCTTGCCACAGACGTCGCACACGGCAGCCACGTCAGACACTCCTTCAGGTTGCAGTACAGAAGGCTCAGGCACGGCCCGAGCGTCGTACCAGGGTAACGGGTGTGGCTCGGGGGCTCCAAACCGGGGCTAGTCTCTCCCGGACGAGAGGAGCCCGGGGTGCTGGAGGCGCTGGACGCTGGGGAGCTGCGCCGCTGGGCGGCGGCCTGCGTGGAGTCCGTCGACGCGCACCGGGCGGCGATCAACCGGATCAACGTGTTCCCGGTGGCCGACGGCGACACCGGGACCAACCTGCTGCACACCCTGCGCGCCGCGCTGGAGGCGCTGCTGCGGGCGCCGTCCGGGCAGCGGGCGGACGCGGGCGCGGCGCTGGGCGTGCTGGCCAAGGGCGCGGTGACCGGGGCCCGCGGGAACTCCGGGGTGATCACCTCGCAGTTGCTGCGCGGCATGGCCGAGGCGGCCTCCGGCGCGGCGGCGGTGGACGCGGGCCTGCTGGCGGAGGCGCTGCGCCAGGGCGCGCGGCGGGCGGCGGCGGCGGTCTCCGAGCCCGCGCCGGGCACCATGCTGACCGTCCTGGCCGCCGCCGCCGACGAGGCCGCGTCGTGCCTGCCCGGCGCGACGCTGCACGAGGTCGCCCTGGCCGCCGCGACGGCCGCGGCCACCGCGCTGGACAAGACCCCCGACCAGCTGGCGGTGCTGGCCGAGGCCGGGGTGGTGGACGCGGGCGGGCGCGGCGTCGTGGTCCTGCTGGACGCGCTGGTCGCCGTCGTCGCGGGCACGCCGGTGACCACGGCCGCGCGGGTCGACGCCACACCGGGCACCGCACCGGGCACCGCACCGAGCGCCACCCCGATGGTCGCTTCCCGCGAGGGCGGCTCCGAGCTGTACGCCTACGAGGTCATGTACCTGCTGGAGGACGCCTCCCCCGCCGCGGCCGAGCGGCTGCGCGACGAACTGGACGAACTCGGCGACTCGGTCTCGGTCGCCGGCGACGGGGACGCGCTGTGGGCCGTCCACGTGCACTGCAACGACATCGGCGCGGCGATCGAGGCCGGGATCGAGGCGGGCAGGCCGCGGCGGGTCCGGGTGGCCCGCTTCGCCGACGCCCTGCCCGACGGCCCGGCCCGGTTCGTCCGGGAGCGCGCCGTCGTCGCGCCGGTGCGCGGCGACGGCCTGGCCGACTTGCTCCTGGCCGAGGGGGTGGCCGTGCTGCGGGTGGACGACAGCCTGCCGCCGACGCCCTACGAGCTGCTCCAGATCATCACCGGCACGGGCGCGGCCCACGTGACCGTGCTGCCGGTGCACCGCGACCTGATGGCCGTCGCCGACGAGGCGGCGATCCGCGCGGTGGCCGCGGGCCAGGATGTCGTCGTGGTGCCGTGCGCGTCCCCGGTGCAGGCGCTGGCCGCCCTGGCCGTGCACGACCCGCGCAGGCGCGCGGGCGACGACGTGGTCGCCATGGCCGAGGCCGCGGCGGCGACCCGCAGGGGCGAGGTCGTCGTGGCGCGCGAGGACGCGATCACCTGGGTGGGACCGTGCGCGGCGGGCGACGTCGTGGGCTTCGCCGACGGCGAGGTGGTGCTCATCGAGGCGGGCCCGGCGTCGGTGTCGACGCTGACGAGGGCGGCGACCGGGGTGGTGGAACGGATGCTGGCGGCGGGCGGGGAACTCGTCACCGCGCTGCTGGGCAGGGACGCCCCCGACGCCATCGCGGCGGCGCTGGAAGAGCACCTGCGGGTTTCCCGCCCGGAGGCCGAGCTGGCCGTGCACCGGGGCGGGCAGGCCGATGTCGTCGTGGTGCTCGGTCTGGAGTGAGCCCGTGCTTCAGACGCGCGGCACGAGGCGCGGGATCAGGCGGACGTAGACCACCATGCCGATGACCTCGACCAGGGTCTGGGCGACGACCACCACGGCGGCCACCGCGAACGCGTCCGGCAGGGCGAGGGCCAAGGGGAGCACGACGAGGGAGTTGCGGGTGGCGCCGGTGAACACGACCGCCCTGGTGTCCTCGGCCCCGAGCGCGAACAGGCGCGCCACCGCGATCCCGGCGAACGGCATGACGATCAGGAAGCCCGCGTAGAACGGCGCCACGGCGAGGACGTCACCGAGGTCCCCGCCGAGCGCGGGCACCTGCGAGGCCGTCACCGCGAACAGCGTCGCCGCCATCAGGGGCACCATCGTCGTGCCCGCCGCCGCCGCGGCCCGGCTTCCCGTGTCCGAGCGGGCCGCCCAGGTCTGGGCGAGCCAGGCCAGCGCCAGCGGGAGGGCGATGAGCAGGATGAACGCCTCGACGAACGGGCCGGGCTCGACCACGTCGGCGAGGTCGGGGCCGAGGAAGAGCAGCAGCAACAGCGGGAGCAGGAGCATCTGCGCGACCAGCAGCAGCGGGGTCGCGGCCAGCAGCCGCCGCGCGCTGCCGCCCGCGAGACCGCAGAAGACGATCACGTAGTCGACGCACGGGGTCAGCAGCACCAGCAGCACGCCCAGCCGCACCGCCTGGTCCGCCGGCAGCAGCGCGAACACCGCGGCGAGCACCAGCGGGACCACCGCGAAGTTGACCACCAGGACCGCGCCGATGAACCGGCCCGCGCGCAGCGAGGCGCCCAGCGAGGACACCGGGACCTGGAGGAAGGTCACGAAGAGCAGCGCCGCCAGCACCGGGGTGATCGCGTGCTCCAGCGCCGTCCCGGTCCCGGGCGCGAGCAGGCCGGTCAGCCCGCCCACGGCGAGGGCGGCGAGGTAGATCGCGACCTGGTGGCGCTCCAGCGCGCTCAGCGCAGGCCCACGCCGCGGGCCAGCGCGGTCTCGATCAGCGTGGTGACCAGGCTCCGGTAGTCGACGCCGGTGACCTCCCACATCTTCGGGAACGCCGAGGAGGGGGTGAAGCCCGGCATCGTGTTGACCTCGTTGATGGTCAGCTCGCCGTCCTCGCCGACGAAGAAGTCGACGCGGGCCAGGCCCTGGCAGTCCAGCGCGTGGAAGGCGGCGACGGCGGTGGCGCGCAGGCTGTCGGCGACGGCATCGTCCAGTTTGGCCGGGATGTCCAGGTCGCCGGGGTTGAGGTACTTGGCCTCGAAGTCGTACCAGTCGACGTCGTCGGCCAGGGTGATCTCGCCCGGCTGCGAGGCTTCGACGCGGCCGTCGGGGAACTCCAGGACGCCGCACTCGATCTCCCGGCCCGCCACCGCGGCCTCGATGAGCACCTTGGGGTCGACGGTGCGGGCGTGGGCGATCGCGGCGGGGACGTCGGCCCAGTCGGTCACCTTGGTGATGCCGCTGGAGGAACCCGCCCGCGACGGCTTGACGAACACCGGCAGGCCGAGGTGCCCGCGCTCGGCGTCGGTCAGGTCGGCACGCCCCCTGGGCAGGTCGACGTAGCGGCCGATCGGCAGGGACTCGGCGGCCAGGACCTTCTTGGTGAAGCCCTTGTCCATGGCTGCGGCACTGGCCAGCACCCCGGGGCCGACGTAGGGCAGGCCGACCATCTCCAGCAGGCCCTGGACGGTGCCGTCCTCGCCGAAAGCACCGTGCAGCACCGGGAAGACTACGTCCACAGAGGACAAGACTTCGCCTTCCCTGCCCGGTTCGAGCGCGATGAGGCCACGGCCCGCGGCGGGCAGGGTCAGCGCGGTCCCCGGCGGCACGCTCGGCAGGGTGCGACCGCTGATGCGCAGCACCTCCGGGTCCGACGGGCCCAGCACCCAGCGGCCCGCCGGGGTGATGCCGACCGGCACCGCCTCGTAGCGCTCGGGATCGAGGTGGGCCAAGACGCTCGCCGCGGACACGCACGACACCGCGTGCTCGGTGCTCTGCCCGCCGAACACCACGGCCACCCTGGTCTTTGCCATGGCGCGACCCTACTCCGGTCGGCTCAGCGCCCCGAGAACAGCGCCACCAGCACCGGCAGCGCCACCTTGAGCTGTTCGCGCGAGCACGCCGCGTACCCGACCGCGACGCCGAAGCGGGCCGCTCGGCCGCTGTGGTGGCGCACCAGGCCGTCCAGGCGCAGCCCGCGCTGGGCAGCGGCGTCGAGGAAGTCCGACTCCGCGCGCGCCGACGGCAGCGGGATGACCAGGTGCGCGCCCGCGTCGTCGCCGACGAACGGGACGCCGCCCCCGGCGAGCGCGTCGACCAGCAGCGTCCTGCGCTCCGACATCTCCCGCCTGACCTTGCGCAGGTGCCGCCCGAGGTCGCCGTTGCGGGCCAGCTCCACCACGACGAGCTGGCCCGCCGGCGACGGCCCGGTTCCGGTGCGGTCGCGGTGGGCCAGCACCGCCGACACCACCGGCTGCGGGGCCACCATCCAGCCGATGCCCAGCGTCGGGGTGAGGATCTTGCTGGTGGTCCCCAGGTGCACGACGACATCCGGGGCGAGCGCGGCCAGCAGCGGCAGCGGGGCGACGTCGTAGCGCAGCTCGCCGTCGTAGTCGTCCTCGATGACCAGCCAGCCCGCCTGCCGGGCCCGCTCGACCAGCTCCACCCGCCGCGCCGCCGACATGCGCCTGCCCAGCGGGTACTGGTGGGCGGGCGAGCAGTAGACGGCCTTGACCCCGGCGGGCAGCGCGTCGACCAGCAGCCCGTCGCCGTCCACCGGGGCGGGGACGACGCGCATGCCCGCGGCCCGCATCGCCGCGACCGCGCGCTGGTAGCCCGGCTCCTCGACGGCGACGGTGTCGCCGCGGCGCAGCACCGCGGCGGCCAGCTCGACCACCGCGGCCGTGGTGCCGCCGGTGGCCAGCACGGCGTCGCCGTCGCCGACCGGCAGGCCGCGGTGGCGCAGCAGGTGCTCGGCGACGACGGCGCGGTACTCGGCCAGCCCGGCCCGGTGCGGGCGGGGCAGCGGCGCCGCGTCGGCCGCGCCGCGCCAGGCGCGCCGCCACGCCGCCCGATCGATGCCCCCCGCCCACGGCGAGCCGGGGGTGAGGTCCACCTCCGGCCCGGCGGGCGCGTCCTGGCGCTGGCGCCGGGCGCGGGTGCGCGGCGAGCCGGGCGGCGCGGTGGTGACGTAGGTGCCGGAGCCGTGCCTGCCCGCGATCCAGCCCTCGGCGTGCAGCTGTTCGTAGGCGGCGGCGGTGACCGTGCGGCTGACGTCGAGCTGGGCGGCCAGCGCCCTGGTCGACGGGAGCCGGTCGCCGGCGCGGAGCCTGCCGTCGGCCGCGGCCGCCCGCAGCGCGTCGGCCAGCTGCACCGCCAGCGGCGTGGCCGCGGCGCGGTCGACCGCCACCGGCAGCGCGGGACTCCACGCTGGACTCGCCGGGCTCGACCTCGCCGGGCTTGACATAGTGGACCCCTCGACTACGGCAGACGTGGCCCTTCAAGGATGCCACTATGCCATCGTACGGTCGAGGTGTGACCAGCCAGAACGCCGTCGGTGACCTGTCCCCCACCGAACGCAGCACGATCCGCAGGGGCAGGGCCCGTGCCGTCGCCGACCGCGCCGTCCTGCACGCGATCCTCGACGCGGGCCTGGTGTGCCACCTCGCCGTGGTGGTCGACGGCGCGCCGCGCGTGCTGCCCACCGGGTACGGCCGCGACGGCGACACCCTGTACCTGCACGGCTCGACCGGCGCGCGGAGCCTGCGCGAGGCCGGTCAGGTCTGCGTCGCCGTCACCCTGCTGGACGGCATCGTCTACGCCAGGTCGGCCTTCGACCACTCCATGAACTACCGATCGGCGGTCGTCCACGGCGATGCCGTCGCGGTCACCGAGCCGGACGCGAAGCTGCACGCCCTGCGCGTGCTCACCGAACACCTCGCGCCCGGCTCGTGGGACTACTCGCGGCGGCCGACGCCCAAGGAGCTGGCCGCCACCTCGGTCATCGCGCTCGACCTCGCCGAGGCGTCGGTGAAGCTGCGCGACGGCGGGCCGGGCGACGAGGAGGCCGACGTGGCGGCCAACGCGGTGTGGGCGGGCGTGCTGCCCATCACCACGTCCTTCGGCACGCCCGTCCCGGCCGCCGACCTGCGCGGCGAGTGGGACGTGCCAGGGCACGTCAGCCGACGGTGAACCCGCCGCGGGGCGGGCGCTCGCCGCGGTAGACGTGGATGCTGACCGCCGGGTCGGCGGAGTCGTTGCGCACGCGGTGGGCGTAGCCGGGCCCGAAGACCCGCGACTGGCCCGCCACGAGCGGGCGCTCCACCGCGGTCGCGCCGGGCACCGTGGTGCGCTCCACGAGGGTCCCGCTCACCACGGTGAAGGCACCTGAGGTCCATCCGTGGTCGTGGGTGTCGGTCGACTGGCCGGGAAGCCAGCTCATGAGCCAGATCTCCTGGTCGACCGTACGCTCGACCAGCGAGGCGAAGCGCTCGTCCGGGTCGTAGCGCAGCAGGCCCGCCCAGCGCGCGCGGTCGGCGGCGAACTGCTGGGCGATCAAAACAGGGTGGGCGTCGACTGGCGTTCCGCCGAGGGCGACGGTGTTCGGAGGCACAGCGAACATGGGAGATCCTCCCCACTGTAAAAAGACTGAGGTCTGTCGGGTGAACGGCGGTCGGGCTGGTTCAGCGACAGGGACAGAGCGCGCTGGCGATCCGCACGAGGTGGATGTGACCCCGGCGGCGGTCGGAAGAGACACGCGCCAACACGATTCGTAGGTTGTCAGACCCCCGGCCAGGGCCGCAACGTAGCCCAGCCGATGGGACGACCAATCCTCTGGCGTGCTCGATCCGAATGAGATGGTGCGAGAAAGTGTGTGATCCGCTAATGCGGGGGACAGGAGCAAATCATGGCCGAACGCGCGCGGCGGCTATCCGGCGTGCCCGACACCGGCACGGCGCCCGACCCGGCGGCGCTGCTGCAGCGCGTGGCCCGCGGTGACGAGTCGGCGTTCGAGAAGCTATACGACGTCGTGGCCGCGCCGGTGTTCGGGCTCGTGCGGCGCATCGTGCGGGACCCGGCCCAGTCCGAGGAGGTGACGCAGGAGGTGATGCTGGAGCTGTGGCGCACCGCCGCGCGCTACTCCCCCGAGCGCGGCTCCCCCATGACGTGGGTCATGACGCTGGCGCACCGCCGCGCCGTCGACCGGGTGCGCTCGGCGCAGGCGGCCACCGACCGCGAGGACCGCGCGCACCGGCAGGAGGGCGCCCGGCCCTTCGACGAGGTCGCCGAGCAGGTCGGCACCCGCCTGGAGTACGAGCAGGTGCGCCGCTGCCTCGGCTCGCTGACCGAGCTGCAGCGCCAGTCCGTGGAGCTGGCGTACTACAAGGGGCTGACCTACCGAGAGGTCGCCGACCTGCTGAGCACACCACTCGGAACCATCAAGACGAGACTGCGCGACGGCCTGATTCGGATGCGCGACTGCCTGGGGGTGGCCCGGTGAACGCCGACATTCACGCTTTGACGGGGGCCTACGCCCTCAACGCGATCCCGGAGCTGGAGCGCGCCGCGTTCGAGCGCCACCTGGCCGAGTGCGACCCGTGCGCCCAGGAGGTGGCCGAGCTGCAGGCCACCGCGGCCCGCCTCGGCGAGTCCGTGGCCGAAGCGCCGCGCCCGGAGCTCAAGGCCGCGGTGATGGCCAGCATCGGCCAGACCCGGCAGCTGCCGCCGCTCGGCGGGGACGGCGCGCAGACCCCCGCCGCGCGCCGCGTCCCGTGGTCGACGCGCATCCTCGGCATGGCCGCGGCCGTGCTGCTGGTGGCCTCCGTGGCCATGGGCGTCGCGCTGTACCGCACGCAGAACGACCTGACCGACAGCCGGGCGCAGGCGGCGGCGATGTCGGAGATCCTCTCCGCCGGTGACGCCAAGATGATCAGCGGTTCGGCGGGCGGGCTGTCGGGCACCGTCGTCTACTCCCGCGAGCGCGGTGACGTGCTGCTGCTGGCCAGCGGCGTCCCGGCCGCCCCGGAGGGCAAGGACTTCCAGGTGTGGCTGATGGGCGGCGACACGCCGTTCCACTCCGTCGGCCTGGTCAGCGCGGGAGCCGACGGCCGGGTCACGGTCCTCGACGACACCGGCGAGGTCGCCAGCGCCACCAACATCGGCATCACCGTGGAGCCCGACGGCGGGTCCGACCAGCCGACCACGCTGCCGATCATGGAGATGACCCTGGACTGAGTGCGGCGCTCAGGCCAGTGCTGCGAGGACGTCGGCGACCAGGTCGCCGGGGTCCTCGCAGCCGCAGGAGATCCGCAGCAGGCCCGGCGCCACCGCGTCGCCCCAGCGGGCGCGCCGGTCGGCGGTGGTGTGCAGGCCGCCGAAGCTGGTGGCCGAGGCGATCAGCGCGGCGCGGCCGACGAACGCCTCGGCGGCCTCCGCCGAGGCCAGCTCGGCGGTCAGCACGCCGCCGAAGCGGCGCATCTGCCGGGCGGCCACCTCGTGCGCCGGGTCCTCGGGCGAGCCGGGCCAGCGCACCCGCGCCACCGCGGGGTGCCCGCGCAGCGCGGCGTGCAGGGCGGCGGCGTTCTCGGCCTGCCGCGCCAGGCGCAGGTCCAGCGTGCCGAGCCCGCGCAGGGCCAGCCACGTCTCGAACGGCCCCGCGATCGCGCCGGAGATCGTCCGCTCGGCGCGCAGCCGCTGGGCCCACTCCGCCGACGCGGCGGTGATGTGGCCCAGCACGACGTCGCTGTGCCCGGCGAGCGCCTTGGTGTCGCTGGCGACGACGAAGTCCGCGCCGAACTCCAGCGGCCGCTGCCCCAGCGGCGTCGCCGTCGTGTTGTCCACGGCCAGCAGCGCACCGGCGGCGCGCGCGGCGGCGGCGACCGCCGTCAGGTCGCACACGTCGAGACCGGGGTTCGACGGCGTCTCGACCAGCACCAGCCGCGCCCCGGTGAAGTCCCATTCGGCCGTCGTCGTCGGCACCTCGCGCACGACGGCGTCCACGTGCTCGTGCGCGTAGCCGCGGGCGAGGTAGTAGCCGTCCGAGGGCACCACGACGGTCTCCCCCGGGCCGACCACCACGCGCAGCAGCGCCGAGATCGCCGCCATCCCGGACGGGTAGACCAGGCACTCGCCGCCGTCCAGGCTGCCGATCGCGGACTCCAGCGCGCGCCAGGTGGGGTTCCCCGCGCGGCCGTAGAAGTCGGCGGCCGGGTCTTCGGAGAGGTGGAACTGCGCGGCCAGGACCGGTTGCGCGGGCACCGGGGCGCCCGGCCCGGCGGGCGGCAGGCCCGCGTGCACGCAGCGGGTGCCGTCGCCGGTCACCGCTCGGGCCTGGTCTTGCGGCCGATCAGCTCGCCCGCCATCTCGCCGGGGTGAAACCCGTCGTGGCAGACCCGGTGCACCACCTCGGTGATCGGCATCTCCACGCCGTGGCGGGCGGCCAGGTCGCGGATCGACGAGCAGGACTTCACACCTTCGGCGACCTGCCCGTGCGCGGCGGCCTGCGCCTGCGCCAGCGACTCGCCGCGGCCCAGGCGCTCGCCGAAGGTGCGGTTGCGCGACAGCGGCGACGAGCAGGTGGCGACCAGGTCGCCCAGGCCGGCGAGCCCGGCGAGGGTCATCGGGTCGGCGCCCAGCGCCGCGCCGAGTCGGGCGGTCTCGGCCAGGCCGCGGGTGATCAGCGTGGCCAGCGTGTTCGCGCCGAAGCCGAGCCCGGCGGCCATGCCGCAGGAGAGCGCGATGACGTTCTTGCACGCGCCACCGATCTCGCAGCCCACCACGTCGGTGATGGTGTACGGCCGGAAGTAGCCGGTGGTGGAGCGGCGTTGCAGGTCGACCGCGCGGTCGTGGTCCTGGCAGGCGATGACGGTGGCCGTCGGCTGCTCCTGGGCGATCTCCTTGGCCAGGTTGGGCCCGGAGACCACCGCGACCCGGTCGGCCCCGACGCCCGCGACCTCGGCGATGACCTCGCTCATCCGGCTCAGCGTGCCCAGCTCGACGCCCTTGGCCAGGCTGACCAGCGTCGCGTCGGCGGGCAGCAGGCCGCGCCAGGCGGTGAGGTTGTGCCGCAGGCTCTGGCTCGGCACCGCCAGCACCACGGTCGCGGCCCCGGCCAGCGCCTCCCTCGGGTCCGATGTGGAGCGCAGCAGCTCCGGTAGCACGACCCCGGGCAGGTACTCGGCGTTCTGCCGCCGCGCGGTGATGGCCTCGGCGACGTCGCGGCGGCGGGCCCACAGCACCACGTCCTGGCCCGCGTCGGCGAGCACCTTGGCGTAGGTGGTCCCCCAGGAGCCCGCTCCCAGGACCGCGATGCTCACTTGCCCGCCTCCCGCCTGCTCGCCGGGGTGAAGAACTCGGTGGGCGCGGGCTCGTCGCGGATGTCGGCGAGCAGGTCGCGCACGCGGGTCATCAGCAGGTCCGTGACCTCGCGCAGCACCTGGTTGGTGACCGGGCGCTCCTTGTATTCCGACAGGTCGACCGGGTCGCCGACCACGGTCCAGACCTGCTTGCGCGGGAACGGGCGGAACTTCTTGTTGTAGCCGTTCCAGATGTCGTTGGTCCCCCACCGGGCGACGGGCAGCACCGGCACGTCGTTCTCCAGGGCGAGCCTGGCCACGCCGGTCCGCGCGCGCATCGGCCAGCCGGTCGGGTCCTTGGTGATGGTGCCCTCGGGGTAGATGAGGACGAGCTTGCCCTCGCGCAGGGCCGCGTGCGCGGCCTTGAGGCTGTCGGCGGCGGTGGTCGAGCCCCGGTAGACCGGGATGCCGCCGGAGCCCGCCAGGATGCGGCCGAAGACCGGCACCGTGAACAGGCTGTCCTTGGCCATGAAGCGCGGCACCCTGCGGTTGCGGTGCACGAACACCGCGTCGTTGGGCGGGTCGAGGTGGGAGACGTGGTTCATCACCAGCAGCACCCCGCCGGTCTCCGGGAGCTTCTCGACCCCCCGGTAGGTGCGCTTGCCCAACCAGGTCAGCGGGTAGAAGCAGGCTGCCGCGGCCAACACCCAGAAGCCGCTCTTCTCGCGCTTGCCCACCCCGGTCCTCCTCATGCGTCGGTGCTGAGGTGAGAGTCTGACCTGCGCCCTGGGCACGGGTCCAGCGGGGTGGCCGGGCGGGGATCAGCGAGGATGGCTCACCGTGACGCCCACGGTGAGCGATGTGGTGATCCCGGTCAAGCACCTCGACCGGGCCAAGTCGCGGCTGCGCGGGGCCCATCCCGAGCACCGGGCGCTGGTGCTGGCCGTGGTGCGCGACACCGTCGCCGCGGCCGTCGCCGCGCCCGGGGTGCGCTCGGTGCTGGTCGTGTGCGAGGACGAGCGCGTGGTGGCAGGCCTCGCCGGAACGGGCGCGGAATGCCTTGACGAGCGCGGCCTGCCCGGCCTCAACGCCGCGCTGCGCTTCGGCGCGCGGGTGCTGCGCTCGCGCGACCCCGGCTCGGCCGTGGCCGCCCTGCAGGCCGACCTGCCCGCGCTGGTCCCGGCGGACCTGGGCGCCGCGCTGGCCGAAGCCGCGGGCAGGCGCGCCTACGTGCCCGACCACACCGGCACCGGCACCGTCCTGCTGGTGGGCGCCCCCGGGCAGCGGCTGGACCCGCGCTTCGGCCCCGGATCGGCGGCCAGGCACGGCGAGTCCGCCGTCGCGGTGGGCGCGGACCTGGCCTCCCTGCGCCGCGACGTCGACACCGCCGCCGACCTCGCGGCGGCGGCCGGTCTCGGCCTCGGCGCGGCCACCGCGGCGCTGTGGCGCAGCGCACCAGGGGCTCGTGCCGAGAATTCATCCGGCTGACGGGGCCAAAGCCGCGGCCGTGACGGAGAATGCGGACGTGACCACGGACAACAGCCCAGCAGAGCCCACCTCGGAGCCGCCCGCCCCGGAGCCGCGCAGCCTGCCGTCGGCGCCGCCTGCGGCCACCCGCGCGCAGGTCGTCACCGACCTGCCGGACGACCGGTACCTCAACCGGGAACTGTCCTGGTTGGACTTCAACGCCCGGGTGCTCGCCCTGGCCGAGGACTCCTCCGAGCCGCTGCTGGAGCGGGCCAAGTTCCTGGCCATCTTCGCCTCCAACCTCGACGAGTTCTACATGGTCAGGGTCGCCGGGCTCAAGCGGCGGATGGAGACCGGCCTGTCCGTGCGCAGCGCCGACGGCATGACCCCGCGCGAGCAGCTGTCCTGGATCGCCAAGCGCAACCAGGAGCTGGTCGAGCAGCATTCGCGCGCCTTCGCCGAGCACGTGCGGCCCGCGCTGGCCGACGCAGGCATCCGGATCGCCACCTGGGCGGAGCTGACCGAGGAGCAGGCGACGAAGATGTCGTCCTACTTCCGCGACCAGGTCTTCCCGGTGCTGACGCCGCTGGCCTTCGACCCGGCGCACCCCTTCCCCTACATCTCCGGCCTGTCGCTGAACCTGGCCGTCACCGTGCTCGACCCCGAGGAGGGCACGCCGCGCTTCGCCCGCGTGAAGGTGCCCGACAACGTGCCCAGGCTGGTGCGCGTCGACCGCAGCCCCGACGAGCGCACCGCGGTGTTCCTGCCGCTGGAGGAGCTGATCGCCGCGCACCTGCGGATGCTGTTCTCCGGCATGGAGATCATCGACGTGCACGCCTTCCGGGTCACCCGCAACGCCGACCTCGAGGTCGAGGAGGACCGCGACGAGGACCTGCTCAAGGCGCTGGAGCGGGAGCTGGCGCAGCGGCGCTTCGGCCCGCCGGTGCGCCTGGAGGTCGCCGACGACATGAGCGACCACATGCTTGAGCTGCTGCTGCGCGAGATGGACGTGCACGAGAACGACGTCGTCGTCGTGCGCGACCTGCTGGACCTGTCGTGCCTGTGGGGGATCTACGGGGTCGACCGCAAGGAGCTGAAGGACCCGCCGTTCGTGCCCACCACGCACCCGGCCTTCGCCGAGGGCGAGACGCCCAAGAGCGTCTTCGCCCGGCTGCGCGAGGGCGATGTGCTGGTGCACCACCCGTACCACTCGTTCTCCACCAGCGTGCAGCGCTTCATCGAGCAGGCCGCCAACGACCCGCACGTGCTGGCCATCAAGCAGACGCTCTACCGCACCTCCGGCGACTCGCCCATCGTGGACGCGCTCATCGACGCCGCCGAGGCCGGCAAGCAGGTCGTGGCCCTGGTCGAGCTGAAGGCGCGCTTCGACGAGCAGGCGAACATCAAGTGGGCGCGCACCCTGGAGAAGGCGGGCGTGCACGTCGTCTACGGGCTCGTCGGGCTCAAGACGCACTGCAAGACGTCGCTGGTGGTGCGCCAGGAGGGTTCGACCATCCGCCGCTACTGCCACATCGGCACCGGCAACTACAACCCGAAGACCGCGCGCCTGTACGAGGACGTCGGCCTGCTGACCGCCGAGCCCGCGATCGGCGCCGACCTCACCGACCTGTTCAACGTCCTCACCGGCTACGCGCGCCAGGACCACTACCGCAGCCTGCTGGTCGCCCCGCACGGCGTGCGGCGCGGCATCGTCGAGCACATCGACGGCGAGATCGAGCGCGCCGCGGCAGGCAAGCCCGCGGGGGTGAAGATGAAGGTGAACTCCCTGGTGGACGAACAGGTGATCGACGCGCTGTACCGCGCCTCGCAGCACGGTGTGCCGGTGGACGTGGTCGTGCGCGGGATCTGCGCGCTGCGGCCGGGCATCCCGGGCCTGTCGGAGAACATCCGCGTGCGCTCGATCCTCGGCCGGTTCCTGGAGCACTCGCGGATGGTGTGGTTCGTGGGCGCCGACGAGCACTGGTTCGGCAGCGCGGACATGATGCACCGCAACCTCGACCGCCGCGTCGAGGTGATGGTGCGGGTGACCGACCGGCGGCTGTGCGGGCAGCTGGCGAGCGTCTTCGACTCCGCGCTGGACCCCGCGACCCGCTGCTGGGTGCTCGCGGGCAACGGCGACTGGACGGCCTCGCCCGCCGACTCCGAGGACGTGCGCGACCACCAGGCCGAGATGCCCGCGATCCTGGCCCAGCACCGTCCGAGGGACTGACCGATGCGCGTTCGAGCGGCTGGCGCCGTGCTGTGGCGCCGTTCGGGGACCGGGGTGGAGGTCGCCGTCGCCCACCGCCCCCGCTACGACGACTGGAGCCTGCCCAAGGGCAAGCTGGACCCCGGCGAGACCGTCTACTCCGCCGCGGTCAGGGAAGTGCTGGAGGAGACCGGGTACACCGCCGTCCTCGGCCGCCACCTCGGCCAAGTCGCCTATCGCGTCGGCGATTCGGACAAGACGGTCGACTACTTCTCCGCGCGGGCGGCGTCCGGGGCTTTCGCGGCGAATGACGAGGTGGACGAACTGCGCTGGCTGCCCGTCGCCGACGCGGTCGAGCTGCTGACCTACCACCAGGACCGCGATGTGCTCGCCGCTTTCGCCATCGCCCCGGAGGCCGCGACGGTGCTGCTGGTGCGCCATGCGCACGCGGGCAACAGGTCGGAATGGGAAGGTGACGACGCCGAGCGTCCGCTGTCCGAACGCGGTCTTCGGCAAGTCGAGCGGCTCACCGGGTTTCTGCGGCTGTTCTCCCCCGAATACCTGCACGCGGTGCCGAACCGGCGGTGTTCGGAAACCATCCGCCCGCTCATTGCCCTTCCAGATCGCCCGCTGAGGCCCGAAGCCCCACTTGGGGAAGTGGGATACCGGGACAACCCCGATGGTGCGCTGACGAGGCTTCTGGAGATCGCTTCGCAGAACGGGCCCGCTGTGGTGTGCAGCCAGGGCGGGACTATCCCGGGTCTGTTGGCCGCGCTCGGGGTGGAGTCCGGTGTGGAAGGCGTTCCGGCGAAGAAGGGCAGCGCGTGGCTGCTCGCATTCGATGGGGACAAGCTCGTGGGAGCGCATTACGAACCAGCGCCGTGAGCGGGTGAAGCGGTACCGGACAGGCGCGGCGCAATGGCCCGCGAACAGCGCACATACCCCTGGAAAGCCCGAGAGCCCCGCACGTGGCCTGCGTGCGGGGCTCTCGCGATCAGCGTCCGGTCAGTGCCGGACCGACCACTTCCGGACTTACTTCTTGGCGGCGGACGCCCGCTTGGCGGGGGCCTTGGCCTTGGTGGCGGCCGAGGTCGCCTTCTTGGCCGGGGTGGCCTTCGCCGCGGGGGCGGCCTTGGCGGTGGTCGCCTTGGCGGCGGTGGCCCGCGTGCGGGTCGTCTTCGCCGGGGTGGCGGCCTTGGCCGTGGTGGCCTTCGCGCGCGTGGTGGCGGGCTTGGCGGCCGCCGTCTTCGCCGGGGCCTTGGCGGCCGCGGTCTTGGTCGCGCGGGTCGTCGTCGCCTTGGTGGCGGCGGCGGGCTTCGCCGCTGCGGCGCGGGTCCGCGTGGTGGTGCTGCGGGTGGTGGCGGCCTTGGTGGCCGTGCCCGCCGCGGCACGCGCGGTGGTGGTGCGGGCGGCGCCCGCCTTGGCGGCCGCGACCTTGGGCAGCTTCTTGGCCCCGCTCACGACCTCCTTGAACATCGTGCCCGCGCGGAAGGCGGGGACATTGGTCTTCTTCACCTTCACGGTCTCGCCCGTGCGCGGGTTGCGGGCGGTGCGAGCGGCGCGGGCGCGCTTCTCGAAGACGCCGAACCCGGTGATGTTGACCTTCTCGCCCTTGTTGACCGTACGAACGATCACGTCGACGAGACCGTCGACCGCAGCGCCTGCGGCCTTCTTGTCGCCCAGCCGCTCCGTAAGCGCCTCGATGAGTTGGGCCTTGTTCACGCTTCAGTCCTCCACAGTTGAGACCACTGCCGTTGAAGTCACGCTGCCGTCACGGCCCATGAGGCCGACTTCAGGTCACCGTATTCCTTTGGACGCGCAATTTCCACGCGACGCGCCCTAATTTTTCCTTGGACCATCCGAGGTTCGCAAACCGGGGGGGTCCTAGGCGGGGTCTTAGGGGGTCGCGTGGGCGGTGTCGGGAGGTATTCGAGAGGGGGTCGGGGGCCGGAATCCCGGGGCCTTCGCAGGACTTCCGGCCCCCTTCGGAACTACCCGGAAACGGGAGTCGTCACCGGCTTCCACTTGGGCCTGGCCTGCTCAAACGCGCCGATGGCGGTCTCATGGCGCAGGGTCAGGGCGATGTCGTCGAGCCCTTCCAAGAGCCGCCAACGGGTGTAGTCGTCGATCTGGAAGGGGGCGGTGAACTCCTTGGCCGTGACGGTCTTCTCCGACAGGTCCACGGTCACCTCGGTGCCGGGCTCGGACTCCAGCAGCTTCCACAGCCGCTCGACGTCGGACTGCTCCAGCTCGCCCGCGACGAGGCCCGCCTTGCCGGCGTTGCCGCGGAAGATGTCGGCGAAGCGGGCGGACAGGACCACCCGGAAGCCGTAGTCCTTGAGCGCCCAGACGGCGTGCTCGCGCGAGGAGCCGGTGCCGAAGTCCGGGCCCGCGACGAGCACGCTGCCCGCCCGGTAGGGCTCGGAGTTGAGCACGAAGTGCTCGTCGGCCCGCCAGGCGGCGAACAGGCCGTCCTCGAAGCCGGTCCGGGTGACCCGCTTGAGGTAGACCGCCGGGATGATCTGGTCCGTGTCCACGTTGGACCTGCGCAGGGGCACGCCGACCCCGGTGTGGCTGGTGAAGGGCTCCATGGGGGTTCCTTAGGAGGAGAGGTCGGCCGGGGAGGACAGGGTGCCGCGGACCGCCGTCGCGGCGGCTACCAGCGGGGACACCAGGTGGGTGCGCCCGCCCTTGCCCTGCCTGCCCTCGAAGTTGCGGTTCGATGTGGACGCGCTGCGCTCGCCGGGGGCCAGCTGGTCGGGGTTCATGCCCAGGCACATGGAGCAGCCCGCCTGCCGCCATTCGGCTCCGGCCTCGGTGAAGACCTCGTCCAGGCCCTCGGCTTCGGCCTGCGCGCGCACCCGCATGGAGCCGGGCACCACGAGCATCCGCACCCCGGCGGCGACCCGGTGCCCGCGCAGCACGTCGGCGGCGGCACGCAGGTCCTCAATGCGTCCGTTGGTGCAGGAGCCCAGGAACACCGTGTCGACGTTCACCTCGCGCAGCGGGGTGCCGGGCGTCAGCCCCATGTACGCCAGCGCCTTCTCGGCGGCGAAGCGCTCGTTCTCGTCGGGGATCGCCTCGGGGTCGGGCACGGCGGCCGACAGCGGCAGGCCCTGGCCGGGGTTGGTGCCCCAGGTCACGAACGGCGCGAGCGCGGCGGCGTCGATGACGACCTCGGCGTCGAACTCCGCGTCGTCGTCGGTGCGCAGCCGGCGCCACGCGGCGACGGCGTCGTCCCAGTCGGCGCCGGACGGGGCGTGCGGGCGGCCCTTGAGGTACTCGAAGGTGGTGTCGTCCGGCGCGATCATCCCGGCGCGGGCGCCCGCCTCGATGGACATGTTGCAGACCGTCATCCGGGCTTCCATGGACAGCGCCTCGATCGCGGCGCCCCGGTACTCCAGGACGTAGCCCTGTCCGCCGCCGGTGCCGATGCGGGCGATGACGGCGAGGATGAGGTCCTTGGCGGTGACCCCGGGCGGCAGGTCGCCGTCGACGGTGATCGCCATGGTCTTGAAAGGACGCAGCGGCAGCGTCTGGGTGGCGAGCACGTGCTCGACTTCGGAGGTGCCGATGCCGAAGGCCAGCGCGCCGAACGCGCCGTGGGTGGAGGTGTGGCTGTCGCCGCAGACGACCGTCATGCCGGGCTGCGTCAGGCCCAGCTGCGGTCCGACGACGTGCACGATGCCCTGCTCGACATCGCCCATCGGGTGCAGCCGGACGCCGAACTCCGCGCAGTTGCGGCGCAGCGTCTCGACCTGGGTGCGCGACACGGGGTCGGCGATCGGGAGGTCGATCCCGACTGTCGGGACGTTGTGGTCCTCGGTGGCGATGGTGAGATCCGTCCTGCGCACCCCGCGACCGGCCAGCCGCAGGCCGTCGAAGGCTTGCGGGCTGGTCACCTCGTGAATGAGGTGCAGGTCGATGTAGAGCAGGTCCGGTTCGGCGCCTTCGCCCCGGCGCACGACGTGGTGGTCCCAGACTTTCTCAGCGAGCGTCTTACCCATCGCTCATCACTCAGCTTCCCACAGACTGGACATCCCATATAACGGGAACGTAGTATCGAGACGTGGGACAGCATAGCGGCATCGGGGTTCTGGACAAGGCGATGGCGGTTCTGCAGGCCGTGGCGAAGGAGCCCTGCGGCTTGGCGGAGCTGTGCACGCGCACGGGTCTTCCCCGCGCGACCGCGCACCGCCTCGCGGTGGGCCTTGAGGTGCACCGCCTCCTGCGCCGCGGCTCCGACGGCCGCTGGCGCCCGGGCACCGCGCTCGCCGAACTCGCGGGCGGCGCCACCGATCCGCTGCTGGACGCCGCTGCGGCCGTGCTGCCCCGCCTGCGCGACCGCACGGGCGAAAGCGTCCAGCTCTACCGCCGCGACGGGCTTTACCGCATCTGCATCAGCTCGGCCGAACCCCCCAGCGGCCTGCGCGACACCGTCCCGGTGGGCGCCCGCCTCCCGATGACAGCGGGCTCCGGCGCCAAAGTCCTGGCCGCCTGGGCCGACCCGGCGACGCAGCGAAGCCTGCTCCAGGAAGCCGTCTTCGGCGAGCGGGCCCTCCTGGAAGTCCGCCGTCGCGGCTGGGCCCAGAGCGTCGCCGAACGGGAACCGGGCGTGGCCAGCGTTTCCGCCCCCGTGCGCGACACCACAGGCTCAGTGGTGGCCGCGGTCTCCGTCAGCGGCCCCATCGACCGCATGGGCCGCCGCCCGGGCGCCCGCTGGGCCGCCGACCTCCTGGCCGCGGCGGACGCCCTCCAGAACCGACTGTGACCAAAGCAACGGCCCCCGGAGTTCCGGGGGCCGTCGGCGTTTCCTAGGGGCTCGGCGGTGTGACGCCGTACACGACGCGCTTGTCCGGGTACTCGGTGACGGTGAAGATCTCCTCCGACCCCGGCCAGTAGGACAGGTCCTCGACCCCGATCGCGGCGTTGCGGTCACCGGTCTCGACCAGGTCCCCGGTGCTCCCCGACGCCGTGGCCGTGGTCAGGTAGCCCGCCCCCTGCTCCCCGCGCCCGGTGCGGCTGAGGAACCAGCGCGCCTCGTGGGCCACAGCGCCCTGGGTGTTGGCTTTGGGCATCCGGTGCGCCGCCGTCGCCTGCCAGACGCCGCCGGTCATGGCGGGCAGCCCGCTGCCACCGTCCATCGGGTACCGGGCCACGCGCCCGTTGCGCTCGGCGCTGACAGTGGCGCAGTATTCGGAGGTGATGAGCGTGTCCGGCGTGGTGCTTCGGTCCAGCGCCACCGACGAGAACTTCTGCGGCCCGCCCGCGTTGCAGACGTGGTCGGCCGGGTGCGTGGCCAGTCCACCGGGGTGCGAGTAGCCGAAGACCTGCGGCATCACGTAGCGGTATCCGTAGCTGTAGTACTTGTTGTCGTGCCTGCCCACCCGTGACGAGTCCTCGACATCGCCGCTGCCCGCGGACTTGATGTCGAAGATCCTGCGCATGTCGAAGACCCGCAGCCCGCGCCGGGTGTCGGCGACGTAGAGATAGTTGCCGTACCAGACAATCCCGCCCGCGTGGACGCTGCCGCCGTCACCGGCCTGCGGGGTGGTGACGGCCTCGTAGCTGGGATTGCCGTTGCTGTTGGTGTACGGGTACACCAACAGCACGTGCTGGTAGTCCCCCGTAGCCGGGTCGAGGAAGGAGACGCGCACCCCCTTCCCGCCCTTGCTGTACCAACTGACGAGAATCGCCTGCTTGCTCCCCCACTGCTGGTCCGCCTGAGCGTCGGCCACCGTGCTGACGCCCTGCGGGAACCACTCGGCGGTGGCGTCGTCACCGTCGTTGAAGCAGTAGAAGCGCGAGGTGAGGAGCTGGAACGGATGGTCGGCCGACTTCGGCACCTGGCAAGGGTCCGCCGAGCGATTGGCCTGGTCAAGGATGTTCTGCACACCAAGCTTCGGCAGCCGCAGATCCAGCGCCTCCACCCGACCAGCGAGATCCCCATTGGTCCGAACCAACCGAAAGTCCGACAACGACGGCGCGGCAACCACTTCCGCACCCACTCCTGCGCCCTCCGGCACCCGAGCCGCAGCCGAGGTCGCCGAAGCAACCAGCACCAAAGCAACCCCCGCTGCCACAACGCGACTTCTGCTCGCTCCTGCCCCACCCACGTTGACTCCCCTCAGATTGCCCGAGTTCTCAGGCACTCCTTCACCGTAGGGGCTCGACCGATGCCCGCGTCAAGCTTTCGCACTCCCACACCAAGATGCACGGATTGGCCGGTGCACGAGGCCCGCGAGGCATGTCCGACGGCGTGAACGCGCTTGCGCGTGCCCCACTTCCCTGCCCCTCACGCAGACTCAAGCGATCCCCCCACCGCGAGCAACACCACCGACGCCCCAGCCCCTGCCCCTCACACCAGCTCAGAAGATCCCCACCGCTACACCCCTGCCCCTCACGCCGGGTCGGAAAGATCCCGCACCATGGGCGACACCACCGATACCTACGCCTGTAGGCCCTCACGCTGGTACGCCTGTAGGCCCTCACGCCGATACGCCTGTAGGCCCTCACGCTGGTTCGCCTGTAGGCCCTCACGCTGGTTCGAGAGATCCCGCACCGTGGGGGTGTGGGGGCTCGGCCCCCACGTTCCACAACGCGAAGATCCCTGTCACCGCTTTCCGGTGACAGGGATCTCCCAATCTTCGCGTAGCCCCGACGGGATTTGAACCCGCGCTACCGCCTTGAGAGGGCGGCGTCCTAGGCCGCTAGACGACGGGGCCAGGAACTTTGATTCAGTTGGTCTTGCTGTCTTGCTGGGGGAAGCTTACCAGAGGGCTTCTGGAGGCTTTCCGCTGGGGTACCAGGACTCGAACCTAGACTAACTGAACCAGAATCAGTCGTGCTGCCAATTACACCATACCCCAATGCCAGCGGGCTGACGTCTGGTCCTTGCGGGCCGTTCTGCCGTGCTCGTTGACATCAGAGATGTTAGACCACAGGCCCGCGGAGTCGGAAATCGGGGGTCTACGCGCGCTGGGCCGGGAGGGCGCCGCCGGTGGTGAGGTCGGGGGTGCGGAACTCCGTGACGAGGAGTGCGGGCAGGTCGGCCAGGGTGTCGATGATGTGGATGCCCCGGGGGGCGGGGTGGGGGTGGCCGGTGCGGTCGAGCCAGATGCCGTGCAGGCCCGCTTGGTGGGCGGCGTGGGCGTCGAGGTCGAGGCGGTCGCCGATGTGGGCGGTGGCCGACGGGGGGACGCCGAGTTCGGTGCAGGCGGTGTAGAAGATCTCGGGGTCCGGCTTGGCGACGCCGAGGGCTCCGGCGCTGATCACGACGTCGAAGAAGCGGGCGAGGCCGACGCGGGCCAGGCGGGTGTGCTGGTCGGGGTGGGTGGCATTGGTCACAGCGGCGATCTTGAGGCCGGCGGCCCTGAGCCAGTCGAGGGTGGGGGCGGCGTCGGGGAACGGGCGCCAGAGGTGGGCCATGCGGTCGCGGCGGCGGTCTTCCAGGACGGCGACGGTGGCGTCGTCGAAGTCGGCGCCCTGGGCGTTGAGGAAGGCCTTGGTGCGGGTGCGGCGCATGGTGTCGTGGTCGAACTCCCCGGCCATGGCGCGGGCGTGGTGGTCGTCGGTGATGGCCTGCCACTGCGGCCACAGGTCGTCGCGCCCGGTCAATTCCGAGAGGGCCATTCTGGCCGAGCCGGTGAAATCGATCACCGTGTCGTCGATATCCAGGCAGACCGCGTGAATCGTTGGCGGCAGCGGCGCGGGGACGGGCAGCCGTCCGGGATGTTCGACGGCATGCAAAGAAGCCCGCGCTGAAGTCATTAAGGCAGGTTAGAACGCGGCGCGGGTGTCGCGATTCGTCTAGGCAGGTGATGTTTCGAGATCTTTTTCGGTCCAGCGCACAGAGCCCGCGACATCGGCGGAAAGGCCTATATCGCGGGCTCCCGGCGTGGCGTTACGCCACGGCGTTGCGCAGTCGAGCCAGGGTTCGCTCGCGGCCGAGCAGCTCCAGGGACTCATACAGCGGCGGCGACACCGTGCGCCCGGTCGCGGCGACCCGCACGGGCGCGAACGCCTTGCGGGGCTTGAGGCCGAGGCCGTCGATCAGCGCGACCTTGAGCGCTTCCTCGATGGCGGGCGTGGTCCACTCCGACAGCGCCGCAAGCGCTTCGATGCTGGCGTCCACAACGGGCTTGGCGTCCGGGCCGAGCGCCTTGGCCGCGGAATCGGGCTCGGGGGCGAAGTCGGCGTCGTCGGTGAACAGGAAGCGCACCATGCCCGCGACGTCGGACAGGACGATGACGCGCTCCTGCACCAGAGGTGCGACAGCGGTCAGCGTGGCCAGCTGCTCGGCGGTCGGCTCCGCGGGCAGCAGACCGGCCTCGACCAGGTACGGAATCGCGCGCGTGAGGAATTCGTCGCCGGGCAGCGCCCGCAGGTGCTCGGCATTGATGGCTTCGGCCTTCTTGAGGTCGAAACGCGCCGGATTCGGGCTGACCCGCCCGATGTCGAATGCGGCGACCATCTCGTCCATGGTGAAGATGTCCCGGTCGTCCGCGATGGACCAGCCGAGCAGGGCGAGGTAGTTCAGCATTCCCTCGGGGATGAATCCTCGGGTCCGGTAGGCGAAGAGGTCGGATTCCGGGTCGCGCTTGGACAGCTTCTTGTTGCCCTCGCCGCGCACCAGCGGCATATGTCCGAAGTGCGGCGTGAACTCGGCGACGCCGACCCGCTGCAACGCCTCGTACAGGGCGATCTGGCGGGGGGTGGAGGGCAGCAGGTCCTCGCCGCGCAGCACGTGGGTGATCCGCATGAGCGCGTCGTCGACCGGGTTGACCAGCGTGTAGAGCGGCTGGCCGTTGGCGCGCACCAGCACCGGGTCGGGCACCGAGCCCGCCGGGAAGGTGATGTCGCCGCGGACGAGGTCGGTGAAGGTGATGGCGCGGTCGGGCATGCGCAGGCGCAGCACCGGTTCGCGGCCCGCGGCGCGGAACTCCGCACGCTGGGCGTCGGTGGTGTCGCGGTCGGCGTTGTCGTAGCCGAGCTTGGGGTCCTGGCCCGCGGCCTTGCGCCGGGCCTCCACCTCCTCCGGCGTGGAGTACGACTCGTACAGCTCGCCGCCCTCGACCAGCTTCGCGATGACCTCCGCGTAGCGGTCCTTGCGCTGGCTCTGCCGGTACGGGCCGTAGTCGCCGCCGACCTCGGGGCCCTCGTCCCACTCGATGCCCAGCCACCGCAGCGCGTCGAGGAGCGCGGCGTAGCTGTCCTCGGAGTCGCGGGCGGCGTCGGTGTCCTCGATGCGGAAGACGAGCTTCCCGCCCGCGTTGCGGGCGAAGGCCCAGTTGAACAGGGCGGTGCGGATGAGCCCGACGTGCGGCGTGCCCGTGGGGGACGGGCAGAAGCGGGCTCGGACTGGGGTGTCTGCGTTAGGCGTGCTCATGGCAGTGGTGAGCGTAACGCCGCCCGCCCGCTTGACCGCGCCGGACTCCGGGTGCATCCTGAAATTATTCAACCAACGTTGAAAAAGGAGGGGACCATGGACCGCACGACGGTGTGCGTGGTCGGGGGCGGGCCCGCCGGGATGGTGCTGGGACTGCTGCTGTCCAGGGCGGGCGTCGAGGTGACCGTGCTGGAGAAGCACGCGGACTTCCTGCGCGACTTCCGCGGCGACACCGTGCACCCGCCGACCCTGGACCTGCTCGACGACCTGGGCCTCGGCGAGGAGTTCGCCAAGATCCCGCAGCGGCGCATCGACGCGGTGAGCCTGCCGTTCCAGGGCCGGGTCGTGCAGATCGGCGACCTGTCGCGGCTCAAGGGCAGGCACCCGTACATCGCGATGGTTCCGCAGTGGGACTTCCTGGACCTGCTCAAGCGCGCGGGCGATGCGGAACCGGCGTTCTCGCTGCGCATGGAGACCGAGGCGACGGGCCTGCTGCGCGAGGGGGGCAAGGTCGTCGGCGTCGCCTACCGCACGCGCGACGGGCGGACCGGCGAGATCCGCGCCGATCTGACCGTCGCCGCCGACGGCCGCTCGTCGGTGCTGCGCGCCGCCGCGGGCCTGACCCCGAAGTCCTGGGCGACGCCGATGGACGTGTGGTGGTTCCGGCTGCCGCGCCACGAGTCCGACCCCGGCGGCGTCATCGGCAACATCACCGAGCGCCGGGCCGCGGTGATGATCGACCGCGGCGAGTACTGGCAGTGCGCCGTGCTCATCGGCAAGGGCACCGATGCCGCCGCCCGCACCGGCGACGTCGGCGACATCGTGCGCCAGCTGGGGGTTGGCGCACCGTGGCTGCTCGACCGGGTCGACGCGCTCGCCGACTGGGACGAGGTCAAGGTGCTCGACGTGAAGCTGGACCGGCTGCCGCGCTGGCACGTCGACGGGCTGCTGTGCATCGGCGACGCCGCGCACGCGATGTCCCCGGTCGGCGGCGTCGGCATCAACCTGGCGGTGCAGGACGCGATCGCCACCGCGGGCCTGCTCGCCGCGCCGCTCAGGGCGGGCGGGGCCACCGGCGCCGACCTCGCGCGGGTGCGCAGGCGCAGACTGCCGGCGACGGCGGTGATCCAGGGCGTGCAGCGGTTGGCGCACTGGGGCGCGATCGGACCGGCGGTGCGCGGCGAGGTCAGGGTCGCCGACTCCGACAAGTTGCCGCTGCCAGTGCGACTGCTCAACCGCTTCCCGCGTTTGCGCGGCTATCCCGCGTTCGTCTTGGGCCGCGGGGTGCGTAGCGAACCGACACCGGCGTTCGCGCGGAGATAGGTCGTGTTTCGCGTGCCCCGCACCCGAAACACGACCTCGGTGGTAGGACGGTGGGCATGGACCTTCAGCCCATGCCCACCGACTGGCAGCGCGCCTTGGCCGTCGTCGCCCACCCCGACGACCTGGAATACGGCGCCTCCGCGGCGATCGCGAGCTGGGTGGACGCCGGGAAGTCGGTCGTCTACGTGCTGGCCAGCCGCGGCGAGGCGGGCATCGACGGCATCTCCCCCGAGGAGTGCGGCCCGCTGCGCGAGCGCGAGCAGGTGGAGGCCGCCCGGCTGGTCGGGGTCACCGAGGTGGAGTTCCTCGACCACGCCGACGGCGTGATCGAGCAGGGCGTCCCGCTGCGCCGCGACCTCACCGCCGCGATCCGCAGGCACCGCCCGGAACTGGTGGTCACGCTGAACTACGGCGACTGGCCCGGCGGCCACCGCAACTCCCCCGACCACCGCAACCTCGGCCTGTCCCTGCTGGACGCCGTCGGCGACGCGGGCAACCGCTGGATCTTCCGCGAGCTGGACCTTGAGCCGTGGGGCGGTGTGCGCTGGGTGGCGGTGAACGGCTCGCCCGACCCGACCCACGCCGTCGACGTCACCGACTCGCTGGAGCGCGGCATCGCCTCCCTCAACGCCCACCAGGCCTACCTGGCGGGCCTGGGCCCCGGCCCGATGTCCGACGCGGACACCTTCCTGCGCGAGTCGGCGAGGGAGACCGGGGAGCGCTTCGGCGGCACGCCCGCGGTGGCCTTCGAGCTGATCGGATTCTGAGACCGCGTGCACGAGACCTACCTCGCCGAGTTCGCCGAGCCCACCGGCTACCTCGACTTCGCCCGCTTCGGCCCGCCAAGCCGCGCGGTCGCCGCGGTGACCGCCCGGCTGACCGACGCCGCCGTCCGCTCAGGACCGGGCACCGTCACCGCGCTGATGGACCACGAGGCCAGGGCCCGCGCCGCCGCCGCACGCCTCAGCGGGGCCGATGTCGAGCGGGTCGTGCTGATGCCCAACACCAGCACCGGGATCGCCCAGGCGGCCTCCGGCATCGCCGGACGCGTCCTGGTCCCCGCCGCGGACTTCCCCGCCAACACCTACCCGTGGTCCCGCGCGGACCGCGGCCCGGTGGACTGGCTCACTGCCCGCCCCACCCCGGACGCCGTCGCCGCCGCGCTGCGCCCGGACACCACGGCGGTCGCGGTCAGCGCCGTCGACTTTCGCACCGGCTGGCCCGCCGACCTCGCCGCCCTGCGGGAGGTCGTCGGCGACCGGCTGCTGGTGGTGGACGGCATCCAGGGCTTCGGCGCGGTGGAGTCCGCCTGGGACGCCGCGGACGTGCTCGTCGTCGGCGGGCAGAAGTGGCTGCGCGCGGGCTGGTCCACCGGCTTCGCGGTGCTGTCCCCCACCGCGCTGGAGCGCATCGCACCGAGGTTCGCGAGCTGGCGCGGCGCGCACGAGCACATGGTGTTCGACAACACCGTCCACCCACCCGCCGCCGACGCGGAGAGCTGGCTGCTCACCAACCCGAACCCGATCGCCGCGGCGGCCCTGGCCGAGGCGCTGGAACTGGTCGAGTCGGCGGGCGTCGGCGCGATCGCGTCCCGGATCGCCGAACGGGTGGGCGAACTCGCCGACGCGGTGCAGAGCGCCGGACTGCCGATCGTGGACCGCGGCCCGACCATCCTCACCTTCACCGCACCGGACATCCCGGCCACCGCGAAGGCACTGTCGGACGCCGGAATCGCCGCGTCCCCGCGCACCGACCACATCCGCCTGTCCCCGCACGCCTCCACCACTCCCGCTTCCGTAGAAGCACTGCGCGCCTCGCTCAGTCCTGCACGTGCAGCAAAGCGTTGAGCCGCGGACGCAGGTCCCTCACCGCGGGGGCGTTGCGGTGCCTGGTGAACGTGTCGGCCAACGAGTGCAGGTCGAACCTGACCGTGGCGCTGTCCGTACGTCGCAGGTCGTCGAGCAGGTCGGTGAGGAGGGCGCACGCGCCGTCGATGTCGTCGCGCAGGAACGTCGCCCTGGCGAGCCGCACCCCGAAGCGGACCCGCGAGCGCACCGAGGTGGCGGGGATGCCGGCGATGGCCTTGGTCAGCAGCCCGGCGGACTCGTCGGGGTCGAAATGCAGCATGGACCAGCCCCGGCTGGTGGCGATCGGGTCCGCGAGGCTCGTCGTGCCGAAGTGCTGACCGGCCTCCCGAACCGCTTCGTCGTGCCAGCGCTGGGCGTTCTCCAGCGCCGCCATGCAGGCGGTCTGGTCGCCGAGGATCGCGTGCCCCTCGGCTTCGCGCTGCGCGGCCAGCGACCGCACGGCGGCGGGCGCACCGGGGTCGGCGTCGGCGCGCTGGGCGTAGGTGATGATCTTGTAGGGACTTCCGCCGTAGAAGGACATCTCCGCGTCCCGCACGAGCGCGTACCCGCGCAGGGCGACATCGCCCACCTTGGTCGCGAGTGTGACCGCCATGGCCGTCCACGTCCGCGCCATGTCGAGCTTGCCCGCCTCCTGGCACATCCAGCCGGTGTACTCGGCTATGCGGTAGGCGATCCTGGTCAGCTCGGGGGCGGCTGTCTCGCGGTGCAGGAACTTGACCTGGTTGAAAGCCAGCAGCAGATGGGGAATCACGAACGCGGGGCTCGCCCTGTGTCCTGTCGCCCTGAGCGTCTCGAAATGGATGTCGAACTGGTCTACGACCTCGTCCACCATCCAGCTGTTGGGCAGTATGTTCGCCGCGGCGAACGGACCGGAGCCCATCTGCACCGACCCGGTGCCGTCGAAGGTGAGGCTCCACGGCTCGTCGTCGTCAGGCGCAGGGGGCTCCTCTCGCACCGGTTCCGGCGGGTTCACAGCGCGGAAGAGCCGCCCGTCGGTTTCCAGAATGCGGTCGAGGTGCCGCGCCATGTCGGCGTTCAGCGGGCGCAGGCCGTTCTCGATCTTGCTGATCTGTCCCTTGTTGTAGTTGGCTTTCACCGCCAACTTGTTGATCGACAGACCCTTCTCCTCGCGCAGCGTGCGCAGCAGATCGCCCGGTTCGCTCAAAGTTGTCGCCTCCCGGCACCTATCGGCGGCGGTCCGGCGGCTGGTTCGATTGCGTCATGGCAATCACCCGCGAGAACGCGGCAGACCGCAGACCGTGGCGGCTCCTGGGCAGCCGGGAGCTGGCGCGCTCCCGCTACTTCGCCGTGCGCCGCGATGACGTCATCCGGCCGGATGGGGTCGAGGACACCTACGACCACGTCGTCGCGCCCGCCTCGGCGACCGTGCTCGCCATCGACTCCGCCGACCGGGTGGTGCTGACCCGGCAGTACATCTACACCTTCGGGACTCGGCAGTGGCGGCTGCCCGGCGGCGGCGTGGAGGCCGAGGACGGCGGGCCGCTCTCGGCCGCGCGGCGCGAACTGGCCGAGGAGACGGGGCTCTCGGCGGAGATCTGGGAGAAGCTGGGCGAAGTCCACGGCGCGGACAGCCTGAGCAACCACGTCGACCACGTCTTCCTGGCCACCGGCCTGACCGAGGGCACGGCGTCGCTGGAACCGGGCGAGGCCGACCTCGACGTCGTCCTGCTGCCCTTCGACGACGCCGTCGCGCTCGTGGAGAAGGGCCAGATGCCGCACGCGGCGAGCGCGTACGCCCTGCTCCGCGCCGCCCTGCGGCGCTCGCGTCCCTGATCGCATCCTGCCCCCTGGCGCGACGCTGGAAACGCCACGGTATCCGACAGGAGCGGACGGACAAGGACAAAAGGCGGACAGTTCCGCGACCGCGGAACTGCCCGCCCCGGACGGCGCTAGCGGTTGGCGACCGAGTTGGTCAGGGTGCCGATGCCCTCGATCGTGACCGACACCGTCTGACCGGCGCGGATCGGGCCGACGCCCGCGGGGGTGCCGGTGAGGATGACGTCGCCGGGCAGCAGGGTCATCACGCGGGAGATGAACTCCACCAGCGTGCCGACGTCATGGATCATCTGGGCGGTGCGGCCGTCCTGCTTGCGCTCGCCGTCGAGGTCCGTGCGCACGGCGAGGTCGGCCGGGTCCAGCTCGGTCTCGATCCAGGGGCCGAGCGGGCAGAAGGTGTCGTGGCCTTTGGCCCTGGTGTACTGGCCGTCGGCCTTCTGCTGGTCGCGGGCGGTGACGTCGTTGGCGATGGTGTAGCCGAGGAGGTAGTCCTTCGCCCGCGCGGCCGGGACGTCGCGCATCGGGCGCGGGCCCCAGACGAGCGCCAGCTCGCCCTCGAAGTCCACCCGCGCGGAGTCGGCGGGCAGCCGGATGGCCGCCGACGGGCCGATCACGGCGGTGGACGGCTTCATGAAGATCACCGGGCTGGCCGGGGCCTCGCCGCCCATCTCGGCGGCGTGGTCGGCGTAGTTGCGGCCGACGCAGACGATCTTCGGGGGCAGCATCGGGGCCAGCAGCCGCACGTCGGCGAGCGGCCAGCGCCTGCCGGTGAACGTGTGCGGGCCGAACGGGTGCTGGTCGGCGATCTCGGCGGCGGTGAGGTCGTCACCGGCGCCTTCGACGGCGACGAACGCGACTCCGTCAGGGTGGGCAATTCGAGCGATACGCACGATCAGACCCTAGACCCGGCCTCGACCCGCATCGCCTTGTGGGCCAGCGCGTCGCACAGGGCCAGCCAGCTGGCCTCCACGATGTTGCCGTGCACGCCCACGGTGGTCCACTCGCGCTCGTGGTCGGAGGACTCGACCAGCACCCGGGTGACCGCGTCGGTGCCGTGCGCAGAGCCGCGGTTGATGATGCGCACCTTGTAGTCGGTCAGCTCGATGCCGTCGAGCCACGGCAGGCGCGGGCTCAGCGCCGTGCGCAGCGCGGCGTCGAGGGCGTGGACGGGACCGTTGCCCTCGGCGGTGGCGATGACCCGCTCCCCCGCCACGTGCACCTTGACGGTGGCCTCGGAGACCACCGTGCCGTCGGCCTGGTGGTCCAGGATGACGCGGTAGGACTCCAGGGCGAACGGGACGTGGCCGCGCTCGTCCAGCTCGGCGCGCAGCAGCAGTTCCAGGGAGGCGTCGGCGGCCTCGAAGGACCAGCCGCGCGCCTCCAGCTCCTTGACCCGGCGCAGGGCGCTGCCCAGCGCCTCGGGCTCGGCGGCCAGGTCGAGGCCGAACTCGTGTCCCTTGAGTTCGAGGCTCGCCCGGCCCGCCATCTCGGTGACCAGTACCCGCATGTCATTGCCGACCACGTCCGGATCGATGTGGTTGTACAGGACCGGATCCACCTTGATCGCGCTCGCGTGCAGGCCCGCCTTGTGGGCGAAGGCCGACGACCCGACATAGGCCTGGTGGGTGTCGGGTGCGATGTTGGCGATCTCGGCAAGGGCATGGGAGACCCGGGTCAGCTCGCCGAGCGCTCCGGTCGGGAGCACGTCGCGGCCGAGCTTGGTCACGAGATTGCCGATCACGGCGAAGAGGTCGGCGTTGCCGGCCCGCTCCCCGTAACCGTTCGCGGTGCACTGGACGTGGGTCGCCCCAGCCTGCACGGCCGCGAGGCTGTTGGCCACCGCGCAGGACGTGTCGTCCTGGCAGTGGATGCCCACCCGGAAACCGGTGCGGGCGACGACGTCGGCAACGGTCTCGGCGAGGCCGAGCGGCAGCTGCCCGCCGTTCGTGTCGCACAGGACCGCCACGTCGGCCCCCGCGGTCATGGCCGCGTCGAGCACGCGCAGCGCGGTGTCGGGGTCGAAGGCGTAGCCGTCGAAGAAGTGCTCGGCGTCGAGGAACACCCGCCGCCCCTCACCGGTGAGGAAGGCGACGGTGTCGCGCACCATCTCCGCGGCTTCCTCGACGCTGGTGCGCAGCGCGAGGTCGATGTGGCGCCGGTCGGACTTGGCGACCAGCGTGATGACCGGCGCCTGACTGTCCAGCAGCGCCTTGACCTGCGCGTCCTCGTGCGCCTTGCTGTTGGCCCTGCGGGTGGACCCGAACGCGACCAGCGCCGCGTGCTTGAGCTCCAGCTCCCCCGCCGCCGCCCTGGCGAAGAACTCGGTGTCCTTCGGCAGCGCCCCCGGCCACCCGCCCTCGATGAACCCGACCCCCAGCCCGTCCAGCAGCCGGGCGACGTTGAGCTTGTCGGCCACCGAGTAGGAGATGCCCTCCCGCTGCGCCCCGTCGCGCAGCGTGGTGTCGTACACGTGGAAGGCATCACCGAGGGGAGTGCCTGCGGGCGTCGTGCGGGTCACGGGGTGCTCCTAGGTGGGTGAGGCCGGACAAACAAAAAGACCCCCCGCTGAGGATGCGAGAGGTCTGCGCGCCGGCTGCCGTTGTTCCTTCGGCTATCCGGCGCGCTCGTCGATAATGATCACGACAGTGGCGGCCACGGGTGGATAGTGCCATACCCACCCGCGACCGGTCCACTCCACGGGCACCGTCTCCCACCCATTGGGCGACTGTCTACACAGCACAGTCAGCGGACTCCCACCAGGACGTGGTCGTCGCCGAACTGCCAGACCGGGGCGGCCGCGGTGAAGCCCGCCTTGATGAGCAGCTCGACGTACTGGCCGACGGTCAGCCCGCTGGAGGAGTCGTGCGAGATCGCCAGGGCGCTGTGTTCCCTGGCGGTGTCGGAGTCGACGTCGGCGAGGACGGCTTCCCACCACGTCGACCAGTCCTCGTTCGCCTCCACCCCGGCCCGCCGGGCCCGGGACTCGCGCACCAGGCGGGCATAGGCCTGCACCGGGTCGGCGAGCACCATGTGGTCGGCGTTGACCAGGACGCCGCCGGGACGCAGGCGCTGGGCGGAGGCGGCGAAGACGGCGGCCAGGTCGGCGGGGTCCAGCCAGTGCAGGGCCGTGCTGGAGACCACGGCGTCCCACGGGCCCTCGACCGCGGCCTCCCAGCCGGGTTCGTTGAGCAGGGCGCGCTCGAAGCGCACCCCTTCGCAGCCCGCCGACCTGGCCAGGTCCAGCAGCAGCGGGTCGGCGTCGAGGCCGGTGATCTCGGCGTGCGGCAGGGCGGCGGCCAGGCGGGAGGCCAGCGAGCCGGGGCCGCAGCCCAGGTCGACGATCCTCGGCCGCTCGACGCCGTCGACCGCGGCGGTGACGACGTCGACCACGACGCGGAAGCGCTCCTCGCGGTCGGCGATGTAGCGCTCCTGCTGCGCGTCCCAGCGGTCGAGCCAGGCGCGGGCGGATATGGTGTCCACGAACCCTCCCAGTAACTGTCGTCGACAAATTCGACAGTGACAACCTACGAGCAGAGGACGTGACTGGTCAAGTGGACTTCGACAGTCACACGAACACCGTGCTGGACGCCGCCCTCGGGGTGGTCAACGCCGTCGTCCCCGGTGAGCGGCGCGGCAGGCCCCACCCCGCGCCCGCCGACCCGGTCGCCGCCGTCGGCGCGGCGCTGAAGGCGGCGAACAGCGCCTGGAGCGAGCCCCCAGACCGCAGCGCCGCCGAGTCCCTCGCCGGCTACGCCTCCCGTATGCACCGCGTCGTCGCCGCCGCCTCGGCGGGCACCGACACCGGCATGGACACCGCCTGCGACGAGGTCAACCGGCTCCTGCGCGAGACCGGCGCGACGCCGGTCCTCGCCCGCCACGACGGCGAGCCGTGGCACCTGCACTTCCACGCCCCCGAAGCGCCGTGGGACATCAGCTGGGCGGCGTCGATGGCGACCGCGCTGGCCATCGTGCTCGGCGAGCCCGCCGCCGAGCGGCTCGGCCTGTGCACCGCACCCGCCTGCGACCGCGCCTACCTCGACGTCTCGCGCAACGGGACCCGGCGCTTCTGCTCCACCGCCTGCCAGAACCGCGTCAAGACCGCCGCCTTCCGCGCACGCAACAGCGCCCGCCCCCCGAAGGGGACGGGCGCTGAGGGCTGAGCGTCAGAACGAGGACTTGGCGTTGGACGACACCAGCGCCGCGAGCCTGTCGCCGACGGCGTAGGTGCCGCCGGGCGAGGCGTGGTCGCGGGTGGCCAGGTCGAAGGCCACCGACGCCTCGATGCGCCGCGCCGCCTCGTTCTCGCCGAGGTGGTCGAGCATCAGCGCCACCGACAGCACCGCGGCCGTCGGGTCGGCGATGCCCTGGCCCGCGATGTCCGGGGCGCTGCCGTGCACCGGCTCGAACATGCTCGGGTTGCGGCGGGTGATGTCGAGGTTGCCGCTGGCCGCCAGGCCGATGCCGCCGGTCACCGCGGCCGCCAGGTCGGTGAGGATGTCGCCGAAGAGGTTGTCGGTGACGATCACGTCGAAGCGCTGCGGGTCGGTCACCATGTGGATGGTGGTGGCGTCCACATGCTGGTACGCGACGGTGACGTCCGGGTGCTGCAACGACACCTCCTCGACCACGCGCGACCACAGCGAACCGGCGTGGGTCAGCACGTTGGTCTTGTGCACCAGGGTCAGGTGCCTGCGCGGACGCGCGGCGGCGCGGGCGAACGCGTCGCGCACGACCCGCTCCACACCGAACGAGGTGTTGACACTGACCTCGGTCGCGATCTCGTAGGGAGTGTCCTTGCGCAACAGACCGCCGTTGCCCGCGTACAGGCCCTCGGTGCCCTCCCGGACGACGATCATGTCGATCTCGCCGGGGTCGGCGATCGGGCTCTTGACGCCGGGGTAGAGCCGCGCCGGGCGCAGGTTGACGTGGTGGTCGAGCTCGAACCGCAGGCGCAGCAGCAGCCCGCGCTCCAGGATGCCGCTGGGCACCGAGGGATCGCCGACCGCGCCGAGCAGGATCGCGTCGTGCTCGCGCAGCTCGGCGAGCACCGACTCGGGAAGCAGCTCCCCGGTGGCGTGCCACCGCGCGGCGCCGAGGTCGTAGCGGGTCGTCTCAGCGGACGGAACGACCTCCTCCAGCACCTTCAGCGCCTCGGCGATCACTTCCGGCCCGATCCCGTCACCTGGGATCACCGCGAGCCGCATGAACACACCTCCCGGGGTTATCGGCCCGAAGGGGCCTGGTAGACGAACGAAGGCTACCGGTCCGCCCTCCGGGTACCGCACGTCGCCACCCCTCTGGGTGGAATCTCACGGGCGCTTGTACACGAACGGTGCCCGGGGAAAGCTCCCCGGGCACCGTTTCGAGGGCCTTGCGCGGACTAGTGGAAGTCGATCTGCCGCACGACGCGCGCGCCGACCGAGGCGCCGATCGATTCCAGCACCGAGGCGTCCACGGCGCGGTCGACGCGCAGCAGCATGACCGCGTCGGTGCCGTCGGTGGTCTGGCTGATCTGCGCGGCGTCGATGTTGACGCCCGCCTCGCCGAGCAGCGTGCCGACGGTGCCCATGACGCCCGTGCGCTCCGGGTACTCCAGCAGCAGCGCGTTGCCCTCGGCGCGCAGGTCGAAGTGGCGGCCGTTGACCTCCACCAGCTTCTCCACCCCGGCCAGGCCCGACAGCGTGCCGCTGACGGTCGTGACCGAGCCGTCGGTGTAGACCGCGCGCAGGGTGACGAGGCTGCGGTGGTTGGCGCTCTCGGTCTCCGTCGACAGCTCGACGGCCACGCCGAGGTCCTCGGCCAGGCGGGGCGCGTTCACGAACGTCACCTGGTCGGAGACGATGCCGGAGAAGACTCCGCGCAGCGCGGCCAGCTGCAGGATGCTGACGTCCTCAGTGGACAGTTCACCGCGGACGATGACCTGCAGCGCCTCCGGGGCCTTGGGCTCCAGCGCGGACACCACGGCGCCGAGCTTCTGCGTCAGCACCAGGTACGGCCGGACCTCCTCGCCGACCACGCCGCCCGCCGAGACGTTCACCGCGTCGGGCACGAAATCCCCGCGCAGCGCCAGCAGCACCGAACGGGCGACGTCGGTGCCCGCGCGGTCCTGCGCCTCGACCGTCGAGGCGCCCAGGTGCGGGGTGACGACGACGCCGGGCACACCGAACAGCGGGTTGTCGGTGGTGGGCTCCTTGGTGAAGACGTCCACACCGGCGCCGCGCACCTGGCCGGAGCGCACCGCGTCGGCCAGCGCCTGCTCATCGATCAGACCGCCGCGGGCGGCGTTGACGATGATGACGCCCTTCTTGGTCTTGGCGAGGGCCTCGGCGTTGATGAGACCCGCGGTCTCCTTGGTCTTGGGCAGGTGCACCGAGATCACGTCGGCGCGGGCGAGCAGCTCGTCGAGGGTGACCAGCTCGGTGCCCAGCTGCGCGGCGCGCGCGGCCGAGGCGTACGGGTCGTAGGCGATCAGCTCGGTCTCGAACGCGGCCAGGCGCTGCGCGAACAGCTGCCCGATCTTGCCGAGCCCGACCACGCCGACGGTCTTGCCCCGCAGCTCGAACCCGGAGAACGACCCGCGCTTCCACTCCCGGTTCTGCAGCGTGGTGTTCGCGTCCGGGATCTGCCGCGCCACCGACAGCAGCAGCGCCACGGCGTGCTCGGCGGCACTGACGATGTTCGACGTCGGCGCGTTGACGACCAGCACCCCGCGCTCGGTGGCGGCGGGCACCTCGACGTTGTCCAGCCCGACCCCGGCCCGCGCGACGACCTTCAGCGCCTCACCGGCCTTCAGCACCTCAGCGTCGACCTGCGTCGCACTGCGCACGAGCAGCGCGTCGGCCTCGGCGACCGCGGACAGCAGCGCGGGCCGGTCGGTGCCGTCGACATGGCGGATCTCGACCTCGGAACCGAACACGTCGAGCACGGACGGCGCGAGCTTCTCGGCGATCAGGACGACGGGACGGTTCGTTGTCACGCTACGACTCCCGGGGGTGCGTGCGAATGGGGGTGCGGTTACGCCGCTGTAACCCGGCGATGAGTGTATGACCGCACCTGAACCGTTCAACCCGGAGGGTGAGACATGTGACATGTCAGGTTCTGGTCAACGTCATTCGCCGATAACCGGGGGCGCGGTGAACTCGTCGTTGCCGAACATCTCGTCGTCGTCGCCTTCGACCAGGTAGGACGGGCGTTTCGGCGGCGGGGGCGCGGCGGGGACGGGCGGCTCGGGGTCGGCGGCGCGTGGGGGCACTGGGGTGTGGCCGGTGGGGGTGCCGGAACCGGACGGGCCGAAGCCGGAGAGGACCGGGCGGACGGGTTGGGGGGATGGGGGGACGAAGGTTCCGGTGG
>NZ_JBHSKF010000018.1:0-178789 GCF_042657845.1 Actinokineospora guangxiensis | reverse complement strand
TCATCCCACGCGGGAAAGCCGCCGAGGACCGCGACGAGCACATCAAGACCCTGCGCAACCACGTCGCCAGCGAGATCGGGGCCATCGCCAAACCGCGTCAGATCCTCATCGTTGACGAACTCCCCAAGACCCGATCCGGGAAGATCATGCGCAGGCTCCTGCGCGACATCGCCGAAAACCGCGAACTCGGCGACACCACCACCCTCGCCGACCAAACCGTCATGAACCTCATCACCAACGGCCTCACCAACCAGAAGTCCCAAGAGGACTGATCACACGCGGAAGGGCCCCGGGACACCGTTCCCGGGGCCCTTCGCGCGTCAGCGGACGGGGGGCTGCTCGCCCCTCAGCTCCGCCAGCAGCTCCGTGATCGCGTGCATGATCCGCTTGGTCGCCTCGTCCAGCGTCTCCCGGTCGAACCCGTCGAGGTCCGACAGGTCCACCGGCTCCCCCGCCACGATCCGCACCGTCCGGCGCGGGAACAGCCTCGGGAACCGCGATCCGGCAGGCAGCAGCTCGTGCGTCCCCCAGTTCACCACCGGGACCACCGGCGCGCCCGTCTCCAGCGCCACCCTGGCGACCCCGTTCTTGACCCGCGCCGACGGCCAGTGCGACTCGTCGTCGGAGAAGCCCGCCTCGGGGAAGAACATCACGCACTCCCCGCGCGTCACCGCGTCCACCGCGCCCGTGTAGGCCGAGCGCGCCGCCACGGTGTTGCGCAGCACCGGGATGTGCCCGCCGCCCTTGAGGACCTGCTTCACCACCGGCACGTTCCACAGGCTCGCCTTCGCCAGGTAGCGGGGAACGCGCCCGGCGGCGAGGGTGAAGGCGGTGACGGTCACCGGGTCGGCGTTGGACAGGTGGTTGGACGCCAGCAGCAGACCGCCGTCGCGCGGGAGCTTCCCGGCGAAGCGGAGACGGGCGGCGAGGGCCATCAAGGGCCAGATGAGGTCGATGGCGAGGCTGAACCAGAAGCCCCGGCCGCGCCGGGGCACGCGGAACATCAGGGTGAGAGCCCGCCAGGTGCTCATGGGTCGGTCGCTGTGCACACCCCATCTTCGCCGCACGGCCCCGCGAGGTGTGCCGAATGGCGGGACAATACCCCGATGAGCACGGACAGTGAGCGCACGGGCACGCATCCCGGCGAACCGCACCACGCCGGCCTGGGGGCGCGGCTCAACCGGCTGCGGGCCGGGGTCCTCGGCGCGAACGACGGGATCATCTCCACCGCCGGCCTGGTCGTCGGCGTCGCCGGGGCCACAACCGACCGCACCGCGATCCTGACCGCCGGGGTCGCCGGGCTGGTGGCGGGCGCGCTGTCGATGGCGGGCGGCGAGTACGCGTCGGTGAGCACGCAGCGCGACACCGAACGGGCCGCGCTGCGCAAGGAGGAGCGCGAACTCGCCGAGATGCCCGAGGCCGAGGAGCGCGAGCTGGCGGGCATCTACGAGGAGAAGGGCCTCTCCCCCGCGCTGGCCGCCCAGGTCGCCCACGAGCTGACCGAGGCCGACGCGCTCGCCGCGCACGCCGACGTCGAGCTGCAGATCGACCCGAACAGCCTGACCAGCCCGTGGCAGGCGGCGTGGGTGTCGCTGGTGTCGTTCGCGCTCGGCGCGCTGCTGCCGCTGGTGGCCATCGCGCTGCCTCCGGTCGACTGGCGTGTGTGGACGTGCGTGGCGGCGGTCGTCGTCGGGCTGGTGCTCACCGGGACGGTCGGCGCGCGGCTCGGCGGTGCGCCCGTCGGACGGGCTGTGGCGCGCAATGTGCTGGTCGGGACGCTGGCGATGGCTGTGACGTACTTCGTCGGAGTCCTGTTCGGCGTCACTGTCGGTTAGGGTGGAGCCAGGTGTGCCGGGAAGCCTGGTCGGCGTCCTAGGAGACGTCTACGCCGAGGAGCCCAGCCTGTGACTGAGCGTCGTCCACCCAAGCTGACCGAGTTCGCCCGCTACCTCCGCACGGAGACCACGGGTGGCATGGTGCTGCTGGCGGCCACCGCCATCGCCCTGATCTGGGTCAACTCGCCGGTGGGCGACAGCTACCGTGACCTGCGCGAAGCACGCGTCGGACCGGAGTTCCTCCACCTGAACCTCACCATCGGCGACTGGGCCAAGGACGGTCTGCTCGCGCTCTTCTTCTTCGTCGTCGGCTTGGAGCTGAAGCGCGAACTGGTCATCGGGGAGCTGTCCCGGCTCAAAGCGGCGCTACTGCCGGTGATCGCCGCCTTGGGCGGCATGATCGTGCCCGCCGCGCTGGCCTTCGCCATCGCCGCGGGCGACCCGAGGGCCGGGCAGATCTGGGCGATCCCGGTCGCCACCGACATCGCCTTCGCCCTGGGCGTGCTGGCGCTGACCGCCCGACACATGCCCAGCAGCGCCCGGGTGTTCCTGCTCAGCCTCGCCGTGGTCGACGACCTCGGCGCCATCGCGCTGATCGCGACCCTGTTCACCTCGACCTTCGATGTCATCGCCTTCGCCGCCGCGCTCGCGCTGCTGGCCCTGTACTGGTGGCTCCAGCGCAAGCGGGTCACCTCGGCCTGGCTGTACGTGCCGATCGCGGTCGCGGTGTGGGTGGCGGTGCACTCCAGCGGCATCCACGCCACCATCGCCGGGGTCGCGCTCGGCCTGCTGACCAGGGTCCGCAAGGACCCGCACGAGCGGGAGGCGCCCGCGCTGCGCCTCGAACACCGCCTCCAGCCCTGGTCGGCCGCCGTGGCCGTGCCGGTCTTCGCGCTGTTCGCCGCCGGGGTCCCGGTCAACGCCGACGCGCTCGGCGCGGTGTTCACCGAGCGCGTCGGGCTGGCGATCATGCTCGGGCTGGTGGTGGGCAAGCTGGTCGGCATCGTCGGGTTCTCCCTGGTGGCGGTCCGGTTCAAGATCGCGTCCATGCCGCCGGGGCTGACCTGGCGCGACATGGGCGCGGTCGCCATGCTCGGCGGCGTCGGATTCACCGTCAGCCTGCTCATCGCCGACCTGTCCCTGGACCCGGCCGACGCCGAGCTGGCCAAGGCCGCCGTGCTCATCGCCTCGGCGGTCGCGTCGCTGCTGGCCGCGGCGCTGCTCGTCCGGCGCAGCAAAGCGCACGCCGAGGACTGACCCGGGCAGGTTGCCGGGCCTGGCGGTGGCGGGCATGGCACCATGTCGCAGGTGACCAGCGCACACGGAAACGGACGACGCGACGGCTTGCCCCCAGTGCCGTCCATCCCCCTGGCCGACGACCGGACCATCGCCTCCGGCGAACAGTCCGTCGGGAACCTGGTCAAGGACGCGACCACGCACCTCTCGACGCTGCTGCGCGCCGAGATGGAGCTGGCCAAGTCCGAACTGGCCCGCGAGGTGAAGAAGGCCGTCTTCGGCAGCGTCGCGGCGATCGTCGCGCTGGCGCTGGTGCTCTACGGCTCCTTCTTCATCTTCTTCACCATCGCCGAGGGCCTGGCCGAGTGGTGGTACCGCTGGATCGCCTTCGGCGTGGTGACGCTGTTCATCTTCGTCGTCGCGGGCCTGCTCGCCTGGTTCGGCGTCAAGAAGTTCAAGACGATCAGCGCTCCGAAGCAGACGATCGACTCGGTGAAGGAGACCGCGGCCGCCCTGCGCCACCGCGACTCCGACGAGCACCGGGCCTGAGGCTGAGCCGCGCCCCGGACCCGGCCTCGGTCCGCATCGACGGACCGTGGACGCACCGCGACGTCCACGCCAACGGCATCCGGCTGCACACCGCCGAGACCGGCGACGGTCCGCTGGTGGTCCTGCTGCACGGGTTCGCGGGCTTCTGGTGGACCTGGCGCCACCAGCTCACCGCGCTCGGCGACGCCGGCTTCCGCGCCGTGGCCGTCGATCTGCGCGGCTACGGCGACTCCGACAAACCCCCGCGCGGCTACGACGCCTGGACGCTGGCCGGTGACGTCGCCGGCCTGGTGCGGGCGCTCGGCGCCCCCCGTGCGCACCTGGTCGGGTACGGCTGGGGCGGCCTGCTGGCCTGGTCGGCCGCCGCGCTGCACCCCCGCATCGCGCACACCGTCAGCGCGGTGTCCGCGCCGCACCCCATCGCCCTGCGCGACGAGGTCCGCCGCACCGTCCTGCGCGGACGCGGGCGCAACCAGGCCCGCGCGCTGAGCCCCATGCTGCGCGCCCAGGTGCCGATGGCCCCCGAGCGCTGGCTGCGCCGCGAGGAGACCATGCCCGCGCTGCTGCGCGCCTGGTCGGCGCCGCGCTGGCAGGCCACCCCGGACTTCGACGCCACCGTCGAGCGCTACGCCGAGGCCATGCTGATCCCCGGCGTCGCGCACTCGGCGCTGGAGTACTACCGGTGGGCGGTGCGCTCGCAGCTGCGCAGCGAGGGAAGGCGCTACGCCGAGGCCATGCGGCGGCGCATCCGCACGCCCGTCCTCCAGCTCTACGGGGCCGAGGACCCCTGCGTGCTCCCGCACACCCGCACCGCCTCGCGCCCGTGGCTCACGGGGCCCGCCGAGCACGTCGAGCTGCCCGGCGTCGGCAACCTGCCGCCAGAAGAGGACCCGGCCGCCACGAGCGCGGCGATCACGGCCTTCCTCAAGGCGCACTAGCCAGAGCAGCGGCCCGTCGACACCGGCTCGCTGAGCCCCGGCGCGGAGGCGACCTCGTCGCGCACCTCGGCGCCGGTCAGCGCGAAGCCGGTCTCCGAGTCGTCCACCGCCGCGCCGAAGATCACGCCGATGACGGCGCCGTCGGTGTCCACCAGCGGGCCGCCGGAGTTGCCGCTGAGCACCTTCGCCCGCAGCGTGAACACGTCGCGGTCGACCGGGTTGGGGCTGTCGTAGATGTCCGGGCCGCGCAGGGGGATGCGGTCGCGCACGCGCGCGGACTCGGCGGTGTACGGGCCGTCGAGGGGGTAGCCGAGGACGATGCCGTCCTGGCCGCTCTCGACCTCGTAGTCGGCGAAGCGCAGCGGCTCGGCGGCCAGGTTCGGCACGGCCAGCACGGCCAGGTCGGCGCGCGGGTCGTAGAGCACGACCTCGGCGGGCAGCGTCCTGTCGCCGGACTCGACGCTGACCTCCTCGGCGCCCGCGACGACGTGCGCGTTGGTCATCACCCGGAACGGCGAGATCACGAACCCGCTGCCCTCCAGCGCCCGCTCGCACGCGGTCGCCCTGGCGTTGATCTTCAGCACGCTGGGCCGCACCCGCTGCACGACCGCGCTGGCCTGCAAAGCCGGGTCCGGCGGGGCCACCTCGCGGTTGGGGGTGCGGTTGAACGGGTCGACCGCGGCCGGGAAGCCGGAGACGTCCAGCAGCTCGCGCAGCTCGTTGGGCAGCCCGCGCGCGGCCTGCGGCATGACCTCGTCCACGCCGCCGAGCACGACCGAGTTGTTGATCGCCGACGCCAGGCCCGGCAGGCCGCCGACGGTGGTCAGCGGCAGCGCGATCAGCCACGACACCAGGAACACGACCGCGCCCTGCACGACCGCCCCGAGGGCGCTGTCCACCCCGGCGAGCTTCGGCGAGTTGATCCGCTGGCGCAGCGTGCGCCCGGCCCACACACCGAGCGTCTCGCCCAGCGCCACCAGCAGCACGAAGATCGCCACGGCGAAGGCGACCCTGGTCGGCGTCGCGGAGATCCCGGCCACCACCAGCGGCGCCACCTTGATCCCCAGGATCGCCCCGACCAGCACGCCGAGGAAGGCGGGCAGCGCGGTGATCACGCCCTGGCGGGCGCCGGAGACGGCCGCGAGCACGGCCAGTGCGAGCACCAGCACGTCGACCCAGTTCACGCACGGACCTCCGGACCCTGTGGACGGACGGAGCGCCACGCTACGTCAAGATCGCGGACGTCGCCGGTGTCCCAGTCCCGGTGCCACCCGCCCGCGCCGATGATCATCGACAGCAGTCCGGCGGTGAAGCCCCAGATCAGCATGCCGGGCGCGGCGAAGGCGGGGCCGACGAAGCCGCTGAAGTGCCGGATCTGGAAGCGGTTCGCCGGGTCGGACAGGTGCGCGAGCGGCACCCTGGCCACCGCCTGGGACTCGCTCTGCGACACCGCCCATACCCGGCTCGGCCGCTCCCAGTGGGCCAGGACCGGGGTCACGTCGAAGCGCGAGACCGGGATGTGCAGGCCGGGCAGCAGCGCCACCGGCCGCACCCCGGACGGGTCGACGCCGGTCTCCTCCACCGCCTCGCGCAGCGCGGTGTCCACCGGACCGCGGTCCTGCGGCTCGACCGATCCGCCCGGGAAGCCGACCTGGTCGGCGTGCGCGTCACCGGTCGCGGCGCGCAGCTGCAACAGCACGTCGGGGCCGTGCTCGTCGTCCTCGCCGAAGAGGACCAGCACCGCGGCTTCGCGCGAGTCGCCGCCGACCGCGGCGAAGCGGGTGAACATGCCCGCCTCGATCGTCGCGGTCGCCTCGACCAGCCGCCGCAGCCAGCCGGGCACGGTCTCGGGGTCGACCAGCGGTCCGTGCGTCATGCGAGCCCCTCGGCGACGGCGGTGCGGATGTCCGCCACGGTCCGGAACAGCCTCGGCTCGCCAATGAACGACACCGTCCCGTCGGCCTTGAGCAGGTACGACGCGGGCAGCGCGTTGGGCACGCGCAGCGCGGCGGCGACCGAGCCGTCCTCATCGATCAGGGACTCCAGCCGCACGCCGAGCGCTCGCAGCAGGACCAGCGCGTCGCCCTGCCCGCTCTGCACGGCCAGGGTGACCACGTCGATCCCCTCGCCCGCGTCGTACTCGGCGAGCAGGGGCAGCTCCTCCTTGCACGGCTGGCACCAGGTCGCCCAGACGTTGAGCAGCACGTCGCGCCCGCCGAGCGCGGCGGCGGCGTCGACCGGACCGCCGGTGCCCAGGCAGGTCGTGGTGACCCCGCGCAGCTGCTGCGGGCCCTCCGCGGCGTCGGCGCAGCCGGGAAGTCCGGCCGCGGCGCGCGCGGCGGCGACGTCCGGGCCGGGCGGCGGGGTGCGCGGGGCGGGCTCGTCGCCGCGCGGCCACAGGGCGACGGCCGCGGCCAGCCCCAGGACCGCGACGACCACCAGCCAGCGCACCCTCGGGATCACCCGGCCGACCGTCCCGGCTTGTACCCGGCGGCGACCTTCTGGGCCAGCTCCAGCAGGTGCTCGGCCTCCTCGCCCTTGACCAGCTTCGCCGCGGCCTCGTACTCGGTCGGGCCGGTGCCGTAGGACGGGCAGTCCTTGGCCATGAAGCACGCGCCGCAGGCGGGTTTCTTGGCGTGGCAGACGCGCCTGCCGAGGAAGATCACATAGTGCGACAGCATCGTCCAGTCCTTGCGCGGGACGAGTGCGCCGATGGCGTGCTCGACCTTGACCGGGTCCTCCAGCTCGGTCCAGCCGAAGCGGCGCACGAGCCTGCCGAAGTGCGTGTCGACGGTGATGCCGGGGATGTCGAAGGCATTGCCGAGGATGACGTTCGCCGTCTTGCGGCCGATGCCGGGCAGGGTGACCAGGTCGTCGAGGGTGTTGGGCAGCACGCCGTCGAAGCGCTCGACCAGCTCCGCGCCCAGGCCCATCAGCGAGGTCGCCTTGTTGCGGTAGAAGCCGGTGGAGCGGATCAGCTCCTCCAGCTCGGCGCGGTCGGCTCCCGCGTAGTCCTGCGCCGTCTTGTAGCGGGCGAACACGGCGGGCGTGGTCAGGTTGACCCGCACGTCGGTGGACTGGGCGGACAGGATCGTGGCGACCGCCAGCTCCAGCGGGGTGGTGAAGTCCAGCTCGCAGTGCGCGTCCGGGAAACCCTCGGCGAGCGCCCTGGACATCCGGCGCACGCGGCGGGTCAGGGAGAGGCTGGATTCGCCGTCGGCCGCGGCGGCTGCCTGGGGCGGGCGTCGGGTGGTCTGCGGCACGCCGATAGCCTACGGGCCGACGAACAACCCGAGATGTGCCCCAGACGTCTTCCGGTGGTACGCCCTCAGGGACAGGGCGCACAGCCGGGGCAGAACTAAGCCGGGACAAGCACTGAAAGCCGGACCGGGCGGGTCGGGCTGGGAGCGAGGATCGACGACACATGGCTGTCTGGTTCGTGTTCGCGGTACCACTGGTGATCATGTTCTTCGCGCTCTTCATGGAGCGGGTGGAGACGCGCATCCGGCACGTAGCCGTGCAGGAGACCGACGTCGAGGAGTTCCTGGAGCAGGCCAGGCCCGACGAGGTCCGCGCCCTCTACGGCCACGGGATCGGCCGCGCGCTGGAGTTGTTCCGGCTGCGCAGGTTGGGTGGCCGCGCGGCCAAACTGCGCGGTCGCAGGACCCGTGACTAGGGGTTATGGTTCGGCGGTTCAGCCTCGTTGAAGGATCCACAACGGACCCGGACGGCGCGGCGTGCGGGTGTGGGGTGACCAGGCCCTACACTGTGATGCGGTGATCGGCCGCACAGCGTCTGTGCGGTTCGGGGTGGAAACGGAGGACCGAGGTGGATGAGACCCTCGCCCGCGCGGGCATTTTCCAAGGGGTCGAGCCGGCCGCGGCGGAGGCGCTCGCGCAGACGCTTGAGTCGCAGGAGTTCCCGCGAGGGCACGTGATCTTCGCGGAGGGTGAGCCCGGCGATCGGCTGTACATCATCCTGTCGGGCAAGGTGAAGCTGGGCCGCAAGTCCCCGGACGGCCGGGAGAACCTGCTGGGGATCTTCGGGCCGTCGGACATGTTCGGCGAGCTGTCGATCTTCGACCCGGGGCCGCGCACGTCCACCGCGACGACCGTCACCGAGGTCCGCGTGGTCACGATGGACCGGCCCGCGCTGCGCCAGTGGATCAACAACCGCCCGGAGATCGCCGAGCAGCTGCTGCGGGTGATCGCCCGCAGACTGCGCCGGACCAACGGCATGCTGGCCGACCTGATCTTCACCGACGTGCCCGGCCGCGTGGCCAAGGCGCTGCTGCAGCTCGCGCAGCGCTTCGGCAGCCAGGAGGCCGGTCTGCTGCGCGTCACCCACGACCTCACCCAGGAGGAGATCGCCCAGTACGTCGGCGCCTCCCGGGAGACGGTCAACAAGGCCCTCGCCGACTTCGCCCACCGCGGCTGGCTGCGCCTGGAGGGCAAGAGCGTGCTGATCCTGGACCCGGAGCGGCTCGCCCGCCGCGCGCGGTAACCACCTGATCTGCGATAAGAAGGCCCGGTCCTGGTGGACCGGGCCTTCTCGTCCTTACGCAACGGAAGACCGGGCGCCGCCCCCGACGCGGCGCACCGGCCTTCCGCCTGCGCGGACCATCCCCCGACGGACCGCGCTCCCCGCCCTCCGGCCGCAGGCCCCGACCCGTTCGCCGGAGGGAGCTTTGTACCTACATCGCACTCGGCCACCCAGGTGTGTCGGCCGACAGGGAAACCATCGCACGGAACCCCACCCGGATAACAAGCGCATTCACCCTCAAGGACTCGCAACCGCAGCTCACGTTGCGCGCCTTTACCGTGAATCCCACATTCCGTTATCCGACCGATACATACCACCGGGTGACGTGGGCGAAACCACCCCCTAATTAGTGGTACGGCCGTACCAGAGTGAGCCATACTGATACCCATGTCCCACTCTGCCCGCCTCTCCGACTACCGCACTGCCCTCACCGCCCCCGGCGCGCGCGGACCGGTCCTCGCCTCCCTCGTCGGCAGGCTCCCGATCGCCATGGTCGGCCTGTCGCTGCTGCTGTACGTGCAGCGCACGACCGGCTCCTTCGCCGTCGCGGGCTTGGTCTCGGCGGGCACGCTGGTGGGCGTGGCGATCGGCTCGGTCGCGCAGGGCAGGCTGATGGACCGGGTCGGCCCGTCACGGCCGCTGCTGAGCGTCGTCGGGCTGTTCGCGGTGTTCGTGACCCTGGGCATCGTCGCCGTCGAGTCCGGCGCCCCGACCCCGCTGCTCATCCTCCTCGGCCTGCTGATCGGCCTCACCGAGCCGATGATCGGCTCGGCCTCGCGCGCGATGTGGACCCGGCTGCTGCCGCCCGGCCCGGCGCGCACCGCCGCGTACTCCTACGAGGCGATCAGCATGGAGGTCTTCTTCATCGTCGGCCCCGCGCTCTCCGGCGTGCTGGTCGCGGCCCCGTGGGCGGGCACCGGCGTGGTCATCGGCGCGGCGTTCATGATCATCGGAGGCATCGCCTTCGCGCTGATGCCGACCATCCGCGAGCACCGGCCGACCGGCACCACCCGCGGCGGCGGCAGCCTGCTCGGCCCGCTGTCCTCGCCGGGCATGAAGACGGTGGCGATCGCCGCGTTCGGCTTCGGCGTGACCATCGGCTTCGTCGAGGTCGCGGTCCCGGCCGCGGCGACGAACGCGGGCCACGCTCCTGTCGGCGGTCTGCTGCTCGGGCTCTGGTCGGTCAGCTCGGTGATCTTCGGCGTCTACTACGGCACCCGGCCGTGGCCGCGGCCGATGCACCTGCGGCTGCCGGTGCTGCTGGCGGGCTTCGCCGTGCTGCTGGCGCTGCTGGCGATCCCGACGTCGCTGTTCGGCCTGGCGATCGCGCTGCTGGTGGTCGGCACCCTGGTCACCCCGCAGGCGACCGCGCACTCCGCCGCGTTGGAGACCGTCGCCCCGCCGGGCACCATCACCGAGGCGTTCGGCTGGGTGATCACCTCGGTGACGCTGGGGCTGGCGCTCGGGCAGTCGCTGAGCGGACAGCTGGTGGAGCACGTCGGCGTGTGGTCGTCCTACCTCGCCGCGTCGGCGGCCGGCCTGCTGATCGCGCTGGTCGTGTACCTGCGCAGGAACACGGTGAAGGCGACCACGCCGGGGCCGGTCGCCGCGCTCGTGTAGCACGTCGGACGGGTTGTCCACAGCACCTGTGCACAGACTTGTGGATAGAGCTGTGGGCAACCTGACGGCCTGTGGACAACTTTCCCGGCTTGTCGGCTCGCCCGGCTAGCGTCGCGGGCATGGACATCACCGCCTCCACCGCCGCCCTGGCCGCCGCGGCAGCCGACGTCGTGCGCCTCGTCCCCACCCGGCTCACCGACCCGCTGCTCAGCGGCATGCTGCTGCGCGCGGGCCCGGAGGGCGTGGTCCTCGCCGCCGGCGACAGGGAGCGCACGGCCCGCGTCACCTGCGACGCGGTCGCCCACACCGACGGTGCGGTGCTCGTGCCCGGGAAACCGCTGGCCGAGACGCTGCGCGCGCTCACCGTCGACACGGTCCGCCTGGTCGTGGAGGGCAGCAGGCTCGCCATCCGGGCCGACGGGGCGCGCTTCGCCCTCCCGCTGCTGGACGTCGCGCTGCACCCGGGTGTGCCGGAGCCGCCACCCGCGCGCGGGACGGTCCCCGGGCACCTGTTCGCCACCGCGCTGTCCACGGTGGCGGCCACGGCCTCGCGCGACGACACCCTGCCGGTCTTCGCCGGGGTCCGGCTGCGCGCCGAGGACGGCGGCCTGGTCCTGCGCGCGACGGACCGCTACCGCATGGCCATCGCGCGCGTCCCCGGCGAGGTGGCCGACCTCGACGTCCTGGTGCCCGCGCAGCTGCTGGCCGAGGTGGGCAAGCAGGTCGGCGCGGGCGAGGTGGTGCTGGGCATGGACGCCAACCGCTTCGCCCTGTCCTGGGGCTCGACAGCGGTGACCACGGCCGTGCTCGACGGCGTCTTCCTCTCCGAGTCGAGCCTGGTCCTCGACACCGCCGACACCTTCGTCGACCTCGACGCCGACGCCCTGACCGGCGCGGCCCGCCGCGTCGCGCTCTACACCGACGCCCGCGGCGTCCTGCAGATCGATGTCGGCGACCACGAGGTCCGCCTGCGCGGCGCCGACCCCCAGGCGGGCGAGGCGGAGGAGGCAGTCAAGGCGACCGTCGACGGCGGCCGCACCAGCCCGGCCGTCCAGTCCCGCTACCTGGTCGACGCGCTGCGCCCCTTCGCGGGCAAGCGCGTCCGCCTGGCGATCCAGCCCGGCATGCGCGCCACCGCGATCACCTCGCTCGATCCGGAGGAGATGGCGGTCAAGTACCTGATGATGCCGATGCTCCCGCCGAAGCAGTAACCGCTCACACCGATTCGCGCAGGTAGTCCAGCTGCGCCCGCACCGACCACTCCGCGGCCTCCCAGAGCGACCGGTCGACGTCGGCGTAGACGAGTTCGACCACCTGCCGGGCGGTGGCGTCCGCGCCGAGCCGGGCCAGCGCCGTGCGGATCTGGTCGAGGCGCTGGTGGCGGTGGGCCAGGTACCCGGCCGCGGTCTCCCGCAGGTCGGGCAGATCAGGGCCGTGACCGGGCAGCACGACCGTGCGCGGCTCGGCCTCGGCGAGCAGGCGCAGCGAGTCGAGGTACTGCCCGAGCCTGCCGTCCGGCGGAGCGATGACGGTTGTGCCCCGGCCGAGCACCGTGTCGCCGGTGAGCACGGCGGTGCGGCCGTCGTGCTCGGCGGTGAGGCAGATGGAGTCGGCGGTGTGCCCTGGGGTGTGCCGCACCAGCAGCTCCAGCCCCGCCGCGGCGACGACCTCGCCGTCGCGCAGCGGACCGGGTCCGCCCGCCGAGCACAGCGCCGGGTCGAACGCGCGGATCGGCGCGTCCGCGGCCTCGGCCAGCCAGGGCGCGCCTTGGACGTGGTCGTGGTGGTGGTGCGTGAGGAGGATGGCGGCGACCCGGCCCGCGGCGGCGAGCACCCGCCGCAGGTGCGGTTCGTCCTGCTCACCGGGGTCGACCACGACGCAGTCCTCGGCCCCGGGCGCGCGCAGCAGCCAGGTGTTGGTCCCCTCCAGGGACATGACTCCCGGGTTGTCCTCCAAGAGCACGGCGGCGAACGGTGTGACGGCGCGGACTTCGCCGTAGGCGGGGTGGGTCATGCGGAGCCTTCCTCCCGGGTCACGGCTCGACGGGTGGCCGGACCCGGTCGCGGCGCCGCACGGACCTCGCGGTGCGGTGCGCCGGGATCGCGGCGGAGCGCGGATCGGCGGGCGGGCTGCCGCGGCAGGAGCCGTCCCGAGGCCGTCGGCGCGGTCATCGGCTCTCCTCGTCGGGGAGGACGACACGCAGGGCGTCGCCGTCGCGGACGATCTTGGGGAGGATCTTGGCGAAGTGCGGGTCGGCGGCCATGGCGTCGGCGACGGTGGCGTGTTCGGCCAGGTCGGAGAGCATGACCCAGGTGGGGGGCATGAGCGCGCACCCGCCGCCGCGCCAGTCCGCCAGCGCGGCGGAGGGGCGCTGCCAGCTGGTCCGGTCGGCTTCGGTGGTCTCGCCGTCGGCGTGCTGACCGGTCGGCAGGGCGGCGAGGAAGAAGCGGGTGTCGAAGCGGCGCGGCTCAGGGGCGGGGGTGACCCAGTTGGCCCACGGGCGCAGCAGGTCGGCGCGCAGCACCAGACCCGCGTCGGCGAGGAACCCCGCGAAGGACACCTCGCGGGCCACCAGCGCGGCCCGCGCCGCGTGGTAGGGGCGCGCGTCGGCGACGACCGACCCGGCGGCCGACCCGGCGAGCAGCACCCCCGACTCCTCGAAGGTCTCCCGCACCGCCGCGCACACCAGCGCCCTGGCCAGCGCGGGCGAGCAGCCGAAGCGGTGCGCCCACCAGTCCGGGTCCGGTCCGTGCCAGGCGACGGTGGCGTCCACGTCGCGCTGGTCGACGCTGCCGCCGGGGAACACCGTCATCCCCCCGGCGAAGGGCATGCCGGAGACCCGGCGCTGCAGGAACACCTCCATCCCCACCGCGGAGTCGCGCACCAGCATCACCGTCGCCGCGTCCTTGGGGACGGCGGGCGGGCCGGGCGGGGCGTCGGGCACAGCGCCTGCGGGCAGGACCAGTTCAGCGGGCAGCTCACGCACACCGCGACCCTACGCAGCGGCCCGCTTTAATGTCGGCCATGGGTGACGCGCTGCGCTTCGGCCTGGTCGGCGCCGGACCGTGGGCGCGCCGCGTCCACGTCCCCGGTCTGCTCGACCATCCCGCCATCGACCTGGTCGGCGTCTGGACCCGCCGCCCCGAGGCCGCCGCCGACCTGCCCGTCCCCCACATCCCCGACTACCGCGACCTGCTGTCCCAGGTGGACGCCGTGGCCTTCGCCGTCCCCCCGGCCGCCCAGGCCGACCTGGCCGCCACCGCCGCCGCGGCGGGCAAGCACGTCCTGCTGGAAAAGCCCATCGCCGACACCCCGGCCCGAGCCCGGCACCTCACCGACGCCGTGGAAGCCGCGGGCGTGATCTCCCTGGTCAACCTGGTCCGCCGCTTCGCCCCGGAAACCGTCGCCTGGCTGGCCGAGCTCCACCGCGCGGGCACCTGGGCGGGCGCCTCGGCCCGCTGGCTCTCCGGCGCCCTCCTGGGCGGCGACTACGCCACCTCCACCTGGCGCCACGAAGGCGGCGCCTTGGCCGACATCGGCCCGCACGTCCTGGACCTGCTCGACGCCGCACTGGGCCCCGTCGACAAGGTCCTCTCCGCCCACCACCACACCCCCGACCTCTGGCACCTGGTCCTCGGCCACCACTCCGGCGCGACCAGCACAGCCACCCTCTCCATGCACCTGCCGATGCGCCCCACCATCACCGAGATCTCCGTCTACGGCACCCCCGGCTACCGCGAACTCACCGGCCGGGCCACCGCGCCCACCGACGCCTTCACCACGGCCCTGGACCTGTTCACCGCCCTCGTGGCCGAGAACACCCCAGCCCACCCCCTGGACGCACGCCGGGGCCTCATGCTCAGCCACCTGACCGCGGCCGTCCTCGCCGCCACCTGACCCACGCGCCGGTCAGGTGGCGGGGACGGGACTACGGGCGCTGGTCCGGCGGCTGAAGGGGCACGCCGTTGACCATGGTGTTGGCTTCGTGCCAGTCGAAGGGGTGGTTGGCGCCGGGGAGGTCGCCTTGCCAGGTGGTGGGCTGGGCGGTGCCGTCGGCTTCCTGTTCGCGGCGGGCCAGTTCTTCCTGGAGTTGGCGGAGCAGGTCGAGTTCGTGGTCGTTCAGGGAGTCGGGCGGGGGCTGGGAGGCGGCGGCCTCCTCCATCCACGACGGGCCTGCGGGGAGGTCCTCGTCGGCGGCCGGGGGTGGGGGCACCTCGGCGAGCGGGGTCGCATGGGAGGTGGGCGTCGAGCGCGGCTCAGTGATCGCGTGCGACGCGGAGGCCGAGTGCGACGGGGGCGTCGAGTGGGAGAGGACGCTCGACTGGGGAAGCGCGCTCGACGGGGAGAGCGCGGCGGCGTCGGTGTAGACCTCGGTGGCGTAGCGGACCGCCGTGTGGTGGTAGTCGCTGTGGTCGGCGCCCTCGCGGAGGACTTCCACCGAGGCGGTCAGGCCGGCGCGGCGCAGAGAGTGCTGGACGCGGTAGGCGGTGGCGGGGGCGAAGCCCGCCGGGCCGACGCCGATGAGCACGACGCGGTGCGGGACCGGGCCGGAGACGGCGCCCGCGGGAGTGGTGCGCCAGACGGCCCACACGGCGCGGATGTCCGGCAGGACGTCCAGCACCCTGGCCGCGGCCTCGCCGACGCCCTCGTCGGGGGCGACGCCGTCGACACGGCCCGCGACGAAGCGGTGGTGGGCGCCCGCAGTCTCCGAGACCGGCAGGCGGGCGGCGACGGCCGGGTCGCAGTGGGCGGCGACGAGCAGGTCGCTCAGTTCGGCGCGCTCGGCCGAGGTGACCTGGATCGGGCCCGCGACGAGGCAGCCGACGGTGAGTTCCAAGGCGCGGTCGACCTCGGTCGCGGCCAGGAGTTCCCGCGCCTGGGCCAGGGCGTCGTCGTCAAGCCTGCCCGCGAGCGCGAGCAGGATGTCGTGGACGCGGACCGGCAGCGCGGTGCGCTCCGACCCCTTGCCCGCCGTTGCCTGTGTCACCGTCGTCCTCCCTCACGTCGGACCGGGTCCGCGGGCCTGCCGCGGTGCTAGCTGTGGACCATGGCGAAGAGCGGCTCGGACGCGGCCGCCGCCTCGCGGTGGTACCGGGTCACGTCCCGGCCGCGGACGAGCACCTCGACCGCGGGTTCGTCGCTGCCCAGCGCGCGCAGCACCCGCTGCAGCTCGCCGGTCAGGCGGACCGCCGCGTCACCGCCGTCCTCGGCGACGGTGACCAGCACGATCCGGACGTCGCCGGAGCGCCCGCGGCGCCAGCTGGAGCGGGCCTCGACGACCTCGGGCCGCCCGCGCAGCAGCGCGCCCAGCACCACGGCCACCGAATCGCCGCCCCGGCTCACCCATTCAGGTGACTCCGGGGTGAATGTGTAGTCGAGATCGGGGACGTCGTCCACCCACGGGACCGCGTTGAGCCGCTCGGCGTCCGCCCCTGCGGGCACGAGCACGGCGCTCAGCAGGCGCGACTCCTCCGGGGTGATGCCGACGCGCTCGCGCAGCAGCATCAGCGGCAGCGCCCTGGCGACGGCGTCGACGGCCCCCGCCGAGACCCAGTCGCGCAGCCGCCACAGGTCGCGGTCGCCGATGCGGCCCGCGAAGCGCAGCAGCAGCTCGTGGCAGTCCTGCGGGGTGCTCATGCCACCTCCACGACCAGTTCGACCTCGACCGGCACGCCCAGGGGCAGCTCGGCGACGCCGACGGCGGAGCGGGCGTGCCTGCCCGCCTCGCCGAACACCTCGGCGAGGAAGTCCGAGGCGCCGTTGAGCACCGCGGGCTGCCCGGTGAAGCCGGGCGCCGAGGCGACGAACCCGACGACCTTGACCACCCGAACCACCGAGTCGATGCCGACGAGCGCATCGACGGCCGCCAGGGCGTTGAGCGCGCAGGTCCTGGCCAGCGCCGCCGCGTCCTCGGCGCTCACCTCGGCCCCGACCTTGCCGGTGGCGACGACCTTGCCGTCGACCAGCGGGATCTGGCCCGCGGTGTAGACGAGCGAGCCCGTCCGCACGGCGGGCAGGTAGGAGCCCGCGGGCGGGGCCACCGACGGCAGCTCGACGCCCAGCTCGCTCAGCCGCGCACGGGTGGACATCAGGCGGCCTTCGGGCGCTTCAGGTACGCGACGTGCTGCTCGCCGGTCGGGTTCGGCAGCACTGTGACCAGCTCCCACCCGTCCTCGCCCCACTGGTCGAGGATCTGCTTGGTGGCGTGGATGAGCAGCGGGATGGTGGCGTACTCCCAACGAGTCATGCGGGCAGCCTAGGGCAGCCGCGCGCGCCGCCGGCGCTACGGTGTCGACATGGAGGGCTGGCGGATCTTGGCCACCGCGCTGCTCGGCGCGGGCGGCCTGCTGCTCGTGCTGCTGACGATGGCGAAGGTGCGCGACCGCGCGGGCCGCTCCGGTCCGGTGGCGATGGCGGGCGCGGTGTCGGTCACGGTCCTGGCGCTGCTGTGCCTGTTCACGGCCACCGTGCTGGCCGCGCCGGTCGCCTGGGGCGCGGTCGTGGTGGTCTGCGGCGCGGCCGTCGTGCTCGCGCTCGTAGGGTGAAGCACACAGGGCGCGACCATTAACCGGGCATTTACCCTGGAATGGTGACCACTCCCGTCGTCGGCTGGACCGATGAGATCGCCCGGTCCCGCCTGCACGTGGTCAGCGGCAAGGGCGGCACCGGCAAGACCACCGTCGCCGCGGCGCTGGCGCTCGCGCTCGCCCACGGCGGGCGCAAGGTGCTGCTCGTGGAGGTGGAGGGCCGCCAGGGCGTCGCCCAGGTCTTCGACACCCAGCCGCTGCCGTACTCCGAGGAGAAGGTGGCCATCGCCCCCGGCGGCGGCGAGGTCAGGGCGCTGCACATCGACGTCGAGGCCGCGCTGATGGAGTACCTGGCGATGTTCTACAACCTGGGCTTCGCGGGCCGCACCCTGCGGCGCATGGGCGCTGTGGAGTTCGCCACCACGCTGGCCCCCGGTCTGCGCGACGTGCTGCTCACCGGCAAGATCAAGGAGTGCGTCCGGCGCACCGGCGACCGGGGCAGGCACGTCTACGACGCGGTGGTGGTCGACGCTCCGCCGACCGGCCGCATCGTCAAGTTCCTCGACGTCACCCGGGCCATGGCCGACCTGGCGAAGGTCGGGCCCATCCGCGGCCAGAGCGAGGGCGTGGTGAAGCTGCTGCACTCCGGGGACACCGCGGTGCACCTGGTGACGCTGCTGGAGGAGATGCCCGTGCGCGAGACCGTCGAGGCGGTCGCCGAACTGGACGGCGCCGACCTGCGGCCGGGGGCGATCCTGCTCAACCGGGTCCGCCCGCCGCGGCTGCCCGCCCGCTCGGTCACCCCCGCCGCCGACGGCCGCGTCGACGCCGGGCGCGTCCGCGACGGCCTGGCCGCCGCCGGGCTCGCCCTGGCCGACGACGTGCTGGACGGGCTGGTCGAGGAGACGGTGGAGCACGCGGTGCGGGTGCAGGCCGAGCAGCGGGCGCGCGCCGCGCTGGCCGAGGTCGACCTGCCCGCCGTCGAGCTGCCCGACCTGGTCGACGGCGTCGACACCGCGGCGCTCTACGAGCTGGCCGAGCTCCTCATCGAGCAGGGGGTGCGCTAGGTGCTCGACATCGACGCGCTGATAGACGACCCGGCGACCAGGGTGATCGTGTGCTGCGGCTCCGGCGGCGTCGGCAAGACGACGACGGCGGCGGCCATCGCGGTGCGCGCGGCCGAGCACGGCCGCAAGGCCGTCGTGCTGACCATCGACCCGGCGCGCAGGCTGGCCCAGTCGCTGGGCCTGCGCGAGCTGGACAACACCCCGCGCCAGGTCGAGGTGGACGGCTTCGAGCCCGCGGGCGAGCTCAGCGCCATGATGCTGGACATGCGCCGCACCTTCGACGACATGGTGCTGGCGCACGCCGGTGAGGAGCGGGCCGCCGAGATCCTGGCCAACCCGTTCTACAAGACGATCTCCACGTCGTTCTCCGGCACGCAGGAGTACATGGCGATGGAGAAGCTGGGCCAGCTGGCCGCCGAGGGCGCCTACGACCTGATCGTGGTCGACACCCCGCCCTCGCGCTCGGCCCTGGACTTCCTCGACGCCCCGCAGCGGCTCTCCACCGCCCTCGACGGCCGGATGATCAAGCTGCTGATGGGTTCGGCGCGGGCGGGCGGGCGTGGCCTGCGCAAGGTGGTCAGCGCCGGGTTCTCGCTGTTCGCCAAGGCCGTGTCGACGGTGCTGGGCGGTCAGCTGCTCAACGACGCCTCGGCGTTCGTGCAGGCCTTCGACGGCATGTTCGGCGGCTTCCGCGAGCGCGCCCGGCGGACCGCGGAGCTGCTGCGCTCCTCGGGCACGGCGTTCCTCGTCGTGGCCGCCCCGGAGCCCGACGCGCTGCGCGAGGCGAGCTACTTCGTGGAGCGGCTGGAGGCCGAGTCCATGCCGCTGGCCGGGCTGGTCGTCAACCGGACCCACCCGGTGCTGGCCAACCTGCCCGCGACCAAGGCGCTGGCCGCCGCCGAACAGCTGGAGGCGACGGGCCACGCGCCGCTGGCCGCGGCCGTGCTGCGCCTGCACGCCGACCGAGTCGCCCTCGACCAGCGCGAGCGCAGGCTCGTCGCCCGCTTCAGCAAGGCGCACCCGGGCGTCGCGCAGGCCGAGGTGCCAGCCATGCCCGCCGACGTGCACGACCTCGACGGGCTGCGGCTGATCGGCGAGCGGCTAGCCGACCTGTAGTTCTTCCTCGACGTCCTGGCGGGCGTCGCGGCGGGCGCTGTCGAGCAGCTCGCGCCAGGAGTCCACGTCGGGCCTCCTGCGCAGCAGCGCCCGGCGCTCCCGCTCGGTCATCCCGCCCCAGACCCCGAACTCGATCCGGTTGTCCAGAGCCTCGGCCAGGCACTCGGTGCGCACTGGACACGCCACGCACACCAGCTTGGCCTTGCGCTGCTCGGCACCGCGGACGAACAGCCCGTCCGGGTCCTCGTCGCGGCACGTAGCGCGAACCCGCCAGTCGACCTGTGCTTCGAGATACATGTATCCCCCACCCCTGTCGTCGTCGCGACCCATCAACCCGATACCCCCCGGTATCAGGTGCTTCCTGACCCTCCGCAGATACACGGAGCGACGAAGAAGCGCTGTCGTGAGACGTTGACGGACTCTAGCGACCTTCGGTTCCATCGAAAACACCCAGGCACACATGTGTTACCGAATGTCAATATCAACTGCGTAGTCACGGATGATCCATCCGGGTGACACCCACCGTGGCGCGTAGGCTGGCCCCCGTGCGTGTTGGAGACAGCCTGCTGAAGCTGATCGGCCTTTGCCTGCTCGCGGGCGTCCTCGTGGCGGGGATGCTCTTCCCCCTCGTGGGCGCGCTGGGGGTGATGTCCAACCGGGCCAGCGACACGATCGACAGCGTGTCCGCCGACCTGGTGGCCACCGACCCACCGCTGGTGACGAGGATCACCGACGCGCAGGGCAAGCAGATCGCGACGATCTACGACCAGTACCGGCTGCCGGTCGCCGCCGAGCAGATCTCGCCGACCATGACCGCCGCCCTGGTCGCCATCGAGGACCGCCGGTTCTACGAGCACCACGGCGTGGACTGGAAGGGCACCATCCGGGCCGCGATCTCCAACCAGACCGGCGGCGACGTGCAGGGCGCCTCGACGCTGACCCAGCAGTACGTCAAGAACTACCTGATCAACGTGGTCAACCGGGGCAACAAGAACGAGCAGAACAAGGCGCAGGAGCAGACCATCGCGCGCAAGCTGCGCGAGGCCCGCATCGCCATCCAGCTTGAGCAGAAGATGTCCAAGGAGGAGATCCTCACCGGGTACCTCAACGTGGTCGAGTTCGCCTACGAGGTCTACGGCATCGGCGCGGCGGCCAGCGCGTACTTCGGCACCACCCCGGCCAAGCTGACCGTCGCCCAGTCGGCGCTGCTGGCGGGCGCGGTGAACAACCCGGTCCTCTACAACCCGTGGCGCAACCCCGCGGGCACGCTGGCCAGGCGCAACCTGGTGCTCGACAAGATGGCCGAGACGCAGAAGCTCTCCCCCGAGGCGGCCGAGGAGGCCAAGAAGGCCCCGCTCGGCATCCTGCCCGAGGTGAAGAAGCCCCCGGCCAACTGCGTCGGCGCGGGTCCGGAGATCGGCTTCTTCTGCCAGTACGTGTGGGTCTACCTGCAGGAGATCGGCTTCACCCCGGACCAGATCACCACCGGCGGCTACACGATCAAGACCACCCTCGACCGGCGCGCCACCCAGCTGGCCAAGGACGCCGCCGAGGCCCAGGTCCCCAAGTCGACCCCCGGCGTGGCGAACACGATGGCCATCGTGCGGCCGGGCAAGAAGCGCCACGAGGTGGTCGCGCTCGTCTCCAACCGCGACTACGGCCTCAACGGCGACAAGGGCCAGACGACGATCCCCTACCCGTACGGGATCGAGAACAAGTTCGGCGCGGGCTCGGTCTACAAGATCTTCACGGCCGCCGGCTACCTGGAGAAGGGCGGCGGGATCAACAACCGGATCAAGACGCCCACGACCTACGTATCGAACAAGTTCACCGGCGGCAGCGAGAACACCTGCCCGCGCACCCCTAACCCGAACGATGGCAATACCCGGTGGTACTGCCTGAGCAACGCCACCAAGAACTACCCGGGCGAGATGACCCTTCAGGACGCGTTGGCGACGTCGCCGAACACTGGGTTCGTCATCCTGGAGGAGCGCGTCGGCATGGACACCGTGGTGGACATGGCGCAGCGGTTGGGCATGCGCAAGACCCTGGCGAGCAACACCAGTGGCCGGGCGCCGGACCCGAAGGCCAAGGGTGAGGCCAGCCAGTCGCAGGCGCAGTTCTACAAGCCGTCGGAGAGCAGCCCGTTCGGAAAGGCTTCGTTCACCCTGAGCCCGTCGCCGGTCAGCACGCTGGAGCTGGCCAACGTGGGCGCGACGATCATGAGCGGCGGTGTCTGGTGCCCGCCGACCCCGCTGGTCGAGGTCAAGGACCGCAACGGCAAGAAGCTCAACTACAACGAGCAGCCGTGCGAACAGGCCGTCGACCCGAAGCTGGCCAACACGCTCGCCCACGGCCTGAGCAAGGACGCCCACGGCAGCGGCACCGCGGCTGGCGCGGCCAGCCGCTACGGCTGGAACCGCAATTCCATCGGCAAGACCGGCACCACCCAGGCGTTCAAGTCCGCGGCCTTCCTCGGCGGCACCGCGCAGCTCACCGCCGCGGTCGTCGTCTCCAACGACAGCCCGCGCCCGCAGGGCATCTGCGACTACGGGCCGGGCCAGGTCCGGCTCTGCGGGGGCGGCGGCGAGATCTACGGCGGCCGCTCACCCGCGCGGACGTTCTTCCAGGCGATGGGCAAGATCCTGGAGGGCAAGCCCAACGTGCCCCTGCCCCCGGCTGACGAGCGCTATCTGGAAGGCGGCGATGACGTCCGGGTGCCGAACGTCATCGGCATGTCGCGTGAGCAGGCCACCGATCGCCTCAAGCAGGCCGGCTACGAGGTCAACGCCGTCGACCGCAACGACTCACGCGCCCGCGGCACCATCGTCAGCCAGTCCCCGCGCGGCGCCGCCCTCAAGGGCGAGACGGTGACGATCTACGTCAGCACCGGCTACGTCCCGCCCCCGCGCACCACCGAGCCGAGCAAGCCCCCGGGCGGCCCCGGCGACGGCGATCCCGGCGACGGCAACCCGGGCGGCCCCGGCAACGGCGGACCCGGCAACGGCGGACCCGGCAACGGCCGCCCCGGGGACGACGATCCGCCGATCACCATCGATCCGGTCGACCCATGACGCAGAGGAGCCGCGGTCCACGGACCGCGGCTCCTCTTGGTCTCGCGCCGGTGTTCAGCCCGTCAGGCGGGCTTTCACGGCTGCGGAGAGGCGCTTGCCGTCGGCGCGGCCCGCGGCCTTCGCGGTGGCGGCCTTCATGACCTGGCCCATCTGGCGGGGGCCGGGGGCCTCGCCCAGCTCGGCGGTCACCTCGGCGACGGCGGCGTCGACCAGGGTGGCGATCCCGGCGTCGTCGAGCTGCTTGGGCAGGTAGTCGGCGAGGACGTCGGCCTCGGCCAGTTCCAGGGCGGCCTGCTCGGCGCGGCCGGCGCCCGCGAAGGCCTCGGCGGCCTCCTTGCGCTTCTTGACCTCGCGGGTGAGGACCTTCTCGACCTCGGCGTCGGACAGCTCGCGGGCCGCCTCGCCCGCGACCTCCTCGGTGGTCACGGCGGCCAGCGCCATGCGGATGGTGCCCGTCCTGGTCTTGTCCCTGTCCTTCATCGCGGTGGTCAGGTCGGCCTGCAACCGCGCCTTGAGCTGTGCCATGTCACCAACGGTAGCGCCTGGTGCCCAGCGGATTACCCCGGCGACGTACCCTCGAAGGCGTGAGCCACCCCGTTCGGTCCCTCGTCCTCGGCACCGCCGCACTCGGCGCCGCCACCGTCGCCTACGCAGCCGGGTACGAGCGCACCCGGTGGACGCTGCGCGAGGCCACCATCCCGGTGCTGGCCGAGGGCGCCCGTCCGCTGCGCGTGCTGCACATCAGCGACCTGCACATGATGCCCGGGCAGAAGTCGAAGCAGAAGTGGGTCGCCGAGCTCGACCGGCTCGACCCCGACCTGGTGGTCAACACCGGCGACAACCTCGCCCACAAGCAGGCCGTGCCCGCGGTGGTGCGCGCGCTGGAGCCGCTGCTCAACCGCCCCGGCGTGTTCGTCTTCGGCAGCAACGACTACTTCGCCCCGCGCCCGAAGAACCCGCTGCGCTACCTGTTCCCCAGCGAGAAGCGCGTGCACGGCATCTCCCTGCCCTGGCGCGACCTGCGGGCGGCCTTCATCGAGCGCGGCTGGCACGACCTCACCCACACCCGCAGCCTGCTCACCGTCGACGGCCGCCCGATCGCCTTCGCCGGGGTCGACGACCCCCACCTGCGCCGCGACCGCTACAGCGACATCGCGGGCAAGCCCGACCGCAACGCCTCCCTGCGCATGGGCGTGACCCACTCCCCCGAGCCGCGCGTCCTCGACGCCTTCGCCGAGGACGGCTACGACCTCGTCCTGGCGGGCCACACCCACGGCGGCCAGCTGCGCATCCCCGGCTACGGCGCCATCGTCACCAACTGCGACCTCGACCGCGCCCGCGCCCGCGGCGCCTCCCGCTGGGGCGCCCACATGTGGCTGCACGTCTCCGCGGGCCTGGGCACCTCCCCCTACGCCCCGGTCCGCTTCGCCTGCCCGCCCGAGGCCAGCCTGCTGACCCTCGTCCCGCGGACGACGAGCAGCTCACGGGCATCGAGGGGTGCCCGATTCGGAGCCCGTGCGAGCGTCCGCTAGACTTCCTGACGTTCCACCGGGGTGTGGCGCAGTTTGGTAGCGTGCTTCGTTCGGGACGAAGAGGTCGCAGGTTCAAATCCTGTCACCCCGACACAGGTCAGGCCCTGTCCATTGAGGACAGGGCCTGACTCGTTCCTGCGGGTGCCTGACCAGCTGCCTGCCTAAGCCGGCGAGCCGGGGAAGATGCGCAGGCAGCGGCCGGCGAGAACGGCCCAAGAGGCCGTGGACACCAGTGTCGATCAACGGCCTAGGGTTGGGCCATGCCGCAGATCACCGTCGAGTACTCCGCCGAGATCGCCGATTCCTTCGACCGCAGGGGTTTCGCGCTCGCGCTGCACCCGGTGCTCGCCGAGGTGGCCGGGACGGGGGTCGCGGGGTTCAAGACGCGGTTCGTGCCGTTGGACGACGTGGTGATCGGGGACGGTGCGCCGGGGGTGGCGATGGTGCACGTCCGGATCGGGCTGCTGTCGGGGCGGACCGGGGAGACCAAGAAGGCGGTGAGCGACGTGGCGCAGGTGGTGTTGGGCAAGCACCTGTCGCCTGCGTCCGCCGTGCAGGTGTCGGTGGAGATCGTGGACATGGACAGCGGGAGCTACACCAAGCGGGTTGTCGGGGGATGAGGAATGGCCCTGTCCTCAGTGGACAGGGCCATCGGGTCGGGCGTCGGGTCAGGGGGCGGTGGCCTGGTGCTGGACGTAGGCGGCGGCCTGGGAGGCCAGCCAGGCGTCGAGTTTCACCAGGTTGGTCTGGGGCGGGATGCGGTAGGCCTTCGCGCGGCGGGCGTCCACCACGACCGGGGTGGCGCCGGGGAGCAGGTCGAGCAGGCAGACCTGCATGAGGCGGGCGGCGGCGACGGCGGCGTCGCGGGTCAGCTCGGCCTCCTTGAGGTGGAAGAGGGCCACCTCGGTGCCCGTCCGCGTGCGGTAGCCCAGGTGCGGGGTGACGTCGACGCGCAGGCCGCCGGTCTCCAGGACCGAGTCGCCGACCGGGACGATCTCGCCGCGGGCTCGGCGCCACCAGGTGAGCAGGCCCGCGCTGGCCTCGGCGTAGGCGCGCTCCTGGCCGCTGAGCTCCAGGCCCTGCGCGGCCACGGTCAGCACCGCGGCCGGGTCGCCCGAGCCGAGGGCGACCGGGATCGCCGCCAGCAGGGGCGCGTAGTACTGGGCGCCGACGTACTCGTCGACGGGTACGCGACGGGACGTGACGATCTCCCCGCGCCTGCTCCGCGAGCCGGTCGCGTACTCGGCGAAAGTGAGCGCACCCAACGTGGCCGTCATGCTCGTTCTCCCCTCGGAATTACCCGTTCACCTGGGGAAACACTATCGCCGGGGTACGACAGAAACTGATCGCTACGCCAGCAGGTCGCGGCCGTCCTCGGTGACGGTGATGGCCAGCGCCGGGCACGATTCGGCGGCTTCGAGGATCTCCTCGTCGGGTTCGACCTCGGTGGCGGTGGCGGTGGCGGCGTAGCCGTCGAGCACGAAGTGGTCAGGGGCGGTGGCGACGCACAGGCCCGAGGCCATGCAGCGGCCCGCGCTCACATCGATCTTCCAAGTCACCGTCCCACCGTACGGCGCTCGGGCGCACACGTCATCCGCCGCGGGGCCGACTCCTGGCAGGATCGCGGGTGTGACGCACACTCATCCCGCCGCCGAGGTCCCCGACCGGCTCTTCGCCGACGACGCCGCCGACGCCCGCTGGCGGGCCCGGTTCCACGCCGCCCGTGTGACGCTGCCGGAGTGGGCGCGCGGGGCCCCCGACCGCACGGTGTACGTCTCCAACGCCAGCGGCGTGTGGGAGGTCTACGCCTGGGACCGCTCGACCGACACCCACCGCCAGGTCACCGACCGGCCCAACGGCACCCTGCACGCCGTGGTCTCCCCCGACGGCGAGCACGTGTGGTGGTTCGACGACACCGACGGCGACGAGTTCGGCGCCTGGCGCCGCGAGCCGTTCGCCGGGCGGGCGGCGGGCACCGAGGCCTCGATCGGCCTGCCGGGGGTGCCGCGGGGCTACCCGGCGGGCCTGTCGCTGGGCTCGGAGGTCCGCGCGGCGGGCGTCTCCGACGACGACGGCACCACCGTCTACCTCGTGCGCGGCGACGGCGAGGCCGAGGTGGTCTACCGCGACGAGCACGACGGCGGCGTCGCTGCGCTCTCGGAGGACGAGACGCTGCTGGCGATCGCGCACTCCGAGCACGGCGACAACCGGCACCCGGCGCTGCGCGTGCTGTCGGTGGCCGACGCCTCGACCGTGGCCGAGAAGTGGGACGGCAAGGGCAAGGGGCTCGACGGGATCGCCTTCAGCCCGGTCGCGGGCGACCAGCGGCTGCTGGTGGCCCACGAGCGCCGCGGCCGCGAGGAGCTGCTGATCTGGGACGTCGCCGCCGACACCGAGACCGAGCTGGTCATCGACCTGCCGGGAGAGGTCTCGGCGGACTGGTACCTCGACGGCACCGCCCTGCTCATCGCGCACACCCACCAGGCCCGCAACACCCTGCACCGCTACGACATCGCCGCGGGCTCACTGACCACCCTGGACACTCCACCCGGGACGATCGGCGGGGCGCACACGCGACCCGACGACACCGTCGAGTACTCCTGGTCCTCCAGCGAGGAGGCCAGCGTCGTCCGTGCCCTGTTCACCGACGCCACCGACCGCGTCCTGCTCACCCCGCCGGGCGAGCGCGCGCCCCGCTCGCTGCCGCTGGCCGACCAGTTCGTCGACACCCCGCACGGCCGGGTGCACGCCCTCGTCGCCCGCCCCGAGGGCGACGGGCCGTTCCCGACCGTGTTCAGCCTGCACGGCGGCCCGCACGCCGCCGACGAGGACCGCTTCTCGGCCTACCGGGCGATGTGGCTGGACGCCGGTTTCGCGGTCGTGCACGTGAACTACCGCGGCTCGACCGGCTACGGCAGCGCCTGGCGCGACGCCATCGAGGGCAGGCCGGGCCTGACCGAGCTGGAGGACGTCGCCGCCGTCCACGACTGGGCGGTCTCCTCGGGCCTGGCCGACCCGGCCAAGTGCGTGGTCAACGGCGCCTCCTGGGGCGGCTACCTGACGCTGCTGGCCCTCGGCACCCAGCCCGAGCGCTGGGCCGCGGGCGTCGCCGGCGTCCCCGTGGCCGACTACCTGGCCGCCTACGAGGACGAGATGGAGCCCCTGCGCGCCTTCGACCGCGCCCTCTTCGGCGGCTCCCCCGACGACGTGCACGACCGCTACGTCGAGTGCTCCCCGCTGACCTACGTCGACAAGGTCAGCGCGCCCGTGCTGGTGCTGGCGGGCGAGAACGACCCGCGCTGCCCGATCCGCCAGATCGACAACTACCTGGACCGGCTGGCCGAGCGCGGTGTGCCTTACGAGATGTACCGCTACGACGCCGGGCACGGGTCGCTGGTGGTGGCCGAGACGATCAAGCAGTCGCTGATCGAGGTCCACTTCGCGCTGCGCGCGCTGGGCCTGCGGTAGGTGCGGTAGGGCGGCCTTCGCCCGTCAGGGGCCCTGGCGGGCGAAGGCGAACTCGGCGACCTGCGCGCCGATGGTGCGCAGCGCGGCGGTGACGTGGGGGTCCGAGCAGCCGCCCGCGGCGTCGAAGGCGACCTCGGCGCTGTTGATGGACGAGCCCAGCGGGGTCGGCCAGCCGCGCAGGGCGTGCACGATCGAGCGCAGCGCGGTGAGGGTGGTGACGCTGGCCTGCCAGCCCGCGGCGGTGGAGACGCAGCCGACGGCGCGGCCGTCGAGGTACGGGCGGGGATCGGCGCGCAGGTCCTCGACGTAGTCCAGGGCGTTCTTGACCAGGCCCGACACCGTGCCGTGGTAGCCGGGCGAGACCAGGATGACGCCGTCGGCGTCGCGCAGCTCGGCGACCAGGCGGCGGGCGGTGTCGGTGCGGTCGGGGAGCTTGGGGTCGTAGAAGGGCAGGACGAGGTCTTCGCCGGAGAGGACCGTCGTCTTCGCGCCGAGGTCCGCCGCGCCCGCGAGGGCGATGCGCAGCGCTCGTTCGGACTGGGAGTCCACGCGCAGGGACCCGCCGATGCCGACCACCGATACCGTCACCCGTCCATCCTTCCACCGGTCCCCCGCACCGTACGACCTCCACCACGGTGGAGGTCCAGTCGTGTGAGACGGCTTACCGGGGGTGCTACCTGCGGGTAGCGTGCGGGGCATGTCGACGCTGATGAGCCGTGTTCCCCTCCCTGTTCAGGCGGCGTTCGCGCGCGCGGTGTTCGGGCTGCCCGCGCCGGTGAAGCGGCTGATCGCGGGCAAGCCGGTGCGCCTCGACGGGCAGGAGCTGGCGCTGGACGCGCAGCTGCTGCTGGCCCTGGACCGCCTGGCCGACCACCAGCTGGTCAAGGGGACGCCGGAGCAGGCGCGGGCGAACCTGGCGCGGGCCAAGCAGCTGGTGGCCGGCGAGCCGATCGAGCCGGTGGCGGTGCGCGAGGTCGACCTCGGGGGCGTCCCGGCGCGGTTCTACGCCCCGGAGGAGGAGACCGACGCGCTGCTCGTCTACTACCACGGCGGCGGGTGGGTGCTGGGCACTCCGGACAGCCACGACGGGACCTGCCGCTACCTGGCCCGCGAGGCCGGGGTGAAGGTGCTCTCCGTCGACTACCGCCTGGCTCCCGAGCACCGCTTCCCGGCGGCGGTGGACGACGCGGTGGCCGCCTTCCGCCACGCCCACGCCAAGGCAGCGGACTTCGGCGTCGACCCGGCGCGCATCGCCGTCGGCGGCGACAGCGCGGGCGGCAACCTGGCGGCGGTGACCTCGCTGCTGACCACCCGCGACGGCGGCCCGGCCCCGGTGTTCCAGCTGCTGTTCTACCCGGGCACCGACAACACCGTCCGCCGCCCGTCGCGCGAGCTGTTCAAGACCGGTTTCTTCCTTACCAGCGCCGACATCGACTGGTTCTGTGACCACTACGTCCCCGACGTCGCGCAGCGCGCGGACCCGCGCTTCTCGGTGCTGCTCGCCGAGGACCTGAGCGGCCTGCCGCCCGCCTACGTGGCCACCGCGGGCTTCGACCCGCTGCGCGACGAGGGCGAGGCCTTCGGCGCGAAGCTGGCCGAGGCCGGGGTGCCCGTCACCGTCCGCCGCCACCGCGACCTGATCCACGGCTACGCGACCTTCCTCGGCATCGGCACCCGCTTCCGCGAGGCCACCGCCGAGGCCGCCGGGGCGCTGCGCACCGGGCTGGCCCTGGCCCGCCGGTAACCCCCGGGAGCACATCGGGCCGAAATCGGTTGCCACGGACCGGTGGCGCGGGGTGTCATCGGGGCATGCGGCAGTACCGGGCGATGCTTGCCCTCCCCGGCGTCCGCACCCTGATGGTGCTCATGTTCTTCGCGCGCCTGCCGATGACGGCGGGACCGATGGTGCTGACGCTGCACGTGGTCGAGGGTCTCGGCCGCGGCTACGGCGCCGCGGGCCTGGTCTGGTCGGCGGCCACGATCGGCATCGCCGTGGGTGCGCCGGTGATGGGCCGCGTCGTCGACCGCTGGGGGCTGCGGCCGATGCTGGTCGTGGTCACCGCGGGCGAGGTGCTGTTCTGGCTGACGGCCCGCTACCTGCCCTTCCCCGGCATGGTCGTGGCCGCGTTCGTCGGCGGGCTGGTCACGGTGCCGGTGCAGTCGATCGGGCGGCAGGCGATCGCCGCGCTCGTGCGGCGCGAGGACCTGCGCCGCAGCGCGTACTCGGTGGACTCCATCGCCGTCGAGCTGACCTACATGATCGGGCCCGCGGCGGCGGTGGCCGTGGTGACGCAGGTGTCGCCGTCGGCGGCCATGACCGCGCTCGCCGTCGGCATCGGCGCGGTCGGGCTCGCGCTGTTCGCGGCCAACCCGAGGACCCGCGCCGAGGACGAGGAGAATCTGCCCAAGGTGCCGCGGCGGCAGTGGCTCACCGGGCCGATGCTGGGCGTGCTGGCCATCGCGGGCGGCGCGGTGTTCGTGCTCGCGGGCACCGAGGTCACCGCGCTGGCGTGGCTGCGCGAGACCGGCCAGCTGGGGTGGACCGGCGCGGTCTACGCGGCCATCTGCCTGGCCTCGGCGATCGGCGGGCTGGTGCACGGCGCGGTCAGGCGGTCGCTGTCGCAGGTCACGCTGATGGTGCTGCTCAGCGCGCTGGTGATCCCGGCCGGTCTGCTCGCCGACACGTGGTGGGTGCTGGCCCTGGCCCTGGTGCCGACCAGCCTGGCGTGCGCGCCGACGATCGCCGCGACCGGCGAGGTGGTCGCCCGCCTCGCCCCGCCCGGCAGCCGCGGCGAGGCCACCGGGTTGCAGTCCTCGGCGTTCACCCTGGGCGCGGCGGCGGGTGCGCCGGTCGCCGGGTTCGCCGTCGACCAGGCCTCGCCCGCGATGGGCTTCGCCGTGTCCGGGCTCGGCGGGCTGCTGATCGCCTTGGTCGCCTACCTGCTGACGCGGGCGAAGACGAGCGCGGGCGCCCCCGTCGTGGGGACGCCCGCGAAAGCCGCGAAAACCGTCGTTCCGGACTAGCCGACCAGCGCCTCGGCGATCTCGTAGGTGTTCAGCGCCGCACCCTTGCGGAGGTTGTCGCCGCACACGAAGAAGTCGAGGGTGTTCGGGAAGTCCAGCGCCTGGCGGACCCGGCCGACATAGGTCGGGTCCGCGCCGACGACGTCCGCCGGCGTCGGGAACCGGCCCGCCGCCGGGTCGTCCACCAGGACCACCGACGGCTCGGCCTCGAAGATCTTGTGCGCCTCGGCCACCGTCACCGGCCGCTCGAAGGTCGCGTGCACCGTCAGCGAGTGGGTGGTGACCACGGGGACGCGCACGCAGGTCGCGGACACCTTCAGGTCCGGGATGCCCAGGATCTTGCGGGACTCGTTGCGGACCTTGAGCTCCTCGCTGGCCCAGCCGTCCTCCTTGAGCGAGCCCGCCCACGGCACGACGTTGAACACCAGCGGAGCCGGGAACGGCGAGTCCTCGCCCAGCCCGGCCGCGGTGATCGCCTGGCGGACGTCGCCTGCCACCTCGCCGACGGCCTTGCCCGCCACCGCGGCGGCCTCGGCGTAGAGCCGGTCGACGCCTTCCTGGCCCGCGCCGGAGGCCGCCTGGTAGGAGGCGACGACCAGCTCGCGCAGGCCGTACTGGTGGTGCAGGGCGCCGAGCGCGGCCATCATCGACAGCGTCGTGCAGTTCGGGTTGGCGATGATGCCGCGCGGCCGCTCGGCGATCTTGTCCCGGTTGACCTCGGGCACCACCAGCGGCACGTCGTCGTCCATCCGGAACGCGCCGGAGTTGTCGACGGCGACCGCGCCGCGCGCGGCGGCGATCGGGGCCCACTCGGCCGAGACTGCGTCGGGGACGTCGAACATCGCCACGTCCACCCCGTCGAAGACCTCGGGGGCCAGCGCGAGCACGGTCAGCTCCTCGCCGCGCACGGTGATCTTCTTGCCCGCCGAGCGCGGCGAGGCGATCAGCCGGACCTCGCCCCACGGCCAGGTCTCGCGGCTGTTCATGATGTCGACCATGACCGTGCCCACGGCGCCGGTCGCGCCCACCAGGGCCAGCGTGGGGGCCATCAGCGACCACTCCCCGCGTACACCACGGCCTCTTCGTCGCCACCGAGGTCGAAGGCGGTGTGGATCGCCTTCACCGCGTCGTCGAGCTGGGTGTCGCGGATCAGCACCGAGATGCGGATCTCCGAGGTGTTGATGATCTCGATGTTGACCCCGGCCTCGGCCAGCGCCTCGCAGAAGGTGGCCGTGACGCCCGGGTGCGAGCGCATGCCCGCCCCGACCAGCGACACCTTGCCGACGTGGTCGTCGTAGAGCACCGGGCCGAAGCCCAGCCCGCCGCGGATCTTCTCCAGCGAGGCGACGGCCGCCGGGCCGTTGCTCTTGGAGAGGGTGAAGGTGATGTCGGTCTTGCCGGAGTCGGTGCTGGAGACGTTCTGCAGCACCATGTCGATGTCGATCTCCGCGTCCGCGATGGTGCGGAAGATCCGCGCCGCCACGCCCGCCTGGTCGGGCACGCCCGTCACCGTGACCTTGGCCTCCGACCGGTCGTGCGCGACGCCGGTGATCATCGCCTGTTCCACGTTCAAGTCCTCCACTGAGCCGGACACGATGGTCCCTGGCTTGGTGCTGTACGACGAGCGGACGTGGATGCGCACGCCGTAGCGGCGGCCGTACTCCACGCAGCGCAGCATGAGCACCTTGGCCCCGCTGGCCGCCATCTCCAGCATCTCCTCGTAGGTGACGGCGTCGAGCTTGCGCGCGTCGGGCACGATCCGCGGATCGGCCGAGTAGACGCCGTCGACGTCGGTGTAGATCTCGCACACGTCGGCCTTGAGGGCCGCGGCCAGGGCCACCGCGGTGGTGTCCGAGCCGCCCCTGCCGAGCGTGGTGATGTCCTTGGTGTCCTGGCTGACGCCCTGGAACCCGGCGACGAGGACGATCTTGCCCTCGTCGAGGGCGGTCCGGACCCGGCCGGGCGTGACGTCGATGATGCGCGCGTTGCCGTGCGCCGACGTGGTGATCACGCCCGCCTGCGAGCCGGAGAACGACCGTGCCTCGGCGCCGAGCGCGCTGATCGCCATCGCCACCAGCGAATTGGAGATGCGCTCGCCGGCGGTGAGCAGCATGTCCATCTCGCGCTCGGGGGGAACCGGGTTGACCTGCTTGGCCAGGTCGAGCAGCTCGTCGGTCGTGTCGCCCATGGCGGAGCAGACGACGACGACGTCGTGCCCCGCTTTCCGGGTCGCCACGATCCGCTCGGCCACCCGTTTGATCCGATCGGCGTTCTCCAGCGAGGAACCACCGTACTTCTGGACGACGAGCGCCACTGGCTGCAACCTCCTCAAGCCGCGCGGGGCGGGAGGCAGCACGGTCCACGTGCGGGACGGCCGCCGTCCCTATCGAGGCAGAAGCGTACCGGTCACCGCGTCCGGCACCGCCGCGCTCTGTGGTGTCCGCCACTGCGTGAACTGCGATGATCGGAGCCACTAGGCTCAATGGCCGATCCAGGGAAGGGGCCCATGACCGCGACCGAGGTGGCACCGGCGCCGTCCGTCACCGCGGCGGAGGAGGCGCCGAGCCGCAGACGCCGGGTGCTGCGCGCGCTGCTGCCTGCCGCGCTGTTCCTCGGCGTGCGCCAGGTCGGGATCATCGTGCTGAACCTGATGGCCGCGACCAACGACACCACCGCGGGCGCGGCGCTGCGCTCCTGGGACGGGCAGTGGTTCCTGGCGATCGCCGCGGGCGGCTACGACGGTGTCCCGCCCGGACTGGTCGACGCCTTCGGCAACCGCACGGCCGAGACCCCGCTGGCGTTCTTCCCCGGCTACCCGACGGTCGTCGGCTGGCTCTACGACCTGGGCTTCCCGCTGGTCGCCTCGGCGATCGCGGTCACGATCGGGTGCGGTGTGCTGTGCTCCTACGGGCTGGTGCGCCTCGGCGCGCTGGTGCGCGGCGGGTCGCGGCGGACCGGGCTGGTGCTGGTGGTGCTCTTCGCCGCGGCGCCGATGTCGGTGGTGCTGTCCATGGCGTACTCGGAGGCGATGTTCTGCGCCGCGGCGGTGTGGGCGCTGGTGTTCGTGCTGGAGCGCGACTGGGTGGCCGCGGGCCTGGCCACGGCCGCGGCGGGCCTGGTCCGGCCGACGGCGGTGGCGCTGGTGCTGGCTGTCGGGCTGGCCGCGCTGGTCGCGGTGCTGAGCCGCCGCGACGGATGGCGGCCGTGGGTGGGCGGCGCGCTCGCCCCGGTCGGGCTCTTGGGCTACCTGGCCTGGGTGGGGTCGCGCACCGGCGAGTGGAACGGCTGGTTCACCCTGCAGAGCGAGGGCTGGGACTCGGAGTTCGACGGCGGCGCGGCCACCGTGAGGTTCAGCCTCCAGGTGCTCGGCGACGCCCGCTCGGTGCTGGAGGTGACCACCGTCGGGCTCATCCTCGGGGCGCTGGCGCTGCTGGTCGTGGCGTGGCGGCGGCGGCTGGAGTGGCCGCTGCTGGTGTACGCGGTCGGGGTGCTGGCGATGGACCTGTTCTCCAACGGGCTGATGAACTCCAAGGCCCGGCTCATGGTGCCCGCGATGACACTGCTGGTCCCGGTGGCCATCGCGCTGGCCCGCCGCAAGACCTCTACGGTGGTCGTCGTCCTCTGCGGACTCGCCCTGTTCAGCTCCTGGTTCGGGGCCTACTCGATCACTGCGTGGGGTTATGCGATCTGATCAGCCCGATCTTGCTTCCACCATCCCGCACCCGCTCATCGCCGAGCGGTGGAGCCCGCGGGCCTTCGACCCGGACGGCGCCGTCACCCCCGACGCGCTCGCCCGGATGGTGGAGGCCGCGCGCTGGGCTCCGTCCTACGGCAACACCCAGCCCGCCCGCTACCTCGTCGGCCCGCGCGGCACCGACACCTTCGACCGCGTCCTGGACCGGCTCAACGCCGGGAACCGGGTGTGGGCGCACCGGGCCGGTGCGCTGCTGGTGGCCTGCGCGCAGACCCGCAACGACAAGGGCGAGGTCCCCTACGCCGAGTACGGCGTCGGGCTGGCGACGGAGAACCTGGTGCTCCAGGCCGTCGCCGAAGGCCTGGTCGCCCACCAGATGGCCGGGTTCGACCGGGACGGGGTCAGCGCCGAGTTCGGGCTGCCGGAGAGCGTGCGTCCCCTGGTGGCCATCGCCGTCGGCGTGCTCGGCTCGCCGGAGCTGCTGGAGCCGGAGAAGCGCGAGCGGGAAACCGCGCCGAGGCGGCGGATCGCGGCCGAGGAGCTGGCCTTCACCGGGACCTGGGGGACGCCGTACCTCAGCCCAGGCGGCGGATGAGCTTCGCGGCCACAGAGGACACCACGAGCCAGAAGACGGCGGCGATGCTGTAGTTGATGAGCACCCCGAGCTTGACGTCCTCGGGGGTGAACAGGCTCTTGAACGCCAGCGACAGCGGCTCGGCCGCGCCGCGGAAGAACGCCGTGATCGCGTTGTCCGGGTTGGCGTTGCCCATGTAGAGCACCACGTGCACGACGAGCACGAGCGCGATGAGCAGGCCTACCCAGCGGACGATCCCGGCCAGGACGCCGACAGCGCGTGCGCGGACGGCATCCTGGCCGGAGTCGGTTCGAGCCATGCCCGAGAGTGTGTCACTAGCGGACAAGGCGCGCGATGAGGCCGGTGACCACGAGCCAGAACACCGCGGCCAGGCCGTAGTTGACCAGGACGTTCAGGCTGTCGTTGGCGATGGGGAAGAGACCGGGGAAGAACAGGGCGAGTGGCTTCGCGAGGGACGCCACGAACTGCACGAACGCGTTGCCGGCGTTCGCACCGAGGATGACCAGCAGGATGTAGACGACCTCGATCAGAGCGAAGAGGGCTCCGACGCCGGTGATGATCCGGGCGGCGGACGACCCTCGGCTCCGCGAGGCATACCAGCGAGTAGTAGCCATGCCGGGAAAGTGCCCCCGACCTGCGAAAGCCTAACTGCTCCGAACGGCGCAACCTTGATCGCGGGCCCACCATGTGGACGGCGTTTGGTGTTACCCGCGGGAACGTGGCTACCCTTGCGCCGTGGTTCGCACTCTCCTGCTTCGCTGCCGCGACGGGGCCTGACCCAGGCCGGCTCCCCGTCGCGGAGTTCGGCGTCGCCGCCGGTCGCCGTCCGTTGACCGACCGCAGGAGCCACCCCGAATGAGTGACAGCTTCACCCCCGCCACGAGCCGCATCCGCAAGCCCGCCAGGGTCGCGCCCGCCGATCAGGCCGCGTGGAACCGCCAGCGCGGCAGCGCGATGCCCCACCACCGCTACAAGCCCTTCCACGAGCTGGTGGAACCGGTATCCCTGCCTGACCGCACGTGGCCGGACAACCGCATCACCCGCGCGCCCCTGTGGTGCGCGGTGGACCTGCGCGACGGCAACCAGGCGCTGATCGACCCCATGTCGCCCGCCCGCAAGCGCCGCATGTTCGAGCTGCTGGTGCGCATGGGCTACAAGGAGATCGAGGTCGGCTTCCCCGCGGCCAGCCAGACCGACTTCGACTTCGTCCGCGAGATCATCACCGAGGACGCCGTCCCCGAGGACGTGCGCGTGCAGGTGCTGACCCAGGCCCGCCCCGAGCTGATCGAGCGGACCTTCGAGGCGCTGGAGGGCGCCCACAGCGCCGTCGTGCACCTCTACAACTCGACGTCGATCCTGCAGCGGCGGGTGGTGTTCCGCCAGGACCGCGCGGGCATCAAGAAGATCGCCACCGACGGCGCCGAGACCGTGCTGGCCTTCGCCGAGAAGCACGGCGACACCGACTTCCGCTTCGAGTACTCCCCCGAGTCCTACACCGGCACCGAGCTGTCCTACGCCGCCGAGGTGTGCAACGCCGTCACCGGCATCTGGAGCGCGTCAGCCGACCGGCCGGTGATCATCAACCTGCCCGCGACGGTCGAGATGGCCACGCCGAACGTCTACGCCGACTCCATCGAGTGGATGAGCCGCAACCTCGACAACCGCGAGGCCGTCATCCTGTCGCTGCACCCGCACAACGACCGCGGCACCGGCGTGGCCGCCGCCGAGCTGGGCTACCAGGCGGGCGCCGACCGCATCGAGGGCTGCCTGTTCGGCAACGGCGAGCGCACCGGCAACGTCGACCTGGTCACCCTGGGCATGAACCTGTTCAGCCAGGGCATCGACCCGCAGATCGACTTCTCCGACATCGACGAGATCCGCCGCACGGTCGAGTACTGCAACCAGCTGCCGGTCGCCGAGCGCCACCCGTGGGGCGGCGACCTGGTGTTCACCGCGTTCTCCGGCAGCCACCAGGACGCCATCAACAAGGGCTTCGACGCCCTGCGCGCCGCCGCGGCCGAGGCCGACGTGCCGGTGGACGAGTTCCCCTGGGAGGTCCCGTACCTGCCCATCGACCCCAAGGACGTCGGGCGCACCTACGAGGCCGTCATCCGGGTCAACTCGCAGTCCGGCAAGGGCGGCGTGGCCTACGTGATGAAGACCGAGCACCAGCTGGCCCTGCCGCGCCGGCTGCAGATCGAGTTCTCCCAGGTCGTGCAGGCGGTGACCGACAGCGAGGGCGGCGAGATCTCGCCGAAGGAGATGTGGGACATCTTCTCCGGCGAGTACCTCGACCGGGTGACCCCGCTGCGCCTGCGCCGCAACCGCGTCTCCGACGACGGCGAGGGCGTCGACCAGATCACCGCCCACGTCGACGTCGAGGGCGACCCGCACGAGGTCGTCGGCAGCGGCAACGGCCCGATCGCGGCGTTCGTGGACGGCCTGGCCAGCGTCGGCTACGACGTCCGCGTCCTGGACTACTCCGAGCACGCCCTCACCTCCGGCGACGACGCCCGCGCCGCGGCCTACGTCGAGTGCGCCATCGGCAACCAGATCCTGTGGGGGGTCGGCGTGGACAGCTCCATCGTCACCGCCTCCCTGCGGGCGGTGGTCTCCGCGGTGAACCGCGCGCACAAGTAACCCGGAACGCGAGAAGGCCCGGACCAGCTCGTGGTCCGGGCCTTCTCGCGGGCTGGGGCTCAGTCCACCGAGGACGCCGTGCCGGTGACGTCGATGGTGAGCTTGTCCTTGTTCTCCGGGAAGTGGCAGGCCGCCTGGTGGCCGGGGGCCAGCTCGGCGAGCGGGGGCTCCTCGGTCTTGCAGATGTCCTGCGCCTTCCAGCAGCGGGTGTGGAAGCGGCAGCCCTTGGGCGGGTTGATCGGCGAGGGCACGTCGCCCTGCAGGCGGATGCGCTCGCGCTTGCCCTTGCGGGCGGTGTCCGGGATGGGGACGGCCGAGAGGAGGGCGACGGTGTACGGGTGCATGGGGCGCTCGTACAGGGCGTTGCGGTCGGCGATCTCCATGATCTTGCCCAGGTACATCACCGCGACGCGGTCGGAGACGTGGCGCACGACCGAGAGGTCGTGGGCGATCATCACGTAGGTCAGGTCCAGCTCGTTCTGCAGGTCTTCGAGCAGGTTGATGACCTGGGCCTGGATGGAGACGTCCAGGGCGGACACCGGCTCGTCGGCCACGATCAGCTTCGGCTTGAGCGCCAGGGTCCTGGCGATGCCGATGCGCTGGCGCTGGCCGCCGGAGAACTCGTGCGGGTAGCGGTTGTAGTGCTCGGGGTTGAGGCCCACCAGCTCCAGCAGGTCCTGCACGGCCTTCTTGACGCCGTTGGGGGTCTGCACGTTCTGCAGCTTGAACGGCGCGCCGACGATGGTGCCGACGGTGTGGCGCGGGTTCAGCGACGAGTACGGGTCCTGGAAGATCATCTGGATGTCGCGGCGCAGCGGGCGCATCTTGGCGCCGGAGAGGTGCGTGACGTCGCGGCCCTCGAACACGATCTTGCCGGCGGTGGGCTCCAGGAGCCGGGTCAGCAGGCGGCCGGTCGTGGTCTTGCCGCAGCCGGACTCGCCGACCAGCGACAGGGTCTCGCCCCTGGTCACCGAGAAGCTCAGCCCGTCGACGGCCTGCACGGCGCCGACCTGGCGCTGGATGAGGCCGCGGCGGATCGGGAAGTGCTTCTGCAGGTCCGTGACGGACAGCAGCTCCTCGCCCATCGCGGGCACGGTCACGTCTTCAGTCACAGCTTCGGCCTGATCTCTTCCGACCAGATGCGGTTCCGGTCCTCTGCGGGCAGGTGGCAGGCGATGTGGTGGCCGCCGCCGATGTCGCGGAACTCCGGGCGCTCGGTGAAGCTGAGGTCGCCGTTGGTCCCGGCATAGGCGCAGCGCGGGTTGAACGGGCAGCCGTCGGGCACGTTGATGAGGCTGGGCGGTGTGCCCTTGATCGGCTGCAGCCGCTCGGAGCGCTCGCGGTCCAGGCGCGGCATCGAGCCGAGCAGGCCCCAGGTGTAGGGGTGCTGCGGGGAGTTGAAGATGTCGTCGGCCGTGGAGTACTCCACCGCGCGCCCGGCGTACATCACCATGATGTCGTCGGCCAGCTCGGCCACCACGCCGAGGTCGTGGGTGATGATGACGACCGCGGAGTTGAACTCCTCCTGCAGGTCCCTGATCAGGTCGAGGATCTGCGCCTGCACGGTCACGTCGAGCGCGGTGGTCGGCTCGTCGGCGATGAGCAGCTCGGGGTCGCAGGACAGCGCCATGGCGATCATCGCGCGCTGGCGCATGCCGCCGGAGAACTGGTGCGGGTAGTCGTCCACCCTGGACTTCGGGTTGGGGATGCCGACCCGGTCCAGCATGTCCACGGCGTGCTTGCGGGCGACCTGCTTGGAGACCGGGTTGTGCACCCGGTAGGCCTCCACGATCTGGTGGCCGACCGTGTAGTACGGGTGCATCGCCGACAGCGGGTCCTGGAAGATCATCGCCATCCGCTTGCCGCGCAGCTTGCGCACGTCCTCGGGGTCGGCGCCGACGAGGTTCTTGCCGTCGAGCAGGATCTCGCCGCTGATGTTCGCGGTGCCGCGCTTGTGCAGGCCCATGACCGACAGGCTCGTCACGCTCTTGCCCGAGCCGGACTCCCCGACGATGCCGAGGGTCTTGCCCCGGTCGACGGCGAAGCTCAGGTCGTCGACGGACTTGACCACACCGTCGTCGGTGGGGAAGTGCACGCGCAGGTTGCGCACCGTGAGGAACGATTCGCTGATCACTTCAGGCGCACCCTCGGGTCGACGACGGCGTACAGCAGGTCAACGATCAGATTGGCGATGACCACGAAGGTCGCGGCGACGAGCACCACGCCCATGACCTTGGGCAGGTCGTAGTTCTTGATGCCGTCGATCGCGTACTCGCCGAGGCCCTTGAGGGAGAAGGCGCTCTCGGTCAGCACCGCGCCGCCGAGCAGCAGGCCCACGTCCAAGCCGAAGATCGTCAGGATCGGGGTGAGCGCGCCGCGCAGGCCGTGCTTGACGACGACCGTGCGCTCCGGCAGGCCCTTGGCGCGCGCGGTGCGGATGAAGTCCTCGTTCATCGTCTCCAGCATGCCCGCGCGGGTGTGCCGCGCGTACTGGGCGGAGAAGAGGAACGCCAGGGTGATCCACGGCAGCAGCAGCGAGTAGGCCCATTCCAGCGGGTTCTCCGCGAAGGGCACGAACCGTCCACCCGGGACTGTCCAGCCGAGGGAGTAGCTGAAGATCGACAGCGACAGCAGGCCGGTGAAGAAGATGGGCAGGGACACGCCCGCCAGCGCGACGGTCATCGCCGCGCGGTCGAAGATCGTGCCCTTGCGCAGCGCGGAGATGGTGCCGACCAGGACGCCGCCGACCAGCCACAGGATCGCCGCACCGATGGCCAGCGACAGGGTGACCGGGATGCGGGTCAGCAGTTCCGGCCACACCGGCTGCTGGCTGCGGAAGGAGTAGCCCAGGCACGGGGCCGGGCAGTCGGCCAGGCGGGCGCCGGTGTCGTACTTGGCGCCGACGAAGATGCCGCGCACCCAGTCGAAGTACTGGGTGATGATCGGGTCGTAGAAGCCCAGCCGGTCGGCGACGAGCTTGACCGTCTCCGGGGTGGCCGTGCGGCCCGCGTAGCGCGTCGCCAGGGTCTCCGGGGTGGCCCCGAGGATCTTGGGGAACAGGAAGAAGATCGCGAACGTCACCGCGCTCACGATGAACAGCAGCAGGACTGCCGCGAGCAGCCGCCGGATGATGTATGTGATCACAGTGGCCGGCATCCGGCGGCGGGCCGGGGGATCACCCCGACCCGCCGCCGTCCTGCCTTCACCTGCCTATCGTGGTGGGAGCGGTGGAGGAACTGACTACTGGACGCCCATGGCGAGGTAGTCGTACATGCCGAACGCCTCGGAGACGAAGACGTTCGTCAGGCCCTTGCCGCGCAGGAGCAGGCTCTTGCCGTACACGCCCGGGAAGATGACCGCCTCCTCCATGACCTTCTTGTCGATCTGGCCCCAGATCGCCTCGCGCTTGGTGGCGTCGGTCTCGGCCAGCGCGGAGTCCAGCATCTGGTCGACCTCGGGGATGCGCACGGAGGTGTTGGAGGAACCACCGGTCTCGCGGATGACCCGCGAGTCCACGATCTGCGACAGGAAGCCGAAGCCGTCGTTCCAGTCCGCGCCCCAGCCGTTGATGACCAGGCCGAGGTTGTTCTGCACGACGTAGGGCGGGTTGCCCGCGAACTGCGAGAAGTAGTCGCCCTGCGGGAACGCCTTCAGGGTCAGCTTGATGCCGACGCGGCCCAGCGACTGCTGCAGCGACTCGGCGATCGCCTTCTCCTTCGGCCGCTCGGCGCGGTAGGAGATGTTGGTGGTGAAGCCGTCGGGCTGCCCGCAGGCCGCCAGGGCCTCCTTGGCCTTGTTCACGTCGCCCTTGTTGTCCGGGCCCGCCGGGTACAGGTCGAACTGCTGGTAGCCGGGGATGGCCGGGGGCAGCACCGTGCTGGCGATGTCGCCACCGGCGAACGCGCCGCCCATGGCGGTCTGGTAGCCGGTGCGGTCGATCGCGTAGTGCACGGCCTTGCGGCACTCGACGTTGTCGAACGGCTTCACCGTCGGGTTGACCGAGGTGTACCAGAGCCGGGCGATGGTCGGGTTGTCCGCCTGGTCCTTCAGCGCCGGGTCGCCCAGGATGCGGGCCAGCGAGTTCGGCTGCACACCGGTGCCCGCGATGTCGATGTGGACGTCACCGGAGATCAGCTGGTTGTCGATGTCGTCGGCGTTGACGTTCATCGTGACCTCGTACCGGTCCGGCAGCGCCTTGCGGATCGGGTCGGTGGCCTGGTCCCACTGGTCGTTGCGGACCAGCGCGAAGCTCTTGTCGGGCTGCAGGCCCTCGAACTTGTAGGGGCCGGTGGAGAGCACGGTGTTGCGGTACTCGGCGCCGGTGTCCTTGGCCTCGGGGACCGGGACGGTCTGCGGCAGCGTCGCCATGTAGTCGAAGCCGCCGAAGGGCTGCTTGAGCTTGAAGACGATCGTCTTGTCGTCCGGCGTCTCGATCGCCTGGTCGGTGTTGACGCCCTTGGACTTGTACGGGCCCTTGTAGTCCGCGGGCAGGTTCAGGAAGCCCTCGAAGTACGCCGGGCCGTTCGGGAACGTCGCCTTGTCGGTCGAGCGCAGGACGGCGTGCTTGACGTCCTTGGACGTGACGGGGGTGCCGTCCTCGTACTTGATGCCGTCGCGGATCTTGTAGGTCCAGACCTTGCCGCCCTCGCTGGGCGTGCCCAGGCCCTCGGCCAGGTCGGGCACCAGCTCGTTGCTGGCCTTGCCCGGAGCGGGCTTGAACATCACCAGCGAGCGGCCGTAGAGGCGCAGGAAGTTCCAGGAGTAGCCGTAGTACGTCTCGCCCGGGTCGAGCGAGTCCCAGGTGCCGCTGTTGGCGACCTTGATCGTCCCGCCCTTCTTGTCCGAGGCGTTGAAGACGTCGGTCAGCCCGGCGTTGAACGCGGGGGTCGAGCCGCCTCCGCCACCACCGTTGCCGTCGGTGGACGTGCCACCGCAGGCAGACAGCGCCATGACAGCCGCGGCTCCCGCGGCCACCAAAGGCACCAAGCGCTTGCTTTTCATCTTGGAGTGCACCCCTTCTTTCCAGGAGCAGATGGGACGGAAGCCGCCGACGGGCTACCGGGAACGCGGGTCCAACGCGTCCCGCAGGCCGTCGCCGAACAGGTTGAACGCCAGGACCGCGACGAAGATGAAGAGGCCCGGCCACAGCATGAAGTGCGGCTGTGAGTAGATCCTGGACGCCTCGGAGAGCATGCCGCCCCAGGTGGCGGTGGGCGCGTTGATGCCCACCCCGAGGAACGACAGCGCCGACTCGAACAGGATGTTCGTGGGGATGAGCAGCGTCGAGTACACCAGGATCGGTGCCACGAGGTTGGGCAGGATCTCCTTGAACAGGATGTACGGCCCGCGCGCGCCCATGCTGCGCGCCGCGTCGACGAACTCGCGCTCGCGCAGCGAGAGCGTCTGGCCGCGGACGATCCGGCCGATGTAGGGCCAGTTGAAGAACCCGATGATGAAGATCAGCATCGCGATCCGGGTGGCCTCGCCGGACAGGCCGAACGCCGAGTCCGGGATGACGCCCACCAGGGCCATGGCGAAGACCAGCAGCGGGAAGGCCAGGAAGACGTCCATGGCCCGGCTGATGATCGTGTCGGCCCAGCCGCCGAAGAACCCGGCGACGATGCCCAGCACGGTGCCGATCACCACCGAGAGCACGGTGGCGAGGAAGGCGATCAGCAGCGAGATCCAGGCGCCCGCGAAGACCCTGGCGAAGATGTCGCGGCCGTTGACCGGCTCGATGCCGAGCGGGTGCTCCCAGCTCATGCCGCCGAAGAAGCCCTTCGGGGCGAGGGTGCCGAACTCGGTGTCGATGAGGTCCTGGTGGAACTCGTTGGGCCCGACGACGTTGAGGAACCGGTCGAGGACGAGGCCCGCGACGGCGAAGAGGATCAGCAGGACGACGACGATGCCGCCGACCATGGCCACCTTGTCGCGCTTGAGGCGGGTCCAGGCGATCTTGCCGAGGGACTTGCCCTCGATCGCCTTCTTGGGCGCTCCCGCGACCACCGCCTCAGGAGTCGGGCCCGCACCGGCTGCCTGGGGTGGGGCGGTCATTCCGCCGACCACCCGGTTCCGGGCGCCCGCTCACCACGTCGATCCGCGCCCGGTAGGGCGCGGTGACAAGGCGGCGCGGATCGCTGGTGAGCCATCACGCACTCCTCGAAGTCTGTCCGGGATCACACCGTGTGGTGGCCGACCATAGCCGTTTCACTCGGCATCCCTGAACGACGTGAGGTCACGATCCGGCCAACTGACATACACGGAATTGGCGGTGCGCGACGAGCTCGCGACTGACGGTGAGTTAATCGCCATCAGTGTCCGACTACCGGACGATGCTCACCCGGACGGCGGTCGATGCGTCGATCGCTCGGCCGTGCGGTCGACGGCGTACCAGCCGGTTTCGACGTTCTGCCAGGTGACGAGCGCCGGGCGCGATGACTCCCCGTCGCGGGCCACGGCGCGCTCCAGCCGCTCGCCGGCGGGACACTCGACCCACAGCGAAGCGGACAAAAGATGACATACAGAACGCCGGCCCGCGGACACGCCTTCAACGATCAGAACCTCGGGTGTGGCGATGGTCACCCACGATCCGGGGTGGGGCTCGCCGCCGGTCCACTCGGTGCGCCGGTACCCGCCGGGGCGGCCGCGGGCCAGCGGCGCCAGCACGCCCTCGCGCAGCCGCGGCCACCACGCGAAGGGGTCGTCCCAGGTGGCGAAGTCGTCGGTGCTGACGAGCGCCACCGACGCGCCCGCCGCGGCGAACGCCTCGACCAGGGCGGCGGCGAGGGTGGACTTGCCCGAGCCCGACGGCCCGTCGACGGCCACCAGGCGCACCGCGCCCAGCCGCGGCGGCGCGGCGAGCACGTCGCGGGTCACGGCGGCGGCGAAGCCGCTCACATGGCGCGGCGGCCCGACAGCGCCCTGCCGAGGGTCAGCTCGTCGGCGAACTCCAGGTCCCCGCCCATCGGCAGGCCGGACGCCAGCCGGGTGACGGTGAGGCCGGGGAAGTCGCGCAGCATGCGGACCAGGTAGGTCGCGGTGGCCTCGCCCTCGGTGTTGGGGTCCATCGCGAGGATCACCTCGGTGATCTCCTCGCCGCCGATGCGGGTGAGCAGCTGGCGGATGCGCAGCTGGTCGGGCCCCACCCCCGACAGCGGGTCCAGCGCGCCGCCGAGCACGTGGTAGCGGCCCTTGAACTCGCGCGTGCGCTCGACGGCCAGGACGTCCTTGGGCTCCTCGACCACGCACACCACGCTCGGGTCGCGGCGCGCGTCGCGGCAGATGCGGCAGGTCTGCTCGGCGGAGACGTTGCCGCAGACGTCGCAGAAGACCACGCCCTCCTTGACCTTCTGCAGCGCCTCCTGCAGGCGGGTCACGTCGGCGGGCTCGGCGGCCAGCAGGTGGAAGGCGATGCGCTGCGCGCTCTTGGGACCGACGCCGGGCAGCCGCCCCAGCTCGTCGATCAGGTCCTGGACCGGGCCCTCGTACACCCCTACATCCCGGGCAGGCCGAGACCGCCGCCCAGGCCGCCGGTCAGCGGGCCCATGGTCTGCTCGGCCAGCCGCTGGGCGTTGGCGCCCGCGTCGCGCACCGCGGCGACCACGAGGTCGGAGAGGGTCTCCACGTCGTCGGGGTCGACCACCTTCGGGTCGATGGCCAGCGCCTTGAGCTCACCGGAGCCGGAGACCACCGCTTTGACGAGACCGCCGCCCGCGCTGCCCTCGACCTCGGCGTCGGCGAGCTGCTGCTGAGCGGCCAGGAGCTGCTCCTGCATCTTCTGCGCCTGCTGGAGGATCGCCTGCATGTCGGGGGCTCCGCCACCACCTGGGAACACTGCGACCCCTTCCAGGTCGGGAGCTGCTTGTGCGCCCAGCTTAGTCGGGCCGTACGCGGGACGTCGCGGGCGCTGTGACAGGGTGGAGATCATGTCCGGGAACCGGGTACTCGACGCCGCCGATCGCGTCCTCGTCGGCACCGACGGCGGCCTGATCGAGCTGGACGCGGCGGGCGCGGCGACGCCGCTGACCCCGGCCACCGGCGAGGCGCGCTACCTGCCCGGGACCACCGACGTCGTGCACCAGGACGGCGACGGCATCACCGTGCTCTCCCGGGGGTCGGGCCGCGGCTGGTCGCGCGGATCGGCCAAGGCGAAGTCCAGGCCGCTGCTGCGCGCCGACCACGCCGTGCAGTTGCTCGGCGTGCTGCCCGGCCGCGTCGTGTACCGGGCCAACCCCCGCCACCGCCTGCTGTGGGACGTGGTGATCCGCAACGTGTTCGTCGGCGAGGAACAGGCCGTCTACGACCGCGGCGGCGACGTCCGCGCCGCGGCGGTCAGCCCGAACAGCCGCTACATCGCGATCCGCCTGCCCCGCAAGCTCATCCTGGTCGACACCATGCCCCTCACCGAGGACGACCACGTCCGCCTGATCGGCCCCGAACCCGCCGACGGCGGCCACCGGCACCTGTCCTGGCTGCCGGACTCGGTCCGCCTGGTCGCCACGGCCGACGGGGCGGTCTCCCGCTACGACGTCGAGCGCGGCTCCTGGGAGCCCCTGGTCTCCGGCCTGGGTCCGAACGCCGTCGGCGTCATCGCGCCGGACGGGCGTCGACTGGCGATTGTGGACGGTGGTCGCGTCGCGTTCCACCACGCGGGCACCGGGGACTTCCTGCGCGCGGCCGAGATCGACGCGCACGGCTCTCCGGTGTGGACACCCGACTCGGCGACGGTGGCCGTGGCCACGGCGGACGGGGTCGCCACCGTGGTGGCGCAGTCGGCGTTCGTGAAGGCGGTCGCGCTCTAGCCCGTGCGGCCCTGCTGTTCGACGGGCTTGGCGCCCAGTTTGTCGGCGAGCAGTTGCAGCATCGCCTCTTCCGGGTCCGTGCGCGGGCCGCTGTCGGCGCCCTGGGTGCGGGCGGCCTCGGCGAGCAGTTCTTCCTCGTCCTCGGGCTCCGGGGGCAGGTCCGGCTCGGGTGGGGGCTCGGGGGGAAGGTCGGCGGCGGGGACGTAGCGGCGCTGCGGCGGGTCGGGGGTCGGGCGGGCGGGTGGGGTGGGCGCGGGGCGCGCGGGTGGGGGGGCGGCGGCCGGGGCGCCGCCCGCGGCGGCGTGCACGAGCCGGACCTGCCAGGAGCCGCCGACGACGGCGCCGATGGCCTGGGCGATGGCCTCGGCGTTGCGGGGTTCGGACAGGCGCACGGCCAGTGGGGCGGCGGGGTGGGCGACGGTGACGGTGGTGCCGTCGACCGAGTGCACGGTGGCGGGCAGCAGCATGGCGTGCGTGCTGCGGCTGGTCGCCGTCGTGCGCACGGCGGTCAGGACCTCCGGCCAGATGCGGCGGAAGGCGGCGGCGTCCATCGCGCCGGGAGGCTCGGGGGCGGCGGGCGAGGCGTCCGCGGTTCCCGGTGCGGGGGCGGCGGGTGCGGGGGCGGCGGCGCCGGAAGCCGGGGCGCCGGAGCGGGCCTCGGAGGTGGAGCGTGCGTCCGAGGCGGGGCGCGCCTCCGGGGCGGGGTGGGGGGTCGCCTGCCGGGGCGGGGACTGCTGGTGGGCGGGCTCGGCGGCGCGCTCGGACGGGCGGGTGAAGCGGGACGCCTGCTGCGGGCGGGCGGCCTGCCCAGAGGGACCGGCCTGCCCGGACCGCGCTGCCGGTTCCGCCGGGCGCGGGGCCGGCTCGGCCTGGCGCTGCGGGCGGGTGGCCTGCGTCGCGGGCGGGGCGGGTGCGCCGGTCTGGCCCGCGGCGACCCTGGTCTCCAGCTGCTCAAGGCGCTGGAGCACGGCGGCGTCGGCGACCGCGTCGGTCGGGACGGCGCCGGGCAGGAGCATGCGGGCGCACAGCAGTTCCAGCAGCAGCCGGGGCGCGGTCGCGCCGCGCATCTCGATCAGGCCGGTGTGGACGATCTCGGCGAAGCGGGTCAGCGCCGCGCCGCCGAGGCGCTCGGCCTGGCCGGCCATCTTCTCCAGCTGGTCGCCCGGCGCGCTGACCAGGCCGCGGCCGACGGCGTCGGGCACCGCCTTGATCAGGACCAGGTCGCGCAGGCGGTCGAGCAGGTCGGCGGCGAAGCGGCGGGGGTCGTGGCCCGCCTCGACCAAGGCGTCGACCGTGCCGTAGACGGCGGCGGCGTCGCCGGCGGCCAGCGCGTCGACCATCTCATCGATCAGGGCGGCGTCGGTGACGCCGAGCAGCGACACCGCGCGGTCGTAGGTCACGCCCTCGGGGCCCGCGCCCGCCATCAGCTGGTCCAGCACCGACTGGGTGTCGCGCGCCGAGCCGCCGCCCGCCCTGATGACCAGCGGCAGCACCGCGGGCTCCACGATCGCGCCCTCGGCCTCGCAGTTGCGCTCCAGCAGCTCGCGCATCGCGCCCGGCGGGATGAGGCGGAACGGGTAGTGGTGCGTGCGCGAGCGGATCGTCGGCAGCACCTTCTCCGGCTCGGTGGTGGCGAAGATGAAGACCAGGTGCTCCGGCGGCTCCTCCACGATCTTCAGCAGGGCGTTGAAGCCCTGCGTGGTGACCATGTGCGCCTCGTCGACGATGAACACCCGGTAGCGCGACTGCGCGGGCGCGTAGAACGCCCGGTCGCGCAGCTCGCGGGCGTCGTCCACACCGCCGTGGCTGGCCGCGTCCAGCTCCACGACGTCGACGTTGCCCGGCCCGTTGGGGGCCAGCGACACGCACGAGTCGCAGGTGCCGCACGGTTCGTCGGTCGGGCCCTGCTCGCAGTTGAGCGAGCGCGCCAGGATGCGCGCGCTGGAGGTCTTGCCGCAGCCGCGGGGGCCGGAGAACAGGTAGGCGTGGTTCACCCGGCCAGCCGCCAGCGCGGTGCGCAGCGGGACGGTCACGTGCTCCTGCCCGACGACCTCGGCGAAGGTCGCGGGCCGGTACTTGCGGTAGAGGGCGAGCGCCACGCCTGCGACCCTACCGGCCTGCGCGGGCCTCCGGCCCCCGGCTGGTGCTCAGCGCAGGGCGTCCAGGGCGAAGGCGGCGTACACCGCCACCCCGTTCGGGAAGGCGGCCTCGTCGAAGACCACCCGGTTGGAGTGGTTGGGGGCGGCGTCGGCCGGGGTCGTGCCCGGGGCGCACGCGCCGAGGAAGGCCATCGCGCCCGGCACCCGCTGCAGCACGTAGGACCAGTCCTCGGCGCCCATGATCGGGTTGGGCATCACCGAGGTGTGCTTGGGGCCCAGCACCGCCGAGGAGAGGTCGAGCACGCGGTCGGCGACGTCGTCGTCGTTGACCGTCACCGGGTAGCCGGGGGTGAAGTCGAAGGCGACCGTGCACCCGTGCGCGGCGCCGACGTGCTCGCAGACCCTGCGGATCTCCTCCAGCATCGTCTTGCGGGTCTCCTCCGACAGCGCCCGCAGCGTGCCCTCCAGCTCGGCGGTCTCCGGGATGATGTTGGAGGTCGTGCCCGCGGTGATCCTGGCGATGGTGAGCACCGCCGGCTCGAAGACGCTGATGCGCCGGGTCACCGCGGTCTGCAGCGCGCCGACCATGGCCGCGGCGGCGGGCACCGGGTCGCAGGCGTCCGATGGCATCGAGGCGTGCCCGCCGCGGCCGGTCACGGTGATGGTGAACATGTTCGCGCTGGCCATGATCGGCCCGCGGCGGCAGCGCAGGACCCCGGACTCCTCCTTGGAGGTGATGTGCAGGGCCAGCGCCTTCTCCACCGGCGCGTCCGCGGCCTCCAGCAGCCCCTCCTCCAGCATGAACCTGGCGCCGTGGTGGCCCTCCTCGCCTGGCTGGAACATGAAGACGACCTGCCCGGCCAGCTCGGCGCGGCGCTCGTGCAGCAGCCGGGCGGCCGAGGCCAGCATCGCGGTGTGCGTGTCGTGCCCGCACGCGTGCATGGTTCCGTCCACTTCGGAGGCGAACGCCAGGTCGGTGTCCTCCTGCAGCGGGAGCGCGTCCATGTCCCCGCGCAGCAGCACCGCGGGGCCGGGCTTGCCGCCGTCGAGCACGGCGACCACCGAGCCCAGCTCGCGGCCGGTGGTGATCCGCAGGTCGAGCCCGGCGAGGGCGTCGAGCACCGCGCGCTGGGTGCGCGGCAGCGCCAGGCCCTGCTCGGGGTGGCGGTGCAGGAGCCTGCGCAGCGCCACGGTGTTGGGCTGCAGGGCGTGGGCGGCTTCGCGCAGGCCGGTGAACCTGGGATCATCCGTCAGCGAGGTGGTCATCCCCCGATACTGGCACCGAACCCCCGGCCGGAATACCGTATGGGCATGGCCGAGCAGGTGTCGGGGTTCGGGGTGGCCGTGGTCCGCGAGGACGGCCGCTGGCGCTGCGCGGCGATGGACCCCGCCGCGCTCGGTGAGCTGGACGCGGCGATCACCGAGCTGCGCGGGACGAGGTCGACCGGGGCGGTGTTCGGGCTGCTCGCGGTGGACGACGAGTTCTTCGTCGTGCTGCGGCCCAGCCCCGGCGGGATCGCGCTGCTGCTCTCCGACGCCGCTGCCGCGCTGGACTACGACATCGCCGCCGACGCCCTCGACGTGCTGCGGGTCGAGCCGCCCGAGGACGTCGACGACGTGTGGCCGGAGGGCTCGCTCGACCTGCTCGCCGACCTGGGCCTGCCCGCGGCCGAGCTGCAGGTGATCGTGGACGAGGTCGACCTGTACCCGGACGAGCAGCTGCAGATGATCGCCCAGCGGCTCGGCTTCGCCGACGAGTACACCAAGCACCTCGACACGATCCTGCGGTGACCCCCGAGCAGCTGATCGAACTGGCCCTGGTCGCCGCGCGCCGAGCGCCGGAGACCGGCGACGTGCCGATCGGCGCGGTCGTGGTCGCCCCCGACGGCCGCGTCCTGGCCAGCGCCTGCAACGCCCGCGAGGCCACCGGCGACCCGACCGCGCACGCCGAGGTCCTGGCCCTGCGCGCCGCCGCGGCCGCCCATGGCGACGGCTGGCGGCTCGGCGGCTGCACCCTGGCGGTCACCGTCGAGCCGTGCACGATGTGCGCCGGGGCGATCGTGCTGTCCCGGGTCTCCCGGGTCGTCTTCGGCGCGTGGGAGCCCAAGACCGGCGCCGCGGGCTCGCTGTGGGACGTGGTCAGGGACCGCAGGCTGACCCACCGGCCCGAGGTCCAGGGCGGGGTCTTGGCCGAGCGGTGCGCGGCCCTGATGGTGGACTTCTTCGATGTGATCTGAGTCACTTTGACGGATGACTGGGCCGCTCGCCGGACACTCCTCTACTGCGAGGGGAGTAGCACCACACGCAGGGAGGAACGTCCAGATGAGCATGCTTGACAAGGCCAAGGACAAGGCGGAGCAGCTGGTCGGCCAGGCCAAGGAGAAGCTGGGCCAGGCCACCGACAACAAGGACCTGGAGAACTCCGGCAAGGCCGACCAGACCCGCGGCGAGGTCAAGGAGGCCGGCCACGACGTCCGCGACCGCGCGCAGGGCGCCGTCCAGGACATCAAGGACAAGTTCGACCGCCGGTAGACCCACCCCCCGGCCCCGGCACGCCGCTCTGTATTCTTCTTCGCGGTGGCGTGTCCGAGCGGCCGAAGGAGCGCGCCTCGAAAGCGCGTGACGGGCAACCCCCGTCCGTGGGTTCAAATCCCACCGCCACCGCCAGACCGAGAGAGCCGGTCGTCCCGCCAGGGGCGACCGGCTCTCTTCGTCTCTAGAGCATTCCGGCCGCGCGGAAGAGCCGGTCGTAGATCTCGCGGATGACGCCCTCTTTGGACTGGTTGTAGCCCGCGCCGCCCGCCGCGGCGGCCCGCTTGGCGTCCTCGTAGCGAGCGCGGTCGTCGGGATGGGCGCGCAGCCAGTCGCGGAACATGCGGTGGCGGATCACCTCGGGGCAGTCGGGGCCGAACACGTGCAGGTTGACCCTGGGGACCTCCAGCCGCAGGCACCGGTGCTCGTGCCAGGAGGGCTCGCGGATGTGCAGCACGTAGCCCAGGGGCGTGAGGGCCGGGACGTAGGCGTCCTCATCGCGCGGGTCGGCGACGACCAGGTCGATGTCGATGACGTCCTTGGCCGCCAGGCCCGCGACGGCGGTGGAGCCGACGTGCTCGATCTCCAGGACGGCGTCGCCGAGGACCGACCCGATCGCCTCGGCGAGAGCGGCGTAGCGGGCGGGCCAGCCCGGGTCGGCCGGGACCAGGACGGCGGCCTCCTTGATGGGGCCGACCACCCAGGGGTCGTCGTCGGGGTCCACGTCGTGGTGGCGGGTGATCTCCTCGAAGCTGGGCATGGGGAGCGACGGTAGCTAGCGGCCCACGACGTGCACAGCGGTTAGCCGCCAGCCCGCGGCGGTGTGCTCGGCGCGGGCGGCCAGGGCCTTGGCCCGCGGGCCCGCGGTGACGGTGGCGGCGATCTCGACGGTCCTGCGGTCCACTTGGCACAGGTGCACCGAGCGCACGCGCAGGTCGCGCGGCTGGCGCGGGAGCACGCGCAGGGCGTTCTGGACCGGGTAGGTCAGCAGCGGGGCGAGCTGGGCGTGCGGGCGGCGGCCGGCGAGGGCCTCGGCGAGCAGGACGACAAGGCGGGCGAGCTGGCGGCGGCCGGGGGTGCTGGTGGCGGGGAGCGGGGTGACGGGCGCGGAGTGGGCCGGGGTCGGCGCGGCCGTGGCCGTCGGGGTGGCTCGGGTCGGCGAGGTGGGGGGTGGGGTGGTCGGGGTCGGTGGTGCGGGGTGGGGCGTCGCGGGCTGCCGTGCGGCGGGGAACGGGGTGCTGGGCAGTGCGGCGGTCACGGGTCCTCCCTGGTGGAAACGGTTCGGGGAGGAAGGGCGGTTCGCCGGGCCAGCGGGGGCGGGTGAGGCACGATCCGGGGACAGGTGCGCGTTTGGCCCCGGTCGCGGGGCGGGTGGTGTACGGGGAGCGGACGCCTAGGCTGGTGGGGCACATCGAGGTGAAGGAGTGGGGATGAGCGACCGCCCGGCTCGGCGCGATCCGTCGAATTTGGTGGCAGCGCAGGGGTTCAGGGACTTCGTGCGCGAGGACTGGGGACCGGCCGACCGCGCGGTGCGCGTGGTCGACGGGGCGGCGGCGGCCGCGGCCGCACACCGCGATCGGCTGTCCAGGGCGTTCCCCGGCAAGCGGATCGCGATCGCGTCCGGTCTGGCCCCGGTGCGCTCCAACGACACCGACTACACCTTCCGCGCCGACAGCGACTTCGCCTGGCTGACCGGCTGCTACGCCGAGGGCGCTGTGCTGGTCATGCACCCGGCGGGCGACGGCCACGACGCCGTCCTGCACCTGCGCGAGCCCGCGGGCCCGGACGAGCCGGACTTCTTCGCCAACGCCCGCGACGGCGAGCTGTGGATCGGGCCTGCCCCGGGCCTGGGCGAGTGGTCGGCGGCGCTGGGCCTGGTGTGCCTGCCGCTGGAGGGCCTGGCCCGCTCGCTGCGCGGGCGGCTGCCGGAGGTGCTGGCCGTCAAGGGCGTCGACCCGTACCTCGACGCGCACGTCGGCGCGCACAGCGCCGAGCTGCGCACCGTGCTCGCCGAGCTGCGCCGCATCAAGGACGACTGGGAGATCGCCCAGCTCAAGGCGGCCGTCGACGCGACCGTCCTGGGCTTCGCCGACGTCGCGCGCGAGCTGGACACCGCGGTGCGCGGCGGCGGTGAGCGCTGGCTGCAGGGCACCTTCGACCGGCGGGCGCGCACGGCGGGCAACGGCCCCGGCTACGCCTCGATCGTCGCCGCCGGCCCGCACGCCCCGGTGCTGCACTGGACGCGCTGCGACGGTCAGGTCCCCGAGGACGGCCTGCTGCTGCTGGACGCGGGCGTCGAACTGGACACCCTCTACACCGCCGACGTGACCCGCACCTTCCCCGTCGGCGGCGAGTTCTCCCCCGCCCAGCGCAAGGTCTACGACCTCGTCCACGACGCCCATGTCCAGGCGATGGCCGAGGTCCGCCCCGGCGCGGACTACCGCGCCTTCCACAACACGGCGATGCGCGTGCTGGCCGAGGGCCTGCACGACTGGGGTCTGCTGCCCGGCTCGGTGGACAAGGCCCTGGACCCCGACGGCCAGCACCACCGCCGCTACATCGTCTGCGGCGTCGGCCACTTCCTCGGCCTGGACGTGCACGACTGCGCGTCCTCGCGCGCCGAGGCCTACCACGAGGCGAAGCTGGAACCGGGCATGGCCCTGACCGTCGAGCCCGGCCTCTACTTCCACCCCAACGACCTCACGGTCCCGCCGGAGCTGCGCGGCATCGGCGTCCGCATCGAGGACGACCTCGTCGTCACCGCCGACGGCCACGACGTGATCTCGGACGCACTTCCCATCACCCACGAGGGAATCAGCGATTGGGTCCGCACCCATCGCGGGTAGCCTCCGGCTGACCGGGCTCGGGGGAGCCCCGGCAGGAGTGTGTGGAGGAACGAAGGTGTCTGACGAGAAGCCCCAGGGCGGCAAACACCGCGCCCCCGAAGGCGCGGACGTGCACCCGCTGATCGACCTGTCCCGCGACCCCAACCCGGGCAAGCCGGACCACGCGGCCGACGAGGACTGACCCCCGGCGACGGCCCCGCCGCCCACCCGGGCGGCGGGGCCGTCGCCGTGTCACCAGCCGACCCGCCACCGAGCGGCACTTCCCTCGAACAGGTGGTCGAGAAACGTCGCCCCGCCCAGGCATGATGTCCGCATGCGAACACATGATCGAGCGGACCGGGTCTCCGCGGCGCTGCTGGCCGCCCGCCTGACCGAATCCGCCCAGGTCAGAGCCCGCGGTGGCGCACCCGACACCGCCGCACTAGCTGAGCACGGACCAACCGTGGTCGGCGCGGCGGCGACCGCCGCCCTGACCAGGGCCCTCGCCGATCTGTGGAACCGCGGCTGGACCCCGGCCGACGTCACCGCCGCCATCCCGAAGGCACTGGCCGACCTCGCCGCCGACGCGATCGCCGCCGACACCGCCCGCCACCCCGCGGCACACCTGCACCCGCGGTGGCAGGCGCAGGCGCGGGCAGCGGGCCCGGTGTGGTGGCGGCGCGGGGAGCCGCACCTGCCGCAGTGGGCGAACCGCGCCGGGGTGCCGCTGGCGGTCGCCGTCGAGCGCCTGATCGACGTGCTCGCCGAGTTTGCGGCCCTGCCCGCCCTGCCCGCGCTGCTCCCGCCACCGGGACGACCGGGGCCGATCCGCGAGCGCACTGTGGACGGCCGGGTCGTCGCCAGGGTGAAGGCGCTGCTGGCCAAGGCCGAGTCGACGGCGTTCCCGCAGGAAGCCGAGGCGCTCTCGGCCAAGGCGCAGGAGCTGATGGCCCGGCACGCCTTCGCCGAGGCCGCCGACGACACCGGGCCGCCGCGGGCCGCCGCCGACCGGATCTGGCTGGAGCAGCCGTACGTGCAGTCCAAGGCGCAACTGGTCGACGCGGTCGCCGAGGCCAACCGCTGCCGGGCGGTGTTCTACCCGAGGCTCGGCTGCGTCGTCCTGGTCGGCCACGAGCCGGACCTGGAGCTGGTCGCCCTGCTGTCGCGCTCGCTCGGCGTGCAGGCGACCCGGGCGCTGGCCGCGGCCCCCGGCCGCACCCGCGCCTACCGCAACGCTTTCCTCGCCGGGTACGCCCACCGCGTGCGCGGCCGCCTCGCCCTGGCCACCGCCGCGGCCACCGACGCCCGCGCGCTGCCGGTGCTGGCCCGCCGCGACCGCGTGGTCGAGCAGACCTGCGCCGCGCTGTTCCCCGACCTGCGCGCCCGCCGCGGCACCGTCAGCAGCCCGACCGGCTGGGGCGCGGGCCAAGCCGCCGCCGAACAGGCCGACCTGCTCCCGTCCCGCCGCCGCGTCGCGGGCTGACACGCGCGAAGGCGCCGGTCTGCTCGACCGGCGCCTTCGTGGCGGAGGATGCGGGATTTGAACCCGCGAGGGCTTTAACACCCAACACGATTTCCAATCGTGCGCACTAGGCCACTATGCGAATCCTCCGCCGGAGAGGCTACCGGACGCCCCGACACCCATCGGCGACGGGTCGGCGGGTCACGACTCGGCCAGGCAACGCCTGGATTTTCCGAATCCGCTTCTCTTCGGCCGCCCCGTCTTGCAGACTGGCCCCGGCTTTCACGGGGCGAGCGGACGGGGGCTGCTCGATCGCCCGTGAATCGACCTGGGGAAAGGAACCAGTGCACATCACCATCACCCGTCGGTCCCGCCTGCGCGCGAGCGCGCGTCTCGGGATCGCCGTGCTGACCGCCGCCGTCGCGACCGCCGGACTGGCCGCCGCGCCCGCCGCCGCCGACGAGACGCCGCGGGCCATCGCCAAGGCGAGCGCGGCCGAGGACTTCGCCACCGCGGTCCGCCCGTACGCCGACGCGCGCATCCAGAAGATCAACGCCCGGGCCGCCGTCGCCGCCGTCGACCCCACCTGCATGACCGGGAGGCAGAGCACCTCGGTGCTCATGACCCGGTTCGCGGGCGGGAACCGCTACCAGACCGCGGTGTGCAGCTCGCTCGGCGCGTGGGCCGACCACGACTCCACCGACCCGTCGGCGATGAAGGCCAAGGCCGTCGTCCTCGCCAGGGGCGACGAGTTCCCCGACGCCCTCGCGGGCGGCCCGCTGGCGGGCTACGTCGACGGTCCGCTGCTGCTGAGCCCCTCGAACGCGCTGCCCGCCGAGGTGCGCGCCGAGATCGACCGCGTGCTCGGCGGCTCCGGCACCGTGTACCTGCTGGGCGGGACGCTGTCCTCGTCGATCAACAACGCGCTGCGCTCGGCCGGGTACCAGACCAAGCGGCTCGCGGGCGCCAACCGATTCGACACCGCGATCGCCATCGCGCGCGAGATGCGCTCGACCAACCTGTTCTTCGTCACCACCGGCATGGACTACCCGGACGCGCTGGCGGCGGGCGCCTTCGCGGCCTCCTACACCAGCTGGGCGACCTGGCACCCGGACGCCGCCGACGACCGGCGCCCGTACGCGCTGCTGTTCACCAACAACGCCAGGATGCCCTCGGCCACCGCCAACTTCATCGTCGAGCGGGCCAATCAGTTCCCCGAGCCGGGCACCGGCTACCCCACCGTGCTGCTGAGCACGGCGGGTGCGCAGGGCGACCGCGCGGTGCGCTCGGCCTTCAACCCCGAGGTGATCGACTCCTACGTCGGCGCCAACCGCTTCGCCACCGCGACGATCATCGCCGACCAGCTGTTCACCTCCGGCGGTGAGCTGACCGGCGCGGGCGTCGGCCTGGCCAACGGGATGAACTTCCCCGACGCGCTGGCGGGCACCAGCACGCTGATGAACTTCGGCCAGCCGCTGCTGCTGACCACCCCGACCACCCTGCAGACGACGACCCGCTCGTTCCTGGTCTCCCACCGCGGCGACGTGCCGGACCAGGCGTGGCTGGACCTGTTCGGCGGCACCGGGGTCATCTCCACCCCGGTTGCCAACGCGGCGTTCACCGCGTTCGGCGGCTGAGTAACCGGATCGGGCCCAGGTCCGATCAGCAGTACGGAAAGACGTTCGCGAGGGGCGGGCCGCTTCGGCCCGCCCCTCGCGACCACCGAGAGGAACGACGCACACCATGACCCGACGCTCCCGGGGCGCGGCCGCGCTCGCGGCGTTCGCCATCGCCATCGGCACCCTGCTCACCGGCGCGGGTGCCGCGGCGGCGCAGACCGACAGCTGCCGGGTCGACGGCAAGGGCGATCCCGTGCAGTGGCTGCGCTACCCGGGAAGCGACCGCTACCAGACGGCGATGTGCGTCTCCGCCACGACGTGGGCCGACCACGGCGCGGACGAGAAGCCCGAGTTCAAGGCCGCCGCCGTCGTGCTCGCCAGGGGCGACGAGTTCCCCGACGCGCTCGCGGGCGGTCCGCTGGCCGCCCACCTCGGCGCGCCGCTGCTGCTGACCACCCCGACGACGCTGCGCCCCGAGGTCCGCCTGGAGCTGCAGCGGGTGCTGGCCACCGGCCGGACCGTGTACCTGCTCGGCGGCACCGGTTCGCTGTCGGCGGGCGTGGAGAGCCAGGTCAGGGCGCTGGGCTACCAGACCAAGCGGCTCGCCGGGGCCAACCGGTTCGACACCGCCATCAAGGTCGCCGAGGAACTGCCTGCCACCAGCAAGTTCTTCGTCACCACCGGGATGGACTTCCCCGATGCGCTCGCCGCGGGCAACGCCGCCGCGATGCTCAACCGCGGCGGGGAGACCTGGGCGCTGATGTTCACCAACAACGGCACCATGCCCGCGGCGACGTCCGCCTTCATCCGGCAGCGCCGCGCCCAGTTCGGCGGGCAGGGCTCGCTGGTGACCACCGGCCTGGCCGACCGGGCCGCCGCGTCGGCCTTCGGCGCGGCCAACCTCACCCACCGCTTCGTCGGCCGCAACCGCTACGAGACCGCGACGCTGATCGCCGCGGAGTACTTCGTCGCCGAGGACGGCTCGCTGATCGGCGAGGGCGTCGGCCTGTCGGCGGGCAACACCTTCCCCGACGCGCTGGCGGGCACCGCGAAGCTGGCCCTCTACGGCGAGCCGCTGCTGCTCACCGGCCCGTCCCTGCCCGCCGAGACCCGGCAGTTCCTGCAGGGCGTCGCGGGCAAGGTCCCCGGCGAGGACGGCGACCCGGCCACCGCGACCGTCGACGTCTTCGGCGGCACCGGCGTGGTCTCCGACGCCGTCACCCAGGCCGCGGTGCGGGCGCTGGCCCCGGCGTCCTGATTCCCGAACGCACTCAGGCGGCGGCCCGCGCCTCGGCGTGGGCCTTCACCGCGGCGAGGGTGTGCTCGATGGACTTGGCGTTGAATCCGGGCCGGTCGGCCTGCCCGGTGACCTGCGGTCCCATGACCGTGCGGATGAACCGGTTGCCGACCCGGTACCAGTGCTCGGCCAGCAGGCAGCCCTCGGCGGTCGGGGTGACCTCGTAGGCCCAGCGCGAGACCCGCATGCCGAACGGGGTGCGCGCGTCGAAGGCGAAGCGGCCCGGCGAGCCGCGGCCGGGCGGGGCGAACTCCACCACCCGCACCCGCGTCCACCACTCGCGCTCGCCGTTGCGGTTGGTGCCGCGGAAGCGCGCGCCGAGCGCCGGGCCACCGTCGAGCCACACGCCGCCGACGTTCTCCGGGCTGAACCGCGCCATCCCGGGCAGGTCGGTGACCAGCGACCAGACCAGGTCGGCGTCGGCGGCCACCGGGGTGGCGCGGGTGATCGTCGGGTCCACCCGGCAACGGTCCCCCGCCGAGGCCGCACCGGCAACTCCCAGCGCGTCGTGCCGCACGGTGGGAGAAGCCGGCCTAGCCGGTCAGCGCCAGCGCCGCGGTGATCAGCGCGAGGTGCGACGGCGTCGACGGGTCGAGTCCGGTGAGGGCGGCGACCCGGCGCAGCCGGTTGTCCACGGTGTTCGGGTGCACGTGCAGCAGACCGGCGGTGCGCCTGCGGTTGAGCTCGGTGGACAGGTGCGCGCGCAGGGTGCGGATCAGCTCGCCGTCGAGCGGGGCCAGCAGGCCCGCCAGTTCCCGGGTGGCCGGGGTGTCCCTGGTGAGCTGGTAGTCCAGCAGCACGTCGCGCAGCCGGTAGAGGCCGGGCGGGCGCCCGGTCCGCCGGACGACGCCCAGCACTTCCCGCGCCTGCTCGGCGGCGCCCGCCACGCCGTCGGGTCCGGCGTGCGCCGCCGCCGCGGTCACCGCCACCCCCGCCGCCCTGCCCAGCGCCGCCACCAGGTCCTCGGCGTCCCGGCAGTGCCCGGAGTCGCCGGTGTCCGCGGGCAGCAGCACCGTCCCGCCCGCGGTGTCCACCATGGACAGAGCGCGGCCGTGCCTGGTGAGTTCGGCGCGCATCCTGCGCACCTTGCGCCTTCCGGCCACCACCGGGTCGACACCGGAGGTCTCCTCGTCCGGGTGCGGCTCGACGTGCAGCACCAGCACCGTGAACGCGGCGGGCAGGCGCACCCCGGCCCGGCGCGCGGCGTCCTCGGCCGACGCCCCGCCCAGCAGCGCCGCCAGCAGCGAGTGCCGCTCGCTCTGCTCGTGCCCGGACAGGGTTCTCAGTTCGTCCACATAGGCCGAGGACACCGTGGACACCACGGCCCGCAGGTACTCGATCAGCAGGTCGGTGGTGGCCCGCACGGACGCGAAGTCGTCCGGCCCGGCCACTCCCGTCACCGTCTTCCACGCCGTGTGCGCGCCGATGTGGTAGGCGCTGAGCACCGACTCCAGCGGCACCCCCTCCTCGGCCCGCCGCCGCGCGGAGGCCCCCAGCCTGGCCAGGTCCGGCATCCGACGCTCGCGCAGCATCGCGGCCACCATCCGCAGGTTCTCCTCCACGACGGCGGTGATCTCGCCGCCGATCTCCTCATCGGGCAGCGACCGGTAGATGCCCACCTCGGCCAGGACCGCCCTGATCACCTCGGCCACCAGCTCGGGCATCCGGGAGGCGAGCAGCCCGGACAGCGGGATGCCGCCGACAGCGAGGACGTCGGTGTGATCGGTCACAACCAGGCAGGGTAAACACTGGGTCAACTCCCAGCTCATCTGGATCGGTCGCGTTGCCAACATGTGAACGAGACCAAGACAAGGATGGTGGGACATGCGTCGGTGGATTGCGGTTCTCGCGGCGGCCGCTGGGCTGGTCGCCGTGCCGGGCGTGGCACAGGCCGAGTTGCCGGTGCCGTACTCGCTGGTCGGCGGCTTCTTCGCCAACCCGGCGGCGGCCATCGACCCGAACAAGGCCCCGCCCGGCGCCAACCGCTGGTCGTGCGAGCCCGACGCGGCCCACCCGCGCCCGGTGGTGCTGCTGCACGGCCTGGGCGCCAACCAGGGCCTCAACTGGTCCACGATGTCGCCGGTGCTGGCCAACGCGGGCCACTGCGTCTTCTCCCTGACCTACGGCGCGCAGTGGTGGCTGCCGTCGGTGGGCGGCATGCGCCCGATGAAGGAGAGCGCCGCCACCCTCTCCCGCTTCGTCGACCGCGTGCTGGCCGAGACCGGCGCCGCCGAGGTCGATCTGGTCGGCCACTCCGAGGGCTCGACCGTCGCCGCCTACTACCTCAAGCGCCTCGGCGGCGCGGACAAGGTCGGCACGCTGGTGGGCCTGTCCCCCAACTACGCGGGCACCTCCCTCTACGGCCTGACCTTCCTCGCCGACAACCTGCCCCCGCTGCTCAGCGCCGTGCTGACAAGCGTCTGCGCCGCGCGCAAGGACTTCTACCCCGGCTCGGCGTTCATGAAGGACCTCAACGCGGGCGGGTCGGCGGCCGTGCCCGGCGTCCGCTACGTCAACGTGCAGGGCGCGCTGGAGCAGGTGGTCCTGCCCAACTCCAGCGGCACCCTCCCCGGCGCGGAGAACGTCCGGGTCAACACCGGCTGCGCCCAGGACCTCAGCGACCACATCTCCATCGTCTCCAGCAGGCGCGCCGCGCAGATGATGCTCAACGCCCTCACCCCTGCCGAGGCCAAGCCGCTGCCCTGCGCGTTCAACCCGCCGTTCCTGTCCTGACCCGCCGCGACGCGCCGCGACGTGGCGGGGCGGGGTGATGACGCCCCCCACGTTGCGGCCCGGTGATGACCTGGTGGACAGTTCGGACACAGCCGACCCGAGTGGAGTGCCCGTGGCCGAACTGGTCTACCCGCCCATCGTCTTCGCCACCAAGACCGCGTTCCGCCTCCTGGACCTCAAGCTCGACGTGCGCGGCGCGGAGAACATCCCCGCCACCGGGGGCGCGGTGATCGCCTGCAACCACGTCAGCTACCTGGACTTCATGTTCTGCGGTTTCGGCGCGCAGCCCGCCAAGCGCCTGGTGCGGTTCATGGCCAAGCGGCAGATCTTCGACAACCGGATCGCCGGTCCGCTCATGCGGGGCATGCACCACATCTCCGTCGACCGGGCGGCGGGGGCGCAGTCCTACCAGGCGGCGCTGGACGCGCTGCGGGCGGGCGAGATCGTCGGGGTGTTCCCCGAGGCCACGATCAGCCGGTCGTTCACCGTCAAGGAGATCAAGTCCGGCGCGGTGCGGATGGCCGCCGAGGCCGGGGTGCCGCTGATCCCGATGGCGCTGTGGGGGACCCAGCGGCTCTGGACCAAGGGGCGCAAGCGCGACCTGCTCCAGCGGCACGTGCCGGTCACGATCCTGACCGGCGAGCCGACCCGGCCGGGCCCGGACGACGACGTCGACAAGCTCACCGGCGAGCTGCGCACCACGATGGCCGGCCTGCTCGACACCATCCAGCGCGACTACCCCGACCAGCCCGCGTCCGAGGCCGAGCGGTGGTGGCTGCCCGCGCACCTCGGCGGGTCAGCGCCCACCCCGCAGGCCGCCGCCGAAGCCGACCGGCGGGCCCCCGAGTAACCGCCCGACCGCATTCGCGCCCCCCCCGCCCGCGCTTGTCGACCGCTTCCGGTAGCGCTCCCAGTCCGTTATTATCCCGATGGTTTCGACAATTCGAGCAGAGTTATCGAAACTGTGGGATGGGACCAGCCGACCAGGGCGATGGGCGGCTCCACGCTCCGCTGACAATGTCGTTCGTGCGGAACAGGAGAAACCTGTGGCTCTTCGCAAGTTATTCGACAGGCGCGTGGCGGTCGGGGCGGGCGTGCTCAGCATCGCCGCCGCGGCCACGCTGGCCGTGACCGCGCCGGGCACCAGCTCAGCGGCCTCTGGCCTGGGCGGCGTCGCCGAGGCGTCCGGCCGGTACGTCGGCACCGCCGTCGACCCCGGCCGGGTCAACGACGGCAGCTACGGCACCATTCTCGACACCGAATTCAACTCGGTGACCGCCGAGAACGCGATGAAGTGGGACGCGCTCCAGCCCTCGCAGGGCCAGTACAACTGGACCAATGCCGACACGGTAATGCGCCGCGCGGAAGCGAACGGCCAAATGGTGCGCGGGCACACGCTGGTCTGGCACAGCCAGACCCCGCAATGGGTGCAGAACCTCAGCACGACCCAGCTCCGTCAGGCCATGGTCGACCACATCACCACGGTCATGACCCGCTACAAGGGCCGCATCGCGCACTGGGACGTCGTCAACGAGGCGTTCAACGACGACGGGTCGCGCAGGCAGTCCTTCTGGCAGCAGAAGCTCGGCGACTCCTACATCGCCGACGCCTTCCGCGCCGCCCGCGCCGCCGACCCGAGCGCCAAGCTCTACATCAACGACTACAGCACCGACGCGATCAACTCCAAGAGCACCGCGATCTACAACCTGGTCAGCCAGTTCAAGCAGCAGGGCGTGCCGATCGACGGCGTCGGCTTCCAGGCGCACCTGATCATCAACCAGGTGCCGTCGAACTTCCAGCAGAACCTGCAGCGCTTCGCCGACCTCGGCCTCGACGTGGCGATCACCGAGCTGGACATCCGCATGCAGACGCCGCCGGACGCCGCGAAGCTGGCCACCCAGAAGAGCGACTACCAGAAGTCCTTCGCCGCGTGCTGGGCCGTCACCCGCTGCAAGGGCGTGACGATCTGGGGCATCACCGACAAGTTCTCCTGGATTCCCGACGTCTTCCCCGGCCAGGGCGCGGCGCTGCTGTGGAACGAGAGCTACCAGAAGAAGTCCGCCTACGACGGCTCGGTCGCAGGCATGGGCGGCACCGTCCCGCCGCCCACCACCACGACCACCACAACCACGACCACCACCAGCGGCAATCCCCCGGTCCCCGGCGCCTGTGCGGCCACCTACCGGGTGACCAACCAGTGGCAGGGCGGCTTCCAGGCCGAGGTTCGGGTCACCGCGGGCTCCAGCGCGATCACCGGCTGGGCGGTCAGCTGGACCTTCGGCAACGGCGAGCGGATCACCCAGATTTGGAACGCCACCGCGGCCTCCACCTCCGGCGCGGTCACCGCCCGCAACGCGGCCTACAACGGCAGGCTGGGCGCCGGCGCGAGCACCACGTTCGGCTTCACCGGCTCCGGCACACCGGGCACGCCGACCGCCACCTGCGCCACCGCGTAGCGAGCCCGGTACACTTGAGGCGGACCCCGCGCGGTGCGCATCCCATGAACCTCCCCAGGGCCGGAAGGCAGCAAGGATAAGTGGGCTCTGGCAGGTGCGCGGGGTCCCCTTTCGTCTCCGGGCCCTAGAGGCCCGCGACCAGCTCGTAGCTGCGCAGCCGGTCCTTCGGGTCGAACACGTTCGTGGTGATCATCAGCTCGTCCGCGGCCGTGCGCTCCAGCAGCTCGGCGATGCCCGCGCGGACGGTGTCCGGCGCGCCGATGATCTGGGTGGACATCCGGTCGTCGAGGAAGGCGCGGTCGATGTCGGTGTACGGGTACGCCGCGGTCTCGGCCGGGGTGGGGACCCGGCCCGGCGCGCCCTTGCGCAGCTGGAGGAACTGCAGGGCGGCCGGCCGGGCCAGCTCGGCGGCGGTCGCGTCGTCGTCGGCGCACAGCACGGACGCCGCGACCATGGCGTAGGGCCGCGCCAGCACCGACGACGGCCGGAAGCTCTGCCGGTAGAGGGCCAGCGCGGGCAGCGTGTTCTCGGCGCTGAAGTGGTGGGCGAAGGCGAACGGCAGCCCCAGCAGGCCCGCGACCTGCGCGCTGTAGCCGCTGGAGCCCAGCAGCCACACCGCGGGCTGGTTGCCGCGCGCCGGGACGGCGACGATGTCGGCTGCGCCGGTGAAGTAGTCGACCAGCTCGCGCAGCTGGTCGGGGAAGTCGTCGGCCGACAGCGGGCCGGTGGTGCGGCGCAGGGCGCGGGCGGTCTTCTGGTCGGTGCCGGGCGCCCGCCCGATGCCCAGGTCGACGCGGCCGGGGTGCAGCGCCTCCAGCATCCCGAACTGCTCGGCGACGACCAGCGGCGCGTGGTTCGGCAGCATCACGCCACCCGAGCCGATCCGCAGCGTCGAGGTGGCCATCGCGATGTGCGCCAGCAGCACCGCGGGCGCGGAACTGGCGATCCCCGGCATGTTGTGGTGCTCGGCCACCCAGTAGCGGTGGTAGCCCAGCTCCTCGGTCCGCCTGGCCAGCTCCAGGCTGGCGCGCAGCGCCACGGTCTCGGAGGAGCCGCTGGCGACGGGGGCGAGGTCGAGCACGGACAGGGGGATGTCGAAGGAGGCCACGTCAGGGTCAACGCCACGGGGTCGGGCATCCTTCCCGCGCGCGGGTGCGGGAAGATCCAGTGATGCGCGCGGTGTGTGTGGTCGGGCTCGGGCTCATCGGCGGATCGCTGCTGCGGGCGGCGGCGGCGAGCGGGCGGCGGGTGTGGGGGACGACGTCCTCGGCCGCCGACGCCGCGGCGGCCGCCGAGGACGGGTTCGCCACCGCCGATCTGGACGCGGCGCTGCGCCAGGCCGCCGACGAGAACGCCCTCATCGTGCTGGCGGTGCCGCTGCCCGCCGTCGAGCCGGTCGTCAGGAAGATCGCCGAGCTGGCCCCCGGCTGCCCGCTCACCGACGTGACCAGCGTCAAGGGCCCGGTCGCCGAGACCGTCGCCCAGCACGCGCCGAACCCGTTCGTCGGCGGGCACCCGATGGCGGGCCGCTCGGCGTCGGGCTGGTCGGCCGGCGACGCCGAGCTGTTCCGGGGCGCGGCCTGGGTCGTCACCGCCGACGACGGCACCGACCCCGCGCTGTGGCGCGAGGTCGCCGAGCTGGCGCTGGACTGCGGCGCGCACGTCGTGCCGACCAGCGCCGCCGCCCACGACGACGCCGTCGCGCGGATCTCGCACCTGCCGCACCTGCTGGCCGCCGTGCTCGCCGCCTGCGGCGCCGACGGCGGGCCGCTGGCCATGGCGCTGGCCGCGGGCAGCTTCACCGACGGCACCAGGGTGGCGGGCACCCGCCCCGAGCTGGTGCTGGCGATGTGCGAGGGCAACCGGGCGGCGCTGCTCGACGCCGTCGACGACGCGCTGGGCCGCCTCGGCGCCGCCCGCGGCGCGCTCGCCTCCACCGGCGGCCTGCGCGCCACCGTCACCGCCGGGCACGCCGGGCGCGCGGGCCTCGACGCCCACCGCGCCCACCCCACCTGCCCGGTCACCGTCGACCTCGCCGACGACGAGGCGCTCGCCGACCTGCGCGACCTCGGCGGCGCGGGCGGGCGGATCACCCGTGTCGATGCGGGCGCCGCATACGGCGAAATGCCCGACTGAGCACCGCACAGATTGCGGCTCGGCAACGAAACCGTGACCTAAGCCGCACGGCATTTACCTTGGCCCGGTGGATCTCCCGCCGTCCCCGCCCGGGCCCAGCCCGGTCCGGCGCGCCGCGATCGCCGCCGCCTCGCTGGTGGCCATCGGCGCGGCGGTGGTGGTGCTGCGCGAGCCGCAGAGCGCCGACAGCGGCCCACGGCCGGTGCCACCGCCGCAGACCACGGTCGCCGAGTACGCGGGCGAGGGCGTCGTCGTGCCCGCCCCGGCAGGCATCCCGCCGCAGCCCGGCCGCATCGATGTCGTGGCGGGCCCCGGCAGGCTGGCGCTGACCTGGCCGCCCGTCGCCGAGGCCGCCGGGTACGAGGTGCGGTGGGGCGAGAACCGGACGCGGCTGGTCGCCCAGCCCGCTGTGCAGCTCGACGGGCTCGCCGACGGGCAGCCCACCGGGGTCGAGGTGCGCAGCGTCGGCACCCGGGGCGAGCGCTCCCCCGCCGCGGCCGCGGTCGGCACGCCCGCCCCGTCGGCCGATGCTGGCTGGTCCTTCGCCGAGGAGTTCGACGGCCCGCTGGACCCGGCCCGCTGGCGCTTCAGCAGCACCGGCTCCTGCGGAGCGGCGGGCCCCGGCATGGCCGACGACGCCCGAAGGCTGGTCGTCACCGCCCAGTGCGGCAGCGAGCCCGTGGCCCTGTCCTCCCGGACGCCGCTGCGCCTGGCCGACGGCCCCGAGCTGGGCCGCGTGGTCGTCGACACCGATCAGCCCGGACTCACCGGCGACCTGCTCATCGACCTCGTCCCGGGCGTCGCCGCGCAGATCGGCGCCAACCCGGGCGCGGTCAAGGCGGGCAACCCCGGTGTCGCCATCGAGGACCCGGCGCTGCCGCCGGGCGCGATCCGGGTCCGGGTGGCCGCCCGGCCGGGCGCGCCCACCGCGGCGCGGGTGCTCGTCGCTCCCGGCACCCCGCGCCGGGGCAGCGGCGCCGCGGTGTCCCCCGTCCCCTCGGCGGCGATCGGGGTGACCGTGCGCTGGGAGGTCGTGCTGCGCGCCGACGGCGTGCGCGTGCTGCGCGACGGCGTCGTGGTGGCCGCGGGCGACGTGGTGCCCGACTGGCGGGAGGCGACCGCGGTCATCGGCCTCGCCGGAGGCCGCACGGGCGTGCGCGCCGCGGTGGACTTCGCCGGGTTCCGCGGCGCGCCCACCCGGACCCCGCCGCTGGCGCCCGCGCCGCCGCTGGACCCCGGCCAGGTCGTGACCACCCAGGGCGGGGCCGCGCGGACCCCGTCCGGCGGGGCCAGGGTCACCGGCGTCGAGCGGGCCGTGCTGCTGCTGACGCTGCTGCCGCAGAACGGCGATCCCGAGCCCGCCGACACCTTCAGCGTGGAGATCGGCGGCAAGCGCTTCCCGGCCAAGCCCGCGGTCGCGGGACAGCCGATGCGCCGCGGCGTGCGCTACCCGGTCGCCGCCGAGGTGGCCCCCGACGCGCTGGTGCTGCGCGCCGACGGCAAGACGCTGCCGCTGCTCGTGCACGGGCCGGCGCACCAGGGCCGCGCCCAGACCAGGGTCGCGGCGGCGCACCTGGAGCTGACCCCGCGCGATGGCGCCCCGCCGCCGCCGGTCTACCAGGAGCTGCCCGGCCCCCAGGAGCGCACCCGGCCCGCGCTGGCCAGGCCGGGCGCTGTCCTGCTGGACGCCTCGGGCCGGGCGCTGACCGAGGGCGGCCGGGCCCCGCGCGGGCGGCTGGTGCTGGAGCTGAGCGCCGACGCGCTCGGCGGGCAGCAGCTCGGCGGCGAGCTGGCCGGGCTGGCGGGCCTGGAGGTGCGGCTGGACCGCACCAAGCTCGCGGGCATCCCCACGGTCGTGGACGGGCCCGGCGTCGGCGGCACCTGGCGGATCGCGATCGACACCTCAGGGCTGCCGCCGGGCAGGCACAGCGTCGAGGTGCGCGCGGTCGGCGTGGACACCCGCTCGGCCTTCGCCGTGGCCTACGCGCCGTTCGTGCTGGAGTAGGGCCCCGGCTGGAGCCGGACTAGAGCTTGGTCACCACGCCGGGGAAGTCCACGACCACGCCGTCGCGGTCCACCCGCAGCGTCAGGGTGGCCCCGCCCCTGGTCAGCTCGATCGTCGCGCCCTCGTCGTGCAGGTCGACGGTGCGGTAGGTGTGCCGGACGAGGGTGATGGCCAGGTCGGGCAGCGACACCGACACGACCGGGATCTCGTGCTCGCCCGCGACCCGGTGCAGGTCGAGGTGGCGCACCGCCAGCGAGGTGAAGGTGACCCCGCCGACGACGTCGACCACGACCGCGCCGTCGAAGTTCGCGCGCTCGGAGTCGTCGCCGCGGTCGACCAGCCAGACGCCCTCCTCGCTGCGGTTGATGGCCACTTGGCGCTCGTCCTCGGCGGTGGTGGTGCGCAGCAGCACGTGGCCTTCCTTGGCCACCGAGTCGAACCCTGCCTCGAAGGAGACGCTGTAGGGCTCGCTGCCGACCTGCGGGTCGGCGACGGCGATGAGCCTGCCGGAGGCCCGGAAGCGGGTCTCGTTGACCAGCACGCGCACGGATTCCAGCCGGGCGGGGTCGGTGCCCTGCCAGGTGTGGACGGCGGGTTTGCGGGAACGGGCGGCCTCGGCCGCCCGTTCCACCGCGACGGGGTCGGAGGTCACGCCTGGTTGCCCGGCTGTGTGCCCGGCTGCGCGCCGGGCTGGGTCTCGGGGGTCGCCTGCGGCTGGACGCCCGGCTGCGGCTTGTCCGGGATCATGTCCTGGATCTTGTCGACGACCTGGTCGACCTTGTCCGCGTGGCCGAACTTGCCCTTGACGAACTCGCCCGCCTTCTCGACGCCGTCCTCGATCTTGTCGCCGTGCTGCTCGACGATGCCTTCGGCCTTCTTCTTCAGCTCGTTGAAGTCAATGCCCATCGATAACTCCTCCGCACTCCGGCGAACCCCTGGGCAGGGTACCCAACGGATCTCGCCTCCCACAGCCGCGATCACGGCCGAGTGCACCATTCCTCACTCGCCCGCCGCGCGCGAGTCGGACAGGCCGGGCCCGCGCAGCACCCCGCGCACCGCCGCGACCTCGGCCGACACCCGTTCGAGCGGCGCGTCGGCGGGCAGGGCGAGTTCCCGCGGGGCCCGTCCGGCGCGCACGGCGCCCGCGGTGTCGCGGACGGCGGCGGCGAGCGCGGCGACGTCCTCGGCGGTCGCCGGGCCGACCCTGGCCTGGGCCAGCACGGCGCCGGTGATCGCGTCGGTGAGCCGTTCCATGGTCATGATGACCGGCCACCACGCGGCGGCCTGCCTGCCCGCGCGGAAGGGCTCGACCAGCGAGCGCTGGAACGAGGTGCGCAGGTCGGTGAGCGCGCGGTAGGCCGACCTGCGCAGATCCGAGCGGCGGTCGGGCGCGGGGCCGAGCGCGTCGGCGAGGTAGTCGGCGAGCAGGTCGATGGTGTCGGCCAGCTCGGCGCCGACCCTGGGCCCGCGCGCGCCGGGCCACAGCGCGAAGCCGAACACCAGGACGATGGCGCAGCCGATGGCGGTGTCCAGCAGGCGCACGCCGACCAGCGACCAGTCGCCCGCGTTGGCCAGGTCCAGCTGGATGATGACCAGCGGGGTGACGAAGGTGCTGAGCATGCCGTAGTTGCGCACCTGCCCGATCGGCACGAGCAGCGCCACCGCGGCGACCAGCACCACCAGCAGCCACGGCCGGGGGTCGACGGCGAGCACGGCCGCGCCGAGCAGCACGCCCGCCGCGGTGCCGAGCCCGCGCAGCACGGCCCGGCCGAACACCGATCCGAAGTCCGGTTTGAGGACGATCGCGACGGTCAGCGCCACCCAGTAGGGCTGCTCCAGGTCCAGCAGTTCGCCCGCGAGCACCGCCAAGCCGACGCAGAACGCCAGCCGCGCCACGTGCCCCCAGGTGAGCGCGCCGAGGGCCACCTCGTCCCACCACCCGCGCAGCCGCTGCCCCAGCGGCGGCTCGTCCTCGCGGCGGTCGGTGCTGGAGACCCCCTGCCGGAAGTCGGCGACCGAGCGCAGCGCGGCGTGCATCTGCCGCAGCGCGGGGCCCGCGTCCTCCGGCGGTTCGGGCACCTCGGCCAGCGGGGAGCGCAGCCGGATGCGCAGCGCGGCGTCGAACAGGTAGGTGACCGTGGCGGGCGGTGCGGGCCTGCCCGCGTTGACCAGCGCGACGGCGGCCTCCACGACCGGCGTGGTCTCGGTGAGCACCACGAACAGCCTGCGGTAGGACCAGTCGCGGCCCGCCAGGCGCGAGCGGGCCTGCAACAGCGCGTCGTAGGCCCGGTTCATCGACGCGGTGAGCCTGCGCCGGGCCTCGCGGGCCTGGTCGCTGCCGCTGGCGGCCAGCATCGCCGCCAGGTCCTCGTAGACCTCGGCGACGGCCGCCCGCTCGACCGCGGCCCCCCGCACCGGCCAGGCCGCCAGCGCGAGCACGACGGCCAGCAGCGCGCCCCCGGCGAAGCAGACCGTGGCCAGCCAGGGCTCGGCGGTCTGCCCGGTGCCCACGCACGCGAACACGAGCATCTGGAGCCCGGCCATGGAGACGGTGCTGCCGGTGGCGCTGATGAACGCCGAGAGGGCCGCGACGAGCACCAGCCAGCCGGGGTGCACGAGCGTGCCGACGCAGTAGCCCGCGGTGCCCAGCAGCGCGGCCAGGCCCATCCGCTCGGCGCGCTGGGCGTAGGGCCCGTCGGTGTCGGCGAAGGTGACGCACAGCGCGCCGATCGAGACCAGCATGCCGATGTCGCCGCGGCCGAGGGCCAGACCGACGGCGATGGGCCCGGCGAGCGCGAGCGCCGAGCGCGCGGCGCGCTTGTAGGGGATCGGGACCGGGTTCTGGCTCAGCAGCTCCCTGAGCCAGTGCGGTGCGGGCACGTCGGTCACGGGTGAACCGTAGGACACCGGCGCCGCGGGGCCGCCGAACGCGACATCCCCGCCCCGGGAAAGTCCCGGGGCGGGGATGTCGGTGGTTCGGAGCGGTGTTAGGCGGTCTTGCGGCGGCGCTGCCAGATCAGCGCGCCCGCGCCCGCGCCCAGCAGGCCGAGGCCCACGAGGACGGGGACCAGGATGTTGGCGCCGGTGTCGGGCAGGTCGTCACCGGGGGCCGGGGGCGTGGTGGCGGGCGGCGTGGTCGGCACCGGGGCGGTGGTCGTCGTGGTCTCGACCGGCGGCGCGGTGGTGGTCGTGGTGACCGGCGGGGTGGTCACCGGCGTGGTCCAGGTGCCCTTGGCGCCCGCCTCGGCCTTGGTCTCGTTCGACTCGGCGACGATCAGCGACTGGGCCGGGCCCTGGTGCTTGCCGTTGTCGTGGTAGCCGTCGACCACGAACAGGCGGCCGATGTCCACCTTCGCCACGGTGCGCAGGGCGAACTCGACGGTGGCGGGCTCGGTGCCCGCGGCGACGTTCAGGAACAGCTTGGTGCCGTCGGCGATCTCCTCGGCGGAGAGGGCCTTCTTGTTCTCGTCGACCAGCTCGACGCCCTCGGGCAGCTCGGCGACGACCTCGGTGATCTTGCCGTTGGTCTTGACGGTGAACGGCCCGAGCAGGCCGCCGGACTCGCCGGTGACCTCGGCGGGGTTGATCTCCAGGACGGGCTTGGGCTGCTCGGCCAGGTCCTGGGCGTTCTTCACCAGGTGGTTGTAGAGCGCCTTGATGTCCTGGTTGGCGTCCTCGCGGTCGGAGGCGTTGTCCTGGTTGAGGTTCACGCCGTCGCTGAAGTGCCAGATCGCGGCCTGGGTGGCCGAGATCGCCTCGTGCTGCTCCAGGCCGTCGGCGGCGTAGCCCAGCTCAAGGGCGTTGAGGTCGGCGAGGGACTTGAACGGGAAGCCGTTGTGCAGCACCCAGTTGATCTTGCCGCGGTTCTGGTGGAACGGGGACTCCGCGTTCGGGTACTCGTCCCACGGGTTCTCGACCATGTCGCGCTTCTCGGTCGCGCCGACCTTGATCTCGACGCAGTAGACCTTCAGCAGCGCGCCGCTGTCGAGCTTCAGGTGCAGCAGCGACGCCTGGTAGGTCTTGTCGCTGCCGACCATCCGCACGCCGACACCCTCGTCCTTGGCGCCGGTCAGCCGCCCGCGGGCGGCTTCGGCGGCCGCGGGGAGCGCGGCGGTGCCAACGAGGACCGCGGTGACCGCGAACGCGGCTCCGACCCGACCCAGCTTGCCCATGAACTGTCCTCTCGGTGCTCGGAACGCCGATCGACCCGCCTTTGTGATCAACTCACCCGATAGGGGAATGATCAGCCAATCTGGCGATGGCGCACTCTACTGAGCGAAGAAATCGCGGGTTCCTGGGGGGAGGCTTTGCACAGAATACGATCTCGATGGTCACTCATTCGGACTACAAGACATCAGGGGTGCACTTTGCGCCACACCCCGCCGACCTGCGTCTGTCCGGATAGGGTGCGCGGGTGGACCCCTGGCAGCAGGAGCCGGAACCGCCCGCCTGGCACCAAGAAGCGGACGCGCGGGATCGAGACCGAACCGTGACGGAAAGGCCGTCCCGGCTTCCCGCCGCCCTGAGCATCGCGACCATAGTCGCGGTGGTCGCGGCCGTGATCGCCATTTCCGTCCTCTATGGCGGCGGCGGTGGTGCCGTCAAAGGGGAGGCAGTTCCCGCGCCCGGACAGCCCACGACGTCCGGCCAACCGGCCACCACGACGACCACGACCGGGGCCGCGCCGACCACCACGGGCGCGCCGGACCCCGATTCCGTCGAGATCGCCAACCCCGACGCGCCGCTGACCTACCGCGTGCCGCGCACCTGGGCGCCCGACCCGGCCGCGCGGACGGAGGTGCTCGGCGTCGAGTTCGCCGGGGCCGCCACCTTCGCGCAGTACGAGTGCGGCGGCGAGCGCTACAGCCGGGCCTTCGCCGTCAGCGCCGCCGTGCAGAGCACCGGCGAGGAGGACCTCGACCCCAAGGCCACCGCGGAGAAGTTCGCCGCCGAGTTCGGTGCCCGCTACTTCGCGGGCGGCGAAGCGGGCGAGCCCCAGGCGGGCGAGGCCGAGGTGGCCGGGCGCGCGGCCGTCCTGGTCGTCGCGCCGGTCGCCGTCACCGGCCAGGACCCGGAGTGCCTGGCCACCGCGGGCATCGTGACCGTGCTCGCCGTCGACCTCGACAACGGCGCGGGGACCGGCAAGCGCGGGGTCGCCCTGCTGGTGATCGTCGCCGACGTGCGGGGCGGGCCCACCGAGCCCGCCCCACCGTCGCAGCAGGACCTGCGCGAGGTCATCGCAGGCGTGCGGATCAAGTAGCCCTCAGGGCGTCCAGGCCCGGACGACCTCGTCCAGGATCGACAGCGGCAGCGCGCCGTTGCCCAGCACGACGTCGTGGAAGCCGCGGATGTCGAAGCGCCCGCCGAGGCGCTGCTCGGCCGCGGTCCTGATCCGCTGGATCTCCAGGCGCCCCACCATGTAGGACAGCGCCTGCCCTGGATAGGCGATGTAGCGGTCGACCTCGGAGGTGATGTCGACGGTGGACAGCGGCGTGTTCTCCCGCATGTAGGCCAGCGCCCGCTCGCGGCTCCAGCCCTTGGCGTGCACGCCGGTGTCGACCACGAGCCTGCTCGCGCGCAGCGAGTCCATGGCGAGCATGCCGAGGCGGGCCACGTCGTCGGTGTAGAGGCCCATCTCCTCGGCGAGCCGCTCGGTGTAGAGGCCCCAGCCCTCTGAGTAGGCGTTGACGTCGGCGATGCGGCGCAGCAGCGGCAGGTCCAGCTCCTGGGCGATGGTGAGCTGGAAGTGGTGGCCGGGCACGGCCTCGTGGAACGCGGTCACCTGGGAGAGGAACCGGTCGCGCTTGTGCGCCTCGTGGGTGTTGGCGAAGTAGACGCCCGGCCGCAGCCCGTCCAGCGAGGGCTGCATGTAGTACGCCGCGGGCGCGCCCGCGGCCTCGGTGGCGGGCACCGGCTCGACCTGGCAGCGCTGGCCCGGCAGCCTGCCGAACCAGTCGGGGGCGACGGCCTCGGCGCGCTCGATGCAGGCGCGGGCGTCGCCCAGCAGCTCCTCGGCGTCGCGCCAGCGCATGGCCGGGTCCTCGATCAGCCTGGCGAACACCTCGGCCTGGTCGCGGGTGCCGAAGACCCGCTCCCCCAGCTCGGCGTACTCCTCGCGCAGCGAATCGATGACGTCCAGGCCGGTCTGGTGCAGTTCCTCGGGCGTGCGGTCGGTGGTGGTGTGCACCCGCGAGACCCGGGCGTAGGCGTCCTCGCCCTCGGGCAACGCGCACAGCCCGGAGTGCTCGTCGTCGCGGCCGTGCTGGGCGATCTCCTCGGCGAGCACCTGGCGGTAGCGGGCGAAGGCGGGGCGCACGATCTCGGCGACGACGCGCTCGCGCTCGGCGGCGAAGCCGTCATCTTCGCCCGCGAGCGCCGGGGACAGCAGCGGGTCGGCCTCGCTCGCGAGGTAGCGGTCCAGGTGCGCGACCGCGTTGTCCACCCCGCGGCGCACCGGGACGCGGCCCGCGGCGACGCCGTCGCGGTGGCGCTGGGCGTAGGCCTGCAGGTGCTCGGGGATCGCGCGCAGCCTGGCCAGGTAGGAGGTGGCGCGCTCGGCGTCGGGCAGCACGATCATCGGCAGGAACGACAGCACGCTCGCCGCGGGCCCGACGAACAGGTCGGTGACGGTGTGCTCGGTCAGCCGCGCGTCGATCTGGTCGATCACCGACTCCGCCTGCTGGGCGACGACCTTGACGGTGACGGCGTCCTGGCCGCTCGCGCCGGTCACGGCGGCGGCCCGCTTGGCGATGTCGAGCGCGGCGGCGCGCACCCGGGCCTCGCCCTCGGCGGAGGGGTCGCCCAGCCGCTCGTCGTGCCCGGGGACGCCGAGGAGGGTGGCGAACACCGGGGAGTTCTCGAACAGGAGGGTGGTCAGCTCGTCGGCCAGGGTGGCGGCCGAGTCCGCGGGGGTGGTCATGTCCGCGACCCTACGTAACCGGGCGTCACAGGGTCTACCGGTTGGCCTCGTGGGCACGCCAGCGCTCCATCATGCCCTCCAGCTCCCCCTGCACGAAGTGGAAGAAGCGCCGGGTCGAGTCCAGCCGCGCGGCGGCGGGAGTGCCGGGGCCGAGCGCGTCGATGCCCTCGGTGAGCGCGGCCGTCCAGTTCTCCAGGAGCTTGTCGCGGTTGGTGAACGCCTCGATCCAGGCCGCGTCGGAGACGGTGTAGTGGTCGCGGCGCTCGCCCGGCTCACGGCCCTTGGAGATCAGGGTGACCTGGAGCAGGTAGCGCACCGCGCCGGAGATCGCCGCCGGGCTGACCCGCAGCGCCTCGGCGAGCTCGGGGGCGGTGAGGCTGCCGGTGTCGGTCGCCATCAGGCAGGCGAAGACGCGCGCGGGCATCCTCGGCACGCCACCCTCGGCCAGCAGCAGGCCGAACCGCTCGACGAAGCGGGCCACGGCCTGCGGGTCCTTCTCGGTCACCGAACACCTCCGGCGGAGATCGTAGCGCGTTCCTAACGTTCACAACTTAGTGAAAGTAGAGTATGTTCTGAAGGCATGAGTACGGCAATCTCGGTGTCCGGCCTGGTGAAGACCTTCGGCCGCACCCGCGCGCTCGACGGGCTCTACCTGGAGGTGGCGACCGGGGAGGTGCACGGCTTCCTCGGCCCGAACGGCTCCGGCAAGTCCACGACCATCCGCGTGCTGCTCGGGCTGCTGCGCGCCGACTCCGGACGCGCCGTCCTGCTCGGCGGCGACCCGTGGCGCGACGCGACGGACCTGCACCGCAGGCTGGCCTACGTGCCTGGCGACGTGTCGCTGTGGCCGACCCTCTCCGGCGGCGAGGTCATCGATCTGCTCGGCCGCCTGCGCGGCGGCCTCGACAAGACCCGCCGCGACGAGCTGCTGGAGCGCTTCGACCTGGACCCGCGCAAGAAGGGGCGCACCTACTCCAAGGGCAACCGGCAGAAGGTGGCGCTGGTCGCCGCGCTGGCCTCCGACGTCGAGCTGCTGGTCATGGACGAGCCGACCTCCGGGCTGGACCCGCTGATGGAGGCGGTGTTCCAGGAGTGCGTCGCCGAGGAGCGCGACCGCGGGCGCACGGTGCTGCTGTCCAGCCACATCCTCGCCGAGGTCGAGACCCTGTGCGACCGAGTGAGCATCATCCGCCAGGGCCGCACGGTGGAGACCGGCACGCTCGCCGACCTGCGGCACCTGACCAGGACCACTATCAGCGCCGAGCTGACCGCGCCGCCGGACGGGCTGGCCGAGCTGGCGGGCGTGCACGACCTGCTGGTCCGCGGCACGCACGTCTCCTTCGATGTCGACACCGCCGAGCTGGACGGCGCCCTGCGCGCGCTGACCCGCACCGGCGTCCGCTCGCTGACCAGCCAGCCGCCCACGCTGGAGGAGCTGTTCCTGCGCCACTACCAGGACGGGGTGGCCCGGTGACCGGCACGTGGGCGCTGGTCCGCCTGGCGCTGCGCCGCGACCGGGTCATCCTGCCGCTGTGGCTGCTGCTGCTCGGGTTCCTGCCCGCGGCGGGCATCCCGGCCTACGAGGAGCTGTTCCCGGACGCGGCCTCGCGCGCCGCGCTGGCGGCCGGGGCGGGCAGCAACCCCTCGATCGCCGTCCTCTTCGGACCGGCCTACGACCTCTCGACCGCGGGCGGGTTCACCGCGTGGCGCTTCGGCATGTTCACCGCGCTGTTCACCGCGCTCATGGCGGTCTTCACCGTCACCCGCCACACCAGGGCCGAGGAGGACAGCGGCAGGCTGGAGCTGCTGGGCTCGGCGGTCGTCGGCAGGCACGCGGCGCTCGCGGCCGGGGTGATCACGGCCGGGGCGACGTCGGTCGGCGCGGGGCTGCTGATCGCGGCGGCGCTGCTGGGGATGGGTCTGGCGGGCGGCGGGGCACTGCTGTTCGGGCTGGCGATCGCGGGCACCGGCCTGGTGTTCACCGCGGTCGCGGCGACGACGGCCCAGCTGACCGAGTACTCCCGCTCGGCCAACGGCATGGCGACCGCGGTCATCGGCCTGACCTTCCTGCTGCGCGGGGTCGGCGACTCGACGGCGACGGCGACCTGGCTGTCATGGCTGTCCCCGCTGGCCTGGCCGCAGCTGGCCAAGCCGTTCCTGCAGGACCGGTGGTGGGTGCTGCTGCTGCCGCTGGGCGCGGCGCTGGCGATCGGCGCGCTCGCCTTCTTCCTCGCCCCCCGGCGCGACCTCGGCGCGGGCTTCCTGCCGCAACGGCCCGGCCCGGCCGACGCGGCACCGTCGCTGGCGGGTCCGCGCGGGCTGGCCTGGCGGCTGCAGCGCGGCGCGCTGATCGGCTGGGCCGCCGGGTTCGGCGTCGTCGGCGCGATCTTCGGGTCGCTGGCCGACGGGGTGGCCGACCTGTTCGGCTCCAGCGTCGAGATGACCGAGATCCTGACCCGCATGGGCGGGGCCAACGCGCTGGTCGACGCCTTCCTGACCTCGATGGCAGGCCTGTTCGGCATGCTCGCGGCCGTCTACGGCGTGCAGGCGGTGCTGCGCACGCGCGCCGAGGAGTCCGCCGGGCGGGCCGAACCGGTGCTGACCGCCGGGGCGGGCAGGCTCGCCTGGCTGGGCGCGGGCCTGGCGTACGCGCTGGCCGGACCGGCCGTGCTGCTGCTGGTCTCCGGACTCGCGATGGGCGCCGGGCACGGGCTGCGCACCGGCGACCTCGGCGGGGCGAGCGGGCAGGCGCTGGAGATCTCGCTGGCACAGCTGCCCGCGGTGTGGGTCGTCGCGGGCGCGGCGGCGCTGCTGTTCGGGCTGCTGCCGCGGCTGGCGGTGGCGGGCTCGTGGGCGGTGGTCGCGGTCGTGGTGCTGGTGACGCTGTTCGGGCCGGTCGTGCGGGTGGAGCAGTGGGTCATGAACGTCTCGCCGTTCAGCCACGTGCACGGCGACTTCGCGGCCGGGCCGCTGCTGGCGCTGGCCGGGATCGCCGCGGCGCTGCTGGCCGCCGGGCTGGCGGGATTCCGGCGGCGCGACATCGGATAGGGCCCAGGAATGTTCGGTGGACGACGACGGTTGACCCGATCGGGTGGTCGCGGCTTATAGTTAGCGCAGCTAATGATGTCGTCGTCGGGGGGCCTCCGGGTGAGCGTGTCCGCTATGTCCAAATCGGAGACGCTGCCTCGCGAAGTCTGGGTCATCATCGCCGCCAACTTCGTCATCGCCATCGGGTTCGGCCTCGTCGCCCCCGCCCTGCCCACCTTCGCCCGCGGCTTCGACGTCAGCGTGACGGCGGCCTCGATCATCATCAGCGCTTTCGCCGTCGCGCGGCTGGTCTTCGCGCCCGTCGCGGGCAAGCTGGTGACCAGGCTCGGCGAGCGCTGGGTCTACCTGGTCGGCCTGCTCATCGTCGCCGTGTCCACCGGCGCGTGCGCCTTCGTCGGCGAGTACTGGCAGCTGCTGGCGCTGCGCACGGTGGCGGGCATCGGCTCGACGATGTTCACCGTCTCCGGCATCGCGCTGATGGTCCGGCTGACCCCGCCGCTGCTGCGCGGGCGCGCCTCGGGCCTGTGGGGCACCAGCTTCCTGCTCGGCAACGTCGCGGGCCCGCTCGTCGGCGGCGGGCTGATCGCGATCTCGCTGCGCGCGCCGTTCCTGGTCTACGCCGCCTCGCTGCTGCTGGCGGTGTTCCTGGTGTGGTTCTCGCTGCGCCACTCGGTGCTGATGGCGCCCGCCAAGGACAGCTCGGTGCGCGAGATGCCGCTGCGGGAGGCGCTGCGCGACAGCGGCTACCGCGCGGCCCTGGGCGCGAGCTTCGCCAACGGCTGGGCGGTCTTCGGCGTGCGCACCGCGCTGATCCCGCTGTTCATCACCGAGGTCCTGCGCCGCGACGAGTCCTTCGCCGGGACCGCGCTGGCGCTGTTCGCGGCGGGCAACGTGGTGATGCTGATGGTGTCCGGGCGGCTCTCCGACCGGATCGGCCGCAGGCCCCTGCTCATCGTCGGGCTGTTCGTCGCGGGCGCGGCGACGGCGTGGGTGGGCTTCGCCGACTCGGTGCTGGAGTTCATCGTCGTCACGATCGTCGCCGGGCTCGGGACCGGCGTGTACGCGCCGTCGCAGCAGGCGGCGGTGGCCGACGTGCTCGGCGGCGCGCGCGGCGGGCAGGTCCTCGCGGTGTTCCAGATGTCGGCCGACGTCGGCGCGATCCTCGGGCCGATCGTCACCGGCCTGCTGGCCGACAAGCTGTCCTTCGGCGCGGCCTTCGGCGTGACCGGCGCGCTGCTGCTCGTCGCCGCGCTGGTGTGGCTCCCGGCCAGGGAGACCCTGCCCCGGCCGTCGGATGGTCCGCACCCGGCCCCGGGGCGGGCCGAGATGTCAGTCAAGCCTGCTGAATAGCACTCTCGGTGCAATGCATTAGGCCATTCGTGCATTCACGGAGGCAACATCGGGTTACTGCGCAAGAAATGGCTGCGGCGCGGTGAATGGAATGAGAACCTTCGTGGTACCTGCATGGGACGGCAGCGTGCGTAGGTGGTGACTCGGATGACGAGCACGGTGTTCTGGATAGCGGCGGCGGCCATCGTGGTGCTGTTCGCCGCGTGGCGGCTTCGCCGTGCCAACCACACGCTCACCACCATCCTGCGCGAAGAGCGCGACCACACCGATCTGGAGCCTGCCCCAGGCGCCTACGACACCGCGGACGAGCCCGTTTCCCACAAACCCGGTCGGCACCGCAAGCGCCACTGACCCGGCTGTGGATGAATCCAGGGCCTGTGGACAACTTCCGCGCCCGCGGCCCGCGCGCTTCTAGCGTGGTGTCATGGCATTCACCTTGGAACACAGCGCGACCCACCGGAGCGCCACCTACACCCTCAGCCTCACCGCCCACGACGACGGCCAGGTCACCCTGGACCTGCGCGGCCGGTCAGCCGATGGCGCCGTCGAGGCCGACGGGGCACTGCGCGTCCCGCAGGCCGCCGCCGCCGAGGTCGCCCGCCTGCTCACCCGCGCGCTGACAGCGGCGGGCGCGCTCGGCGGAGCCGCCCGCAGGCGCGGCGCCGCGCCGAACTCGCACGCTCCCTGGACATCGGAGCTGGACTCGGCGCTGCGCGCGCAATGGCTGGCCCTGGGCGAAAGCACGCCCGCGGGCGCCGCCATCCGCGAGCTGGCCGCGGCACGGCAGCGATCACCGGGGTCGATCCGGGCGCGGCTGTCCAGGATCGGCTGCGACCCCGACGTTCCCGGGCGGTCGCTGAGCGCCGAGACGGCGGAGCTGATCGGCAAACCGCTGACAGCGGAGAAGGCCGCCTGAGGAGTTGTCCCCAGGTGATCCACAGGAACCTGTGGATCACCTGGGGACAGCGGGCTTACTGCACCCATTGGGAGGAAGGAGAACTCACAGCACCACTAACCAGCCGGCGCCGCTGTCACACGTCCGGCGGTTGACGGTCCTCTGTAGACGAGTCTGCCGCCGGGTCAGGACCGGTCGAACTCCGGGATCAGCTCGCCGGTCAGCCGGATGCTGGTCATGACCTCCTCGTGGCCGAGGCCGCCGATCTGCTGCAGGCACATGAGGCGGTCGATGCCCAGGTCGGCGTAGGCGCGCAGCTTCTTGCGGCAGGTCTCCGGCGAGCCCACGATCAGCGACTGCTGCTCGCTGAGGATGGCGAACAGCTCGTCGTCGGGGATGTCCTCGCCCTGCAGGATGCGGCCGATCAGCAGCTGGCCCGGGGTGGGGCCCGCGCCCTCCTCGGCGCGGTGGAACTCACCCGCGAGCCCGCCGCCGTCGGACTGCGCCATCAGCTCCTTCTGGCGCTCCAGGCCGTTGACGAAGTCCTGGCCGGCCTCGAAGAAGTTGAGCGCGGTCACCGTGTACCAGGCGGCGGCCGCGGCGGCGCCGTTGCGCATGGCCTGCTCGTCGGTCTCGGCGCAGTGCACGAAGGTGAAGAAGCCGACCTGGTCGTTGACGAAGCGGCCGACCGGCTCGGTGCACGCGGCGGCGGCCTCGCGGTAGAGGCGCACCATCCGCTCGACGCGCTCGATCGACTCCCAGAAGGTCGTGCCGAGCACACCGACGCCGCGGCGGCCCGCCTCCTCGAAGGAGGCCGGGCTGGCCGCGGCCTGCCACAGCGGCGGGTGCGGGCCCTGCACGGGCTTGGGCACGGCGCTGACGCCGTCGAGGCGGTAGGTGTCGCTGTCGTGGGTGACGGAGTCCTCGGTCCACAGCCTCGGCACCAGCTCGAACGCCTCGGCGGTCTGCGGGCGCACGTCGGCGGGGTCGATGTTGAACAGCCGCCACTCGGGGATGGTGGAGCGGGTCATGCCCAGCTCGACCCGCCCGCCGCTGAGGTGGTCGAGGGTGGCGGCGCGCTCGGCCACCCGCACGGCGTGGTTGAACCGCGCAGGCGCGAGCACCGCGGCGTGCCCGAGCCGGATGCGCGAGGTGACCTGCGAGAGCGCGGCCAGGAACAGCTCGGGAGCCGACGAGAGGCTGAACTCGCCCGCGCCGTGGTGCTCGACCTGCCACCAGCAGCCGTAGCCGAGTTCGTCGGCGAGCTTGGCCTGCTCCAGCGCCTGCGCGAAGCGCGGCCCGGCGGGCCCGCCCCCGCGGTTCTGGATCTCGTTGAACACGTCGATCTTCATCCAGCGTCCCGTCACCCGGTTGACCCGGGCTCTCCGGATCAACCGGGAGGTCACCCTGGGTGCCGTCGGCGTTACACGGCAACCGGATGAAACCCGTCAGGGGATGAAGCGCACGTCCGGGTAGCGGTGCGGGTCGCGGTCGAACAGGCCGCGGTCGCGGCCTTTGAGGTGCAGGTCGAAGAAGCCGGCCAGGAAGTCGTGCTGGGCGGCCAGCGACTGCCGGGGCTCGATCGTGCCGACGACCAAGGCGTACTGCTCCGGGGTCAGCAGCCCGCGCAGCCTCGGCACGGCGAACTGCAGGTCGGTGAAGGCGTAGTGGGTGCCGCCGTGCACGTGCAGGTCGCGCTTCCAGCCGCGCTGGTTCCGCCAGAACCGCGCCCACGTCGGGTCCAGCGCGGTGTCGCGGTGCGAGTGCTCCAGGACGGCCCCGGTGCCCGGGTCCACGAAGTCGGCTCCGACCAGCAGGAACGGCCGGTCCAGGCCGTGCTCGACCGCGCCGCTGGGGACCCCGGGCGCGCCCATCGCCCCGTCGAGGTTGATCCCGGCGGCGAAGCGGCGGTCGAGGTGCATCGCCTCGGCGGCGGTGAACCCGCCGTAGGAGTGCCCGGCGATGCCGACCCTGCCGGTGTCCAGCGCCCGGCGCAGCCCGCGCGGCAGCGGCAGGTCCCCGCCGGTCAGCGCGCTCAGGGCGAAGCGGCTGTCGGCGACGCGGACGTCGATGGCGGTCCGGCGCTCGGCCGGGTCGGCCATGTCCGAGACCGCGGTCGCCACCCGGCCGTCGGGGAACTCGACCGCGGTGGCCTCGTGGGTGTGCGAGAGCGACAGCACCACGTAGCCGCGGCTGGCGAGGTCGTCGACCAGCCCGGCGGTGACCTCCCGCAGCGACCCGAGCCCGTGGGAGAACACCACCACCGGCCACTTCCCGAACGCCGGCGCCGCCGTGCGCGCGTGCCGCCGGGTCTGCGCCCAGGCGACCGACCCCGCCGGGATGCCCAGCTCACCGGGCCCGGCGACCCGGTCGACCACGTCGGCCACCCCGTCGCCCATCCAGCCCGCGCGCTCGCCGACCGGCGACGCCGGGTAGCTCACCGTGGCCATCAGCTCCCGCGCTCCCCCGACCCACGGGTCGGCCCGGCCGCGGTCGATCAGGTGCACCTCCGCGGTCCCCACCGGGTAGGGCCCGGACAGCACGGGCATCGCGATCCGGACCGGCGCGTCGGCCGCCGCCGGAACGATCAGCCCGGCCGTGAGCGCGCTCACGGCCAGCACGGTCTTGGTGATCACCGCATCTCCCCCTCACCATCTCCCTGCGCAGGTCTCCCCCTCGGAAACCGTTGTCCCCCCGATGGTGTCGGTCCGCGTGCCGCCCGTGCGTCCTCCCGCGGACTGACCCGCGGCTCCCCCCGCCGGTGGACCGCGCCCGCGTCGTTCCGCGCCCCGGCACGGTGGCTGTGCGATGCTGTTCGCCATTCCGTGGCCGCTGAGCACGAGCGAAGACATGACGACGACCGATCTCGCGCCCCGGGCCCCCGACGACGCAGGCCCCCCGCCGCCCCGCACCTGGCTGACCCAGACCGCCGCCGCTGCGGTCGCGGGCTATCTGCTGGTCAGGGTCATCGGCGTGCTGTTCCTGTGGCTGTGGGCCGACGACCAGGGCCAGAACGTCCTGACGCTGCTGGGCTACAAGTACGACTCTGTGCACTACCTCGACATCGTCGAGAACGGCTACGACCGCGCCGAGGCGCCCAAGAGCACCATGGCGTTCTTCCCGCTCTACCCGATGCTGGTGGCGGGCTTGGCCGCCATCACCCCGCTGTCGGCGATGGGCGCGGGCATCGCCGTCGCGTGGCTGGCAGGCGTCGCCGCGGCCTGGGGCGTCTACACCGTCGGCAGGCACCTGCGCGACCACCGCACCGGCGTCCTGCTCGCCGTGCTCTGGGGCGTCCTCCCGCACGCGATCGTCGAGTCGATGGCGTACACGGAAAGCCTCTTCACCGCCCTCGCCGCCTGGTCGCTGTACGCCGTGCTCACCCAGCGCTGGCTGACCGCGGGCGTCCTGTGCCTGTTCGCCGGCCTGACCCGCCCCACCGCCACCGCCCTGATCGCCGCCGTCGGCCTGGCCGCCCTCATCACGGTCTTCCAACGCCCCACGAACTGGCGCGCCTGGCTGGCAGGCCTACTGGCCCCCCTCGGCTGGCTCGGCTACCTCACCTGGGTCGCGATCCGCACCGGCCGCCCCGACGGCTGGTTCTGGATCGAGCACGAGGGCTGGTTCACCGGCTGGGACGGCGGCACCTACACCTGGCGCTTCGTGACCAAGGTCCTCTCCACCCCGTCGCACGTGACGTTCTACGTGGTCACCCTGGTCATGCTGATCTCCCTGGCCCTCTTCACCCACACCGTGGCCGACCGCCTCCCCTGGCCCCTCCTGCTGTTCTCCGCCATCCTCCTGATCACCACCATCGGCGGCGACGGCATGTACAACGCCAAAGCCCGCTTCCTCTTGGTCGCCTTTCCACTCCTGATACCGATAGCCGTCGCCCTGGCCCGAGCCCGCCCGACGAACACCTGGATCACCCTCACCACCCTGACCACGGTCTCCGCCTACTTCGGCGGCCACCTGCTCATGGTCTGGCACATCTCCCCGTAATCACGCTTACGGGTAAACCTCCCTACCCGCAGCTGAAATCCCCCACCCCACACCCGCGCCCCCTCATAGCCTCACCACACCAACACCACCGAACCACGTCACCCACAAACGTCCCGCCCACCAACTTCCCGCCACCAACCCGCCGCCGCCCCCACCGGCCCGCGCCCTCGGAAAGGCCCCCGTGAGGCAAGACCCACCCCACACGACAACCTTCCCGGCCTTCCTGGCCCACGCCATCAGCTCCTGGGGAACAACCACCCGCCTCATCGCGGTCCTGATCGTCTGCACCACCCTCCTCCTCGGCGGCGCCCACCTCCTCGACCTCACCGTCACCGCGGGCCCCGTCGAAGTGGCTCCCCGCTAATCACCACAAAACAAAACCGCAGCGGATGACATCCGCTGCGGTTTCGCATTGCGCGCCCGAAGGGATTCGAACCCCTAACCTTCTGATCCGTAGTCAGATGCTCTATCCGTTGAGCTACGGGCGCATGTTCAGTTGTCACCTGGCGGGCCAGGTGTCCAGCGGAGGCTCCGGGATTTGAACCCGGGAGGGGCTTTGAACCCCAACCGCATTAGCAGTGCGGCGCCATAGACCAGACTAGGCGAAGCCTCCCGGGGCCCCAGGCCGCTGCGGCAAGACTACACAGGCCCCCTCCCGAGGAGCAAAACGCCCCCCTCCTTCGTGCAACGCCGCAGGTGGTGGCCCATATGAGGCGGCTGGGTGTTATGGGGATGACGAACACCCCGACAACCCCTCCGACGGCACTAGAGTCGCGACTGCCACACCCAGAAGGAGGGGCATCGATGGACAAAGTCGTCCGCAGCGCCGCTGATGCGGTCGCCGACGTCGGGGACAACGCGAGCCTGGCGGTCGGTGGGTTCGGGTTGTGCGGGATACCCAGTGTGCTGATCCAGGCGCTGCTCGACAAAGGGGTCAGCGGGTTGGACGTGACGTCCAACAACTGCGGGGTCGACGAGTGGGGGCTGGGGTTGCTCCTGCGCGAGCGGCGGATCACCCGGATGACCTCGTCCTACGTCGGGGAGAACAAGGAGTTCGCGCGGCAGTACCTCTCCGGGGAGCTGGAGGTCGAGCTGACGCCGCAGGGGACGCTGGCCGAGCGGCTGCGGGCGGGCGGGACCGGCATCCCGGCGTTCTTCACCAGGACCGGCGTGGGCACGCAGGTGGCCGACGGCGGGGTGCCGTGGAAGTACGACGCCGAGGGGAACGTGGCGGTCGCCTCGCCGCCGAAGGAGGTGCGCGAGTTCGACGGGCTGGACTACGTCCTGGAGCGGGCGATCGTGTGCGACTTCGGGCTGGTGCGGGCGTGGAAGGGCGACCGGCACGGCAACCTCGTGTTCCGGGAGTCGGCGCGCAACTTCAACCCGCTGTGCGCGATGTCGGGGCGGGTCACCGTCGCCGAGGTCGAGGAGCTGGTGGAGCCCGGTGACCTCGCGCCGGACGAGGTGCACCTGCCGGGGATCTTCGTGCAGCGGGTGGTCCCGCTGACGGCCGAGCAGGCAGCCGACAAGCGCATCGAGCGGCGGACCGTCCGCCAGAAGGGGGCCTGAGCCGTGGCGCTGACCCGCGAGGAGATGGCGGCCCGCGCCGCCAGGGAGCTGCACGACGGCTCCTACGTCAACCTCGGCATCGGCCTGCCGACGCTGGTCCCCAACTACGTGCCCGACGACGTGGAGATCGTCCTGCAGTCCGAGAACGGCATCCTGGGCGTGGGCGCCTACCCGTGGGACGGCGAGGAGAAGGCCGACCTGATCAACGCGGGCAAGGAGACCGTCACCGTGCGCCGCGGCGCGTCGTTCTTCGACTCCGCCCTGTCCTTCGCGATGATCCGCGGCGGCAAGGTGGACGCGGCGATCCTGGGCGCCATGCAGGTGTCCAAGGACGGCGACATCGCCAACTGGATGATCCCCGGAAAGATGATCAAGGGGATGGGCGGCGCCATGGACCTGGTGCATGGCGCGAAGAAGGTCATCGTGCTGATGGAGCACGTCGCCAAGGACGGCTCGTACAAGATCGTCGACGAGTGCTCGCTGCCCTACACCGGCAAGCGGGTGGCGCAGCGGATCATCACCGACCTCGCTGTGATCGACATCACCGACGCCGGGCTGGTGCTGCGCGAGCTGGCCCCCGGGGTCACCGAGGACGAGGTGCGGGCGAAGACCGAGCCCGCGCTGGTCACCGAGGGCGCGGTCGCGTCCATGGTCTGACGGGAGGGGGCGGGCCCGGCCCGCCCCTCACCGCAGGTGCGCGTCGAACCAGTTGAGCGCGCGCTGCCACGCCTCGGAGGTGCCCGCCTCGTAGCGGACCAGGTCGGTGGCGACCGGGGCCGAGCCCGCGGCGTCGCGCAGCTTCTCGACCTCCTCGGCCGTCGGGTTCTCCGCCCGATAGAGCCCCAGCCACGGCACGCGCAGCTCGGCGGCGATCTCGACCAGGGCGGGCAGCCCGTCGACGGCGGGCTCCAGGATGCCGACCCCGGCCACGGTCACCGCGGCGCCGATGTCGCGCCGCGCACCGACGACCAGGGCGACCGACCCGCCCAGCCCCACCCCGACGACGCCGATCCGGTCGACCGACACCGTGCGGGCGGCCAGCCAGGCGAACCCGATGTCGGTGGCGGCCAGCGCGGAGGCCTCGGTCAGCTCGGCGGGCAGGTGCGGGACGACGACCAGCCAGCCCTCCCCCGCCAGGCCGCGGACGACCTCGGACACCGCCTCGGTGATCCCCGCAGCCTCGTGCAGCACGACCAGCCCGCCGCGCACGACCCCGTCGGGCTCGGCGTGGGACAGCCGCAGCTCCCGGCCGTCGGCGAGCCGGAAGTCAGCCGTCTGGATCTCAACCATGCCCCACCTTCCCACGGTGTGGTGAACAGCAGTCAACGTGATCGCCCGCTCACCTGGGGTCGAGTACTAGGTTGCGGGGTGTGGCGCCACCACGATGAACACCATCGCGCCGCACACCGAAGGAGCTGACGCAATGAGCGTGCGAACCCGCGCTGACTTGGCCGCGCTGCCGGGCTACGTGCCCGGCCGCACCGTGCCCGGGGCGGTCAAACTGGCCAGCAACGAGGTCTCGCTCGGCCCGCTGCCCAGCGTCGTGGCCGCCGTCGCCGAAGCGGCGGGCCGCATCAACCGCTACCCCGACAGCGGGGCGGGCGAGCTGGTCGCGCGGCTGGCGGCGAAGCTGGGCGTGTCCGAGGCGCAGGTCTCCACCGGGTGCGGCTCGGTGACCCTGTGCCAGCAGCTGGTGCAGGCGACCTGCACCGCAGAGGACGAGGTCCTCTTCCCCTGGCGGTCCTTCGAGGCCTACCCGATCATCACCCAGGTCGTCGGCGCGAGCCAGACCCGCGTCCCGCTGACCCCCGGCCAGGCCCTCGACCTGGACGCGATGGTCGCGGCCGTGACCGACCGGACCCGCCTGGCCTTCGTCTGCACCCCGAACAACCCGACCGGCACCGCGCTGACCAAGCCGCAGCTGGACGGCTTCATCGACGCCCTCCCCGACGACGTCCTCGTGGTCATCGACGAGGCGTACCGGGAGTTCGTCGACGACCCGTCGGTGCCCGACGGCGTCGAGGTCGCCAAGGAGCAGTGGGCCCGCGGGCGCGACAACGTCGCGGTCCTGCGCACCTTCTCCAAGGCCTACGGCCTGGCGGGCCTGCGCGTGGGCTACCTGGTCGCCCCGGAGGCGGTGACCGAGGCCGTCCGCAAGGTCTTCATCCCGTTCGGGGTGAACGCGCTGGCCCAGGTGGCGGCCCTGGCGTCGCTGGACGCCGAGGACGAACTCCTGGCCCGCTGCCGCGACATCGTCGCCGAGCGCGCCCGCGTCCGCGCCGCCCTGCTGGAGGCGGGCTTCACCGTGCCGGAGTCGCAGGCGAACTTCGTGTGGCTGCCCTTGGGCGAGCGCACGGACGCCTTCAACGAGCACTGCCTGGCGCACAAGGTCGTCGTCCGCGCCTTCTCCGGCGACGGCGCCCGAGTCACCATCGGCACCCCCGAGGAGAACGACCTCTTCCTCACCGCCGCCCGCTCGTTCTGACCACGGGTGGGCGCGTCCTGTGTGGACGCGCCCACCCGCGCTCAGGCCAGCAGTTGGACGATCGCGACGACGCCGACCACGACGATCACCCCGCGCAGCACCGTCGGCGACAGCTTGCGCCCGACGCGGGCGCCGATGAGGCCGCCGACGACGGCGCCCACCGCGATCAGGCCGACGGCGAGCCAGTCCACTTCGGCCACGAAGATGAAGACGATGCCCGAGGCCGCGTTCACGATCGCGGCGAGCACGTTCTTGATGGCGTTGACGCGCTGCAGGCTCTCGTTGAGCAGGATGCCCATGAAGCCCATCAGCAGGATTCCCTGGGCCGCGCCGAAGTAGCCGCCGTAGACGCCGGTGGCGAAGATCGCGGCGAAGACGCCGACGGTGCCGTGCATCGAGCCCTCGGTGCGCCGGGCGCCGAGCTTGCGCGAGAGCCACGGTTGCAGGACGACGAGCACGAGGGCCAGGGCGATGAGGACGGGCACGATCGTCTCGAACGCCTCGGCGGGCAGCACGAGCAGCAGGAACGCGCCGCCGATGCCGCCCAGCAGCGAGGCGATGCCGAAGCGGATGAGCCGGTCGCGCTGGCCGACGAGTTCGTCGCGGTAGCCGATGGCGCCGGTGATCGATCCGGGCACCAGGCCGAGGGAGTTCGACACGTTCGCCACCACCGGCGGGTAGCCCACCGCCAGCAGCACGGGGAAGGTGACCAGGGTGCCGGAGCCGACGACGGTGTTGATGCCGCCCGCGAACACCCCGGCGAGGACGACGGCGACCGCTTCCCAGCCCGTCACGGGTTTCGTCCGATCATCGGGGCGATGCTAGGCGCGCTCAGCGGCCCATGGCCCGGAACGCGACGAGCATCTCTTCCTCGGCGTCGTCGAGGTAGGCGCGGAGCTGGCGGTCGGCCTCGTCGGGCTCGTCGCGGGTGAGGGCGTTGACGATCTCGCCGTTGCGGCCGAGGTAGGGCATGTGGAAGTCGCGCGGGTTGCCCATCTCCAGGAAGCCCAGACGCAGCTCGGCGACGACCTGGCGCATCAGCTCGTCCATGCGCGCGCTGCCTGCCTGGGCGACGATCGCCTGGTGGAAGCGGATGTTGGCGGTGCCGACGTCGGCCCAGTCGCCCTGCTCGGCCGCGGCGAGGCCGGTCTGCACGGCGCGGTCCATCAGCTCGACGCCCTCGGCGGTGGCGCGGGAGAGCGCTGAGCACTCGATGACGCGGCGTACGCGGAAAAGGTCGGCGACGTCGTCCACCGACAGGGTGCGCACGAAGACGCCGCGGTTGAGCCGGTGGACCAGGAGCTTCTCGTGGTGCAGCAGGCGGAACGCCTCGCGCAGGGTGTTGCGGGAGACGTCGAGCACGCCGATGAAGTCGGACTCGTTGACGCGCGCGCCCGGCCTCAGCCTGCCGGTCATGATCAGCTCCCGGAGCGCGCCCGCGGTCGCCTCGGCGGCGCTCTCCCGCTCCGGCAGCCGCACCAGCTCAGCCAGATCCTTCACCACTGGGCCTCCCCGTCGAGTGCCGCGTCACGAGCGGCGGTGTGCCGCCCAGCCTAATCGTCTGATTGAGGGATTGTCATATTGGTGACTTGTAGAATCGTTGAACGATCGGCCATGCTGTGAGCGACAGCACACCAGGCTCAATCGAATGGGGTGATGGTGATGAGCACGCAGACCACGGCGGGGTTCGCCTGGTACCGGGAGCTGCCCGCGCGGGGGCGCCGGGCGTTCGCGGGGGCGTTCGGCGGGTACGGCCTCGACTCCTACGACTACTGGGTCCTGCCGCTGAGCCTCGGCGCGGTGGCCGCGACGTTCGGCCTGAGCAAGGCCGAGACCGGGCTGCTGTCGACCACCACCCTCGTCGCCTCCGCCGTCGGCGGCGTCCTGGCCGGGGTGCTGGCCGACCGCATCGGCCGGGTGCGCACCCTGATGATCACCGTGCTGGTCTACGCCGTGTTCACCGCGCTGTGCGGCATCGCGCCGAACTACGAGACGCTGCTGGTCTTCCGCGGTCTGCAGGGGCTCGGCTTCGGCGGTGAGTGGGCGACGGGGGCGATCCTGGTGGCCGAGTACTGCTCGGCGCGCCACCGCGGGCGGGTCATCGCGGTGGTCCAGAGTTCGTGGGCGGTCGGCATGGCGCTGGCCGTCGCGGTCTACGGGATCGTGTTCACCGTCTTCGACGAGCAGTGGGCCTGGCGCGTGCTGTTCCTGACCGGCGCGCTGCCCGCGGTGCTCGTGGTGTGGGTGCGCAAGCGGGTCGAGGACGCGCCGGTGTTCACCGGGCTGCGGGAGCGCTCGCGCAACTCCCTGGGCGAGATCTTCACGCCCGGCCTGCTGCGCACGACGCTGTTCGCCTCGCTGCTGGCGACCGGCTGCCAGGGCGGCTACTACACGCTGGCCACCTGGCTGCCCTCATACCTGAAGGAGGACCGCGGACTGACCGTCGTCGGCACGGCCGGGTACCTGGCGGTGTTCGCCGCGGGTGCGTTCGCCGGCTACCTGACGGCCGGGGTGTTCGTGGACAAGCTGGGCCGCAAGAACACCTTCCGGCTGTTCGCGGCGCTGAGCGCGGCGCTGATCCTGCTCTACACACTGGTCCCCGCCGACTCCGGCGCGCTGGTGCTGTGGCTGACCGCGCCACTGGGCTTCTGCTCATCGGCCATCTTCAGCGGCTTCGGCGCCTACCTCGCCGAGCTGTACCCGACGCGGGTGCGCGGCGCGGGCCCCGGCTTCACCTACAACTTCGGCCGTGGCGTCGGCGCCCTCTTCCCCGCCGCGATCGGCTTCCTGGCCGCCCAGTACGGGCTCGGCGGCGCGCTGGCCTTCGGCGCGGCGGCCTACGGCCTGGCCTTCGTGGCGCTGTTCGGCCTGCCGGAGACCCGCGACGTCGAACTGGTGGACCGGTGACCCCCGCGCAGGCCCGCGCGGCCTTCCGCGCCGGACGCGTCATGACGACCTCCGGCGTCGCCCCCGGGTACGCCCAGGCGAACCTGATCGCCGTCCCCCGCGCCGACGCCTACGACGTGCTCCTCTTCGCCCAGCGCAACCCGAAGCCCTGCCCGGTGCTCGACGTGACCGACCCGGGCTCCTGGACCACCCGGCTCGCCGCCGGCGATCTGCGCACCGACCTGCCGAAGTACCGGATCTGGGAGCACGGTGAGCTGGTGGCCGAGCCGACATCGGCGCAGCGGTGGTGGCGCCCCGACCTCGTCGCGTTCCTCATCGGGTGCAGCTTCACCTTCGAGCACGCCCTGGCCGGGGCGGGGATCCCGCTGCGGCACGTCGAGCTGGGCACGACGGTGCCGATGTACCGGACCTCACGCGCCTGCCGCCCGGCGGGACCGCTGTCGGGGCCGCTGGTGGTGACCATGCGCCCGGTGCCCGCCGACCTGGTCGCCACGGCCGTCAAGGTCACCGCCGCGGTGCCCGCGGTGCACGGCGCGCCGGTCCACATCGGAGCACCCGAGGCACTGGGGGTGGACCTCGACAAGCCCGACTGGGGCGACCCGGTCGAGGTCCGGCCGGGCGAGGTCCCGGTGTTCTGGGCGTGCGGGGTCACCCCGCAGGCCGCCCTCTCCGCCCTGCCGTTCGCCATCACCCACGCGCCGGGCCACATGCTGATCACCGATGTCCCGGAGTCGACGTACCGGTCGGAGGGATGACCATGCACCCGCACGCGATCGCCCTGCTCGTCCTCGCCGCCAGCCTCCTGGCGATCTGGGCGCTCAGCCGGGCCGAACTGGTCGGCCCCACGGCCGTCGTCGGCTTCGTCCTCGGCGCGACGTCGGCGGTCTCCGTCGTCGCGCTGATCTCCTGAGGCGACCCCAGCTGTCCACTGCGGACAGCTGGGTTCAGCCGCCGCGCAGGGCGTTCTGCTGGCGGATCAGTCCGTCGAGGATGTCGCGGATGGCGACCAGGAGGGTGATCGCCGCGCTGAGGGCGGTCTCCAGCTTGAACAGGATCTGGGCGACCTTGCTGAGCACCCTGGCGATCGCCGCGCTGGCCTGGGCGGCGACCAGCGGCGCGGCCGTGCCCAGCGACGCCGCGAGCTCGATGGCCCAGCTGACCAGCGAACCCGCGATCGCGGCGAGGATGTCGCGCACGGCGGTGCGCACGCCGTTGACGACCTCGGCCATGCCGAGGGTGAGCGTGGCGATGCCGTGCGCGGCGCCCGCCACCCCACCGCAGATCCCGGCGATCTCGGCGGCGCGGTCGCGGTAGGCAGTGGCGGCCTGGCCCGTCCACGAGGGGGCCTCGGACCGCGCGGCGGCGCCGAACTCCTGGCTGACGGCGAGCATCTCCTGCTCGATGTTGGTCCAGGACTGCGCGTACGCCTTCACCATGTCGGGGTTGCCGGACAGGGCGTGCAGCGCGGCCCTGGCGGGCTCGATGTGCTCCAGCATCCAGGAGAACAGCTGGCCCGCCACGTAGGCGATGGGGTCGAGCGCGGCGCCCGCGACGTCGAGGCCGCCGGCGATGAGCCCGCTGACGGCGAGCTTCCAGTCGCCCTTGTCGATGCCCTCGGCGATCGCCCAGCCCGCCTCGAAGGCGGTGATGCCCGCCATGAACCCCGGCCCGCCGTCGGCGCTGGGCGCGCCCATGTTCTCGAACGGGTTGAGGTCTTGGGCGTAGTTGTTGCGCAGGTCGGTGCCGTCTTCGACCAGCGGGTTGTCGGTCTTGTTGTCGATGTCGACCATCAGCGGCCACCCACCGTCGGGATGCCGCGCGCGGCCAGGTCGAGCTGCTTGGCCAGCGCCTCCAGCACAGCGGCGATCTTCTCCTCCACCTGCTCGTAGGCCTCGGCCGAGGCGGTGAGCTGCTGGGAGAGCTGGTGCAGCCCGTCGGCCGAGCCGCGCAGCGCGTCGGTGCCGCGCTGCTGCGGCTCGACCAGCATCTCGCCGAAGCTCTGGCAGAGCAGGCCGTAGGCGTCGTTGAGCGAGGTCAGGTGCGCGCCCGCCTGGGTGGCGACGTCGGCACGGCCGGCGAAGCCCTCGGTGGCGCCTGCGTGGTCGCGGACCTCACGGGGGTCCACGGTGAATCCGTCGGGCATGGGTGTCCCCTCAGTCGTCGAACTCGGTGAAGCGGTAGCCTGGCTGCCTGCCCGGCGGCGGCGCGGCGGGCTCGGGGTCGGGGAAGCGCTGCGCGTACTGCGCGAGGATCGCCGCACCCGCCTCGTCGTCGCCGACGGACTCCCTGGTCGCCGCCTCCACCCGAGCCCGCAGCTCGGCCTGGGCGCGGCGCAGGGTGGCCATCAGCTCAGCGGAGAGCCGCTCGGGGTCCATGCCCCGGCTGCGCTCGGTGAGGGTCAGCTCGGTCGGCAGCCCGTTGCCGTCGACGGCCACCCGCACCGCCCCGTCGGCCGACGTCTCGGTCACCACCAGCGCGGACATGGCGGTGTGCAGCTCGGTGAACCGCCGCGACCGCTCCTGCATGCGCTCGGCCATCTGCTGCATCTGCCGTGCGGCCTTGCCCGGATTGTCCACAGTCCGTACCTCCCTGACGTTGCTACGTTCGTACCAGAGTTCACCGCGCGGTATGGGCGAAACGGACACGCCGGTGCAGCAGCTCGGCGAGGACGGTGGCGTCGTCGGTCGGGATCAGGAGGTCCCCGTGCGGTCCCTCGACGGCGACGGCGGGGCCTGGGGTGGTGAGCAGGTCGGTGCCGTCGGAGAGGGTGAACCAGGGGCCGGAGCTGTGCAGCAGCACGACCCGCACGGCCCGGACGGCGGTCAGGGGGATCGACATCTGCCCCTGGGTGAGGCCCCGCCCCAGCGGTGCGTGCCTTCGGGCGTGGACGGTCAGGTGCTGCCCGCCGACGGTCACCCCGAGCACGATCGAATCCGCGGTGCGCACGGCGTAGCGGGCTCCCACGCGGATCTCCAGGGGCGTGTCACCGAGCGCGGGGATCAGCGGTGTTCCAAGCGTGCGATAGGCACTGTGCGCCAGACCGATCCCCACGGCGAACACCACCCAGAACAGACCGAACAACAGCGGAACGACCCCGTCCCCGCCTCCCACCGCGTAGGAGGGCAACACCCCGAGCAGGAACTGCCCGGCCCCCAGCGCCACCACCGCCCCCACCCACCGCGGCGGCGACACCGCGACGAGACCCCCCACCACCACCGGCCCGAGCGCCCCCAGGACAGGCAGCCCCACCCACCACTCGAACCGCCCGCCGACCGCGACCATGCCCGCGCAGAGCACGGCGACGAATCCCGGCAGACCGATGAGCGCCCAACCCAGCCTGACCCTCGCGCGCCGCCAGCGTTGGCCCAGCGCCGGGTCGACCACGGTGACGGCGGGAAGCGAACGCACGAGACCCCCAGATGTCCGGTTCGCCCCGACCCTAGCCGTCCGCCGCGGGTGGCGCGGTTGATCCTATGTGGATGGTCCGCGGTAGGTGTCCCAGTGCTTGCGCAGCCAGGAGCGGTGCTGGGGCCTCAGCTTGCCTTGTGAGACTCGCACCTGCTGACCGTGCAGGGCGGCATAGTCGGGGTACCGCCGGATTTCGGACCTCACGTCGATGAGCATGCTGTCCGGGTTCACCGCGATGTGACCGAGATCGAAGAGGCGGTGGATGTCCCGGCGCATCATCAGCCCGCCGTTGTCGTGGTGCCTGCCGTCCGCGGCGTAGCTGTAGAGGTGCGCGCCTTCCAGGACGTCCCGCGGAGCAGGCCCGGTGAAGGCACAAACATCCCCAAACTCCTGCAACAGGCGCTTCCGGAAAGCCGCCTGCCCGATGCGCGCGAGCACGAACGCCTGCCGGTGCCCGCCCATCACCGAGGCCATCGCCGCCTCGATCGGGGTCGCGGGCAGCACCCCGCCAGCGGTCATGGCCAGGTGGAAGCGGTCGAGGTCCAGCACCCTGATGCTGTTCTGCGACTTCTCCTTCACGCACATCTTGTTCACCTCTTTCGCGGTGAGCAGCGCATGCATGTCGACCCAGGCGACGTCGTGCTTGGACCGGTAGGTGCGAACAGAGATCGTCTCTGCGATGGGCTCTACGAACGTGCCCTTGCAGTTCTTGTTCTGACAGACGTAGGGCGGAAGCTTCTTTCTCCGGCGTTTGATACTGGCGTGGTTGCAGGACGGGCATCGCCAGCGCTGCTTGGTCGCCGCACCGGTCTCGATCGCACCGATCACCGAGGCGCCGAGGAGGTGCTCGGTGTCCCGAAGCACGATCACGTCGCCGACCTGCGGCTTTGCGCAGTTGGGAACGGTGCTGTCCCAGCTGTAGTGCTCCGACGGCAGGTCGTCGTACCCGTCGTTGCCTGCGTGCTCCCGGTTGTCCCCCGCCGCGAGCATCAGCCATGCCGCCACCGGCTCCCCTTTCACCCAGTGAAAGGGGACTCTGCCAGATCTGGGTACCGCCAGGGTGGATCTTGATCGAACTGTGCGGAGGCGGAGGGATTTGAACCCCCGGACGGTTGCCCGTCTTCCGCTTTCAAGGCTGCGCTGACCAGCGTGTTCGGGTTCGCGGTAGTACGTCCGCGCTGGTTGGCGGGCCGAACGGGTCCGGTGACGTCCAGGGTCGTTGCTACACCGGTAGCTACACCTCGGCGGCGGCCCATGAGCGTGTCCGCCACCCGGCGCGGCCGGACCTTCGGCGGCCTGGTCGAGCGGGCGCGACGGGGCTTCGCGGGCTCCTCGTAGGTGCTCCGGACCTCGGTGAGGATGTACCTGGTCCAGATCACCAGTTGGTTCGGGTCTGGGTGCTGATCGCGCCGACGCATAGCGGACTCCCAACGTGAGCCGACCGGTTGAGGTGCGAACCGCGGGGCTTGCTCTCCCCCGCTTCTTCGCACAGGCCGCTCCTAGCGCTGGGAGTGCGGTGTCAAGGGTGGCGTCAGCCATCGCGTAGCGACGCCGCAGGCGCTCTTGATGCCGTGCTCACGGCGTTAGACGATCGCGGCGACGTGGAAGCGCCTCACCTGCTGTACGGCTCGTGCACCGTGTCGCCTGCGCGGTGCGGCGCGCCCGGGACCGGGCACGCAGGCCGTGCCGCGCGTCCGCGCGGGCGGAGCGAAGCGGGAGCCCGCGCCGTGGCGCGATGGATACGGACCACGCTGCCAACGGGACAGGCCCACCGCGCCGCGCCGCGCAGGCGGCACGGCCTTGATCCCATAGAGCTAAGTTCGGCAGCTATCACCATTGCCGCTGAGGTCGGCCCGTTACTAGTCAACGTCGCCATCCCGCCCCTTAATCGCCCCCCGAAGTCTCCCCGATCGTAAACGCACCCCAAAGGCACTGCTTAGAACGATTCCCAACGTACGCAGGAGCTCATGAATTGTCTCAAAGTTCTCCTTGTTCGGCTCCCGCTCCGCTACACTTAGCCTGCGACGAACCTCGTGCAGAAGGAATTCAATCTCTCGACTGTCGACCACATCCACACGACTAGCCAAGAGTCCGATCTCGCGGAGATAGTCCCTCGGGAGCAGCACTTCAGGCCTAGAGATCAACTTTTGTTGCGACCGCACCAACTCAAGCACTTCGTCAAGCACATCCTCCACAGACCGCTTATCTTCTGCCTCTGTTGATGCTACCGTCGCCGTGAGTGTCGACTTGAGCCGCTCCTCCAATCGTGGCCACCAAACCTCGAAAACCATTTCGAGGCGACTAGGCTCGAGCGGCGCATCAGAAGTCGCATTGATGGATCGAATCAGCTTCAGTATGTCGTCGTGCTCGAAGACGGTCGACTGAAACTGAAGCAATGGCCCTGTCACGTCAGGACGATCGACCCCAAACAAGAATGGCGATACACGACTAGTCTCGAACAGTTTCGAGAGCGCACCCGCCTCAAAGTTCAACCAAGGAGCCGAAAGATTGTCTTTCGTAACACAGAGGATTCCGAAGTTTGAACCCTCTAGTTCGCTTGCAATGTCGGAACTCCATCGAGCACCCTTATCGATGTCCTCAGAAGACACATAGGGGTCGACAGATTGAAGTACCGACGGTATCCATTCGCGGAGAATCTCGGCAACTTTCCTACTAAGACTCCCTGACCAACTGATAAAGACCTTCATTGCGACCCACTCCGCATCTAGTCCGCAGCGCTGTGAGTAGGTAGTCGCGCTCAGGCACCGTCCTGTTACACAGCGCAGCACCCTAGTTGGGCCTCAGCCCTTCCCGTGGAGACCATGCGACTTTGTATCGTCTACGCCCCAAGGACGTTGATGCCGTCATGGACGCGCACGTTGACCCCTGGGGTTAGCGCATCAGTAATGCGCACATGGTATGCAGGTGCCATAACGGCACGGGCCTGCTCTACGGTCATCCATTGGACCTGAACGGCCTCAGAGGTAACGGGCGCAGGCTTATTGCCACCTCGGCAGTAAAACACAAGCGCCACAATTCCCCGCTCCATGTTCTTGTAGACACCGGTCAGTCGATCAACTGTGACCGCGACGCCAGTCTCCTCGTAGACTTCACGGCGAACGCCATCCTCGAAGGCCTCGCTCAGCTCTAGCACACCACCCGGCGGTTCCCAGTGGCGATTGTCGCGCCGTTGAATAAGGAGCACACGGCCATCCTCGTTAACAACGATCCCGGCAACGCTTACGGAATGTTTGGGTGTGGACATCTTGGACTTTCGTTCCGGCGGCGGGTGTGTAAGGATGAAACTCCTCTAGTCGTCTACAGGAGTGGCCCATGCTTGACCTAGGTTCGATCGACAGGGCCGACGACAGGCCACCTTATCGCCAGATCGCGGCGTCGTTGCGACGGCTCATCTCGACCGGGCGGCTGCCTCCCGGGGAGAAGTTGCCCTCGGAGGCGGAGTTGATCGCGCACTACGGCGTAGCCCGGATGACGGTCCGCCAAGCGCTTCAGGAGCTGCGGGGCGAAGGTCTGGTGGTAGCCGAGCACGGCAAGGGTGTCTTCGTGCGGTCCACTCCCCCGGTGCGGCGGCTGGCGTCGGATCGGTTTGCTCGGGCGCATCGGAAGCAAGGTAAGGCGGCGTTCCTGGCTGAGGCTGAGGTCAGCGGGCACAAGCCGGGGGTAGACCAGATCTCGGTGACGACGGAGCAGGCCCCGGCGGAGATCGCTGAGCGGCTTCGGTTGCCGGAGGGGGCGCGGGTGGTCATGCGGTCCCGGCGCTACTTGGCCAACGGCACCCCGGTGGAGACGGCCGTCTCGTACATCCCCGAGTCGATCGCGGCGGGGACCGCGATCGTCAGCACCGACACCGGCCCTGGTGGCATCTATGCGCGGATCGAGGAGCAGGGGCACCAGCTCGGCCGGTTCACCGAGCAGGTCACGGCTCGGATGCCAACGCCTGAGGAGCGGCGGGCCTTGCAGATCGGGGCTGGGGTTCCGGTGATCACGCTGACCCGGACTGCGTTTGACCTGGATGACCTGCCGGTTGAGGTGTGCGAGACGGTCAAGGTCTCGCATGCGTTCGTGCTTGAGTACGACTTCCCCGCACGCTAGGAAGCTTCGCTAAAGCGAAGGATCATGTTGCTCGATTGAACTCCTCTAGACGACTATGTAGCTTCGAACTTGTCTAGAGGAGATGATGGCTCGGTGGAGCCACGACACGGAGAGGCACACAAGTGGCGATCAGCAAGGGACACCGGTTCCCGATCAACTTCGATGAGGCGTTCCCGCATGGGCTGGTGATGACGGGTGAGGTCATGCCGGACACGGAGTTTCAGAGCAGGGAGGACAAGGCGCGCAACCGGCCGGTGCGGCAGCGGATGGATGAGGCCACGGGGCTGCGGCAGTGGAAGGCGGTGATGACTGACCCGGGTGAGCCGAACGCCAAGCGGGCCTCGTTCGAGGTGACGTTCTTGGCTGAGGTTCAGCCGGTGCCGACCACGGTGGAGGCGTTGCCGGGTATGCGGCCGGTCGAGCTGGACGGGCTGACGGCTGAGCCGCGCATCGCCGGGAACGGCGAGTTCAAGTACCTGACGTACGTCTTCCGCGCGACGGGGTTCCGGGCGGCGGTCTCGACGGCTGGTGGTGGGTCGCCTCGTCGGGGCGGCGGGGACAAGGTCGACAACTCCGAGAAGACGGCGGCGTAGGCCGTGGTCGTGATGGTGGGCGGGGACTCGTCTGGCCGCTGGGTCTGGGCGGGTTCTCGCCTGCCCGAAAGGGGGCGGCCGTGATTCCGCTGGATGCTCAACGCGCGTGGGAGTCGGCCTACCGGCTGTACGCCGAAGCGAGCGAGACGGCTCGGGGGGCGGACGTGGACCCGCTGCATGTGGGCCAGATGATTGCCTCGACGTCGTGGGAGGTCGCCGAGTCGTGGCGGGCGATGGCGACCACGGCGGGGCTGCCCTGGTGTGTGGTGGCGGCGCTGCACGCGGCTGCGGCGGCGTTCGAGGACCAGGCGCATGAGTGGAGCAGGGTTGACCGGTACCGGGGTGGTGGTCCGCGGTGACCAAGCAGCGGACGACGAAGCTGCCAGCGCTGGCCGTCGGCACCGGCAAAGATGAGATCGCCACGCTCGCGCAGGCGCATGACGCGCTGACGCGGGTCCGGCCGTCATCGGGAGCCTCGGCGGCGCAGTGGGAGGCGTTCCACCGCCTGGCCGCGCAGGTCTACGAAGCGGTCTCGGACGTCGATCGCGGGCACCACCACGAAGCGCGCGGCTACTGGGCTGTGCGGGAGCGTCGCCGTGCCGAGCACATCGCGGCGACCGGGGAAGTTCCTAGCTCGTCGTGGGAGGCGTCGTGGTGACGTCGGTGCGGCCGTGGCTGACTCCGACAGTTGCTCGTCGGCTGCTCTCCTATGAGCTGACTCGGATGGTGTCGGCGGCCGGGATCACGCACGCAGCGATGGGTGAGCGCCTGCAAGTGTCGCGGGCTTCGTTCAGTCAGCTCCTCGCGGGCAAGAGCCTGCCCAGTCGGGCTGTGCTGGAAGTGGTGCTCGGCCACCTGGATGCGCTGTCGGAGCTTCCGCGTCTGGCTGACCTGCTCCGGCTGGCGCGGTCCGGCCCGCAGACGCCTTCGCTCGGCGATCGTGACCTGTTGTGCGGTCTGGAGTCCTACGCGCACCGGATCGAGGTCTATGACCCGCTGATGATCTCGCCTCTGTTCGGCGGTGGGCGTCGTGGGCTTCTGCTCGACGCCGAGCAGGCACCTGCGGTGACGTGGGTGGTGGAGGAACACGCGCTGCGTCGGAGTCAGTCCGGCGCACATGGCGAACGGCTGCGCGCCCTGCGGGACACCGTGACAGTGCAGGTGCTTCCGTGGTCGCGGGGCGCTCATGCCGGGCTGCGCGGCGGGTTCGAGGTGGTGCACGGCGCTAGTCACACCGTCGTGTGCGAGGAAACCCGACGGGTGAACCTCTACCACGATCACCCGGCCGTCGTCGCCGAATACACGAGGCTGTTCGCCACGCTCCGAGAACTCGCGCTCGACCCGGAAAGGTCAAAGGTGATGCTCGCCAAGCGATAGCCCGACAACCACATAGGACAGTCAAACAGGATCACGTGAGACGCGCGTGCTCTCGTCATCCTGTGCGCCCGAAAGTCTTGTAATAAAACAGAAGTAGGTGGGAGCGGCCGGGATTGGTTGGTCGCCGGTTGGCCGCTCCGCCTGCCCGATCCGGAAGTGAATCAGACATGGCCAGCGTAGGACACAAGGGGGTGCGCTCCGCAAGTGGGGCCGCCCGATCAGGAAACACCCGCTGTGCGCAATGCAAGCGGTTCGCTCGACTGCTCCCAGGTGACGACACCTGCGCGCGCTGCTCGGGCGCTCTGGGACTGGAGTTCGGCACGATCGCCACGCCATCGGACTCGACAGTTCGGGATGGTTGGTGATGGGCGCGGCGAAGCCGAGCCGGTGGGTCGACCCGGCCCCGCTTGAGGTGGCACGGCCGCGTCTCCCGTGGTGGACGCTGCTGCCGTGGAAGGCCAAGCTGCTGCTCTCCCCCGTCGCGTTGGCCTGGGTGCTCGTCTGGGCGACGGGCAAGGCGGTGCGGTTGGCCTGGTACTACCCGACCTCGACAGTGCTGGGCGTGATCCTGATGCTCGTCGGAATCCCGCTTCACGGCCTCGGCGGGTGGTGGCTGGTCGGCGGCCTGACGCTCGCCGTCGTCGTGGTCGGGTTCTGGCTGTGGCGGCGTGACCCCGAAGTCTTCCTTACTCGGGTCCGCTGGTCCCGCACCGAGCTGCGACGGGCCTACGTGTACGCGGGCCACTGGCGCACCGTGACCCGGCTGTCCGGGCTGAGCGGCGACGCCAAGGGCCGCGAGTACCGGCCCAAGCTCATGCGCACCCGGTCGGAATGGTGGCGCGACCGGGTGCGGGTGAAGATGATCCCCGGGCAGGCACCGGAGCAGTGGGAGCTGCGCGCTTCGGGCCTGGCGCACTCGTTCGGGGCGCGGTCGTGCCGGGTGCGGGTGGTCAAGCCGAGCGTGATCGAGCTGGACTTCGTGCACGCTGACCCGCTGGCCCGGCCGCTGCCGGTCCCGGAAATGGCCGCTCCCGGCCCGTCGGTGAACCTGAAGCGAGTCCAGATCGGGCGCACGGAGACAGGCAAGCCCTGGACGCTCAAGCTCCTCGGCGGCCAGTACCTCGCCGTCGGTGTGCAGGGCGCGGGCAAGGCGTCCATTCTCTGGGCGGTCCTGCGGGCACTCGCCCCGGCGCTGCGCTCGGGCCTCGTGCGGGTCTACGGCATCGATCCCAAGGGCGGCATGGAACTCGGGCAGGCACCTGAGCTGTTCGAGGGCGGTCCGGTCTACTCCAACGGCGCGGAAGCGGTCGAGTTGCTCGAATCGCTGGCCAACGAGGTGCGGGAGCGGTCCGCTCGGTTCCGGGGCATCCTTCGGGGCTGGTCACCGCAGTGCGGGGAACCGTTCCTGCTCCTGGTGGTGGATGAACTCGCGGACGTCATCGCCTATCAGACGGACAAGCGGCTTAAGGAACGCGCCACGGCCGCGCTCCAGACGATCACGTCGCAAGGCCGTGCGCCCGGCGTCGCTGTCTTGGGCCTGGTGCAGGACCCGCGTAAGGAGATCGTGCCGTTTCGGAACCTGTTCACCACGCGCATCGCGATGCGGCTGGATGAGGCGATCCAGGTGGACATGGTGCTCGGGGACGGTGTGCGGGCTCGCGGCGGGAACGCGCACGAGATTCCGGAGAGCACACCGGGCGTGGCCTGGGTCAAGGAGGACGGCAAGCGCGATCCGGTCCGGGCTCGGGCGTTCCACGTGACCGACACCAACATCACCGAACTCCAGCACTACGTGACCGGCACCTCGGCAACCGTCTTCGCGTTCCCGGAAACCACGATCACGAACGGAGACACGGCAGCATGACCACCACTGACGCGATGAACGCCACCGCGCTCTCCGGCCTGGTGGACATTCTCGACTCGGTTCGGGAGCACCTGAGCGTCTTCGGCGGCTTGGCTGTGCCGGTTCAGGTGTCGCTGGCACCGAAGACGCTGGGCACGGTCGTCTCAGCTCAACTGAGCGGCGGCGGTGAGCTGACACGGCTGGCGGCGCTGCTGCTCGACTGGGCCGACACGCTCACCGACGTCACGGTCCGGGCCTGGTACCCCTCGGCGGGCACCCTGCACGTCTACGTGCTCGGACGACTCACCGACGGCCTGCCGGTCCAGGTCTGGGGCGGCGCGGACCTGGCCGACGGGCAGCGTCCGGTGACGGGCTGCGAGACCTGGCGCGATGAGATCGACCCCGGGCACCTGCTGCGGTGGGCGGTGGCATGACCACGGCATCCCGAACCACGAAGGTGCGCGCTCCGCTCGCGCTGGAAGTCGTCACCGCGACCGCCGAGAAGCACGGCGTCTGCGTCCGGCCGTTCACGATGGAAGTCGGTGACCCCGACACCGGAGAGCTGCGGCACGTCGGCGTCCCCTGCGGCTCCACGGTCGAGAGCGTCTGCGGCCCCTGCGCGCGCAAAGTCAGGGCGCTGCGTATGGCCCAGTGCCGCGAAGGCTGGCACATGACGGAGGAACCGGCCGACACCCGCCGAGCACCCTCGGCCGACGAGACGGCCCTGCTCGAACTCCGGGCCGACCTCGTCGCGGCCTACCGACGGGCCGACGCTGCCGGCGACGTGGAAGCCGACCAACTGCGAGACGACATCCGCGCCGTAGATGAGGAGCTGCGGGCCTCAGGCGTGGCGGGCAGACTCCCCAACCCCGACGGTCCAGGACGCAAAGCAGCACCCGCACGCTCCACTCGACGGCGGCAAGACGCCCCGAACCTCCCTCGGCGGCGGGTGGAGAAGCGCACCGTCGGACGGGAGTACGCGGGCGGCTACCGGCCCTCCATGTTCATCACCCTCACCTGCGACACCTACGGCCCAGTCCTGCCCGACGGCACACCTCGCGACCCCGACGCCTACGACTACCGGAGAGCTGCCCGCGACGCGGTGCACTTCGCCTCGCTGGTGGACCGGTGGTGGCAGAACCTGCGCCGCGTCGTCGGCTGGGACGTGCAGTACTTCGCCACGGTCGAACCGCAGAAGCGAACGGCACCTCACCTGCACGCGGCAATCCGCGGTTCCATCCCGCACGAGCTGCTGCGACAGGTCACCGCGGCTACCTACCTCCAGGTCTGGTGGCCCGAGCACGACCATCCCGTCTACAGCGACGACACGCTCCCGGTCTGGGCCGACGGCGGCTTCGTAGACCCAGACACCAGGCGCCCACTGACGGCCTGGGCTGACGCGCTCGCACAGGTCGAACACCCCGCACACGTGGCCACCTTCGGACCGCAGGTCCACTCCAAGGGCATCCTCGGCGGCTCCGAAGATGCCGGGCGGCACATCGGCTACCTGACCAAGTACCTCACCAAGTCCACGGGCGAAGTCGTCACCGCCGACACCCACCGCCAACGAGACCACCACGACCGGCTCCATGCCGAGCTCGCCAAGACGCCCTGCTCGCCCCGCTGCGCGGTCTGGCTCCTCTACGGCGTCCAACCCCAGGGAGCCACCTCGAAGACCACCCCAGGACGGTGCAAGGGCCGCGCCCACCGGCGCTCCACCCTCGGCCTGCCTGGGCGGCGGGTTCTGGTCTCCCGCAAGTGGTCCGGCAAGACGCTCGCCGAACACAAAGCCGATCGACGCGCCTTCGTCCTCGGCCTGCTCGCTGACGTCGGCATCACCCCGCCCGAGCGGGACAGCTCACCCCTGATCTGGCGCAAGCTCGCCCCCGGCGACACCAACGCACCACCCCGCGCCCACCTGCTCCTACACGCCATCTCCGAACGCATCCGATGGCGGGCCGAGTACGACAGAGCGCTACTCGCGGCTGGTCCAGATGTTTCAGCAATCCAACCACTAGCGGCTTGAACTGGGGGAATGTGATGAGCAGCGAACTGTACCGAGTCGAAGAGGTCGCCCGAATCCTCCGGATCGGTCGTACCAAGGTCTTCGATCTGATGCGTTCCGGGGCGTTGGCGTCGGTGAAGATCGGCGGCAGTCGGCGGGTTCCGGCACGGTCGGTGGCCGAGTACGTTTCGCGTCTCCTTGGGGAGGCTGCCTGATGGCTCGAAGCAAGCGCGCCAACGGAGAAGGCTCCGTTTATCAGCGGTCGGATGGCCTGTGGGTCGGAGCGGCGTACGTGTTGACCACGACCGGGCACCGGAAGCGGATCACGGTCTCGGCGAAGGATCAAGAGACGGCGGCCAATCGTCTGCGGCGCAAGATGGCGGACTCAGACGCGGGTATCCCGGTGGCTGCCGAGTCCTGGACGGTGGGTCGGTTCCTGCGGTACTGGCTTACGCACGTAGCCCGGGAGAAGCAGCCGCGCACAGTGGAGGGCTATGCCGTCGTGGTGAACCGTCACTTGGTGCCCGCGCTCGGTCAGAAGAAGCTGGACCGGCTGTCGGCGGCGGACGTCCGCACGTTCATGCAACAGGTGCGCAACCGGTGCCGGTGCTGCTCGGATGGCCTCGACGCTAAGCGGCCGGAGAAGGCTCGACGGTGTTGCGCGGTCGGCAAGTGCTGCGGTCGGACACCGACGGATCGGACAGTGCAACAGATTCACGCGGTTCTGCGGAACGCGCTTCAACACGCGATGCGGGAGGAGCTGATTCCTCGGAACGTGGCGAAGCTGGTGCAGATTCGGACGCCTCGCTACGGGGTGAACCGTGGTCTGTCCTTCGAGCAGTCGCGGACGCTGCTTGAAGCCGCTGAGGGTGACCGGTTGAGCGCCTTGTACGTGCTGGCGCTCTACATGGGTCTTCGGCGCGGTGAGCTGCTGGGCCTGCGGTGGTCGGATATTGACTGGGACGGCTGGGATAAGCCCTGCCCTGACCACGCTGAGGACTTCTGCGAGGACTGCAGCGACCGGTTCTCGCCGAGCTTTCAGATTCGCCAGACCCTTCAGCGGGTAGGTGCCGAGCTGCGGTTCCTGCCGCCGAAGACGGAGCGCTCGGAGCGGGTCTATCCGTTGATCCGGGTGTGCGCGGAAGCGCTGCTCGACCACTGGGACGCGCAGGACGACGAACGCGACGCGGCCGAGCACTGGGGGGACTCCGGGTTGGTGTTCACCACGCCGACAGGCGGACCACTCGACCCGTCGAACCTGCGATCGAGCTGGCACCCACTGCGCAAGCGGGCGGGCCTCGATGGCGTCCGGCTGCACGACCTGCGGCACTCGTGCGTGACGCTGCTCCTGCGACTAGGCGTGCCGCCACACATCGTGCGGGACATCGTCGGGCACTCCGACATCGACGTGACCATGACCATCTATGCTTCCGTCTCCCTTGATGACAAGAGGCAAGCGCTCTCCCGGCTGGCCAAGGAACTCGGTTAGCGAGGAACCATGTGGCAAGTGATCCTCGACCTCGTGAAGAGCCTCGGCCTAGGCTCACTCATCGGCGTGTTCATTGGTTCACGAATAACGGCAAGACAGAGGAGCGGCGAGCTACTTCGAAACATCGAATCCGCCAATTACCGGGAAACTGTGGGCGCATACAGGGAGCTACGCGAAACTCTCCAAAAAGTGCGTAGCCTGGCGAGCACTATCAGCGTCTACGCCTCCGCCTTGCAGCACACCGACAAAGAGGTAGACCCCAGGATTGAAAGCTACCTAAAGAGCGACATCAAGGACGCTTTGACCGAACTGCGAGAGCTGCACAAGAACGCACTTTCACGGCAGGTAGCCGACTTCGGCCTGCACTTCGACGGCCGCGTTCAGCGCAATGCAATGTTCATCGAAGTGGCAGCGCGAATGATAATCGTGAACGGCGAGATTCACCTCAGCGATCCGAACCTCGTTCCCATCGATATCATCGCCTCGGATGCAGCTAAGCTGGATGAAGCAATCAAAGCACTTTCGACAATATGGGGACAATGGAAGAAGGAGATGGAGCCAAAGCTCGCAGGGGTAGTCAATCGACCTCGTGTTTGGCGACGCATCGCCTTCGGTCGCACCGCGAACGGGAAGCAGGCCTAGGTTGCTGGCCGTTGCTACACCCGTAGCTACACCAGAGGGGTGTCAATCCTCCACAGTGGATGATTGACACCCCTTTGACCTGCGGAGGCGGAGGGATTTGAACCCCCGGACGGTTGCCCGTCTTCCGCTTTCAAGGCGGATGCATTCGGCCGCTCTGCCACGCCTCCCGGTGCCCGCCCAGCCTAGAGGGCCGGGTCAGGTCAGGTCGAGGTGGGAGATCACGCGTTCGAAGAGGGCGGCGACGACTAGCTGTTCGTCTTCGGTCATGAGTTCGACCAGGTGTTCTCGGACGCCTTCGACGTGGGTCGGGGCGGCGGCGCGGAGGGTTTCCTGGCCGCGGGGGGTGATCTCGGCGATGACGCCCCGGGCGTCGTCGGGGCAGTTCTCGCGGGTGACGAGGCCCGCCTTCTCCATGCGGGCGATCTGGTGGGAGAGGCGACTCTTGGAGGAGGCGACCTGGCCCGCCAGGTGGCTCATGCGCATGCTGCCGCCGGGGCTCTCGGACAGGCGGACCAGGACCTCGTAGTCGGCGAGGGCGATCTGGTGGCGGTCCTGGAGTTCGCGGTTGAGCTGTTGGCGGAGGAGTTCGCTGCCGATCACGTAGGCGCGCCAGGCTCGCATCTCGGTCGGGGTCAGCCAGCGCGGCTCGGTGCTCACGGAGGTCACCGGACCAGGTTACGTGCTCGGGAGACCGAGACGAGGAGTTCGCGCAGGAGGTCGGCGAGGGCGTCGCGGCGGTCGGGGGGCAGGTCGGCCAGGAGGGCGTGTTCCAGGGCGACGTGGGTGGGGACGGCTTCGTCGACGAGGGTGCGGCCTGCGGGGGTGAGCTGGACCAGGACGCCGCGGCGGTCGGCGGGGTCGGGGGTTCGGATGACGAAGCCCTGCTGTTCGAGGCGGTCGACGCGGTGGGTGGTGGTGCCCGAGCTGATCATCATGGTGGCCTGGAGGCGTCCGACGGTGAGCGTGAACGGCGGGCCTGATCTGCGCAGGGTGGCGAGGACGTCGAAGTCGGGGCGGGTGAGGCCGTGGCGGGCGAAGTTGGCCTCCAGCTCCTTGGAGATCAGGGCGGTGACGCGGGAGAGCCTGCCGATGACGCCCATGGGGCTGGGGTCGAGGTCGGGGCGTTCGCGGCGCCACTGGTCGAGGATGTCGTCCACCTGGTCTCGCATCCGACCAGTGTGCCATTTCACTTGACGTCGAGATACCCGCCGCTGTTATCTTGATGTCGAGCTACTTCACGTCAAGGGGGATGCGGTCATGGTGTTCAGGACAGCTCTGGCCCCGCTGCTGTGGGGCACGACCTACCTCGTCACGACCGAGTTCCTGCCGCCCTCGCCCCTGTGGATCGCCGCGCTGCGGGCACTGCCCGCCGGGCTGCTGCTGCTGGCGGTGCGGCCGGGCGTGCCGGGGCGGGCGTGGGCCGGGCGGCTGCTGGTGCTGGGCACCCTCAACATCGGGGCGTTCTTCGCGCTGCTGTTCATCGCCGCGACCCGGCTGCCGGGCGGGGTCGCGGCGACGCTCGGGGCGACGCAGGTCGTGGTGGTGCTCGGGCTGGCCGCGCTGCTGCTCGGTGAGCGGATCACCGCGCGCTCGGCCGCCGTGGCCGCGGCGGGGGTGACCGGGGTCGCGCTGCTGGTGCTGCGGGGGGCCACCGCGCTCGACCCGGTCGGGGTGCTGGCCGGGCTGGGCACGTCGGTCTCCCTCGGCCTCGGCCTCGTGCTGACCCGCCGGTGGGGCGCCCCGACCTCGGCCGACGGCACTGCGCTGCCGGCGCTGACGGCCACCGCCTGGCAGTTGCTCGGCGGGTCCGCGCTGCTGCTGCCGCTCGCCGTCATCACCGAGGGTGCGCCCCCGTCGCTCGACTGGGCGTCGCTCGCCGGGTTCGTCTGGCTGACCGGGGTCGGCACGGCACTGGCCTACGTGCTGTGGTTCGCGGGGCTGCGCGCGCTGCCCGCGACCCAGGTGTCACTGCTGGGGCTGGCGAGCCCGGTGACCGCCGCGCTGGTCGGATGGGTCGCGCTCGGGGAATCGCTGACGCCGGGGCAGCTGGCGGGAGCGGCGCTGGTGCTGGCATCCGTTGTCATCGGGCAACGAAAGCCGTCCACTCCAGACGGTAGCCGCGAGGTTCACCGGTTCAGGACGCCGCAAAGGGTTGTGTGATCAGGATTACAGGCGCACTATAGGTAGTGGCTGGCCGGAGTGGACACGAGCGCACCAGCTGCGAGCGCCCACCCGCCTGGACCAGCCGAGAGAGGTCAGGTGGTGCCGTGCCGGATCGAGAGACACACCTTTGAGTAGTGGCACATCGGCCGCTGCCATCCCGCGGGCGGAACGAACCGCATCGGGCCGACCGCGATCGCGAGCAGCGGACGAACCGGTCGTCAGGACGACGCCCCGCGTGTGGCTGCGCGAGGCCCGCCCACCCGACGCCGTTGAGCCTGGTACGTCCGAGGCGACCTCCGCGCCGTCCGGCCAGGGCTCCGCGCCAGACCGGCGAGCTGCCACTGCGTGATTGTGGGAAACCTGGGCGCGATCCCCCCGACGGCGGGGATCGCGCCCAGACTCGTGTCACGGCTGGGACATCCGGCCCCCCGCCGCCAGGTTATCGAGGTGGCGGGAGGTGTGGACAGGGTGCGTTTGCCGGCTGTGGACAGCTGGAGGCCGGTGATCGGGCGGGCAAGGCGGGAGCCGCCGGTGGGGTGCTGGGTGCAGAGGGGGTACCTGGAACTTGGGTGGGCGGAAGCTGGGTGTGGGGTGGGTCAGCCGAGGTCGCGGGCGGCGAAGGTGTCGCACTGGGTGGGCTGGCCGGTGTTGATGCCGGCGAGGAACCACTTCTCCCGCTGGGCCGATGACCCGTGGCTGAACTTGGACTCGTCGACCTGGCCGCCGCCCAGGTTCTCCTGGATGAAGTCGTCGCCGATGCGTTCGGCGACGTCGACGGCGCGGTTGATGTCGTCCTGGGTGATGTTCTTGATCAGGGGCTGCCCGCCGGGGCCCGCGGTGGTGGTGGCGTGGTTGGCCCAGACGCCGGCGTAGCAGTCGGCTTGGAGTTCCAGGCGGACGCTGCCGGAGGTGGGGCCGGTCTCGCGGCCGACGCGGGAGGAGGTGCCCAGCAGGTTCTGCACGTGGTGGCCGTACTCGTGGGCCAGCACGTAGGCCTCGGCGAAGGTGCCGCCCTGGGCGCCGAAGCGGGTCTTGAGCTCCTCGAAGAACGTCAGGTCGACGTAGATGCCCTGGTCGGCGGGGCAGTAGAACGGCCCGACGTCGGAGGAGGCGCTGCCGCAGGCGGTGTTGACGCCGCCGCGGAAGAAGGTGGTGTCGGCGGGCTGGTAGGTGCTGCCGGAGCGGGCGAACTCGTCGGCCCAGTAGGCCTGGATGGAGTTGATGATGGCCACCCTGGCGCAGTCGGGCTTGGTGTTGGCGTCGCGGCCGGTGCGGCACTCGTTCTGCAGGTCGGTGTTGTCGACCGACTGGCCCGCCCCGACGTCGCCGGTGCTCAGCGGGATGTTGGCGGGGACGCCTCCCAGCTGGGAGAGGACGAAATAGATCAGCACGCCGACGATGCCGAGGCCGCCGCCGCCGAGGGCGACCCGGCCGCCGACGCCGCCGCTCCCCCTGGCGTCCTGCACCTGCGAGGTGTCGAGCGATGCGTCGTCGTTGAACTCCACGGTCCACTCCGAATGGGGCGTCGGTCCAGGTGATCGAACCTTAGCCGCCGCGCTGGTCGCACGCGGATCAGGACAGCCGGGAGCCCCCGCGGAACAGCGTCCGCGGGGGCTCCCGGGTGACTGCTAGGCGATGTCCTGGTTGGCGTGGATGCAGCCGACGCCTGCGTTGCCCGCGGCGGCGGAGATCCGAGCGTCGTCCTGGGCCATCTGCACGCGCATGGTCTTCTCCTGCGCGACGCGGGCGTTGGCCTGCTTGGCCTTCGCCGTGCTCAGCTGCTTGGCGTTGGTCTTGGCCGGGATGCCGTTGATGTCCTCGGTGCTGATGCCGTAGGACGCGGTCACCCACGCCATGGCATCGGCGTTGCGGTCCAGGGCGACGCGGTCGACGTTGCCCAGGTTGTCGCACTTCAGGTGGTAGCACGGGTCGTAGGCCACGCCCGCCTGGCCGCCCCACTTGTCGGCCTGGGCCTGGGTCTTGATGCCCTCCGCGCCGGTGAACAGGCCGCCTGCCGGGATGCCCTGGGCGATGAACTCGCCGTAGTCCGAGCGCCCGGTGAAGTCCGAGCCCTCGGTGGGCGTGCCGGTGGTCTCCAGGAAGTCCACGAACGCCGCCTCGATCTGACCCGAGCCGTACGGGCCGGGGCCCGCCCCGACCGCGTCGGAGTCGTCGCCGTCGTAGACGAAGTGCGCGGCGTTCGGCGAGCCGATCATGTCGAAGTTCAGGTACAGCGCGATGTCGAGCTGCTGCTCGAACGACAGCGACCGCACGTAGTGCGTCGAGCCGACCAGGCCGAACTCCTCAGCACCCCACCACGCGAAGCGGACGGCGTTGTTGACCTTCGGGGAGCCGCCCAGCTGCAGCGCGGTCTCCAGCAGCGCGGCGCTGCCGGTGCCGTTGTCGTTGATGCCGGGACCCGCGGTGACGCTGTCGAGGTGCGCGCCCGCCATCACGACGTTGTTCTTGCGGCCGGTGGTGGTCTCGGCGAAGAGGTTCCAGGTGGTGCGGTCCTCGCGCAGCGCGCGCAGCTCCACGGTCACCGTGCCGCCCGCGGCGGCCAGCGCGCGGCCGTCGGCCTGGGTGATGCCACCGGTCGGGACGCGGCCGGCAGCCGGGTCGCCGAGGGTGCCGTTGACCGGTCCGTCGGCGTTGTTGTAGACGATCACGGCCACGGCGCCCGCGTCCGCGGCGACCTGGTTCTTCACCGCGAAGGTGCAGGAGCCGCGCGAGACGACGGCGATCTTGCCCGTGACGTCGAGGCCGGCGTAGTCGGCGGCCTCGCAGCCCGGGGTCGCGTCCTCGGGAACCCCCACGACCGGGGCGGTGATGCCGCCGACCGGGGTGGACGGGCTGTAGGTCATGATCGTGATCGGGATCGAGGTCGACCCCTTCTTCAGCGTCTGCGCCAGGGTCTGGGTGAAGGTGAACGGGAACTCCTCCCGCGTCACCTCGAACCCGGCCGCCGCCAGGTGGCTCTGGACGTAGTCGACCGACGCGCCGTAGCCGGGGTTGCCGGAGGCGCGGTTGCCCCCGTTGCGGTCGGCGATGCGCTGCAGGGCGATCAGGTGGCGGTTGATCCCCGACACCGTGACCTTCTTGACCAGGTTCCTCGCCAGGGCGGGGCCATCCGGCAGCGCGGCGGTCGCGGTCGGCGCCGCCACGGACGGAATGGTGGAGAACGCGAGCGCGCCAGCGGCGACGATCACGGCCGCGCTGACGCGAAGCGTCTGGGGTTTGGGCATGCAGAGTCCCCTATCTGAGATGAATGCCTTCCGGTGACCGCCCCGACGCAGCCCGTTGTCCGGCGAAGGCCACCCTCATGCCTCGGTGATCGCCGGTCAAGAGGCAGCTATTACCAGCTGCGGGCCCGAGGCACTCCCCGCCGCCGATACCGGCAGCGACGAGGAACTCCGCGCCGCCGGGGTGGCGACGCGGAGTCCTGGTCTGCTATCGCGCGCGGGTGACCGGCGCTGGACGCGGGGTGCTTACTTCACCGCGGCGTGCGAGTGCCCGCCGTCGTGGTTGTGCGCCTCGCTCTTGATCACCGCGAGCCGCATGGCGGCGCGGGTGTCGGTGGCCGCCTTGGCCTGCTTGGCGTTCTTCGGCGGGACACCGTTGATGTCCTCGGTGCTGATGCCGTAGGACGCGGTCACCCACGCCATGGCATCGGCGTTGCGGTCCATGGCGACGCGGTCGACGTTGCCCAGGTTGTCGCAGCGGGTGTGGTAGCAGGGGTCGTAGGCCTGCCCCGCCACGCCACCCCACTTCGCGGCCTGCGCCTCGGTCTTGACACCCTCGGCCCCGGTGAACAGGCCACCGGCCGGGATGCCCTGGGCGATGAACTCGCCGTAGTCGGAACGGCCGGAGAAGTCGGTGCCCTCGGTCGGGGTGCCGGTGGTCTCCAGGAAGTCGACGAACGCGGCCTCGATCTGCGCCGAGCCGTACGGGCCCTCGCCCGCGCCCTCGCCGTCGGAGTCGTCGCCGTCGTAGACGAAGTACGCCGCGTTCGGCGAGCCGATCATGTCGAAGTTCAGGTACAGCGCAATGTCGAGCTGCTGCTCGAAGGTCAGGCTCTGGACGTACTTGGTCGAACCGATCAGGCCCAGCTCCTCAGCGCCCCACCAGGCGAAGCGGACCGCGTTGTTGACCTTCGGCGAGCCGCCCATCTGCAGCGCGGTCTCCAGCAGCGCCGCGCTGCCGGTGCCGTTGTCGTTGATACCCGCGCCGGTCTCGGTGCTGTCGAGGTGCGCACCGGCCATGACGACGTTGTTCTTCCGGCCGGTCTTGGTCTCGGCGATGATGTTGACCGAGGGGCGCTCCTCGATGTGGAAGCGCATGTCCACCGTCGCGGTCTGGCCCTCCAGGGCGAACAGCGCGGTGCCGTCGGCCTGGCTGATGCCGCCGGTCGGGACGACGCCGTCGGTCACCGTGACATTGGTCAGCGGACCGGCGGTGTTGTTGGCGATCAGCACGCCGACCGCGCCCGCGGCATGGGCGTTCTTCGCCTTGGACTCGAAGGTGCAGGAGCCACGGCGGATGAGCGCGATCGCCCCGGTGAAGTCCTTGCCCGCGAAGTCGGATGCCTCGCAGCCCGGGGTCGCGTCCCCAGGGGCGTCGGCGGTGGTCACCAGCTTGCCGGTGACGCCCCCGACGGGGGTCTGCGGCGACTCCTCCATCGGGATGGCCTCGACGGACGTCGAGCCGACCGTCGCGGTCTTGGCGTCGTAGACCTGCACCGGGTAGGTGAACTCAGGAGTGGAGACGTCGTAACCCGCGTTGCGCAGCAGACCCGCCACGTACTGCACGCTGGCGTCGTAGCCGGGGGTGCCTGCCGCCCGGTTGCCGCCATTGCGGTCGGCCAGGCGCTGGAAGGCGATGAGGTGGCGGTTGATGCCGCTGACAGTGACCTTCTTGACCAGGTTGCGCGCGAGCGCGGGCCCGTCGGGCAGCTGGGTCTGCGCGGTCGCCGGGACCGTGCTGAGCCCCAGGCCGACGCAGGCCGCGAGCAGGGCGACGCCCGCTCTGACCGGAGTCCGGGTGGACATAGCTGAACTTCCCTTCGTGGGGGTGGATCACGCCGGTCGCGTCCCCGAAGCGCGGCAATTCCGGCGAGCGTGACTCTCGCTTGTCAACCCGCCCGGGTCAAGTGTTCATCTGCGACTGTGACACGACTGCTTTCCGATTACGGTGGTCGTTATGCAGGCGATAATCGTTACCGAGCCCGGCGGTCCCGATGCGCTGGTCCCCTCGGCGGTCCCCGATCCGGCACCCGGCCCCGGCGAGGTGCTGGTGCGGGTCGCAGCCACCGCGGTCAACCGGGCCGACCTCTTGCAGCGGAAGGGTTTCTACCCCCCGCCCGGGGGAGCCAGCGGCATCGTCGGCCTGGAGTGCTCGGGCACGGTGGCGGAACTGGGCGACGGCGTCACAGGGTGGTCCGTCGGTGACCCGGTGTGCGCGCTGCTCGCCGGCGGCGGATACGCCGAGCTGGTGGCGGTCCCGGCCGCGCAGCTCATGCCCGTACCGTCCGGTGTGGACCTGGTGACCGCGGCGGCGCTGCCGGAGGTGGCGTGCACGGTCTGGTCCAACGTGGTCATGACAGCGCGGCTCGGCGTCGGCGAGACGCTGCTGGTGCACGGCGGCGCGGGCGGGGTGGGCACGCACGCCATCCAGGTGGGCAAGGCGCTGGGGGCGACGGTGGCCGTCACCGCCGGTTCTGCCGAACGGCTCACGCGCTGCGCCGAATTGGGGGCCGACGTCACGCTGGATTACCGCACGGCGGAATTCGAGAAAGAGATCTCCGCCGACGTCATCCTCGACAACATGGGCGCGAAATACCTCGCCCGCAACATCGCCGCGCTGGCCCGCGGCGGGCGGCTCGTGGTGATCGGAATGCAGGGCGGAACACGCGCCGAGCTGGACATCGGCGCGGTGCTGGCCAAGAACGCGACGGTCACCGCGACCGGCCTGCGATACCGGCCGGTCGAGGAGAAGGGCGCGATCTGCGCCGCGGTCGCCGAGCACGTGTGGCCGCTGGTCGCCGACGGCGCGGTGCGCCCGGTCGTGCACGAGGTGCTGCCGCTGGCGCGCGCCGCCGACGCCCACCGGATGCTGGAGGCGGGCGGGGTGTTCGGGAAGCTGGTGCTAGCGGTCGAGGGCTGAGACGAGCTGGTCGACCTCGACGGCGGTCGTGTAGTGGGCCAGGCCCACGCGCACCGCGCCGCCGACCTCGCCGACGCCCAGGGTGGCGAACACGCCGCTGGGGGTGTCGTCGGCGAAGGCGCAGATGCCGTGCTCGGCGAGGTGCTCGACCACCTCGGCCGCCTTGCGGTCGGCGACGGTGAAGGCGAGCGCGGGGACGCGGCGCATCGCGTCGCCGATGACCATGACGTGGCGCAGCAGCCGCAGGTCGCCGATCAGCCGGGAGAGCAGCCCGGCCTGGTAGCTCTTGGCCGAGCTGATCGAGACCGCGAGGCGCTCGCGGCGGGTGCCCGCGGCGGCGTCGTCGAGGTCGGCGAGGTAGTCCACCGAGGCGACCAGGCCCGCCAGCAGCGGGTAGGCGTGCCCGCCCAGCTCCAGCCTGCGCGGGCCGACCGCCCTCGGGTCCAGCGAGCTGGCCGGGAGCCGGTCGAGCGCGGCCGGGTCGGCGAAGGCGAGCGCGGCGACCGCGGGGCCGCCCCACGCGCTCGCCGACACCGCGACGACGTCGGCGCCGAGCGCGGCGATGTCCAGCGGCACCGACGGCGCGGCAGCGCACGCGTCGACCACGACGAACGCACCGTGCGCCTTCGCCTGGGCGACGATCTTGGCGAGGTCGGGCCGGGTGCCGACGGCCCCGGAGGCCGCGGTCACCGCGACGACCTTGGTCCGGTGCGAGATCAGGTTCTCGTACTGCCAGGCGGGCAGCTCGCAGGTCTCGATGTCGATCTCGGCCCAGCGCACGGTCACGCCCGCCCGCTGCGCCACCCGCAGCCAGGGCGCGGTGTTGGCCTGGTGGTCCAGCCGGGAGAGCACCACCTCGTCGCCCGCGAGCCAGCGCTCGCCGACCGCCTCGGCCAGCCGGTCGAGCAGCACCGCGGGGTTGGGCCCGAGCACCACCCCGGCGGCGTCGGCGCCCACCAGGTCGGCGACGGCGCGGCGGGCGGCGTCCTCGATCGCCTCGGCGCGCTGGGAGGCCGGGAAGGAGCCGCCGGGACCGGAGACCGGCGCGCGCAGGGCCGTCGACACCGCTGTGGCCACCTGTTCGGGGACTTGCATGCCCGCCGGGGTGTCCAGGTGCACCCAGCCATCACCCAGCGCGGGGAAGAGCCCGCGAATTCGAGCGACGTCGAAGGCCATGCGCCACACCGTACGCACGCCCGAGATCGATCGTTTCGCGGGTCCGCGCGGCGGCTACCCTCGCAGTCATGAGCGACCCGGAGAGCCAGGACCAGTCCCAGCACGTGATGGTGGTGGGCCCCGACGGCACCCCGCTGGGCGCCGCCCGCATCGGCGACGACGGCGCCGAGAGCGAGTCCGTCGGCGACATGGTCGAGCAGCCCGCCAAGGTCATGCGCATCGGCACCATGATCAAGCAGCTGCTGGAGGAGGTGCGCGCCGCTCCCCTGGACGAGGCCAGCCGCAACCGCTTGCGCGAGATCCACACCCGCTCCATCAAGGAGCTGGAGGACGGCCTCGCCCCCGAGCTGCGCGAGGAGCTGGAGCGGCTGTCGCTGCCCTTCACCGAGGAGAACGCGCCCTCGGACGCGGAGCTGCGGATCGCGCAGGCGCAGCTGGTCGGGTGGCTGGAGGGCCTTTTCCACGGCATCCAGACGGCGCTGTTCGCCCAGCAGATGGCGGCGCGCGTGCAGCTGGAGCAGATGCGGCGCGGGCTGCCCGCCGGGCAGGGGCCCGCGATGCCGGAGGGTCCGCACATCCGCGGCACCGGGCAGTACCTGTAGTCCGCACCGGGCAGTACCTGTAGTCCTCAGGGCTCCCGGACGGTGACCTCGAAGGGGCCGTCCGGGGGCAGGCCCGCCGGGCGGTAGCCGGCGGCGGCGAAGAGGCGGCGGGACACGTGGTTGTCCCGGTGGATCAGGGCCAGGAACCGGACGCCGGGGAGTTCGTCGTGGGCCGCCTCCAGGACCGGCCTGGCCAGGGAGCGGCCTCGGGCGGTGGGGGCGAGGGTGATGCTGACCTCGGCTTCGCCCGGGGCTCGGGGGTCGAAGCGGACGGTGCCGACGGGGGTGCCGCGCTCCTCGGCGACGAGCAGGACCCGGTCGGTGAGGGCTTTCGCCAGCCAGCGGCGGTGGTCCTCGACGGGGACGGGGTCCTGGGTGAGCGACCAGCGGCGGGTCGTCGGGTCGTTGCGCCAGGTGAGCAGCAGGTCGGAGTCGGCGGGGGTGGCCCGGCGCAGGGTGATGCCCGCGACGGCGTTGAGGAGGCGGCGGGCGCCGTGGCCGTCGACGGCGCGGCGGGCGGCGGCGGCCGTGCGGGCGCGGGCGGCGGGGTCGGCGAGCAGGGCGGGCAGGTCGGGGAGGCCGACGGCGACGCCTCGGTCCAGGGCGGCGGTGTAGCCGGGGCGCTGGTTCTCGGCGATGACCACCAGGGCCGTGGGGACGCCGATGCAGCACAGCTCCAGCAGCGTGACGCCCGCGGCGCTCACCACCAGGTCGGCGTCGGCGAGCAGGGCGGGCAGGTCGGTGCGGGGGCCGGAGTACTCCACGCCGGGCCGGGCGGAGATGGCCTGGGCGGAGATGGCGAGGACGTCGGCGGGGACGCCGGTCGAGAGGATCGCGGCCACCGCGGCCTCGACGTGCTCGGCCGCCGCGCCGCCGCCCATCGACACGACCACCCTGGGCCGCTCGCGCGCGGGCCTGGGCAGGCCGCGCGCGGCGCGGACCGCCGAGCGCAGCGGCGCGTACACCGGGCCGCGCAGGACGAGCGGGGTGCCGTCGTCCGGGCGGTCCGACCGGGCCAGGTTGGCGTCGACGGCGATGTCGGCGCGGCGGCGGCCGAACGGCCCGTCCTCCATCGACACCACCAGCGAGGGCGATGGGGTGATCTCGCCGTAGTGGTCGATGTGGACCACGTCGGCGGGCGCCCAGTCGGGGCGGACCTCGACGCCGGGCAGCTGGGCGAGCAGCCAGTCCGCGCCGGTGAACGTCCCGGCGAGGGTGACGTCCCAGCCGCGGGCGAGCGCCTCCTCGGCGACGGCGGCGCAGCGCGCCAGGTGGCCGACGCCGACGCCCGGTCCCGCGTCGGCGCGCAGCAGCAGCGAGGTCACGGGCGCACCTGCTCGACCTCGGCGTTGAGCGCCGCCAGCTCGGGGTGGGCCCGCAGGTGGGCGACGACCTCGCGCCAGCCCGCGCGCCCGATGGCGGCGACCACGCCCGCGATGACGGCGGCGTCCTGCTCGGTGTCGAGGGTCACGCGCAGGTCGTCGGCGGGCGGGGCGGCGACCACGCCGGCGCAGCGGTGCGCCGGGTCGGTGTAGACCCCGGAGGTGACGTGCTCGCGGTGCGGGCCGCGCGGCACGCGGGCCTGCTCGCGCAGCACGTCGGTGCGCACGACCTCGGCGTCGTAGCCGCGCGGCAGCGTGCGCACCAGCGTCGTGCTCGCGTAGTGCAGCGCCGGGTCGGCCAGCCACAGGCCGACGACCTGGTCCAGGAGCACGGGGTCGTGCAGGGGGCAGTCGGCGGTGATCCTCAGCACGGCGTCGCACGGGTGGGCGTCCACGGCGAGCAGGAAGCGGGCCAGCACGTCGTCGAGAGGGCCGCGCACGACGTGCGCGCCGAAGCCCGCGGCGGCCTCGGCGACCGGGTCGTCGGAGGCGTCGTCCGAGGTGGCGACGACGACCTCGCCGACCGAGGCCGCCTCGCGCACGGCCCGCACGACCCAGCCCAGCACCGGCAGGCCGCCCAGGTCGCGCAGGACCTTGCCGGGCAGGCGGGTCGAGGACATCCGAGCCTGGATGACGGCGTTCACGCGCACGGGTGCCATGATGGCCCACCGCGCCGGGTGCACCGGCAGTGCGTACGAGCGGGAGGGCGCGATGCTCAAGGGGTCCAGCATTCTGCTGACCGGGGGGACCGGCTCCTTCGGCAAGGCGTTCATCAGCCACGCCCTCGCCGAGCTGGACCCCGCGAAGGTGATCGTGCTCAGCCGCGACGAGCTGAAGCAGTACGAGGCGCGCAAGGAGTTCGGCGACGACCCGCGGCTGCGCTGGTTCATCGGCGACATCCGCGACCGGCGCAGGCTGGAGCGCGCGATGCGCGGGGTGGACTACGTCGTGCACGCCGCGGCGCTCAAGCAGGTCGACACGGGCGAGTACAACGCCTTCGAGTTCGTGCAGACCAACGTGCACGGCTCGCAGAACGTCATCGAGGCCGCCATCGACTGCGGGGTCAAGCGCGTGGTCGCGCTGTCCACCGACAAGGCGTCGAGCCCGATCAACCTCTACGGCGCGACCAAGCTGTGCGCCGACCGGATGTTCATCAGCGCCAACCACTACGCCGCCGGGCACCCGACCCGCTTCTGCGTGGTGCGCTACGGCAATGTGATGGGCTCGCGCGGCAGCGTCATCCCGTTCTTCCGGGCGCTGGCCGAGCGCGGCGAGGCGCTGCCGATCACCGACATGCGGATGACCCGGTTCTGGATCACGCTGCCGCAGGCGGTGCGGTTCGTGGTGGACAGCTTCGAGCAGATGAACGGCGGCGAGCTGTACGTGCCGCGCATCCCCAGCATGCGGCTGGTCGATCTGGCCAGGGTGATCGCGCCGGGCAGCCCGATGAAGGAGATCGGCGTGCGGCCGGGCGAGAAGCTGCACGAGGAGATGATCGCCCCCGACGACGCGCGCCGGACCCTGCTGCACGGCGACCGCTACATCGTCATGCCGCACATCGCGGGCTGGGGCTACGAGCCGCCCGCCGAGGGCGTCGCGGTGCCCGAGGGCTTCGCCTACCGCTCCGACACCAACGACCTGTGGCTGAACGACGAGGACCTGCGCGCCCTGGTCGAACAGCATGGGTGAGGCGCTGCCCTACGGCCGCCAGTCGGTCGACGAGTCCGACATCGCCGCCGTCGCGGCCGTGCTGCGCGGGGACTGGCTGACCACCGGCCCCGCGGTGACCCGGTTCGAGGCGGACCTCGCCGCGTGGGCGGGCGCGCCCGCGGTGGCCGTCACCTCGGGCACGGCGGCGCTGCATGTGGCCTACGCGGCCGCGGGCGTCGGACCGGGCGACGAGGTGGTGTGCGCGCCGATGACGTTCGTGGCGACCGCGGCGACGGCGGCGCTGCACGGCGCCACCGTGGTCTTTGCCGACGTCGAGGACGAGCACCTGACCCTGGACCCGGCCGCCGCTGCCGCCGCCGTCACCTCCCGCACGAGGGTGGTCTCGGCGGTCGACTACGCCGGCCACCCCGCCGACTACGACGCCTTGCGCCCCGCCGACGCCCTGCTGCTGGCCGACGCCGCGCACTCCGTCGGCGGGACCTGGCGCGGCCGCCCGGTCGGCTCCCTGGCCGACGTGACCACGTTCTCCTTCTTCCCCACCAAGAACCTCACCACCGGCGAGGGCGGCGCGGTCACCGCCGCCGACCCCGCCCTGCTGGAGCGCGCCCGCCGCTTCCGCAACCACGGCCTGGTCCGCGACCGCGCCGAGCAGCGGCACCCGGACGAGGGCGGCTGGCACCAGGAGGTCCACGAGTTCGGCCTCAACTACCGCCTGCCGGACGTGCTGTGCGCGCTCGGCAGCAGCCAACTGGCCCGCCTCGCCGCCTTCAAGTCCCGCCGCGCCGCGATCGTCGCGCGCTACGGCGACGGCCTCGCCGACATCGCGGGCCTGCGTCTGCCGACCCGCCACCCCGACGCCGACCCGATGTGGCACCTGTACGCGGTGCGCGTGCTGGAGGGGCGCAGGCGGGCGCTGTACGAGCACCTGCGGGCTTCGGGGGTGCTGGTGCAGGTCAACTACATCCCGGCGTACTGGCACCCGGTGTTCGAGGACCTGGGCTACCAGCGCGGCCAGTGCCCGGTGGCCGAGCGCTTCTACGCCGAGCAGCTCTCCCTGCCCCTGTTCCCGGACATGTCCGACGCCGACACCGACCGCGTCATCGCGGCCACGCGGGCGTTCTTCGGGGTCTGAGGAAGTTCGAGGCACCCGAGTTCGGTCGCGACCAGCACTCCTCCGCATCCGCGGGCGGCCTGTTGATCCGCGGTGGGAACCAGCATCGACCATTTCCACGAGAAGCTGCTACTGCTCAGGGACCGCGTGAACACCGACCACGGTCGCAGGCTGGCCGAGGCGAGGCACCAGGTCATGGTCGGCTTCCTGCGCCAGTTCGACGCGGAATGCGACGGATCGGCCTGAATGCCATCCCGGGATTCCGCACTCGTGCCGGTCTCGCGGCCCAGGCCGAAGTCCTAGGTCCTCTCAGACCAGGTCCCAGCTCATCGGTGTGCCCTTGGCCGCGTCCGCGCGGAAGGTGCGGCCGAGGAGGTCCTCCAGCATCGCCGTGGGCAGGCCGCCCGCCGGGCGGATCGAGCGGACGTTCTCCCTGGTCACCGGGTCGCCCTGGTGGACGTCGGCGACGACGTACAGGGAGCGGCGCAGGCGCAGGCCCTCGCGTTCGCTGGGCTTGGCGCCGATGCGGGCCTGGCCGAGGGCCGACCACGCGCGCTCGCTCTCCACGACCAGCGACGCCAGTTCGGCGGGCTCCAGGGAGAAGGCGCTGTCGACGCCACCGTCCTCACGCGACAGCGTGACGTGCTTCTCGATGACGCACGCGCCGAGGGCCACCGCGGCCAGCGGGGCGCCGATGCCCGGGGTGTGGTCGGACAGGCCGACCAGGGTGCCGGTCGCGCCCGCCAGCAGGGGCAGGCCGCGCAGGTCGCTCTCGGCGGGGTCGGCGGGGTAGGAGGCCGTGCAGCCGAGCACGACGATCTGGTCGTTGCCCGCGGCGCGGGCGGTGTCCACCGCGGCGGTGATCTCCGACACCGAGCCCATGCCGGTGGAGATGATCAGCGGCTTGCCGGTGCGGGCGCAGCGCTCGACCAGGGGCAGGTCGACCAGCTCCGATGAGGCGATCTTGTACGCCGGGGCGCCGAGCAGCTCCAGCAGTTCCACCGCGGTCGGGTCGAACGGGCTGGAGAAGGCCACCAGGCCGTGCGAGCGGGCCCGCTCGAAGATCGGTTCGTGCCAGCCCCAGGGGGTGTGGGCGCGCTGGTAGAGCGAGTACAGCGTCTCCCCGCCCCACAGCTCGTGGCCGTCGGAGACGCGGAAGGCCGGGGTGTCGACGTCGATGGTGATCGTGTCGGGGGTGTAGGTCTGCAGCTTGAGCGCCTGCGCGCCCGACGCCGCGACCGCGTCCACGATCTCCAGGGCGCGGTCGAGGGAGCCGTTGTGGTTGCCCGACATCTCCGCGATGACGAACGGGCGGTGCTCGGGTCCGATCGCGTGCCCGCCGATGCGCACGCTCACGCCTGCCTCTCCTCCAGCCTGCCGAGCCGCTCCTCGTACTGGGCGACGCCGGTCAGCCGGACCCGGATCTGGGCGTGCTCGCGGCGGATCTCCTCGATGAGCGAGCGGGCCTGGGCGACCTGCTCGGCGTCGCCCGCGGGCACGGCGGCCAGCAGGTCCTCGATCGCGGCGAGGCGGGTCTCGAAGCTGGCGACCTGCGGGATCACCCGCTCCAGCTCGTTGGCGCTCCACTCCTGCAGCCGCTGGGTGTGCTCCAGGCGGTGGCCGTGCTCGTCCACCCGGCCGCCGATGTCGCCGAGCCTGCGGTCGTGGTCGGCCAGGCGGTGCTCGGTGGCCAGGCCGATCCGGAAGTCGATGAGCCGGGCGACACGGTCGCTGAGCTTGCCGCGCAGACCGGCGACGGCGGCGTTGACATTGTCTCGGACGGTGTCTCGCACGGTGTCTCGCATTGTTCCCACTTCAGCGAAGCAGCCGGGTGCGGCTGGTCTTGGTCCACGAGTCGAGCAGCCGCCCCTCCGCGGCGATGCGGTGCTCTGGCCCCACGATGCACGAGTCACCGGACGCGTGCTCCCACGAGGTCTGGTGGGGATCATCGATGAAGGAGAACCCGGTGAGCAAGAGCTCGGCCTCGGGGAAGCAGGTGCGCGCGATCCAGGCGGCCATCGTGCCGGTGGTCGACCACGCCGCGTCCTCGCGCGAGTTGATGCCGACGGCGTCGGACAGCGGCAGCGTCACGTCGCGGTTGGAGACCGGCACCAGGCCCAGGTCCGGCGGCCACCAGCCGGGCAGCAGGTCCGGCTCCCAGTGCAGCCTGCCGGGCTCGACCATCAGGTAGAGCCTGCGCCGGTAGTCCCGGAACAGCCACGGGGTGGCGCGCACGGCCCGGTTGAACACCACGACGTGGCAGCGGGTGCCGACGGCGGGCGGGGCGCCCGGCTCGTCCTGCACGAAACCGTTGACCCGGATCACCAGGTCGCAGGCGTCGACGGCTTTGGCCCGGTCGGCATCGGGCTCCAACGGCATGTTGCCGACGACCGCGACCGAGCGCGGGCCGGGGTGTTCTGCGTAGGCGTCGAGCAGCTGCTTGAGCAGGCTCGGCCCACCGGTGACGGGGACCACAGGCGGACGCTACCCCACTGGACAAGCCGCCCTTCGGAGTACAACCACGGCTCGCGGACCCCACCCGCACATGTGGGTGACATCCCGCCGGTAGTCTCGTCCCCCGTGCAAGCAACCAGCGTGGTGGAGGAGCCGCCGGTGACCGTGGTCCACGCCGGGCGCAACTTCCCGGCGGCACTCTCCGACATCCGGCGCGGGTTCGCCCAGCGCGAGCTGTGGGCCTATCTGGGCTGGCAGGACATCAAGCAGCGCTACCGCAGGTCGGTGATCGGCCCGCTGTGGATCACGCTGAGCATGGCCGTCACCGCGGCGGGCCTCGGCCTGCTCTACTCGCAGCTGTTCCAGATCCCGGTCGGCACGTTCCTGCCGTACCTGACGGTCGGGTTCATCGTCTGGAACTTCATGCTCGGCTGCATGGTCGAGGGCTCGGACACGTTCATCTCGAACGAGGGCCTGATCAAGCACCTGCCCGCCCCGTTGACGGTCTACGCGCTGCGCACGGTGTGGCGGCTCACCCTGATGTTCGCCCACAACCTGCTCGTCTACCTGGTCGTGGTGGCCATCTTCTTCGGCGACCTCACCCAGGACGGCTACGCGCTGACCCCCGGCGGAGCCCCCCAGCCCGGACTGGACTGGACCTTTGTGCTGGCCTTCCCGGCGTTCGCGCTGATCGCCGTCAACGGCACCTGGGTGGCGCTGCTGTTCGGCATCATCAGCACCCGCTACCGCGACATCCCGCAGGTCATCTCCGCGCTGACGCAGCTGCTGTTCTTCGTCACGCCGATCGTCTGGCCGGTCGACATCCTGACCCAGAAGTTCGAGCAGACCGGCAGCTGGCAGGTGCTCGTGGCCGAGCTGAACCCGCTCTACCACTTCATCCAGATCCTGCGCGCGCCGCTGATCGGCAGCGAGCAGAGCTGGCACCACTGGGCGGTCGTGCTCGGCATCACCGTCGTGGGCTGGGCACTGGCGCTGCTCGCGATGCGGAACTACCGTGCCCGTGTTTCCTACTGGGTCTGAGTGAGGCTCCCCGACATGGTCAACATCGAGGTCGCCAACGCCTCAGTGGACTTCCCGATCTTCGACGCCAAGACGCGGTCGCTGAAGAAGGCCGTCCTGGGCAAGGTCGGCGGCAAGATCGGCACCGAGGCCAAGGTCCCGATCATCGAGGCCCTGCACGACATCAGCCTGACCCTCAAGGAGGGCGACCGGGTCGCCCTGGTCGGCCACAACGGCGCGGGCAAGTCCACGCTGCTGCGGCTGCTCTCGGGCATCTACGAGCCCACCAGGGGCACCGCCAGGATCAACGGCAAGATCGCGCCGGTGTTCGACCTCGCGGTCGGCATGGACCCGGAGATCTCCGGCCTGGAGAACATCATGATCCGGGGCCTGTTCCTGGGCATGAACCGCAAGGAGATGGAGGCGCGGGTCGAGGACATCTCCCAGTTCACCGAGCTGGGCGACTACCTGCACCTGCCGCTGCGCACCTACTCCACCGGCATGCGGGTGCGCCTGGCGCTGGGCGTGGTCACCTCCATCGACCCGGAGATCCTGCTGCTGGACGAGGGCATCGGCGCCGTCGACGCGGCGTTCATGGCCAAGGCCAGGGACCGCCTCGTCGACCTCGTGCGCCGCTCCGGCATGCTGGTGTTCGCCTCGCATTCCGACGACCTGCTGTTCGAGCTGTGCGACAGCGCCATCTGGATGGACGAGGGCCGGATCAAGATGCACGGCTCGCTGCGCGAGGTGCTCACGGCCTACAAGGGCCGCGACCCCTTCGAGCACATGAGCGCGGAGACCCTGGAAAGGCTCGGCCACACCGGATGAACAGCGCCAGTGGTGCGGATGTGCGGCTCCCGGCCGGTTCGGTCGTGGCCGTCGTGGTCACCAGGCACCGGCGGGCGCTGCTCGCGGAGTCGCTGAAGATGGTGGCCGCCCAGACCCGGCCGCCGGAGCACCTCATCGTGGTCGACAACGGCCCCGACGACCCGGCCCGCGACATCGTGGAGTCGTGCGGGGTGCCCGCCACCTACCTGGCCTCGCACCGCAACCTGGGGGGCGCGGGCGGCTTCGCCCTGGGCATGCTGCACGCGCTGGCCATGGGCGCGGAGTGGGTGTGGCTGGCCGACGACGACGGCCGCCCCGCCGACGACTCGGTGCTCAAGGTGCTGCTGGAGGTCGCCGAGAGGCGCGGCCTGGCCGCGGTCTCGCCGGTGGTGACCAACATCGACACCCCGGAGAAGCTGGCCTTCCCGCTGCGCCGGGGCCTGACCTGGAAGCGCACGACCGGCGAGCTGGGCGCGGACTTCCTGCCCGGGATCGCCTCGCTGTTCAACGGCGCGCTGTTCCGGGCGAGCACGCTGGACGTGGTCGGCGTGCCCGACTACCGGCTGTTCTTCCGCGGCGACGAGGTCGAGGTGCACCGGCGGCTGGTGCGCTCCGGGCTGCCGTTCGGCACCTGCCTGAAGGTCGCCTACCTGCACCCGGACGGCTCGGATGAGTTCAAGCCGATGCTGTTCGGCAAGCTGCACGCCCAAGACCCGGAGAACGAGGTCAAGCGGTACTACACCTACCGCAACCGCGGCTACCTGATGGCGCAGCCGGGCATGCGCAAGATCGGGCTGCTGGAGGTCGTCCGCTTCGGGCTATACTTCATCGGCACCAAGCGCGACCCGAAGGCGTTCCTCGACTGGCTGAAGCTGGTCCGCAAGGGGCGCAAGGAGCAGTTCTTCCGCATCTGACCCGTCACCGCCGCGGGTTCCGCCGTCGGCTGATCCGCTCACGGCTGAACCGCCTTGCCGCGCGCGGGCGGGCGTGGTCGAGTCGTGTCCATGAGCAACCACGCGCTGATCCTGCACCTGGCCGGCCGCGCCGAGCCGCTGGTGTTCGCCCTGTCCGAGAAGTCCGCCAAGAGCCTGGTGTCCCGTCTGCCCGTCCTTATGGGGTCGGCGGGCGTGGACAGCCCCGAACTGGCCGACGGCCGCACCGTGGCCATCAACTTCGGGCAGGTGGCCACCGCCCACATCGACGAGCTGCCCCGCAACCACGACGCGTACGGCATCCCCCGGCGCGGGACCGGCTTCGGCGGCTAGCGGCTCTGCGAGCCGGGCCTTGAAAACTAGGCCTTGAAAACGACAGTGCGCAGCATCACGAAGTTGATCGCGGTCGCCAGGCCCTGGGCGACGGCCCAGGCGACGGCGTACTCCAGGGTGAACTCCGGGAGCAGGGCCAGCATCAGCGCGTTCGTGCCCACGTTCACGAAGAATGTGGTCGTGTAGAGGATCGCGAACCCGCCGACCTGGGTGGCCCGGCCGGTGCTCGCGTCGGTGAAGGTGAAGCGGCGGTTGAGGAAGTACGCCGTGGTGGTGCCCGCGATGAAGCTCACCGCCTTGGCCGCGTGCACCCACAGGCCGGTCTCCAGCAGCAGCCAGTAGATGCCGAAGTCCACCAGGGCGCAGAACCCGCCGACCAGGACGAATCGGACGAGCTGCTGGACGAGACCGGGTTTCGCGTGGACCCCGCCCACTTCTGCCGCCACCGTGGCCCCCTCTCCGACGCGGCCCCAGTGTAGGCGGGGGCCTTGGCTACCCTTGGGGCGGTGGACAGCTTCGAGACCCGCACGCTGACCGGCTGGGGGCGCACGGCGCCCTCGGCGTCGCTGGTGGCCGCGCCCACGACCGCGGAGGCAGTGGTCGCCGCCGTCACCGCCGCCGCCCGCGCCGACGGCCGCGGTGTCATCGCCCGCGGGCTCGGCCGCTCCTACGGCGACCCGGCACAGAACGCGGGCGGCCTGGTGGTCGACATGACGGGCCTGCGCCGCATCCACTCCATCGACGCCGACACCGGCCTGGCCGTGCTGGACGCCGGCGTCGACCTCGACCAGCTGATGCGCGCCGCGCTGCCCTTCGGGCTGTGGGTGCCGGTGCTGCCGGGCACCCGGCAGGTCACCGTCGGCGGGGCGATCGGCAGCGACATCCACGGCAAGAACCACCACTCCACGGGCAGCTTCGGCAACCACGTCGCCGCGATGGACCTGCTCACCGCCGACGGGCGGGTGCGCACGCTGACCCCGGACAGCGAGCCGGAGCTGTTCTGGGCGACCGTCGGCGGCATGGGCCTGACCGGGATCATCCTGCGCGCGACGCTGCACCTGAAGCGGGTCGAGAGCGCCTACTTCGTGGTCGACACCGACCGCACGTCCGATTTGGACGAGACGCTGGCGCTGTTCAGCGACGGCTCGGACAACGACTACGACTACTCGATGGCCTGGTTCGACTCCATCTCCACCGACGGGCGCCTTGGCCGCGCGGTGTTCTCCAGGGGATCGCTGGCCACTGTGGACCAGCTGCCCGCGAAGAAGCGCCGGGCGCCGCTGCGCTTCGACGCCCCGCAGCTGCTCACCCTGCCCGACGTGTTCCCCAACGGCCTGGCCAACAAGCTCACCTTCCGCACCCTCGGCGAGCTCTGGTACCGCAAGGCCCCGAGGAAGGGCCGCGGCCAGATCCAGAACCTGACGGCCTTCTACCACCCGCTGGACATGTTCGGCGAGTGGAACCGCGCCTACGGCTCGCACGGCTTCCTGCAGTACCAGTTCATCATCCCGTTCGCCGAGCACGCCGCGCTGCGCGCGATCATCCGCCGGATCGCCGAGTCCGGGCACGTGTCGTTCCTCAATGTGCTCAAGCGCATGGGCGATGCCAACCCGGCCCCGCTGTCCTTCCCGCGTCCCGGGTGGACGATCACCGTCGACTTCCCCATCAAGGCCGGGCTGCGGGAGTTCTGCGACGAGCTGGACCAGGAGGTGCTGCGCGTCGGCGGGCGGCTCTACCTGGCCAAGGAGTCGCGCACCGCGCCGGAGACCTTCCACAGCATGTACCCGCGGCTCGACGAGTGGCGCAAGGTCCGCGCCGCCGTTGACCCCGACGGCCTCTTCACCTCCGACCAATCGCGAAGGCTGGGACTTTGATCAACGCAGTGGGCACCCCGCAGTCGATGCTGCTGCTCGGCGGCACCTCCGAGATCGGTCTGGCGATCGCGAAGCGCTACCTGGCCGACGCGCCGCTGACGGTCGTGCTGGCGGCGCGGCCGTCCGCGCGGCTGGACGCCGCCGCCGACGAGCTGCGCGGCCTGGGCGCGACGGTGCGCACCGTCGCCTTCGACGCGCTCGACACCGCCGCGCACCCGAAGGTGATCGACGAGGCGTTCGCCGACGGGGACATCGACCTCACGGTGGTCGCCTTCGGCCTGCTCGGCGACCCGGAGAAGGCCTGGCAGGACCACGCCACCGGCGTCGAGCTGGCCACGGTGAACTACACCGCGCCGGTCTCGGTCGGCATCGCGCTGGCCGAGCGGCTCTCGAAGCAGGGACACGGCGCGGTCGTGGCGCTGTCGTCGGTGGCGGGCGAGCGGGTGCGCCGCTCGAACTTCGTCTACGGCTCCACCAAGGCCGGCTTCGACGGCTTCTACCTGGGCCTCGGCGAGGCGCTGCGCCCGCACGGGGTCACCGTGACCGTGGTCCGGCCCGGGTTCGTGCACTCCAAGATGACCGAGGGCCTCAAGCCCGCGCCGATGGCGACCACGCCGGACAAGGTCGCCGAGGTCGTCGCCGCCGCCGTCCGCGGGCGCAAGGACCTGGTGTGGGCCCCGGCACCCTGGCGGGTGGTCATGTCGGCGCTGCGGCATGTTCCCCGCCCGATCTTCCGCAAGCTGCCCATCTGACTGGCTAGCATCCGAGCCGACGGGGAAGGGAGCCACGATGGCCGCTGAGGAAGCGCTCAACCGCATGATGCGCCGCTTCGAGGAGCAGGCGGCGCGCGCCTCGGCGCTGCGCGAGAACATCGCCAACCTCAAGGGCAGCGCCCGCAACCCCGACGGCTCGGTGACGGTGACCGTCGCGCCCTCCGGCGCGGTGCTCGGCCTGAACCTGACGCCCGCCGCGGTGAACAAGTCCCACACGCAGCTGGCCCAGGAGATCCTGGCCACCATCCGGGCGGCCACCCAGCAGGCCGCGCAGGCGATGGAGGACACCGTCCGGCCCGCGCTCGGCGAGCAGCAGTACCAGCAGTTCCAGGACGCGCTGCGGGCCCACGCCCCGCAGGTCGACGGCCTCGGCCCGACCACCCCGCCGCCCTCGTCGGCGCTGCCGCAGCCGGGCAACCCGGCCACCGAGCGCCCGGCGGCCCCGCCGCGGCGGCCCGCGCCCGCCGAGGACCCCGGCGACGACGACTTCGGCGGCTCCATCTACCGGCGCTAGCCGTGCTGATCGCCCAGCAGGCCGGACCGCTCGCGCACGCCCGCCGCGCGCTCGGCGGCGAGCCGGTGCTGTGGGCGGCCTTCGCCGCCTCCCTCGTCCACGACCGGCGCGGACTCGGCGAGCGCGCCAAGGACATGGCCGTGGGCGCGCTGGACACCGTCGTCGACGCGATCGCCGACTCCGGGCCCGGGCAGGACGGTCCGCGCGGCCCCGGCAAGCCCGACGTCGTGGTGTGGGGGCGCGGCGGCGCCGCGCACCGGATCGCCGCCGCCCTGCCCCCGCCCGGCGACACCGGCCCGTACCTGTGGGCGCTCACCCCGCACCGGGTGCACATCGCCCAGCGGCTCGACACCGAGACACCACCGCAGGACCCGGCAGGCGCCGGTGGTTCGGGTGGCGCGGTGGGCAAGGCGGGCGGCCTGCTGCGCGGCATCGCGGGGGCGTTCGCGGGCCAGGAGCGCAGGCCCGTCGAGCTGCGAGCGCTGCGACCGGTGCTGGACATCGCGCGCGCCCAGATCGCCGGGTTCTCCCCCGCCGTCCGCGGCGAGCAGTCCTGCCTGCGCCTGGCGCTGACCGACGGCACCGGCTTCGACCTGCTGTTCCTCGGCTCGGCCCGGTTCGGCGCCGACGGCGAGGCCGACCAGTACGAGCGGCTGGCCGCGCTGAGCGCCGGGAGGGCCGACCCGTGGGTCTGACCGAGTGGCTGCGGCCCGGCGAGCTGCCGCGGATCGCCGTCCACGCCCGGCTGCGCGAGGTCGGCTCCCGCGTCGGCGGGCTGGTGCGGGTGCCGCATCCCGCGCCGCCGGACGCGCCCGCCACCGTCGACATCAAGCAGGACCGCTGCCCGCTGCCCGCGCCGTGGACGGCGGCCGGGGAGTTCGCCGGGTTCGACTGGGTCGAGGACGACGCGGTCGGCTGGTGGGCCGAGGCGGCCGACCCCCGCCAGGCCGCGGTGCGCATGGCCGACTTCCTGACCGTCGGCAGAGGCCAGGCCGGGGTCTTCGGCAGCGACCGTCGCCTCGCGGTGGTGCTGCCGAAGAAGCTGCTCTCGACCGGCGCCCCGCGCAAGGGCCTGCTCGGCAAGGTCGGCGGCCTGCTGGAGAACACGAACTGGGAGTTGGCCGACGAGGTCGTGACCCTGTGGGAGACCGACGTGCGGGCGCTGCGCGGTGTCGCGGTGGTGCTGGCGGGCCGGGGCTTCCCGTTCGCCAGGCTCGTGCGCTTCGATTTCGCCGACGGCTCCGTGCTCCTGGGCCGGACCCTGGTCGGCGACATCCTCCCCCGACGCCCCGCCGGTAGCGTCTGACCTGCGACTATCGTCCGCGACACACCGCGGCGGGGCTCGCCGGTGTGAAAGAATCGCGGCGTGCAGATCCTGGTGCTCGGGCCGCTGGCGGTGCTCGCCGACGGGACCGAGGCCAACCTCGGCGGGCCCAAGCCGAAGGCCCTGCTGGCCGCGCTGCTGCAGCACGCCGGCCGGGTCGTGCCCACCGCGGGCATCATCGACCTGATCTGGGACGACGCGCCGCCGCAGTCGGCCACCGCGCTGGTGCACACCTACGTCTCGCTGCTGCGCCGCGGCCTGGCCTCGGCCGGGCGCTCCGAGGCGCTCGTCACCCGCGCGCCGGGCTACGCGCTGCGCGTCGAGCCCGCCGACAGCGACCTCGGCCGCTTCGAGCAGCTGCTCGGCGACGCCCGCGACGCCGAGCGCGAGGGCGCTGCCGAGACCGCCGAGCGCACCTACGGCGCGGCCCTGGCGCTCTGGCGCGGACCGGCGTTCGGCGGGGTGGAGGCCGGGTTCGCCGAGCGCTGGCGGCGCTCGCTGGCCGACGACCGGCTCAGCGCCGAGGACGGCCTAGCCCGCTCGCTGCTGGCGCTGGGCCGCGCCGACGAGGCCGCCGCCCGGCTGGGCAGGCTGGTGGCCGCGCACCCGCTGCGCGAGGACACCAGGGCCCTGCTGATGCGGGCGCTGGCCGAGTCCGGCAGGCAGGCCGACGCGCTGGAGGTCTACCGGGCCGGGCGCAGGCTGCTGCTGGACGAGCTGGGCATCGAGCCCGGCGAGCGGCTGCGCGCTCTGCACGCGGCGATCCTGGACGGCTCGCGGGCCGGTCCCGCCCCCGCGTCGGTCCCGGCTGCTGGGCGGGCCGCCGTGCCGAGGATGCTGCCGCCGGACATCGGCGACTTCACCGGCCGCGCCGAGTCGCTGGCCACCGTGCTCGCACTGGCCGGGCGCGGCGGCGGCACCGCCCCGCCGACGGCCGTGGTGTCCGGCTTCGGCGGGGCGGGCAAGTCGGCGCTGGCCGTGCACGCCGCGCACCTGCTGCGCAAGCGCTACCCCGACGGCCAGCTCTTCGCCGACCTGCGCGGCGCCGAGCGCGACCTGGACGCCTTCGAGGTGCTGGGCCGCTTCCTCACCGCGCTCGGGGCCGCGGAGTCCCCCGCCGACCTGCCGACGGCCCTGGACGAGCGGGTCGAGCGCTACCGGCAGCTGGTGGCCGGGCGGCGGCTGGTCGTCGTGCTCGACAACGCCCGGGGCGAGCACCAGGTACGGCCGCTGCTGCCCGGCGCCCCCGAGTGCCTGGTGCTGATCACCAGCCGCTCGCGGCTCTCCGGACTCGGCGCGAGCACCGCGATCGAGCTGGACTTCCTCGACGCGGGCAGCGCGGTGGAGATGCTCGGCAAGGTCGTCGGGCCCGCGCGGGTGGCCGCGCAGCCGGAGCAGGCGGCGCGGATCGCGGCGCTGTGCGGGGGCGTGCCGCTGGCCATCCGGGCCGCCGGGGCCAAGCTGGCCGCCCGGCCGCACTGGCCGCTGAAGTCGCTGGCCGACCGGCTCTCCGACGAGCGGCGCAGGCTCGACGAGCTCTCCGTCGGCGACCTGGCGATCCGCTCGTCGCTGGCGGTGAACTACGCCGACCTCGACCCCCTGGCCCGCCGCGCCTACCACCTGCTGTGCCTGCTGGACCTGCCCGAGTTCGGCTGGTGGGTGGCGGCCCCGCTGCTGGGCGTCGACCCCGACGACGCCGAGGACGTGGTCGAGCGGCTGGTCGACCTGCGGCTGCTGGACGTGGCGGGCGTGGACGCGATCGGCCGGGTCCGCTACCGCTTCCACGACCTCGTGCAGCTCTACGGCGCCGAGCAGGCCGCCCAGGAGCCGCGCGCCGTGGTGGCCGAGGCGCTCACCAGGACGCTGAGCACGTGGATGGCGCTGATCGAGGCGGGCGCGCGCAAGCTGCCCAGGGTGACCCTGGGCCTGCGCCCGCCGGGCACCGGCGCGCGGATCGCCGTGGACCCCCGGCTCATCGCCGAGGCCGAGGAGAACCCCGGCGAGTGGCTCAAGTCCGAGACCGCCGCGGTGGTGCGCTCGGTCGAGCGCGGCCACGAGCTGGGCATCGACGGGGTGACCACGCTGCTGATCACCTCGCTGCTGTCCTCGCCGTTCGCCGTGCGCAACGAGTTCGACGGCTGGCAGCGCACCCACGAGGTCGCGCTGAGCGCGGCCCGCGCGGGCGGGGACCGCCGCGCCGAGGCGGTCGTGCTGACCGGCCTCGGGCAGCTGCACTACGAGAAGGACGAGTTCGCCGCCGCGCAGGCGCACTTCCGGATGGCGCACGAACGGGCCACCGCCATCGGCGACGACCCGGTCACCGCGGTCTCGCTGGTCGGGCTCGGCACGGTCGCCCGCGACACCGGCGACTTCGCCGCCGCCAAGGCCGACCTGGAGGCCGCCGTCGCCCTCGGCGGCAGAGCCGACTGCGGGGCCGACTGCGGGGCCGACTGCGGGGCCGACTGCGGGGCCGACGACGGGGTGGTGGCCGCCGCCCGCTACGGGCTCGGCGCCATCGAGCGCGACCACGGCGACATGGCGGCCTCGGTCGAGCACTTCGCCGCGGCGGCCGAGCGCTACCGCGCCACCGGCGACCAGCGCGGCGAGGCGCTGGCGCTGCGCGGGCTGAGCCTGTGCCACCGCGCGCTGGGCGAGCACGCCCCGGCCGCGGCGCTGAGCGCGGACGCCGCGGCGATCCTGCTCGCCGCAGGCGACGACCTCGGCGCGACCTACGCCCACCAGTCGTGGGCGAAGGCGAGCACCCGCCTGGGCGTGGTGGACGGCGTCGCCGAGGCGCTGGCGGGCTGCCTGGAGGTGTGCGCCCGCCGCCGGGACCGCTTCGGCATGGCGCTGATGACCCGCACGCTCGGCGAGTACCACCTGGCCACCGGCGACCTGGCCACCGCCCGCGGCCTGCTCGTCGACGCGCTGGCCCGCTGGAGCGAGCTGGGCCTGCGGCTCTGGCAGGCCCGCACGCTGCGCGACCTCGCCGCCGCCGACCCGGACGCCGCCGACGGGCACTGGTCGCGGGCGACCGAGCTGTTCACCGCGACGCCCACCCGCGAGCTGGCCGAGCTGGCGGCGACGAGCCCGGCGGACTGGCGTGCCGCCGTGCAGGCTCCCTACGCCTGAGCTGCCCTTATAGGCGGTCTATAGGTGTGGGCCGCAGGCTTGGAGGGCCGCTGTAGCGCGACCCGGCACTGTGGGACCTGTCAGGGAGGAACAGGGAGGTGCGGGGGATGTCCGCTCAGCGCCCCGACCTCGGCCCGGAGATCAGCCGGGGCGAGATCGTGGAGCGGGCGGAGAGCTGGCTCCGACCGTCGGTGCCCTTCGGGTGCCACCGGTTCCACCAGAACGAGTACGGGATCTACCGGACCGACTGCTCGGGCTATGTCTCGATGGCGTGGGGCCTGCCGGGAGTGCCGCCTTCCCGGCACGGCGGGCTCGACACCGCGGGGTTGGCCGAGGTCAGCGTCCCGATCGCCAAGGGGGAGCTGCGCGCGGGGGACGCGCTGCTCGCGGTCGGCGGCGCGGGCTCGGTCATCTTCCACGAGTGGGCGGATGTCGAGCGGGAACGCTACTGGGGGTTCGAGCAGTCGGCCGGGGGGACGGCGCACCGGGTGGTCCCGTACTCGGGGGAGGGGTTCCGGCCGAGCCGCTACATCCGGCTCGTCACCCCGCGGGGGTGCGGGGAGGGCCTGCTCGGGGCAGGCCCTCCCCGCACCGACCAGCGTGATTAGAGGAAGACCGACAGCGCCAGGCAGCCGACCCAGCTGACGCCGAGCACCTGCAGGACCCGGTCCTTGAGCGCGATCTCCTCCGGCTCGCCCGCGTTGCCCTGGTCGACGTCGACGGCGTAGCGCAGCACCGCGATGACGAACGGCACGATCGAGATGACCGCCCACACCGAGTTGGACTCGCTGCCCGCGCGCAGCTCGAAGGCCCACAGCGAGTACGCGGTGATCATGATGGCGGCCGAGGTGGCCCACACGAACCGCAGGTAGCTGGCGCTGTACTTGCGCAGCGACGCGCGGATCTCCGCGCCGGTCTTCTCGAACAGCTCGACCTCGGCGTAGCGCTTGCCCGCCACCATGAACAGCGAGCCGAACGCGGCCACGAGCAGGAACCACTGCGAGAGCCGGATGTCGGCGGCGACACCGCCTGCCATCGCCCGCAGCAGGAAGCCGGAGGCGACGATGCACAGGTCGATCACCGGCTGGTGCTTGAGGCCGAAGCAGTAGCCCAGCTGCACCGCGGCGTAGACGCCGAGCACGACCAGCAGCTGCCAGCCCGCCAGCAGCCCCACGCCGAGCGAGGCCAGGAACAGCACCGCGGCGCCGGCGTAGGCCACCGGCACCGGCACGATCCCGGCGGCGATGGGCCGCCTGCGCTTGGTCGGGTGCGCCCGGTCGGCCTCGACGTCGATGGCGTCGTTGACCAGGTACACCGCCGAGGACACCAGGCAGAACGCGGCGAAGGCGATGGCCGCGTCGATGAGCACGGCGCTCTCGAAGATCCGGCCCGCGGCGAACGGGGCGGCCAGCACCAGGACGTTCTTGACCCACTGCCGAGGCCGCGCCGTCTTGACCAGGCCGCCGACGAGCCCGCCGCGCACGGTCACCGCGGGCGGGTTCGCCGGGCCCGCCGCGCTCACCGCCTGCCCCGCAGCCGCCGCCGCACCACGCCGCCGATCGCCGCGCCCAGCGCCGAGCCGACGAGGACGTCGCTGGGGTAGTGCACGCCCAGCACGAGGCGGGAGACGAGCATCGGCGGCACCAGCACGGGGACCAGCGGCTTGCCGGTCAGCCCCGAGTAGAGCACCGCCGCCGCCGTGGTCGACGTGGCGTGCGACGACGGGAAGCTGAGCCTGCTCGGCGTGTCCACCAGCACCCTGACCCTCGGGTCCTCCGGCCGCCGCCTGCGCACGACGCGCTTGACGGCGATGGAGGCGGCGTGCGCGCCGACCACGGCGGCCGACGCGGTCAGCCAGTCGCGGCGGCGATCGCGGTCCAGCGCCGCCCCGACCAGCCCCAGGGCGAACCAGCCCGCGCTGTGCTCGCCGAAGTGGGACAGGCCGCGGGCGGCCTTGACCACGGCCGGGCGCGCGATGGCGCCCTGCACGCGGCTCAGCGCCGCGGTCTCGCGGGACACGCTGCCTCCTGGAGGGGTGCGGTGCGCCCTGGGGTCTAGTCCAGGGAGCCGTCGAGGGGGGCGCCCCCGGTCAGGTGCGGGGCGACCTTGTTGTCGAAGACCGACAGCGCCGAGCCGATCGCCATGTGCATGTCCAGGTACTGGTAGGTGCCGAGGCGACCGCCGAAGAGCACGTTGCGCTCGGCGGCCTCCTTCTTCGCCAGTTCCCGGTAGCGGGCGACCTTGTCGCGGTCCTCGGGGGTGTTGATCGGGTAGTACGGCTCGTCGCCGGACTCCGCCGAGCGCGAGAACTCGCGCACGATGACCGTCTTGTCGCTCGGGTAGTTCGTGCGCTCGGGGTGGAAGTGCCGGAACTCGTGGATGCGGGTGAAGGGCACGTCCTGGTCGTTGTAGTTCATCACCGAGGTGCCCTGGAAGTCCCCGGTCGCCACGACCTCCATCTCGAAGTCCAGCGTGCGCCAGCCCAGCTCGCCCTCGCTGTAGTCGAAGTAGCGGTCCAGCGGTCCGGTGTAGACGGTCGGGGTGCCCTCCGGGATGCGGTCGCGCACGTCGAAGTAGTCGACGTCGAGCCGGACGTCGATGTTCGGGTGGTCGGCCATCTTCTCCAGCCACGCGGTGTAGCCCTCGACGGGCAGGCCCTCGTAGGTGTCGTTGAAGTACCGGTTGTCGAAGGTGTAGCGCACGGGCAGGCGGGTGATGATCGCCGCGCCCAGCTCCTTCGGGTCGGTCTGCCACTGCTTGGCCGTGTAGCCCTTGATGAACGCCTCGTAGAGGGGGCGCCCGACCAGCGAGATCGCCTTCTCCTCCAGGTTCTGGGCGTTCGCGGTGTCGATCTCGGAGGCCTGCTCGGCGATGAGCGCGCGCGCCTCGTCCGGGGAGTGCGACTTGCCGAAGAACTGGTTGATCAGGCCCAGGTTCATCGGGAACGAGTAGACCTGGTCCTGCACGCGGGCGAACACCCGGTGCTGGTAGCCGGTGAACTCGGTGAACTGGGTGACGTAGTCCCACACCCGCTTGTTGGAGGTGTGGAAGAGGTGCGCGCCGTACTTGTGGACCTCGATGCCGGTCTCGGGCTCGGGCTCGGAGTAGGCGTTGCCGCCGATGTGGGAGCGCCGTTCCAGGATGAGCACCCGCTTGTCCAGCTGGCTCGCGGTGCGCTCGGCGATCGTCAGGCCGAAGAATCCGGAGCCGACGATGACCAGGTCGTAGCCGTCGTAGGAAGTGCTGTCAGAGCTGTTCGTGTCTGCCACCGCGTTCACGGTGGGTCAGGCTACCGGCGGCGGCGGCAGGCCCTGGCGGAGGGCTATGGCGGAGGGCTCTGACGAAGGGCTCTGCCTCGGGCCGGACGCGAAGCGGGCCCGGAGATCGCTCCCCCGCGATCGTCCGGGCCCGTGTCCCCCTCGGTTCCCCTCCGGCATCTCTGCCGTCACCCTCCAAGACGTACGACCGCGGCGGGGGTTGCGCTATTCCCCGCTCTTTTTCCCGGCCCGCCCGCCGAGCGCCGGGAGCACCTCGGCGGCGACCCGCTCCAGCACCGTCTCCCGACCCGCGTACACACCCTCCGACCTGGGCCAATGGGTCACGACGTCGGTGAAGCCCAGCTCGGCGGCGCGGCCCACCTGGTCGGTGAAGGCGGCGACGCCGCTCATCGAGTACAGCGGCGCGGAGTCCAGGCTGAGGTAGCGGTCGACGGTGGCCCGGTCGCGGCCGGAGGCCGCGAGCACCTCGTCGAAGCGGGCCGCGAGCGCCGCGACGCCGCGCCACCACTCGGCGAGGTCGTCGGCGGCGGGCCCGGTGGTCACCCAGCCCTGGCCGAAGCGGGCGGCGACCCGCATCGTCCGCGGGCCGTTGGCGGCGACCAGGAACGGCACCCTCGGGCGCTGCACGCAGCCGGGGGCGCTGCGCGCGGCCACGGCGGTGTAGTACTGCCCGGCGAAGTCGGTCTTCGGGCGCACCAGCAGCGCGTCGGTCAGCTCCACGAACTCGGCGAAGCGGTCGGCGGTCTGGCGCGGGGTCAGCGCGGTCGCGCCGGTGACGGCCACGTCGTAGGCGCCCGGCGTCACCGTGCCCGCGCCGAGGCCCAGGCAGAACCGGCCGTCGGAGATGTCGTCCACGGCCAGCACCTGGCGGGCGAAAGGCACCGGCTGCCGCACGTGCGGCGAGGCCACCAGCGTGCCGATCCGCAGCTCGGTGGTCACCCCCGCGGCCGCGGTCAGGGTGGTCATCGCGTCGAACCACGGGCCGTCGACCAGGCTGCGCCAGCCGGTGTGGTCGTAGGTCCAGGCGTGGTCGAAGCCGTACTCCTCGGCCGCCCGCCACTTCGGCTCAGCGGCCCACCAGCGGTATTCGGGCAGGATCACAATGCCAACGCGCACTCACCCGAGACTACCCACAGGGCGCTCGGGGAGGATGGGCGTGTGGACAAGCCCCAGCTCATCGCCTCCGACGTCGACGGGACCCTGCTCGACCCGCGCGAGCGCGTCACCGACCGCACTGCGGCCGTGATCGGCCGCGTGCTGGCACAGGACATCCCGTTCGTGCTGGTCAGCGGCCGACCGCCGCGCTGGATACCGCCGGTGGCCGAGATGGCCGGGCTGACCGGGTACGCGGTGTGCGCCAACGGCGCGGTGGTCTACGACATCGCCACCCAGCGCGTGCTCTCGGTCCTCGGCCTCGACCCGGTGACCCTGTCGGACGCCACCCACGCGCTGGAGAAGGCCGTGCCCGGGATCAGGGTCGCCACCGAGCGCGCCGAGGTGGGCCCCGACCTGGGCGAGCTGGCCTTCGCCGTCGAGCCGGGCTACTCCAACCCGTGGGGCGACGCGGAGAACATCGTCCGCCCCCGCGCCGAGGTGCTCGGCCACCCGGCCATCAAGCTGCTGGTCCGCCACCAGGGCATGACCAGCGCCGAACTGGCCCTGGCCGCCACCGAGCTGCTCGGCGACGCCGTCGACGTGACCTTCTCCACCAACCGGGGCCTCATCGAGATCTCCGCCCCCGGCGTCACCAAGGCCGTCGGCCTCGCCGACGTGGCCGCGCGGGTGGGCGCCGAGCAGGGCCGCGTCGTGGCCTTCGGGGACATGCCCAATGACATCGAGATGCTGCGCTGGGCAGGCCACGGCGTGGCGATGGCCAATGCCCACGACGAGGTCATCGCCGCCGCCGACGAGGTCACCGCGCCCAACTCCGAGGACGGCGTCGCGCTGGTTCTCGACCGGTGGTTCTAAAGCGGCGGACCCTCCCTCTCAACCGCTTGGTGTGGTTGACTTACGGGCGGTCGCAGTTTCTTGAGTACGTGTTTCACACGCTCGCAAGAGAGTGTTGCGGGCGCGCGGTATCCCCGGCGTCTGGAACCCGGCCAGGGTGTACGCGCCCCGCGTGCGCCCTAGTAGTACGTGTCGAGGAGAACGACGTGGCACAGGGCACAGTGAAGTGGTTCAACTCCGAGAAGGGTTACGGGTTCATCACCCCGGACGGCAGCTCGTCCGACCTTTTCGTGCACTACTCGGAGATCCAGACCAACGGCTTCCGGACGCTGGAGGAGAACCAGCGCGTGGAGTTCGAGGTCGGCCAGGGCCAGAAGGGCCCGCAGGCCACCGCGGTCCGCGTGGTCTGACCCCCAGGCCGGAACGACAGCCTGGATAGCACCGAGAAGGCCCGCCCCCGTGCCGGGGGGCGGGCCTTCTCGCTGTCTGCGTTCCTGCCGGTCTCGGGCGCCTACTGGGCCTCGAAGACCTTGCGCCAGGACTCCGTCGAGGTCAGGTCCGGGAAGGCGGCCCGGTACTGCTCCTTGAGGCGGGGCCACTCGGCGATCAGGCGCTTGTAGGTGGCCGCGGCCTGCTTGGACAGGGCGCGGAACTGGGCCGGGTCGCGGCGGCGGAAGGCGACGCCGCTGCCGTCGGGGTTGGAGACGGTGGCGCTGTCGAGGTTGCCCAGCAGGAACCACAGCGCCTTGCCCGCGGGCACGTTGACCTGCGGGCGCTCGGCGGCGTCGGAGGCCGGGGGGCGCATGTTGTGCAGCAGCGCCTTGGACGCCTGGGCGGCGATCTTCACCGGGTGCACCGGGGGCTGGAGCATCCCCTCGGCGCGGATGGCGTCCAGGGTGGGCGGCGGGAAGGCGCTGGCCGATGGCTCGGTGCGGGCGTCGGCGTAGCGCTTGCGCAGGGCCTGGATCTCCGGGAGCGTCGTGGCGAGGCTCTCGAAGAGGCGGTCGGGCCCGGCGATGAAGTCCTCGACGGCCTTGAGCTCGACGGCGACGGTGGAGTACTCCATCGACAGCAGCCTGCGGATGGTGGCGCGCAGGCCCTGCTTGAGCAGCGTCTTGCGCAGGTCGTGGTCGGTGTAGAGCGCGGCGACCACGAGCCGGTTGCGCAGGTGGTAGTACGCCGTCCAGTCCGAGGTGTCGTTCTTGTCCGTCCACGGCATGTGCCAGACGCCGGAGCCGGGCAGGGTGACCGTCGGGATGCCCTTGTCCAGGGCGCGCATCGAGTACTCGGCGTCGTCCCACTTGATGAACAGCGGCAGCGGCAGGCCGTTGCGCTCGATCACCTCGCGCGGGAACAGGCACATCCACCAGCCGTTGTAGGAGGACTCGATGCGCCGGTGCAGGTCGCGGGTCTCGCGCAGGGACTCGGCGCCGAAGTCGTGGTCGGTGCGCGCGCCGGGCGCGGCCCGCCAGACGACCGCGCCGCGGTCGATGACCTCGCCCATGCTGTGCAGCCGGGCCTTGGCCTGCAGGTTGAGCATCTGGCTGCCGACGATGAGCGGGTTGGCCGCGGCGGCGGCGAAGGCGCTGGCCCGCAGGATCGAGTCCGGCTCCAGGGCGATGTCGTCGTCCATGAGCATGATCTGGTCGACGTCGGTGTTCTCCAGCGACTCGAACATGCCGCGGCTGAACCCGCCGGAGCCGCCCAGGTTGCCCTGCTCGATCAGCTCCAGGCGCCCGCCGAGCACCCGCTTGGCCTCGGCGAAGCGCGGGTGGTCCTTGACCCGCTTGGTCCCCTGGTCGGCGACGAAGACCTTGGCGACCAGGTCGAGCACCTTCTGGTCCTCGGCGAGGGCGAACAGCGAGGCGACCAGGTCGTCGACCCGGTTGAAGGTGGTGGTGCCGATGGAGAGCGTGCGCTCGGGCAGGGCCAGCCCGGTGGTCCACGCCGCGTCGGCGATCTCCAGCGCGGTGTCGTCGGTGAAGGCGTCGAACCAGATCCAGCCGCCGTCCTCGAACGGGGCGAGGTCGACCGGCAGCGCCAGCTCCACCCACTCCGAGCCGGAGCGCACCGACTCGCCGCGCACGTGCACCTGGTCGCCGTTGGGCTTGGAGCGGTACACGTCCACCCGGCCGCCGCCGCGCACCCGCAGCCGCAGGCTGACCTCGGTGACCTTGGTCCAGCGCTTCCAGTAGCTGGCCGGGAAGGCGTTGAAGTAGCTGGCGAAGGACACCCGCGCCGAGGCGGGCACGGTGACCGCGAACCGGGACTCGACGTGGCTGTGCACGTTGTTCGGCTCGTCCAGGTACAGCGGGCGCACGTCGAGCGGGTCGGTGTCCCTGGGCATGATCACCCGCTGCAGCACGCTGTGCTGGTCCATTAGTGCTCTTCCTCCGGGGGCGGGCTGTCAGTCGGGTGGGCGGGCCGTCGCTACAGGCCGTAGAGCCTGCGCCAGTTCTCGCGGCTGGTGACCTCGGGCACGGCGGCGCGGTAGCGGGCGCGCAGGGCCGGGGTCTCCCGGACCAGCGCCTTGGCCACCTTCGCCGCGCGCTTGGCCAGCGCGATCGTCATGGCGCGGTCGCGGGTGCGCACGCGCACGCCCTCCTGGGAGGCGTCGGTGACGACGACCTTGTCGAACTGCGAGGTGTGCCACCACGCCGAGTCCGCGGCCGGGACGATGCCCTCGGCGTAGGCGCTGCGGCCCAGCGCCAGGTGCACCAGGCGCTTGACCAGCACGAGCCTGGTCATGCTGGGCGAGCCCGCCGAGCGGATCATCGGCAGGGTGCCCGCGACGTCAGCGGGCTTGTGCAGGACCGTGTCCGGGTACTCGGCGCGCTCCTTGCGGATGGCCGCCGCGGCCGCCGCGCCGCCGTCGGCGAAGATCTCCGGGCCGCGCAGGAAGTCCTCGGCGCCGCGGATGACCGTCGCGGCCAGGCCGTACTGCATGCCCACCAGGTAGCGCACGACCCTGGCGATCAGGGTGCGGGCGACGACCTTGGGGTCGGTCTCGGAGTGCAGCGAGGACACGACCATGGCGTTGCGGACGGCGAAGTACTCGTTCCACTTGTCCGCGTCCTTCCAGTCGAAGTCCGCGTGCCACACCGCCGCGCCGGGCAGGGTGACCGTGGGGATGCCCGCCGCCCTGGCCCGGTAGCCGAACTCGACGTCGTCCCACTGGAAGAACAGCGGCAGCGGCAGGCCGAGGCGGCGCACGACCTCAGCCGGGATCAGGCACGACCACCAGGCGTTGTAGTCGGCGTCGACGCGGACGTCGCCGCGGTTGGGCTTGCCCAGCGGCAGGCCGTCCTCGTCCTCGGCCTCGGCGAGCAGGTCGACGTCGTCCAGTCCGTCCTTGACGACCTGGCCGGGGACCAGGCCGGCGAAGTCGGCGTACTCGGCGCCCGCGAGCAGCCGGGTCGGGTGCAGCAGGCGCAGCATCTGCCCGCCGACGATGGTGGGCGAGGCGGTGCGGGCGGCGAAGGCCGTCATCCGCACCACGATCTCCGGCTCGCACAGGATGTCGTCGTCCATCAGGAAGACGTTGGCCTCGGAGCCGGATTCGGTGATCTCGTACATGCCGCGGCCGAAGCCGCCCGCGCCGCCCAGGTTCGGCTGGCGCAGGTAGCGCAGCCGTCCGTCGAGCGCCTTCTCGATGTCGGCGAACTGCGGGCGGGACTCGACGGTGTCGGTGCCCTGGTCGACGACGTAGACGTTCTCCAGGTGGTCCAGCGCCGCCTGGTCCGAGGCCAGCGCGCCGAGGGTGGCCACGCAGTCGTCGGCGCGGTTGAACGTGCAGATCACGATGGAGGTCAGCGGCACGCTCGCGGGCGCGGCGACGGTCCAGTTCAGCTCGTCCACGGCCAGCGTGGCGTCCTCGGTGGCCAGGTCGACCCAGAGGAAGCCGCCGTCGAGGAACGCGGTGAGCTTGCCGACCAGGCGCACGGTCTCGCCGTCGGCGCCGGTGACGACCTCGGCGGCCACGGTGCGGGTCTGCCCGTCCATGTCGGAGGCGACCAGCGACACCTTGCCCGAGCCGGTGACGCGCAGCTCGGCGACGACCTCGTCCACCACGCTCCAGCGCTGCCAGTAGCTGGCCGGGAAGCGCCCGAAGTAGGAGTCGGTGGTGGCCTGCGAGTGCGGGCTCAGCGTGAGCCGGGTCCGCGACCGGGCGGCCGAACCGGCGACGACCTCGGCGTAGAGCTCGTCGGGCACCACCGCCGACGGTCCGCCGAACAGGCCGCGCTGGGCGGTCAGCCTGCCCGCCTTGGCCTTCTTCTCCGCGGTCTCGCTGGTGGCTGCCGAGGGGCTAACGGGCATGGAATTCACAGTCCTCCGCCGAATCACGAGTGGCCAGAACAGGCTACCCGTCGGTCCCACCGGCCGCCGCCTGCCCGGGACGGGCAGGCGAATCCGCAGGTCGCGCCCAGGCGAGGGCCCCGCGGCCGGTGCGGTTACCCTCAACCGGAGAAGTCCGGCCGCCGAAGCCCTGGTGCGGCCACCACCACGCGGAGGAATCGTGACCGACTGGTCCGACGTCTGGCTGGTCGTCCCCGTCTACAACGAGGGGCAGGTCATCGCCGACGTCGTGCGGCACGCCCAGCAGACGTTCCCGAACGTCGTGTGCGTGGACGACGGCAGCGCCGACGACTCCGCGGCCCGCATCCGCACGACCGGCGCGCACCTGGTGCGCCACCCGGTCAACCTCGGCCAGGGCGCGGCGATCCAGACCGGCGTCGAGTACGCCAGGGCGCAGCCGGGCGCGGAGTACTTCGTCACCTTCGACGCCGACGGCCAGCACCAGGTCGAGGACGTGGTCCGGATGCTCGAGCGGCTGCGATCGGAGGAGGTGGGCGGCCGGCGGATCGACATCGTCGTCGGGACGCGGTTCAAGACCGGCGCCGACACCAGCCACATCCCGTGGATCAAGCGGCTGGTGCTCAAGACCGTCGTCATGCTCAGCCCGCGCACCCGCCGCCTGGGCCTGTCCGACGCGCACAACGGGCTGCGGGCGTTCAACCGCACCGTCGCCGAGCAGATGAGCATCAAGCTCAACGGGATGGGCCACGCCTCGGAGATCGTCGAGATGATCGACCGCTGGAAGTGGCGGGTCGCCGAGGAGCCGGTGACCATTCTCTACACCGAGTACTCCATGTCGAAGGGCCAGTCGCTGATCAACGGCGTCAACATCCTCTTCGACTCCGCACTCCGCACCGGTTCGAGGCGCTGACATGGTCATCCAGATCCTGCTCATCGTGGCCGTCATCGGCCTGCTGCTGAGCTTCCTGCGCCACCACGGCAAGAGCCGCACCGCGGCCAGCGTGAAGATCGGCTTCGCGCTGTTCATGGTGTTCGGCGTGCTCGCGGTGCTGGTGCCCTCGGCGACCAGCGCCCTGGCGAACTTCGTGGGCGTCGGCCGAGGCACCGACCTGCTGCTCTACGGCACGGTGGTGGCCTTCGGCTTCGCCACCATCAACACCTACCTGCGCTTCAAGGAGCTGGAGCACCGCTACGCCAAGCTGGTGCGGGCGATGGCGATCCAGAGCGTCGAGCGGCCGGAGGACCGGCCCGCGGCCTGAGCCGCTAGCCGCGGAAGTACTCGACGGTCCTGCGCACGCCCTCGGCGATGTCGACCTCGGGCTTCCAGCCCAGCTCGCGGCGCGCGGCCGAGGAGTCCAGCGCGGAGGCGCGCAGGTCGCCCAGGCGCGCCGGGGCGTGCTCGGGGGTGTCGGGGGCGCCCGCCGCCCGCGCGACCAGGGTGTGCAGCTCGCGGTCGGAGACCTGCACGCCGGTGCCGATGTTGTAGCGGGTCGCCCCGCCCGCCTCGCCGGCGGCGGCCAGGAAGGCGGCCACCACGTCGTCCACGTAGACGTAGTCGCGGGTGTTGCCGCCGTCGCCGAAGACCCTCGTCGCCCCGCCCGCGAGCAGCGCCTTGGCGAAGATCGCCACCACGCCCGCCTCGCCGTCGGGGTCCTGGCGGGGGCCGTAGACGTTGGCCAGCGCCAGGTGGGTGCAGTCCATGCCGTAGAGCTGGCGGTAGGTGTTGAGGAAGATCTCGCCGCTGACCTTGCTGGCCGCGTACGGCGACTTCGGGTTGACCGGCACGTCCTCGGCGACCGGCAGCACGTCCGGGGTGCCGTAGATGGAGCCGCCGGAGGAGGCGAAGACCACCTTGCGCACCCCGGCGGAGCGGGCGGCTTCGGCGAGGTTGACCGTGCCCAGCACGTTCTGCGTGACGTCGAGCACGGGCTCGGCGACGCTGACCCGCACGTCGATCTGCGCGGCGAGGTGGAAGACCACCTCGGGGGCGGTTTCGGCGAGCACGGCGGCCAGCTCGGGGGAGGTCACGTCGGTCTCGTGCACGGTGACGCGCCCACCGGCCAGCGCGCCCGCCAGGTTCTCCCGGCGGCCCCTGGCGAAGGTGTCGACCACGGCGACCTCGTGGCCGTCGGCGACGAGCCGGTCGACCAGGGTGGACCCGATGAAGCCGGCACCGCCGGTCACGAGAGCGCGCATGCGCCCATCTTGCCCGCTCAGGCCCCCGAGCCCCGGAAGTACCCCAGCAGGTCCACGGCGACGTGGGTGCGCCCGGCGCTGTTGTAGACGGTGACCAGGTCAGCGGGGCGCACGCCGAGGGCGAGGGTGCCCGAGACCGTGCGCCCGGTGGGCGCGCTCAGCGCGATCACGTCGGGGCGGGGCGCGCGGGCGTCGGCCCAGAGGGTGAGGGCGGTGTGGTCGGTGGGGGCGATGGCGGTGACGCCCAGCACCACGCCGGTGGCGTCGGCGGGGATCGAGCCAGCGACCGAGAACGCCGCCCGCGAGCGCGGCGGGATGGGCAGGCCGGGCAGGCCGCTGGGGTAGTCGTCGCGGCTGTCGTACTCGCGGAGCGGGGTGCGCGCCACGTAGGCCGACCCGCCCGCGGCGGTGTAGAAGCCGACGATGTCCACCACGGCGTCGACGGTGCCGGTGTGCTGGTAGAGCGAGACAGATCGGTCGGCGCCGAGTCCGACGACGGCGAAGTGGGTCCTCGGCTCGTCCGCCGACAGCGGCAGGCCGCCGATGCTCGGCCGGGCCGCGCCCTTGGGGAAGGCGGTCAGGTGGGTGGCCGCGGTGCCCTCCGCGGTGATCGACACCGCGACCGCGACCGCGTCGGGGGGCACGTGCTCGGCGAAGCCGACATGGCGGGTGCCCTTGGCGGGGATCGTGGTGCTCGCGGCCCGCACGGGGGTGATCCCGTGGAAGCCCGCGCCGGTGTCCGGCTGGTAGTAGCCCGCGAGGTCGGCGATGACGTTGACCTGGCCCGCGCTGTTGTGCACGTCGACCGCCCGCGTCCCGGCGAGGCCGATGGTGACCTGGGCGGAGCGGCCCTCGCCCGCGCGCAGGTGCAGCTGCGGGCCGGAGCGGGGGGTGCCCACCGCGTACGGGGTGACGGTGGTGCCGGTGCCCGCGCTGACGGTCAGGGTGAGGACGACGGCGGTCGCGTCGGCGGGCACCCGGTCGCCGAGGACGATCCGGGTGGTGGCGCCGGGGCCGACCGGGGTGGCCGAGCGGGTGTCGTGCAGGCGGACCGGGGTCGCCGCGGTGAAGCGGCCCGGCCGGTACTCCGGCCCGGTGGCCGCGGCGGCGGTCACCGGGAGCGCCCCGGCCACCACCACCGCGGTGACAGCGATTCCGCAGGTCAGTGCGCGCATGTGGCTAGCTCCTGTGACCGGGCCGGCGAGTGCGTGAACGATATCCCGGCGTCCACTGTTCGGGAACCGTTTCGGCGCATTCGGGCTCACCCCGGGGCCAGTAGCATCGCCGGTGGCCGCGGATCGCCCGCGGGGGGAACGGCGGTGGGGCGCGTGGCGCGGGTCGTGGTGGTCGGCGGCGGCATCCTGGGGCTGGCGACGGCCTGGGAGCTGACCTCGCGGGGGCACCGGGTGACGGTGCTGGAGAAGGAGACCGGCTGGGCGCGGCACCAGACCGGCCACAACTCCAACGTCGTGCACGCTGGCCTGTACTACAAGCCGGGCTCGTTCAAGGCCAGGATGTCGGTGGCGGGCAACCGGTCCATTGTGGAGTTCGCGGAGGCCAACGGCGTCCCGGTGTCGGTGTGCGGCAAGCTGGTCGTGGCGACCTCGGAGGACGAACTGCCGGGCCTGCGCGAGCTGGCCGCGCGCGCCGAGGCCAACGGCGTCCCCGCGAAGATGATCTCCCCCGAGGAGGCCCGCGAGCACGAGCCCGAGGTGGCGTGCGTGGCAGCGCTGCGGGTGCGGAGCACCGGGATCATCTCCTTCCCCGGCGTGTGCGCGGCGCTGGTCCGGCTGCTCACCGAGGCGGGCGCCGAGCTGCTGCTGGGCACCGAGGTGCTGGGCATCCGGCAGGCGGGTGCCGGGGTCGAGGTGGCCACCGGCTCGGCGGTGCTGCGCGCGGACGCGCTGGTCAACTGCGCCGGGCTGCACAGCGACCGGGTCGCGCGGCTGGCGGGGCTGCGCCCGGCGGCCAGGATCGTGCCGTTCCGCGGGGAGTACTACGAGCTGCGCCCGTCGGCGGCGGGCCTGGTGCGCGGGCTGATCTACCCGGTGCCGGACCCGACGCTGCCGTTCCTGGGCGTGCACCTGACCCGCATGCTCGACGGCTCGGTGCACGCCGGTCCGAACGCGGTGCTGGCGCTGAGCCGCGAGGGCTACCGCTGGCGCGACGTCTCCGCCCGGGACCTGGCCGAGGTGCTGGGCTTCCCGGGGACGTGGAAGCTCGCGCGCGAGTACGCCTTCCCCGTCGGCTATGACGAGGTGCGCCGCTCGCTGAGCCGCAAGCGCTTCGCCGCGAGCCTGGCCAAGCTGGTCCCCGCGGTCACCGCCGAGGACATCGTCGCGGCGGGCTCGGGCGTGCGGGCGCAGGCGATGCTGCCCGACGGCACCCTGCTGCAGGACTTCCTGATCGAGTCCGCGCCGCACCAGGTGCACGTGCTCAACGCGCCGTCCCCGGCGGCCACGTGCGCCCTGGAGATCGGGCGGCACGTGGCCGACCAGGTCGGCGTGTAGGTCAGACCGGGCGCAGGACTTCCAGGCCGAGGAACGGGCGCAGCGCCTCGGGCACCACGACCGAGCCGTCGGCCTGCTGGTGGTTCTCCAGGATCGCCACGATCCAGCGGGTCGTGGCCAGCGTGCCGTTGAGGGTGGCGGCGACCTGCGGCTTGTTGTTCTCGTCGCGGTAGCGCACCGACAGGCGGCGGGCCTGGAAGGTCGTGCAGTTCGATGTGGACGTCAGCTCGCGGTAGGCGCCCTGCGTCGGCACCCAGGCCTCGCAGTCGAACTTGCGCGCCGCGCTGGAGCCGAGGTCGCCGGTCGCGGTGTCGATGATCCGGTACGGCACGTCGATCTTGGCGAGCATCTCCTTCTCCCAGTCCAGCAGCCGCTGGTGCTCGGCCTCGGCGTCCTCGGGCCTGCAGTAGGAGAACATCTCGATCTTGTCGAACTGGTGCACGCGGATGATGCCGCGGGTGTCCTTGCCGTAGGAGCCCGCCTCGCGGCGGAAGCAGGTCGACCAGCCCGCGTAGCGCTTGGGCTCGCGCAGGTCGATGATCTCGTCGGCGTGGTAGCCGGCGAGCGCGACCTCGGAGGTGCCGACCAGGTAGAGGTCGTCCTCCTCCAGCCGGTAGATCTCGCTGGCGTGCGCGCCGAGGAAGCCGGTGCCCGCCATGATCTCCGGGCGCACCAGCACCGGCGGCACCATGAGCGTGAAGCCCGCCGCGGTCGCCTGGGCGGCGGCCATGTTCAGCAGCGCGAGCTGTAGCTGCGCGCCGACCCCGGTGAGGAAGTAGAACCGCGAGCCCGACACCTTCGCGCCGCGCTCCATGTCGAGCGCGCCGAGGCGCAGACCGAGGTCGAGGTGGTCCAGCGGGGTGAAGTCGAACTCCCGCGGCTGCCCGACCGTCTCCAGCACGGTGTAGTCGTCCTCGCCGCCGACGGGCGCGGCCGGGTGCACGACGTTGGACAGGGCGCGGTGGCCCGCCTCGAACGCCGTCTCGGCCTCGCCCTGCTCGGCCTCGGCGGCCTTGACCTCGGCGGCCAGTTCCTTGCCCTTGACGATGAGCGCCTCGCGCTCCTCGCCCCTGGCCTTGCCGACGAGCTTGCCGAACTGGCGCTGCTCGGCCCGCAGGGTGTCCGCGCGGGAGATCGCGGAGCGGCGCCGCTCGTCGGCCGACAGCAGGGCGTCGACGGCCGCCGGGTCGTCGCCGCGGGCGCGCTGCGAGGCGCGCACGGTCTCCGGGTCTTCGCGCAGAACCTTGAGGTCAATCACAGTGGGTGAGGGTAGTCCCCTGTGCTGACAGCTGTCCTACGAGATAGCCGTCCTACGAGATAGGCGTCCTGTGGGGGCCGGCGTCTAGGAGATGGCGACCGCGACGATCAGACCGAGCGCGATGTGCACGGCGGCGACCACGACGCTGGCCGGGGCGAAGCGGTCGTCCTCCATGGTGCTGCCGACGTCGAGCTTGGTCACCCACTCCAGGGTCCGCACGGCCAGCACCTGCACGATGATGCCCAGCAGGCCGAAGACGACCGAGGTGATCAGGCCCGCGGTGAGGTCGCTGGCCGAGAAGAAGATCGCCACGACGATGATCAGCGCCATGCTGACCATGCCGGAGGCGGTCACGATCACCGCGTTCGGCTTGCCGGAGCGCACCAGCTCGGACAGCTTGCCCGGGGTGGTCCAGTCGATGGCGTAGAAGCCGATCAGCATGAGGACCAGGCCGACGATGGCGTACAGCACGATCGCGCCGATGCCGCGGGCCAGGTCCGCGCCGAAGTTCTCGGGCAGCGCCATCACGGTCGCCGCGGCGAGGTTGCTGGTCACAGGGGTCCTCCGTGCTACTCGGGTACTACAGGGTTCGCGGGGAAGCGGGGTCTAGCCGCTGGTGATTCTGTGCGGGACGAAGGCCGCGCCGTCGTCGGTGACCAGGCCGGCGGTCTCCCGGATGCCCAGACCCGCGGCGTGGTCGCCGACAATCCACGCCCCCAGCGCGGGGCGGTAGCCGTCGAACTCGGGCAGCGGGTCGAAGGCCTGGTAGATGAAGCCCTCCTCGCCGTAGACACCGCCCGTGCTGGTCTCGTAGCCCGGGGCGACGATCTGCACGTTGGCGCCCTCGCGGCCGAGCTTGGGCTTGCGGACGTACTCGGTGAGGATGCCCGGCTGGTCGAGGAAGGCGGGCAGCAGATTCGGGTGGCCGGGGTACATCTCCCACAGCACGGCCAGGATCGCCTTGTTGGACAGCAGCATCTTCCACAGCGGCTCGACCCACAGCGTCGCGGGCAGCGACTCGACCACCTTGCGGCCGAAGTCGTCGCCGACGGCCCACTCCCACGGGTAGAGCTTGACCACGGTGGACATCATCGAGTCGGACAGGTCGACGAAGCGCTCCAGCTCGGTGTCCCAGCCGATCTCCTCGATGGCCAGGCCGATGGTGTCCAGGCCCGCCTCGGCGGCGGTCTCCTGCAGGTAGGCGGTGGTGATGTGGTCCTCGCCGCTGGGGTCGGCGCCCGACCAGGTGAAGTGCACCTCGCGGGAGGCCAGCTGACCGGCCACCTCGGTCCAGCGCTCGACCAGCTTCTCGTGCAGCGAGTTCCACTGGTCGTCGTCGGGGAAGACCTCGGTCTTCCAGAACCACTGCACGACCGCGGCCTCCAGCAGCGAGGTCGGCGTGTCGGCGTTGTACTCCAGCAGCTTGGCCGGGCCGGAGCCGTCGTAGCGCAGGTCGAAGCGGCCGTAGACGTGCGGGTCGTGGCGCTTCCACGACTCGGCGATGTGCGGCCAGGCCCACTCGGGGATGCCGAAGTCGCGGTAGCGCTCCATCAGGATGACGTTCTCGACGGCGTCCAGGCACATCGAGTGCAGCAGCTCCACATCGGCCTCGATGGACAGGATCTCGTCCATCTCGAACACATAGTGGACGGACTCGTCCCAGTACGGCCGCGAGCCGCCGTCGCCGTAGCGCGCGGGCAGGCCGAAGACCAGCCCCTGCGACTCGACCTTGGCGCGCCAGTCCGGCCTGGGCCGGGACCGCTCACGACGCACGTCAGCTGCCCCCGCTCTTCCCGCTGCCGCCGACGCCTAGCCCGCCGCGCTGGACGGTCTTGCCGCTGTTGGTCTTGACGGTGGTGTCCGAGGACGGCTTGGCGTAGGAGCCGCCGCTCACCCGCTGGCCGACGGTGCCGGAGCCGCCGTAGTTGTAGCGGTAGGACGTCCCGCCGATGAAGATGAAGCCGCCGCTGGTGTAGCCGCCGTTGCTGCGCGCGTAGCTGTCGTCGCAGTAGTCGTCGTCAACGATCACGCCGCTCTCGTCGACGCACTGGGCTGTGACTTCGTCGGGCTGCGATGCGGCGTACATCACGGCGATGAGAGCCACCACACCGACGGTGACGCCGGTGCCGATGAGGATGCGCTTGCGCTTCTTGGCCTTCTCCTCGGCCTCGGCGGCGGCGCGGTACTCGGCGTCGCGGGCCCGGCGCTGGGCCTCCTGCCGGGCCCGGCGCTCGGCCAGGCTCGGCTCGCGGCGGGCCGTGGAGCTGGGGTCCTGGTAGTTGATGGACCCCGGCCTGCGGGCAGGCGCGTCGGCGGGCGGGCTGTTGCCGTCGTCGGGCTCGGGCGCCTGGTACGGCGGCGGCCTGTCGTTGTCAGTCATGAACCACTCCCAAGCGCGCACACTAGTCGAGACCAGCACCGACGTCGCGGGATTGGCCCGATCGCAATCAACGTGGCGACCATTTCACTCCCGCGGGCCGCTGCCCGTCGCCGGACACGGCATCATGGAGTAGATGTCTGGACGCGGTGGCTGGTTTCGCCTGGCCGAGAAAATGCGCACCCGGCTGCTGATGATCGCAGTCTGCGCCGGGGCGGTCTTCGTGCTGCTCACCAGCATGGCGCTGTCCTGGCCGGTGACCCCCGGCGGCGGCCGGGCCGAAGCCGGCCCCACCCCGGATGACCTGCGCGAACAGGCTCTGGACTCACCCGCGGGCAGCTGCCTGACCTGGACGGCCCCGGACGGCTCGGACATGCGCAGGGTGGACTGCGCCGAGCCGCACCTGTTCGAGGTCACCAGCAACATCGACATCACCGCCGAGTTCGGCGAGGACGCCCCGCCGCCCGAGGTCGCCCGCTGGCAGGAACTCGCCGTGCAGAAGTGCACACCCGGCGTCACCGACTACCTCGGCGGCACCCTCGACCCGCACGGCCGCTACAAGGCCAACGCCCTCAAACCGAGTCCCGCCCAGTGGGAGGACGGCGACCGCAAGCTCCGCTGCGGCGTGCAGACGGCCAGCCGCAGCGGCGCGCTGCTGCCCACCACCGGCTCGGCCGCGGGCCAGGACCAGTCCGGCATCCACGAGCCCGGCACCTGCCTGGCCCTGGACGGCCAGACCATCGGCGACCCCGTCCCCTGCGAGGAGCCGCACGCGGTCGAGATCGTCGGCAACGTCGACCTGGCCAAGGCCTTCCCCGGCGACTTCCCCGCCGAGGACAAGCAGATCGAGAAGGCCATCGAACTCTGCGAAGCGGTCACCAAGGAGTACACCAACGGCGTCGACCTCTCCAAGAAGGGCCTGATCCCCTACCCGGACGCCCTCAAGGAGGAGAGCTGGGCGGCGGGCTCCCGCAAGGTCGACTGCAAGGTGGCCGCCAAGCTCAAGGACGACACCGGCCTGGCCCCGGTCACCGGCAGCGTCCGCGGCAACAAGCCCACCACCACCAAGCCCTCCCCCACCGCACCCCCCACCACCACACCGAGCCGCTGATGCCGGTCGAGATGACCAAGACCCGCTTCGAGGAACTGGTCGCCGACGCCCTCGACCTGATCCCGGAGACCTTCCAGACCGCGATGGACAACGTCGTCGTCCTGGTCGAGGACCGCGACCCCGAGGAACCGACCCTGCTCGGCCTCTACCACGGCACCGCCCTGACCGAGCGGACGTGGGAGTACGGCGGCGACCTGCCGGACCGCATCTTCATCTACCGCGAGGCGATCCTGGACATCTGCGAGTCCGAAGAGGATGTGGTGGACGAGGTCGCCATCACCGTCGTCCACGAGATCGCCCACCACTTCGGCATCGACGACGACCGCCTGCACGAACTCGGCTGGGGCTGACCCGGCCAGCGCAGTTCACTGCAGTTCCACACGACCCTATTCTTGACCCTGAGTGTCGTCGGCCTCTGTCATCATACTTTCGTGGGTACTTCTCCTCGGCGACATCTGGCCATGTTGTCAACTATGCGTAATGCCTACGGCGCATCAGCTGACGAACCCGTGGTTGACGGATATCCGAATGTCCACCACCTGTTGGCCGCGCAGGACGGGGTTCGCATCTCGCTGTCCAGCGGCATCAATCTGACCAAGAAGGTAGGCGCCACTGACGGCCCCCGCCGTCCCGTCCTAGTGCTGCGGTCCAGCCCATGGAAAGCCGGCCAGGAATCCACTCCCTGGCACGACGTATACGACCTGGACAACGGTTACGTGCGCTACTACGGGGACCACAAGGTCGATGATGGCCTGGCGTTCGGCAGTTCTCGAGGCAATGCAGCTCTGGCTGAGACTCGCACCGCCCACGGCGGGGTGACACCAGACGAACGACTCCAGGCAGTTCCATTGCTACTGCTGCGATCGGTGACGGTCGGCAAGGTCGTCAAAGGGCACGTGGAATTCTGCGGGCTCGCCGTCATGGAACGTCTTGAGTACGTCGTCCAGCGTGATCCGAGGAGCAGCCGGTCCTTCGCGAACTTTGCGTTCGACCTGGCCGTTCTGAACTTGGCCGAAGATGGCGACCAGCTTGATCTCCGATGGTTGGACGATCGCCGCGACACCTCCCTGTCGAGTGCGGAGACCCTGCGGTTCGCGCCGAAGGCGTGGCGAGAATGGATTGAGTTGGGGGAACCTGCCTTACCTCGGCTTCGCCGACGCGTCGCGACGAGCAAAGTGCGCACGGCTGCCGAACAACGACCGACGCCCGGGTCAGCCGAAGATCGTCTGCTCGGGAAGATCTACCAGCACTTCGACCGCAACAAGCACCAGTTCGAACTCCTGGCCTCGCAGGTGGCCGGCAGCCTGCTGCGCAGCAGGGGTGGTGTCTACCACGAAGGATGGGTGACCCGGGGGTCCGGCGACGGTGGTGCCGACTTCGTCGGCAGGCTCGATGCCGGTGGTGGTGATGCGATGGTCCGTCTCGTCGTCCTCGGCCAAGCCAAGTGCATACTCCCCACGAACTCGGTCAGCGCGGAGCAGATCGCGCGAGTGGTGGCACGCCTGCGCCGGGGCTGGATCGGTGTCTACGTCACCACTGGCGTCTTCAGCCGCGCAGCTCAGTTGGAAATCATCGAGGACCAGTACCCGATCCTGCTCATCGATGGCAGGCACCTCAGCGACGAGGTGCGCCGGATGTCCTTCATCAGCCATGGCGGTGACGTGGACGCCCTTCTGGACGACATCAGCGCGACCTACGCGTCCAAGATCAGCGCTCGACGCCCTGAGGAGATCGTGATGATGTGAGCGTGCAGCCCCGGCAGCATGGAGCTGCCGGGGCTGCACGTCTTGCGCGCGAACCGCTGCGCGGCTCAGCCCTTGACGCAGACGACCTGCTTGAGCTTCGCGACGACCTCGACCAGGTCGGACTGGTCGCGGATCACCTCATCGATGTCCTTGTACGCCGCCGGGATCTCGTCCACGACGCCGGAGTCCTTACGGCACTCGACGCCCTGGGTCTGGGCGGCGAGGTCGCGGGCGGAGAACTGCTTGCGGGCCTTGGTGCGGGACATGCGCCGGCCCGCGCCGTGGGAGGCGGACTCGAAGGAGTCCGGGTTGCCGAGGCCGCGGACGATGTAGGAGCCGGTGCCCATCGAGCCCGGGATGATGCCCAGGTCGCCGAGGCCGGCGCGGATGGCGCCCTTGCGGGTGACCAGGACCTCCTCTCCGAAGTGGACTTCCTCGGCCACGTAGTTGTGGTGCACCGAGATCGGCTCGTCGAACGTGGTGGTCGGGAAGTGCGTGAGCAGTGCGTCGCTGACCAGGCGGAGCATGACGGCGCGGTTGCGGCGGGCGTAGTCCTGGGCCCAGAACAGGTCGCGGCGGTAGGCGGTCATCTCGGCGGTGCCCGCGAGGAAGACGGCGAGGTCGCGGTCGGGGAGTTCGGCGTTGTGGGTCAGGTCGCGGGCGACGGCGATGTGGTGCTGGGCGAGGATGTTGCCGACGCCGCGCGAGCCCGAGTGCAGCATCAGCCAGACCTGGCCGGTCGTGTCCAGGCAGACTTCGACGAAGTGGTTTCCGCCGCCGAGCGTGCCCATCTGGTTGACCGCGCGCGAGCGGTCGAGCTTGGTGGTGTCGGTCAGGCCGTCGAAGCTCTTCCAGAACGCGCCCCAGTCGCCCGCGTCGCGGCCGTCGAAGGCCGCGTCGCGGTGCATGGCGAAGCCGACCGGCACCGCCGCCTCGATGGCGGCGCGCAGCGGGGCCAGGCTGGCGGGCAGGTCCTCGGCGGTCAGCGACGTGCGCACCGCTGTCATGCCGCAGCCGATGTCGACGCCGACCGCGGCCGGGGACACAGCCTCGCGCATGGCGATGACCGAGCCGACCGTGGCGCCCTTGCCGTAGTGCACGTCCGGCATGACGGCGACGTGCTTGAAGGTCCACGGCAGCGCAGCGATGTTGTGCAGCTGCCGCATCGCCTGGTCTTCGACCGAGTCCGGTCGGGTCCACAGGCGGATGTCGACGTGCTGCCCCGGGATCGTGGTTGCTGCCATGCCCGGAACAGTAAGCGGGACAAGGGGTTTCAGTCGACCGGTTATCAGATCAGGTGCGCGGCCTTGAGCACCCGCTTGGACGGCCCGCCGACGAGTCCGGCCTCGGCGAGGAAGCCGGTGACCTTCTCGGTCATCCAGCGGCGGGTCTCGCGGTGGTGGGGGTTGGCCAGCGCGGCGGCGCGGCCCTGGCGGGGGTCGATGCCGACGCAGCGGTAGACCCTGGGGTTGACCAGGGCGTCCATCACGCCGAAGGCGGTCAGGGCCAGCAGCCAGCGGTGGGCCTCCAGCTGGGCGCGGTTGAGCTTGGGGACCTCGCGCAGGACCTCCTCGCGGGCGAAGCGGACGTGGCGGGCCTCCTCCACGACGTGGATGCGGTTGACCATGCGGATCAGCGGCTGCATGTCGGGGTCGTCCATGGTGGCGCGCTGGAGGCGGTCGGTGGCCTCCTCGGCGACGAGGACCGCGCCGAACATCGACGGGCCGCCCGCGAGCGCGCCGTAGACCTTGCCCGCGGTGTGGATGGGCTTCACCGGGCCGTAGGCGGGGGCACCGAAGCGGGTGATGGCCTTGGCGAACATGATCGAGTGGCGGGTCTCGTCGCCGATCTCGGTGAGGGCGTACTGGGCGTGCGCCGAGCGCGGGTCCAGGTCGTAGACGTAGCGCACGAGCAGCTGCATCAGCACGATCTCGAACCACAGGCCGACGCTGGCGATGCTGGCGATCTCGTGCTTGGACAGCTCGATGCGCTGCTCCTGGGAGAGCCCGCGCCACAAGTCGGTGCCGTAGAGGGAGACCCGTTCCAGCGGCATGTACGCCTTGCCGTCCTCCAGCGGGGCCGACCAGTCGATGTCGATGTGCGGGTCGTAGCTGCCGCGCGCGGACGCGTCGAGGAGTCGGGACGCGACCAGCTCGGCGTCCTTCGGCTGCAGGGTTCGCGCCATCGCGACCCACCTCCCTGTTACTAGCGGTAACACCTACCCTCGCGTGACGCGGGCCACTTGTCAAGAGCGTCGGGCGGGACCGCGCCGCCGCGGTTAGCGTTTCCGGCATGGCAGGGGACTTCCTCGACACGAGGATCGGCAAGGGGATCGGCAGGATCGTCGACACGGTCATGGACCGGACGATCGTGCCGGGGTACACGAAGATCGGCTTTGCGGTGCGCAGCCGCTTCTGGCCCGCCGACCCGCCGCCGGATGCGCTGGAGGGCTGCACGGCGGTCGTCACGGGTGCGAACTCCGGTCTCGGCAAGGCCGCCGTCGGCGGGCTCGCCGCCTTGGGCGCGACGGTGCACATGGTGGTCCGCGACGCGGCGAAGGGGGCCGCCGCCCGCGACGAGGTCCTCGCCGAGCACCCCGACGCGCACCTGGAGGTCCAGGAGTGCGACGTCTCCGACCTGACCTCGGTGCGCGCGTTCGCCGAGAAGTTCGCCGCCGAGCACGGCAGCCTCGACGTCCTCGTGCACAACGCCGGGACGCTGCCGCCCGAGCGGGCCGAGACCGCCGACGGCAACGAGATCACCCTCGCCACGCACGTGCTCGGACCGTTCCTGCTCACCGCGCTGCTGCGCCCGGCGCTGGCCGCCGCGCGCGGCCGGGTCGTGTTCGTGACCTCGGGCGGCATGTACACCTCCGGCCTGCGCACCGACGACCCGCAGTACGCCGACGGCGAGTACTCGGGCGCGCGCGCCTACGCCAGGACCAAGCGCATGCAGGTCGTGCTGGCCCAGGAGTGGGCCCGGCGGCTCGGCCCGGACGGCGTCGTCGCCCACAGCACCCACCCCGGCTGGGCCGACACCCCCGGGGTCACCGCGTCGCTGCCCGGGTTCAACAAGGTGATGGGCCCGCTGCTGCGCACCCCGGAGCAGGGCGCCGACACCGTCGTCTGGCTGGCCGCGGCGCCGGAGGCGACCCGGCTGACCGGCCGGTTCTGGCACGACCGCAGGCCGCGCCCGACGCACTTCGGGCCGTGGACGAAGGAGACCGCCGACCAGCGCGCGGCGCTGTGGGACCTGTGCGTGGCCAGGACCGGCGTCGAACCGTAAGGTTCCGCTCACCCGGGCGTCCCCCGAGGATGCGAAGGTGACCCGCCGCCCATCCTGGAGGACGCTCGTGAGGAACCTGCTTCTCGCCCCGGTGTTAGCCCTGGTCGCCGGGGCGGTCGTCGCCGCCCCCGCCCAGGCGCACCCGCACCGCGACCCAGTGCGCTTCGCCACCTTCAACGCCTCGCTGAACCGCGCGGCCGAAGGCCAGCTCGTCACCGACCTCTCGACACCGGACAACCCCCAGGCGCGCGAGGTCGCCGAGGTGATCCAGCGGGTCCGCCCGGACGTGCTGCTGATCAACGAGTTCGACCACGCCCCCGCCGCCGTCGACCTCTTCCGCGACAACTACCTGGAGCGCGGCCAGAACGGCGCCCTCCCGATCCACTACCCGTACTCCTTCATCGCGCCGTCGAACACGGGCGTGCCCAGCGGCTTCGACCTCAACCGCGACGGCCGCACCGGCACCGCCGACGACGCGTTCGGCTTCGGCTTCTTCCCCGGCCAGTACGGGATGCTGGTGCTGTCCAAGCACCCCATCGGCACGGCCAGGACCTTCCAGAACTTCCGCTGGAAGGACATGCCCGGCGCGCTGCTGCCCGACGACCCGGCCACCGCCGCCCCGCGCGACTGGTACTCCCCGGAGATCCTCTCGACCTTCCGCCTGTCCTCGAAGTCGCACTGGGACCTGCCGATCCGCATCGGCCGCGACACCGTGCACTTCCTGGTCTCGCACCCGACCCCGCCGGTCTTCGACGGCCCCGAGGACCGCAACGGCACCCGCAACCACGACGAGATCCGCTTCTGGGCCGACTACCTGCACCCGGGCAAGAGCCGCTACATCTACGACGACAAGGGCAGGCGCGGCGGCCTGACCCCGGGCGCGAGGTTCGTCGTCGCGGGCGACCAGAACTCCGACGAGCGCGACGGCGACAGCGTCCCCGGCGCCATCCAGCAGCTGCTCACCGCTCCGCGCGTGCACGACGTGCGCCCGTCCTCGGCGGGCGGCACGGAGGCCGCGGCCCGCCAGGGCGGCGCGAACCTGACCCACAGGAGCGACCCGCGCTTCGACACCGGCGACTTCAACGACGTCACCCCCGGCAACCTGCGCGCCGACTACGTCCTGCCCTCCCGCGGCCTGCGCCCGAACGGCTCCGGCGTCTTCTGGCCGCTGCCCGGCACCCCCTACGACCGCCTCAACGACGCCACCGACCACAAGCTGGTCTGGGTCGATCTGCGGGTGTAGCTGAACCGGGTGACCCCGGTTGCGGGACCGCCGACGCCGACCGACGCTCGAAAAGACGAGCGGAGGTCACATTGAAGCGATGGTGGACCACAACCGGGGTCATCTGCGTGTTCTTGGCCGCGACGGCCATCCCCGCCCAGGCTGCCGAAGAGGTGGCCACCCAGGACGCCGTCCGGGAGGCCGCGCTGGAGCCGGGGGCGGTGGACCCGGAGTACCTGGCCGCCGTCGAGCCCGTGGCGCAGGCCGTGGCCGAGGAGTACGGCATCCCGGCTTCGGTCACGGCCGCGCAGTCGATCCTGGAGTCCGGGTGGGGCGAGAGCAGGCTGGCCGTCGCGCACCGCAACTTCTTCGGGTTCAAGTGCGTGGCAGGCAGGCCGGGGCCGATCGCGTCGGGCTGCCACGAGTACCCGACGACCGAGTGCACCCCCGAGTGCCAGCCCGCGACCGCCGCCTTCCGGGTCTACCCGTCGATGAAGGACTCCTTCCGCGACTACGGGCGGCTGATCAGCACCAGCAAGTACTACGCCCACGCGCTGCCCTTCGCCGACGACGCGAAGGTGTTCATCCGCGAGGTCGCCAAGAGCTACGCGACCGACCCGAAGTACGCGGGCAAGGTGATCCGCCTAATGGACCAGCACGACCTCTACCGGCTCGACAGCCCGGAGTAACCGGGCGGTGCCCTGCGGTGTCCGTACCGAGAAAGACGGGCCATCGGGGCACAAATCTCCGGCAACCGGTATTTCGTGCCGCCCTCCTCGCTCTGTTAGGGGTGAAGTCGCCCTTCTGGCGTAGGAGGAACGGATGTCCTGCACGGTGGTGGAGCCCGCGAGACTCCCACTTCCCCGGATCTCGCGCGAGAACGTCGACGCGTATGTGAGCGCGGCGGGCACCGGCGACGGACGCGCCGTCGACGCGCTGCTGCTGTTCCTGCGCCCGCTGGTGGTGCGCTACTGCCGCAACAAGCTCGGCCGGCTGCCGCGCTCGTTCAGCACCGCCGACGACGTCGCCCAGGAGGTGTGCGTCGCGGTCTACCGGGCGCTGCCGACCTACCAGCAGATGGGCAGGCCGTTCCTGTCGTTCGTCTACGGCATCGCCGCGCACAAGATCGCCGACGTGCACCGGGCCAACGCCCGCGACAAGTCCGACCCGATCGCCGACACCCCCGACCGCGTCAGCGACGACGACGGCCCCGAGGCGCTGACCCTGCGCCGCGAACTGGCCGACCAGACCGCCACGATGCTGTCGATCCTGACCCCGCGCCAGCGCGACATCCTGCAGATGCGCATCGTGATGGGCCTGTCCGCGCACGAGACCGCCCTGGCGCTGGACACCACGGCCGAGGCCATCCGGGTCGCCCAGCACCGGGCGCTGAACCGGCTGCGCAAGACGGCCGTCCGGCCCGGCTAGCCGGGTGCCGGCCGGTACTGGTCGGTGAGCGGGTGCGGCTTGGGGAAGCGGTGCTCGTTGCGGTCGATCTTGGCGTTCGCGGCGGCGAGGAGATCGGCGCCGAGGACGTCGGCCAGGCGGACGAGGTAGAGCAGGACGTCGGCCAGCTCGTCGTCGATGCGGGCGCGGGTGTCCGGGTCGGCGTAGGCGCGGGCGGCTTCCTCGGGGGTGAGCCACTGGAAGATCTCGGTCAGCTCGCCGACCTCGCCGGACAGGGCCATGGCCAGGTTCTTGGGGGTGTGCCAGCGCTGCCACTCGCGGGCGTCGGAGAAGGCGCGCTGGCGGGCGGTGAGGTCGTCCAGGGTCACGGGTCCGTCTTCTTCTTGGAGCGCAGCAGGATCTTGTCCGACTGCGGGACGGCCGTCCCGGCGGACGGCACCTGCTCGACCACGACCCAGTTGCGGTCGGACACCAGCATCCTGCCCTGGCCGGTGGAGTCCTCCTCGGTGAGGTAGTAGAAGCCCGCCGCCTGCAGGGTGTCCTGCGCCTTCTGGTGCTCCATGCCGACGACGTCGGGGATCTCCAGCACTTTGACCGCGTCGCTGGGCGGGGCGAGCGTCGGCACCTCAGGCACGCTCACCGGAGCGCCGGGGCCTGCCGGACTCGAACAGCCCGCGACCGCCAGCACCGCCAGCGCCAGGACCAGCTTCCGGGCGATCACGCGTCGAGGCACGAGACGAAGGCGCGGACGGCGTCGGCGGAGAAGCACAGGACCGGACCGCGTCCACCCTGCTTGCTGTCCCGGATCGCGGTCCACGCACGGCCGTCCGTGGCGAGTTCAACGCAGTTGGACTGGCCGTTGCTGCGACTGCTCTTGCGCCACACGACACCGGTCAGCTTGTCATCGCTCATGGGTACAGCTCCTTCGCTGCCTGTTCGAGACGTGCGGCGCTCTTGCCCTCATTCAAGGCTACAGCCCGGATATCGTGGAAAGCGCGGTCGTAACGGTCGATCTCGTGGGGCTTGTCCAGGTACAGGTCCCCGGTGAATCCATCGACGTAGACGGTGGGCGGCTCGGAGTCGCGCCCGTCGCCGTTGGTCGGGAAGCGCATGATCACGAACGGACCGGACATCACACCGAGGTGCAGCCCGCAGGAGAAGGGGACGACCTGAACGGTGACGTTGGGCAGCTCAGTCAGCTCCCGCGGGCGCGGCACGGTTGAGCCCGTTGTCACGTCCGACACCAGGGTCACCTCGTTTCGACAGTGCCTTGCACCCGATCTGAAAGACTTGGGTGGCTTGTTCCGCAGCGCGAGACTTGATCGCGCAACGTAACGTTGATAGTACCGCCCAGGTGGTTGCAGGTCGGAGCCGACCAAGGTCCACTCTTTTGTGGCAAAGGAATCCCCTCTTGCCACCTACAAATCAGCGAGGGACGGGACATGAACACCACTACCGTGAGTGTCAGCACGTGGGCTCAGGTCGGTGACAGCTGTTAGATCAACTACCGCGTTGTCGACGGCGATGAACTGGAAATGCAGTTCGGCCACTACACCGAGTGCTTCGAGGTCTCCTTCTCCGGCAAGGCGCTCGAACGGCTTGCCGACGCCGCCGCGAACGCGCTGCGGGAGCTTCGGGCGAAAGCGGCCGAGGAGGCTAGTGGTTGAGGCGGACGCCCGCGGCGCGGCGTTGCTGCTTGCGCTCGTAGAGCTTGCTGTCGATCTGGACGATGGCCGGGCCCAGCGCCATGGTGAGCAGCAGGACGAGGGCCAGGACGACGCCGATCCAGACGAGCACTGCGGTGATCATTTCCTACCTCCGTGGGTTCGTTTTCGCTGATCACAGCTTCTCCCGGCGGACCACTCCGGCGGATCGGTCGCGCGGGTGGCGGGGTTCGGCCGTCCGGTCATCGCGGGCGGCGCCGACCCTGGCCGATCGGCCGATGCGCGCGCGCCGGACGGACGAGGCGGACGGGGGCCTGCCGCAATAGCGTGTGCTGCCATGGACACCGTTGCGACTGTGCGCCGCTGGATGGCGGGGCTGCTGGCTGTCGCGTACCTGTTCGACCTGGCGACCAACACCGGGCACGGCGCGCCGACCCTGCTGCTCCCGCTGCCGCTGGTCGCGGCCGTGTTCCTCGCGCTGTACCAGCCGGTGCTGGGCGCGCTGGCCGGCGCGGGCGCGGTGGTGGCGACCTCGGCGGCGCTGTGGTGGCTGGGGGTCAGCGGGTTCGGGTCGGCCACGCTGATGGGGTTCTCGGCCGCCGAGGCGCTGGCCGGGATGGCGCTGATCGCGGTGGTGGTCTGGCGCGCGTCGCGGGTGGTGGCGGTGCTGGGGGTGATCGTGCTGCTGGGCGCGGCCGCGCTGTCGGTGCTGCTGCGGTCGTCGTCCTGGTACTTGGAGGCGGACTGGCTGCCCGTCGGTCTGGTGGTGTCCATCGGGACCGGGGCGGCGCTGCGGCTGGGGCGCGGGGACTCGCCGCTGCGGCAGTTCCTGCGCGCGCAGTGGCCGGTGGCGCTGGCCTTGGCGCTGACCATGATGGTCGACGCCGGGACCACGGTGGACATCGAGGATCTGCGCCTGTACGCGGCGCTGCCGCTGCTGGCCGCCGCGGCGACGGCGCTGTGCGCGGTGCTGGGCCCGCGCGACCCGGTGCGCTGGACGCTGACGGCGGCGGGCATCGTGCTGATGGCCGCGGCCGCGGTCGTGCTGCTCGCCCAGGTCGTCGAGGTCAGGCCGATCTACTGGCAGCCGCCCTTCACGATCATCGGCGCGCACATGGTGCTGGTCGCCTACGTCGTGCGCTACGCCGACCGCACCCGCGCCACGGTCAGCGTGGTCGCCCTCGTCGGGGCCGACCTGCTCGCCGTGATCGCCCTCATGACCGGCACCCGCGGCATGCCCGACCGCGACCTGCTGCTCACCGCGCTGCTCCTGCTGCTGGTCGCCGTCGCCACCGGGCAGTACTTCGGCTCGCGCGACCGGGCCCGCAACCAGTCCGTGCGCGTCGCGGTCACCGGGGCGCAGCAGGCCGAGCGGATGGCGCTGGCCCGCGAGCTGCACGACGTCGTCGCCCACCACGTGACCGGGATCGTCGTGCAGGCCCAGGCCGCGCAGCTGGTCGCCGACCCGGTGAGGACAGCCGAGGCACTGGGGCGCATCGAGCGCAGCGGCACCGAGGCGCTGGCGGCGATGCGGATGCTCGTCGGCAGCATGCGCGGCGCGCAGGCCGGGGACTCCGGCGCCGCCGACGCCGCGACCGCCGACCTGGAAGCCGACCTGCGCGCCGTGGTCGAGGGCTACACCGGCCCGGAAGTCCACTTGCAACTGTCCTTGCCGGACACGCTGCCACCGGAGGCCGGGCGCACCGTGCTGCGCATCGTGCAGGAGGCGCTGACCAACGTGACCAAGCACGCCGCCGACGCCGAGCGGGTGCTCGTGAGCATCGAGCCGGTCGGCGGCGAGACCGGCGGCGAACTGCGCGTGCGGGTGAGCGACGACGCGGCCGCGGCCAGGGTCCGACCGCCGGGCGGCTCCGGCGGCTACGGTCTCGTGGGCATGCGCGAACGCGTCGAACTGCTGGGCGGCACGTTCAGCGCGGGCCCGGGTGACCACGCGGGCTGGACAGTCGACGCCCGATTCCCCCTCAGGAAGGACCGCCTGTGATCCGCGTGCTGATCGCCGACGACCAGGAGATGGTGCGCGCCGGGTTCCGGATGATCCTGGAGACCCAGGACGACATGGAGGTCGTCGCCGACGTGCCCGACGGGGTCTCGGCCGTGGCCAGGGCCCGCGAGCTGCGCCCGGACGTGTGCCTGCTCGACATCCGCATGCCCGGCATGGACGGGCTGGCGGTGACCAGGACCCTGGCCGGGCCCGACGTCGCCGACCCGCTGCGGGTGGTCGTGGTGACCACCTTCGACCTCGACGAGTACGTGCACACGGCGCTGGCCAACGGCGCGTCCGGCTTCCTGCTCAAGGACGCGGGCCCGGCGCTGCTGCTGGAGGCGATCCGCGCGGCCGTGCGCGGCGACGCCCTGGTCTCCCCGCAGATCACCGTGCGGCTGCTGCGCCACTTCTCCGGGCCGAGGGCCACCGACCCGGCGGCGGGCGAGCTGACCGACCGGGAGAACGACGTGGTCAAGGCCGCCGCGCGCGGGCTGACCAACACCGAGATCGGCGCGGAGCTGTTCATGTCGCTCTCGACGGTGAAGACGCACTTGGCCGCCGTCCAGGGCAAGATCGGCGCGCGCAACCGCGTCGAGGTCGCCGCGTGGGCCTGGCGCAACGGCCTGATGAACTAGCCCTTGATGACGGTCTTCACGACCAGCTGGTTGCCGGGCGGGTTGCCCGCGCAGCCCAGGCCCGTGACCGCGACGAACATCGACGCCGTGTCGTGCGGCGGGTAGACCCGCAGGCCGCGCACCTCGGTCGGCTTGCACACCGCCGAGTCGTAGTTGCGGACGTTGACGAACCCGACGGGCGCGACCGCCGCGCCACCCGGCTTGAGGGTCACCGCCGCGCCCTTGGTGCCGTCGCGGTAGGCGGCGGGGCCAACCTGGTGCCCGTCGTCGCCTGCGACGTAGGACACACCCGGGAAGCCCTGCATGGTGCAGGTGCGCTTGCCCTTGTTGGTGAAGACGAGGTTGCGGTAGACGGTGCCCGCCGCCCCGGACTCGTCCTTCACCGCCAGTGACAGCTCCGCGGCTTTGCAGTCGGTGGGCGCCGCGGCCTCCGTCGGGTCACCGGTGGCGGTGGGCGCGGGCGAGGTCTCGGCGGTGGGCGATGAGTTCTGCGCGCTCGTCGCGGGTGGTTCCGCGCTGGTCGCGGTCGGGTTCGCGGTCGGGTTCGCGGTGGTGTTGGCGCTCGGGGTGGACCCCGCTTCCTGGACCGGCGGCGACCCCCCGCAGGCCGCGGCCAGGCTCAGCAGGCCGATGATCCCGATCAACCGCACCCGCATGGCACCCTCCCCGATTCGTTGCCGCTTTTCTTCCCCGCTCCACAATGCGACAACGATCAACGTCGCGCCACCGGAGCGGCGTACCCCGATTCACACTCATCTTTGGTTGTTGTGAAGAATTGCCGCCCGTTCGGGGGTGGTGACGCCCCATGTGCAGACAGTAGCGTCCGCAATCATGGCGGGCGCTGGGGAAGCACGATTACCTTTCGTGCTCACGGGGTGAGGTAGTGGCAAAGGACAACCGGCTGGTCTGGCTGCTCGGATCGAGCGCCTTGTCCAACCTGGGGGACGGGATCGGCAAGGTCGCCTTCCCGCTGCTCGCCGTGAGCGTCACCCGTGACCCCGTCCTCATCGCCGGCCTGTCCGCGACCGCCTTCCTGCCCTGGCTGCTGTTCTCCCTGATCACCGGCGTCCTCCTGGACCGCGTCGACCGGCGCAAGGCCATGCTGCTGGCCAACGCCGCGCGCGCGGTGATCGTCGGCGGGCTCGCCGTGCTCGTCCTCGCCGACGCCACGACCATCTGGCTGCTCTACGCGTTCGCGCTCGTTCTCGGCACCGTCGAGACGGTCGCGGACAGTGCCGCCCAAGCACTCATTCCGGCCGTCGTGGAACGCAACGGGCTGGAATCTGCAAACGGCAAGTTGCAGAGCGTAGAGATCGTGGGGCAGACATTCCTCGGCGGACCGCTGGGCAGCCTCACCTTCGCGGTGTTCGCCGCGCTGCCGTTCCTGCTCAACTCCGCCGGGTTCGCCATCGCCGCGGTGCTGTTGGTGCTGCTGCACGGCCGCTACAAGCCCAAGGCCGCCATCGACGCCGCGGCGGCCCCGCTGCGCGTGCAACTGACCGAGGGCCTGCGCTGGCTGCGCGGCAACGCGCTGATGGTGCGGCTGGTGATCATCGCCGCGTCCGTGGCGCTCACCTCCGAGCTGGCCCAGGCGCTGCTGGTGCTCTACGCCGTGGAGGACCTCGGGCTGACCCCGGCCGCGTTCGGCCTCTTCGCCCTCGTCGGCGGCGTCGGCGGGCTCCTGGGCGCGTGGCTGGCGCCGCGGCTGACCAGGCGGATCTCCCGGCGCACCGTGCTCACCCTGGCCACCGGGTTCTGCGGCCTGGGCTTCGGCCTGATGTCGATCGTGCGCGACCCGATCCTCGCCAGCGGCCTGTTCGGCCTGTTCGCCGCCGCCGTCGTGGTGATCAACGTGATCCTGGGTGCGCTGCGCGGCGCGCTCGTCCCCGAGCACCTGTTCGGCCGGGTGCTGGGCGTGTGGCGCACCGTGGTGTGGGGCGCGATCCCGGTCGGCGCGCTGCTCGGCGGCCTGCTGGCCGACTGGCTCGGCACCCGCGCGGTGTTCGGCGTCTCCGGCGCGTTGCAGATCCTGCTGGGCGGCTTCGTCTGGATCGCGCTGGACCGGCACGCCGCCGAGGTCGATTCCCTCAACGGCGAGCCGGTCAGCGAGACCGCCTGAGCTATTTGCTGGCGACCTTGCGGTACTTCGCCACCGACAGCGGCACGAAGATCGCCAGGATCAGCGCGCACGAGATCAGCGACCACAGCACCGGGTTCTGGGCGGGCCAGGCGTCGGACACGGCCAGGTTGCCCGGCCGCGCGTTGCCGAAGAGCCGGCGCGCGGCGTCGGCCACCGCGGTCATCGGGTTCCACTCCGCGATGTTCTTCAGGATGCCGGGCATCGAGGACGCGGAGACGAACGCCGAGGAGATGAAGGCGAACGGGAACATCCAGATCAGACCCGCGCTCTGCGCCACCTGCAGGTTTCCCGAGATCATCCCCACCCACGCCCCGATCCACGACATGGCGAAGGCGAACAGCAGGATCAGGCCGAAGCCGATCAGCGCGTCGAGGACGCTGCCGCGGATGCGCCAGCCGACGATGAACCCGCACGCCGTCATCACGACCAGGCCGATGACCGACACCCCGAGGTCGGCCACCGTGCGGCCCATCAGCACCGCCGAGCGCGACATCGGCAGCGAGCGGAAGCGGTCGATCACGCCCTTGGACAGGTCCGACGCCATGCCGATGGTGGTGAACGCGGCGTTGAAGGCGACCGTCTGGGCGAAGATGCCGCCCATCAGGAACTCCCGGTAGGCCGCCGGGTCGGGGCCGATGCTGCCGCTGAACACGTAGGCGAACAGCAGCACGAACATGATCGGCTGGATCGTGGCGCTGAGCAGCAGGTCGGGCTGGCGGCGCACGTTCATCAGGTTGCGCCAGGTGACGACTCCGCCGTCGCGGAAGCTGGTGGTCAGCACGGCCATCAGCCCTTCCCCCTCTTCTTCTCGGCGGGCTCGGCCTCTTCGGCGGTGTGGCCGGTCAGGGCGAGGAAGACGTCGTCCAGGGTCGGGCGGTGCAGGCCGACGTCGAGCACGCCGACGCTGTCGCGGTCGAGCGCGCGCAGCGCCTCGATCAGCGCCTTGGGCCCGGCCTCGACCTTCACCGACACGCGGCGCTGGTGCTCGTCCACCACGGGCTCCCCGACGCCGACCGCGGTGAGCGCGGCCCGCGCGGCGGCCAGGTGCGCGGCGTCGGCCACGACGATGTCCAGCCGCTCCCCGCCGACCCCGGCCTTGAGCTGGTCGGCCGAGCCCTGGGCGATGACCTTGCCCCGGTCGACCACCAGGATCTCGTCGGCGAGCTGGTCGGCCTCCTCCAGGTACTGGGTGGTCAGCAGCACTGTCGCGCCGTCGGAGACCAGCTCGCCGATCACCTCCCAGGTGTCCATGCGCCCGCGCGGGTCCAGACCGGTGGTCGGCTCGTCCAGCACGACCACCAGCGGCTCGGCGACCAGCGCGCCCGCGAGGTCCAGCCTGCGGCGCATGCCGCCGGAGTAGGTGCGCGAGGGGCGGTCGGCGGCGTCGGTCAGCCGGAAGCGCCCGATCAGCTCCTTCGCCCGCGCCTGCGCGTCGGCGCGGTTGAGGCCGTACAGCCTGCCGACCATGTACAGGTTCTCCGTGCCCGTCAGGTTCTCGTCGACGGCCGCGTACTGGCCGGACAGCCCGATGGACCGGCGCACCGCCTGCGGGTCGGCGACGACGTCGTGCCCGGCGACGAACGCCCGGCCCGCGTCGGGGCGCAGAAGTGTGGTCAGAATCCGTACCGCTGTCGTCTTGCCCGCCCCGTTCGGGCCCAACAACCCCAGCACGGTCCCGGTGGGAATCTCCAGGTCGACGCCGTCGAGCGCCCGTGTCGACCCGAAGGTCTTCACCAGCCCCTCGGCGCGAACCGCTACCGATGACATGCCGGGCAGGGTAGACCCGCCGCCCGACAGCCCGCCTGCCATTTCCCCCGGCGCGGACCTACAGGCGGACGCCGGTCCACTCCAGACAGTGCCACCCGCGCCCGGTGCTCTCCAGCAGGATGTGGCCGGTGTTCGGGATCAGCCCGGCGTTGGCCAGCTGCGGGCCGACGTTGTCGGCCAGCACCTCGGCGCCCAGGCGCATCAGCCCGCCGTGGGAGACGACCGCGACCAGCTCGTCCGGGTGGCTCTCGCGCAGGTGGTCGATGTCGGCGGTGAAGCGCTCCAGGATGGCCGCGCCGGTCTCGCCGCCGGGCATGGCCACGTGCAGCGCGCCCTCGGTCCAGCCCCGGTAGACCTCGACGAAGGCGGCCAGCGCCTCGGGGTCGTTGCGGCCTTCCAGGTCTCCGGCCTGCACCTCGTGGATGCCGCCGAGGACGGTGACGCCGAGGTTCCTGCGCCGGGCCATCGGGGTGGCCGTCTCCTGCGCGCGGGTGGCGACGCTGGCGTAGACGGCGCTGATGGGGTCCTCGGCGGTGCGCTCGGCCAGCAGGTCGGCCTGCTCGCGGCCCAACGCGGTGAGCGAGGGACCGGGCGGGGCCGAGTCCAGGATGTGCTTGACGTTGGACGGGGTCTGGCCGTGGCGGACCAGCAGCAGCCGGGTCACTCCGCGCCGCCGGAGCGCAGCGAGGCCAGCCAGGCCGCGGACGAGTGGTGGTCCTCGGCGCGGTGGCCCGCGGGGGCGGCCGAGGACGCGGCGTCCGCCTTCGGGTAGGAGCCGAGGAAGCGGACCTGCTGGCTGCGCCGGTGCAGGGCGGCCAAGGCGTCGCCGACGCGGGGTTCGGCGATGTGGCCGTCGAAGTCGAGGTAGAAGCGGTACTCCCCGAAGCGACCGCGCAGCGGGCGGGACTCGATGCGGGAGAGGTTGATGCCGCGCAGGGCGAGTTCGGCCAGCAGGTTCTGCAGCTCGCCGGGCTGGTGGGCGACGACGGCCAGCACGCTGGTGCGGTCGGCGCCGGTCGGCTCGGGGGCCTGGGTGAGCCTGCTCAGCAGCAGGAAGCGGGTGACGGCGTCGCGCTCGTCGGCGATGTCGGAGGCCAGTTCGGCCAGCGGGTAGTGCGCGGCGGCGACGGGCGCGGTGACGGCGGCGTCGTAGCGGCCCTCAAGGACGCCCACCGCGGCCGCCGCGGTCGAGTTCGCGGCGAGCTGGGCCGCGCCCGGCAGGTGCTCGGCCAGCCAGCCCTGGACCTGGGCGAGGGCGTGCGGGTGGCTGGCGACGGTGGCGACCTCGGTCGTGCCGGGGCGGGTCAGCACGGTGAAGCGGATCGGCAGGACGTGCTCGGCGACGGCCACGACCGGCTCGTCCACGGCGAGCGCGTCCATCGTCGCCGAGACCGCGCCCTCCACCGAGTTCTCCACCGGGACGCAGGCGAAGTCGGCCTCGCCCGCGCGCACGGCGGCGACGGCGAGCGGGATGGTCGGGTGCGGCACCAATTCGGCCTGGGCGTCGAACGCGCGGGCGGCTTGCTCGGTGAAGGTGCCCTGGGGTCCGAAGTAGGCGATGCGCGGCACCCGCCCACCCTATCGGTCGCCCGGCGGAGACCCGTTCGTGTCGTGGTGGACACCAGCACGTTGCCGAACAGCGGTTACCACCCGACTGGTGGTGGTGACATGCTGGCGGCGTGACCGGGACGGCGCGCGCGCAGGCTGACACGCTCGACCTGGTGCTGTGCGCGGTCGACGAGCCCCTCGCCTCGGCGTGGGAGTCGGTGTCGCGGCCGAGGGTGCGGGTGCACCGCGGCTCGGTGCTCGACGTCGACGCCCAGGCCGTGGTCTCCCCCGCCAACTCCTACGGCTGGATGCGCGGCGGCATCGACGGCGTCTACGCCCGCTCCTTCCCCCGCGTCGAGGAGTCCGTGCGCAGCGCGGTCCTGGCCTTCCACGGCGGCGAGCTGCCGGTCGGCGAGGCGCTGGTCGTGGCGACCGGGGCGGCGAGCCCGCGCTGGCTCATCAGCGCGCCGACCATGCGCGAGCCCTCGACCGTGCTGCCCCCGGACACCGTGCACCCGTTCCTGGCCGCGCGCGCGGTGTTCCGCCTGTGGCGCGACGGGGTCTTCGACAGCGGGACCCCCATTCGCGACGGCGTGCGCACGCTGGCCATGCCAGGCCTGGGCACCGGGGTCGGCGGGGTGTCGGCGAGCACCTGCGCGCGGCAGGTCGCCGCCGCGTGGGACGAGACGTTCGGGGACTAGTTCCCCGGGACTACCGCCTTCTCGATCCTCGCGTCCACGTTGCGTGCGCCACACTCGAACGGTGTATTCCGTCACACCACAAACCCCGGTGGAGCGCCTACCTTGACGCGGTACGCAGACAAACCGCCCGCGAGGAGTGACATGGCACGGGTCCGCGAGCTGAGCCCGTACGTCGAACTCCGCCGCGAACAGTGGCGTGAGCTGCGCAAGAACACCCCGCTGCCGCTGACGCTGGAGGAGCTCGTCCGGCTGCGCGGCCTCGGCGACCCGGTCGACCTGGCCGAGGTGGTCGACGTCTACCTGCCGCTCTCGCGCCTGATCTCCCTGCAGGTCGAGGCCCGCCAGCGGCTGCACGAGACCACCACGGCGTTCCTCGGCGAGCCCGGCTCCAAGGTCCCGTTCATCATCGGCATCGCGGGCAGCGTGGCCGTCGGCAAGTCGACCACCGCGCGCCTGCTGCGCACGCTGCTGGCCCGCTGGCCCGACCACCCGCACGTCGACCTGGTCACCACCGACGGCTTCCTCTACCCGCGCGCCGAACTGCTGCGCCGCGGGCTGATGAGCCGCAAGGGCTTCCCGGAGAGCTACGACCGGCGCGGGCTGCTGCGCTTCGTCTCCGAGGTCAAGTCCGGCGCCGAGGAGGTCCGCGCGCCGGTCTACTCGCACCTGGCCTACGACATCCTGCCCGACGAGGAGCAGGTGGTGCGCAGGCCGGACATCCTGATCGTGGAGGGCCTCAACGTCCTGCAGCCGGGCCCGCGGCTGGCGGTGTCGGACCTGTTCGACTTCTCCGTCTACGTCGACGCCCACACCGAGGACATCGAGCGCTGGTACATCGAGCGGTTCCTGGCGCTGCGGACCACCGCCTTCGCCGACCCGACCTCGCACTTCCACCACTACGCCGCCCTCTCCGACGGCGAGGCCCGCGACGAGGCCGAGGCGCTGTGGAAGCGGATCAACGAGCCCAACCTGGTCTCCAACATCCTGCCGACGCGGCCGAGGGCGACGCTGGTGCTGCGCAAGGGCTCCGACCACCGGATCTCGCGCGTGCGGCTCCGTAAGCTCTAGAACCGTGATCCGGGTGCTGCTGGTCGACGACCACGAGGTGGTGCGGCGCGGGCTGCGCGACCTGCTCGACGGCGAGCCGGGCATCGAGGTCGTCGCGCAGGCGGGCTCGGTCGCCGAGGCGCTGGTCAGGGCGAACGCCGAGACTCCCGACGTCGCGGTGGTCGACGTACGCCTGCCCGACGGCGACGGGGTGTCGCTGTGCCGGTCGCTGCGCTCGCTGCCGACACCGCCGCACTGCCTGGTGCTGACCGCCTTCGACGACGAGAACGCCCTGGTCGAGGCCATCATGGCGGGCGCGGCCGGGTACCTACTCAAGCAGGTCAGGGGCCAGGACCTGATCACCGCGGTGCGCGAGGTGGCCGCGGGCCGCTCGCTGCTGGACCCGGTGACGACCGCGCGGGTGCTGGAGCGGATGCGCCGCTCGGCCGCCGACGAGCTGGGCTCGATGACCGAGCGCGAGCGCGAGGTGCTGGAGCTGATGGGCGAGGGCCTGTCGAACCGGCAGATCGCCGAGCGGCTGTTCCTGGCCGAGAAGACGGTCAAGAACTACGTGACCTCGGTGCTGGCGAAGCTGGGCATGCAGCGCAGGACCCAGGCGGTGGCCTGGTTCGCCCGCCGCTCAGACGGGAACCTCCCAGGTCACGGTGGTCCCGGAGCGCGGTGAGGAGCGCACGGCGCAGCGCCCGCCCAGCTTCTCCGCGCGGTCGGTCAGATTGCGCAGGCCGCGGCGGCTGACGCCCTGCGGGATGCCGCAGCCGTCGTCGGCCACGGTCAGCCGCAGCCGCCCGGGGTCGCGGCGCAGGTGCACGGTGACCCGCATGGCCCCGGCGTGCCGCACGACGTTGGACAGCGCCTCGCGCAGGGCGGCGCGGGCGTTGTCGGCGATCCCGGCGGGCAGGTCGCGGATGTCGCCGACGATGTCCAGCGACGGGGTGAACCCCAGCAGCTCGCGCGCGGTGGCGACCTCGGCGGCGACGGACTCGGCCAGGTCGGCGGCGGGCTCCTCCGGATCGGGGCTGCGCAGCGTGCGCACAACGGCGCGGACGTCGGCGATGGCGGTGTCGAGCTGGTCGATGACCTCGGCGACGCGGGCGGCGTCGGCCTTGGCGAGCCTGCGGGCCGGGCGGCGGGTGAGCAGGTCCAGCTGCATCCCGGCGGCGTAGAGCCGCTGCACGATGACGTCGTGCAGGTCGCGGGCGATGCGCTCGCGCTCCTCGTAGACCCCGACGCGCCTGCGGGCGGTCGCGCCCTCGGCCAGCACCAGCACCAGCCCGGCCTGCGCGGCGAAGGCGGTCAGCACCTCCACCTCCGCCGGGGAGAACGGCGTGGCGCCGCGCCTGCGGTAGACCGTCAGCGCGCCGAGGCGCCGCTCGCGGGTGCCGAAGGGGGCGGCGGCGAACGGGCCGTAGCCCTGGAGTTCGCGGGGGACGTACGGGGAGGTGCGCGGGTCGGTGGTGACGTCGTCGGCCACGATCGGCACCCCGCCGCGGGCCACCCGCGCCGCCGAGGAGCGCGCCGAGAGCACCAGCCCCAGCGGGATCTGCGCGCCGTGCGCGGCCTCGACGGTCATCAGCCCGTCCTCGCCGAGCGCCATGACCAGGCCGAGGTCGGCCCCGACGAGCGCGGCGGCGCTGCGCACGACCAGCCCGATGACCGCGTCCGGGTCGTCGCCCGCCAGCGCGGCGGTGGCGATCTCGGTGGACGCGGTGAGGGTGCGGGCGGCCAGCGTGGGGTCCATGGTCGGCACCAGGCTAGGCCCTCCCCGCCACCGAGCCGGTTGTCCGAACGGTGCCGTCCCTCACCTCGCCGTCCCTCACCTCGCCGTCCGTCACCTCGCCGTCTTTCACCTCGCCGTCTTTCACCTCAATGACCACGTCGGCGGTCGCGGCCTCGGCCGGGCGGTGGGTCACCAGGACGGTGACGCGGCCCGCCAGCCGCTCGCCGAGGCGGGCCAGCAGCGCCTCGGCCGTCGGCTCGTCCAGGTGCGCGGTGGGTTCGTCCAGGACGACCAGGTCGGCGTCGGCGAGCAGGGCGCGGGCGACGGCGATGCGCTGCGCCTCGCCGCCGGAGACCGCGGTGGCCAGGGCGTCGAGGTCGAAGTCGGGCAGGCAGGCGTCGGCGAGGGCGGCGCGCAGGCGGTCGTCGTCGGCGTGCGGGTCGGCCATGCGCAGGTTCTCCCGGACCGAGGTGGACACCAGGACGGGGTCCTGCGGGGCCCAGGCGACGGTGGCCGGGCGGGCCAGGACCTGGGCGGGCAGGAAGCCGAGGAGCGCGGCGACCAGCGTCGACTTGCCCGAGCCCGACGGCCCGACGACGGCGACCCTGGCGCCCGGCGGGACGCGCAGGTCCACCCCGCGCAGCGCGGGCGCGGTGCTGCTGGGCCAGCGCAGCTCGGGCGCGACGAGCCGCACCCCGGTGCACGCCTGCGGCGGCGGCACCGGCTCCGGCGGTGCGGCGCGCAGGGCGGCGACGCGGGTGTGCGCGGCGCGCAGCGGGGCCAGGTGGGTGGCGGCGGTGGTCAGCGGCGTCAGCGCCTCGGCGACGGCCAGCGGGACCAGGGCGACGATCGGCACGAAGACGGGATCGATGGCCCCGGCGGCCAGCCCGGTCGAGACCGCGGCGGCGATCCCGAGGGCGAGGGTGACCAGCGCCTGGCCGAGCCCCGCGCCGAACGCCTGCCCGCGGGCGCGGGCGGTCAGCTCGGCGTCGAGGCGGGCCAGTTCGACGCGGCGGCCGGTGTCGCGGCCGTGGGCGATGAGGTCGGCGCTGCCCTCCAGCAGGGACAGGACGCGGTCGGCGACGGCGCGGCGGGACTCGGCGAGCGCGGCGCTGGCCCGGCGCTCGGCCAGCAGCGTGGCCAGCGGCGCGAGGAGCCCGGCGACGAGCACGGCGGCGGCGAGGACGGCCCCGGCGGCCGGGACCATCGCGGTCTGCACGGCGAGCGCGGCGAGCACGACGCCCGCGGCGACGACCGGCGGGGCGAGCACGCGCGGCGCGAGGTCGCGCACGGTGTCGACGTCGTCGACGATCCGGCGCAGCCCCTCGCCGGAGCGCAGCGCCCTGGCGGGTCCGCGCCGCACGAGCGCGGCCCAGAGATCGGCGCGCAGGGCGGTGGCGGTGCGCAGGGCGGCGTCGTGGCTGACCAGGCGCTCCAGGTAGCGCAGCACGGCGCGCGCCAAGCCGAAGGTGCGCACGCCGACGATCGCCACCGACAGCACCAGCAGCGCGGGCTGCTGCGAGGCGCGGGCGATCAGCCAGGCCGACAGCGCCGTCAGCGCCACCCCGCTGGCCAGCGCGACGGCCCCGAGCAGGGCTCCGCCGACCGCGCGCGGGGTCAGCAGCTCGCGCAGCCTGCCCGGCGCCTCCCCCGCGCTCGGCAGCTCCTCGACGGCGACCGCCGCGCCGACCTCCCCCGCCCCCACGGCGGTGGTGTGCGCGGCGATGAGCACCGCCACGCCGCGCCCGGCCAGGCGGGACACCGCGCGCATGACCAGCGCGGCGGTCGCCCGGTCCAGGTGGGCGGTGGGCTCGTCCAGCAGCAGCAGCCGCACGTCGCGGCGGACCAGCGCCCGCAGCACGGCCACGCGCTGGCGCTCGCCCGCGGAGAGGCTGTCCACGCGCCGCTCCAGCAGGTGCTCCGCGGCGATGGAGCGGGCCGCGACCAGCAGCTCGCCGCGCGGCAGCGGGCCGATCTCATCGGCGACCACGGCGCAGGCGAACACCGGCTTCTGCGGCACCCACGCCACCAGCCGACGCCACGCCGCCGGGTCCAGCTCCGCCAGCGGCACCCCGTCGACCAGCACCCGGCCGCGGTCGGGCCGGACGAACCCGAGCAGCACCCCGAACAGCGTCGACTTGCCCGCCCCGCTGGGCGAGTCCAGCCGGACGACCTCGCCGGGCCGCAACGTGAACGACGCGTCCTCCGGCGCCCACCCGTCGCGCCTGCGCACCCCCACGCCCTCGACGGCCACCTCGGCGAAGGTGTCCACCTGGACGGTCCCGCCCGGTCGGGCCACGGGCAGCGCGGCGACGCGGCGCACGGCCTCCAGACCGTCCTCCGAGGCGTGGTAGGCCGCGCCAGCGGCGCGCAGCGGCAGGTAGCACTCGGGCACGACGATGAGCACGAACAGCCCGACCAGCAGCGTCAGGTCCCCGGAGACCAGGCGCAGTCCGATGACCACGGCCACCAGCGCGACCGACAGCGTGGCGATCAGCTCCAGGGCCAGTGCCGAGGAGAACGCGACCCGCAGCACGCCGACGGTGCTCCTGCGGTGCGCCTCGGACACCGCGCGCACGGTCCGCTCCTGGGCGCGGTCGCGACCAAAGGCGGCCAGCACGGGCAGCGCGCGCACCAGTTCCAGCAGCCGCCCGGAGAGCCGCTCGGAGGCCTCGGCGGAGTCGGCGGCGCGGTCGGCGGTGTGCTTGCCGATGAGGATGGCGAACAGCGGGATCAGCGGCACGGTCAGCGCGACGACGACCGCCGAGGGCCAGTCCACGAGCAGGATCACCGCGCCGACGCCCAGCGGCGTGGCCACCGCGGTCACCAGCGACGGGAGGAAGGTGCCGAAGTAGGCGTCGAGGGCGTCGAGGCCGCGGGTGGCCAGCGCGGTCAGCTCGGCGGGCCCGCGCCGCCCGACCCACTCCGGGCCCGCGGCCAGCGAGCGGTCCAGCAGCACCGCGCGCAGCTCGGCCTTGGCGCCCGCCGCCGCGCGGGCGGACACGACCTGCGTCGCCCACCCGAGCAGCGACCGGGCGGCGACCGCGACCCCCACCGCGATCAGCCACCCGGCGGGCGCCCCCGCGCCCGCCACGACCGAGGCCAGCGCCGATGCCAGGGCCCACGCCTGAGCGACCAGCGCGCCCGCCGTCAGCACGGCGAGCACGCCGCTGAGGGTCAGCGCCCGGCGCGCCGACGGAGACAACTCCGGCAGCGCGCCGAGCGGACCCCTGCCCCGGGGGTGATCGGCGGGATTGACAGGTACCCGGGGCCGGTCTGTCGCCGGTGCGGCGCTCATGGCACGTGCACCGGCGGGATCTGGGCCGCGCTCACGCGGCGGCGGAACACCCAGTAGGTCCAGCCCTGGTAGATCAGCACGGCGGGGGTGCCGAACAGGGCCACCCAGCTCATGACCTCCAGGGCGTAGGGACTGGCGGCGGCGCCCGCCACCGTCAGCGACCAGGCGGGGTCCAGTGTGGAGGGAAGGACGTCGGGGTAGAGCGCGCCGAACAGCGCGGCCACCGACAGCGCGATCACCGCGCCCAGCGCGGCGAACGCCTGCCCCTCCCGGCCGGCCCGCAGCCGGGCGAAGGCCACGGCGGCGGCGACGGCGACCAGCGCGGCCAGCGCCCACGTCCACGCCTCGCCGGACTCCCACTGCACGAGCGCCAGCAGCCCGCCCAGCGGCAGCAGCGCGAACGGCCCCCGGCGCAGCGCCAGCGCGCGGGCCCGATAGCGGATCGGGCCGTCGGTCTTCAGCGCCAGGAACGCCGCGCCGTGCACCAGCGAGAACCCGGCGATCGCCAGCGCGCCCAGCAGCGAGGCGGGCGTGAGCGCCGCGAACGGCGAGCCGACGCGCTGGCCGCCGGAGTCCAGCGGCAGCCCGAGGAACGTGGTGGTGAGCACCAGGCCGAAGCCGAGCGCGGGCAGCCACGAGCCGATGACGATGACCCGGTCCCAGGCGGCGCGCCAGCGGTCGGAGTCGACCTTGCCCCGGTACTCGAAGGCAACCCCGCGCCCGATCAGGCCGAGCAGCACCAGCAGCAGCGGCAGGTAGGCGGCGCTGAGCAGCGAGGCGTACCAGCCGGGGAAGGCGGCGAAGGTCGCCCCGACGGCGACGATCACCCACACCTCGTTGCCGTCCCACACCGGCCCGATCGTGTTGATCATGACTCGGCGGTCGGTGTTGTCGCGCCCCAGCACCGGGAGCAGCATGCCGACGCCGAAGTCGAAGCCCTCCAGGAACAGGTAGCCCAGCCACAGCAGGGCGATCACGACGAACCAGATCAGCGCGAGGTCCACGGCTCCCCTTCTCAGTAGGCGAACGCGAGCGCGTCGGTGTCTTCGTCTTTGCCCTTGTCCGGTTTCGGCGGCATCACCCCGGCCACCCCGCCGCGCACGTACTTGGCGATGAGGAAGACCTCCACGGCGGCCAGCACCGCGTAGACCAGGGTCAGGGCGATCAGCGAGGCCAGCACCTCGCCCACCGACAGCCCGGAGACCGCTCTGGCGGTGTACATCCAGACACCGTCCACACCGGTCGGATTCGGCACGACGACGAACGGCTGCCTGCCCATCTCGGTGAAGATCCAGCCGAAGCTGTTGGCCGCGAACGGCAGCGCGATCGCGCCCAGCGCCAGCCGGGGGAACCACCGGCCCGCCGGGATGCGGCCACGCCGGGTCACCCAGAGCGCGAAGACCGCGACGGCGGTGCCCAGCGCGCCGAGGCCGATCATCAGGCGGAAGCCCCAGTAGGTGACCGGCAGGTTGGGCACGTAGTCGATGGGCTGCCCGGACAGCTCGCCGAGGCGCTCGTCGACCGGATAGAACTCGCCGTACTTCTGCTGGTACTCCACGACCAGGTCCTCGATGCCGCGCACCTCGGTGGTGAAGTCGCCGTGCGCCAGGAAGGACAGCAGCGCGGGCACGGTGACGGACTTGACGTTCTCGCAGTCGGGCCGGGTCACGTCGCCGATGGCGAAGACGGAGAACGCGGCGGGCGACTCGGTGTGGCACAGCGCCTCGGCGGCGGCCATCTTCATCGGCTGCTGCTCGAACATCAGCTTGCCCTGGATGTCGCCGGTCACCGCCAGCACCGCGAAGGCGACCGCCGAGACCCACCCGCCGAACTTCAGCGACGAGCGCCAGACCGGCCGGTCCTCGTCCTCGGTCTCGCGCTTGCGCCACAGGTGCCACGCCGCGATGCCGACCAGGAACGACCCGGCGACGGCGAAGGTGCCCGCGACGGTGTGCGGGATCGCCGCCAGCGCGGTGTTGTTGGTCAGCACCGCCCAGATCGAGGTCAGCACCGGCTTCCCGTCGACCAGCGCCACCCCGACCGGGTGCTGCATCCACGAGTTCGCGGCCAGGATG
>NZ_JBHSKF010000017.1:0-192916 GCF_042657845.1 Actinokineospora guangxiensis | reverse complement strand
AGTGGGGGAGCCAGCGGGCGCGGGGGTAGGCGGCGTGGCCGGTGGGGCGGGATTGGGTGGGCGGGGTGGTGGGGCGGCTGGGTTGTTGGGGTTGGTGGCTGGGTTCGCCGGTGGGGTGGGGATTGCTGTGCAGGCGCGGATCAACGGGCAGTTGGGGGCGGCGCTGGGGGATGGGGTTGTGGCGGCTTTGGTGTCGTTTTCGGTGGGGTTGGCGATCTTGGTGCCCGTTGTCCTGGGGTCGGGGGACGGGCGGCGGGCGGTGCGGCGGTTTGGGGTGGCGGTGCGGGAGCGGCGGTTGCGGGTGTGGCAGTGCCTCGGGGGTGTGGGTGGGGCGCTGTACGTGACGACCCAAGGGGTGACGGCGTCGGTGCTCGGGGTGGCGGTGTTCACCGTCGCGGTGGTGGCGGGGCAGGTGGTGAGCAGCCTGGTGGTGGATCGGGTGGGGGTCGGGCCGGGTGGGGTGGTGGCGGTGACGTGGACCCGGGCGGTGGGGGCGGCGCTCGCGGTGGTCGCGGTGGGGGTGGCGGTGTCGGATGAGTTCGGCAGGCCGGAGGCGTTGTGGCTGGCGGTGGTGCCTGCCGCCGGTGGGGCGGCGATGGGGTGGCAGCAGGCGGTGAACGGGCTGGTCGGGGCGGCCTCGGGAAGCGTCACGTTCGCCACGATGGTCAACTTCGCGGTCGGGACGGTGGCGTTGGTCGTCGTCGCGGCGGTGGATGTCGCCGTGCGCGGGCTGCCCGAGGCCGCGCCCGGTGAGTGGTGGCTCTACCTCGGCGGGTGCATCGGGGTCCTCGCCCTCAGCGCCGCCGTCTTCGCCGTGCGCCATATCGGCGTGCTGCTGCTCGGCCTGGCCGCGGTGTGCGGGCAGCTGGTCGGCTCGATCGCCGTGGACCTGCTCGGGCCGGGTGTCGACGCGGCCACGCTGGCGGGTGCGGCGGTCACGCTCGTCGCGGTGGTGGTGGCCGCGGCCCGTCAGCCCGCAATGAGAGGATGACGGCCGTGACCGCGACGATTCTCGACGGCAAGGCCACCCGTGACGCCATCCTCGACGAGCTGCGCGTGCGCGTCGCGGCCCTCGCCGAGGAGGGGATCGTGCCGGGGCTCGGCACGATCCTGGTGGGCGACGACCCGGGTTCGCAGGCGTACGTGCGCAGCAAGCACAACTTCTGCCGCAAGATCGGCATCAACTCCATCCGCCGCGACCTGCCCGCGAGCACCACGCAGGCCGAGCTGGAAGCCACGATCGATGAGCTGAACGCCAACCCGGACTGCACCGGCTACCTCGTCCAGCTCCCCCTGCCCGGCCACCTCGACGCGGGCCGCGCCCTGGAGCGCGTCGACCCGGCCAAGGACTCCGACGGCCTGCACCCGACGAACCTCGGCAAGCTGGTCCTCGGCGACTCCGCCCCGCTGCCGTGCACCCCGGTCGGCATCGTGGAGCTGCTGCGCCGCTACGACGTCCCGCTCGCCGGCGCCCGGGTCACCGTCGTCGGCCGCGGCGTCACCGCGGGCCGCCCGCTCGGGCTCCTGCTGACCCGCCGCAGCGAGAACGCCACCGTCACCAACTGCCACACCGGCACCAAGGACCTCGCCGCCGAGGTCCGCCGCGCCGACATCGTCGTGGCCGCCGCGGGCAGCGCGGGCCTGATCACCGCCGACATGGTCAAGCCCGGTGCCGCCGTGCTCGACGTCGGCGTCACCCGCACCGAGTCCGGCCTGGTCGGCGACGTGCACCCGGATGTCGCGAAGGTCGCGGGCTTCCTGGCTCCGATGCCCGGCGGCGTGGGCCCGATGACGATCGCCATGCTGCTGCGCAACACCGTCGAGGTGGCCGAGCGGAACCTGCGCGGGTGAGCGAGCCAACCCGCCACCCCGCCCTGGTGCACCTGCCGTTCGTGCTGGTCATGGCCGTGGTCACGGTCGGGATCGTGCGGATCAGCATGTACAACTGGCGCGAGGGCAGCGTGTGGATCGGCCTGGCGCTGTTCTTGGCCGCCGGTCTGCGCGCGGTGCTGCGCGACGAGCAGGCCGGGCTGGTCGCCATCCGCAGCCGCCCGGTCGACGTGCTCAGCTACGCCGGTTTCGGCGCGATGGTCATCGCCGTCGCGGTGACCATCGAGGGCGGGCCGCTCAACTAGCCCGCGTGAGCTGCCCGATGCGGGTCAGCGTGTCGGCCTCCGACAGCGCCGTGCTCAGCAGCTCGACCACGACCCGGTCGTAGTGCTTGACCTCGGCCGGGTCCTCCACGAACAGCCGCGACGTGCGCTTGTCGAGCACCACGACCGCGCCCCGGTGCGGGAACTGGAGCCGCTGGAAGGACCCGCCGAGGCCGGGGTGCCCGTGCGCCAGGTCCGGGATCAGCCGCAGCGTCACCGTCCGCCGGGCGCCCGCCTCGATGAGGTAGCGCAGCTGCTCGCGCATGACCGTCCGCCCGCCGACGGTGTTGCGCAGCGCCGCCTCGGCGATGATCGCGTAGTAGCGCGGCGGGTTCGGCCTGCGCAGCACCGACTGCCGGTGGATGCGCTGGGTCCAGCGGTCGAGCACGGCGTCGTCGTCCAGCATCGAGACCTCGCGCAGCGCCGCCTGCGCGTAGGGGACGGTTTGCAGCAGCTCGGGGATCAGCGCGGACTGGTAGTCCACGAGCATCGCCGCGCGCGCTTCCAGGAACCGCAGCGCCGCGTCCGTGCCGTCGCCCGCGAGGCTGCCCGCCACGTCGAGCAGGTCCTCGCGGCTGAGGCCGGTGACGCCGTAGAGGCCCAGCAGGGCGGCGACGTCGTCGGGGGCCTGGGCGGCGCGGCCGTTCTCCATCCGGCTCAGCTTCGCCGCGCTGATGCCGACCTTCGCCGTCACCTCGGCGAGGCTGAGCCCGACGCGGTCGCGCTGGGTGCGCAACTCCGCGCCCAGCAGTGCGATGCGCACGTCGGTCACGCGCTCTCCTTCGGGTTCCGGGCTGATCAGCGTCATGATCGCCGCCGCGCGCGACCGCGCGGTGCCGTCGTCGGCGGTGTCGCGGCAGAACCACCCGATGGGGTCGCCGGAGACCCTGCTCACCGTGTACCGCGCCGAGTCCGCGAGGTTGGTAGCCTCCTGTCCGCCGGGCGACGCCGCAGGCATGGCAGCCCGCTGATCTCTTCGGGAGGGACTGCCAAGTGGCACCCGTCAACGTGACCGTCACCGGAGCCGCGGGCCAGATCGGCTACGCGCTCCTGTTCCGCATCGCCTCCGGCCACCTGCTCGGCCCCGACACCCCGGTGAGCCTGCGGCTCCTGGAGATCCCGCAGGCGGTCAAGGCCGCCGAGGGCACGGCGATGGAGCTGGACGACTGCGCGTTCCCGCTGCTGTCGGGCATCGAGATCACCGATGACCCGAAGAAGGCCTTCGACGGCGTCAATGTGGCCCTGCTCGTCGGCGCGCGCCCGCGCACCAAGGGCATGGAGCGCGGCGACCTGCTGGAGGCCAACGGCGGCATCTTCAAGCCGCAGGGCGAGGCGATCAACGCAGGCGCCGCTTCGGACGTGCGCGTGCTGGTGGTCGGCAACCCGGCCAACACCAACGCCCTCATCGCCCAGTCGCACGCCCCCGACGTCCCGCGCGAGCGCTTCACCGCGATGACCCGCCTGGACCACAACCGCGCGCTGTCGCAGCTGTCGGCGAAGCTGGGCCGCCCGATCACCGACATCAAGAAGCTGACCATCTGGGGCAACCACTCCGCGACCCAGTACCCGGACCTGTTCAACGCCGAGATCGACGGGCAGTCCGCGGCCGCGCTCGTCAACGACGAGGCCTGGCTGGCCGACACCTACATCCCGACCGTCGCCAAGCGCGGCGCGGCGATCATCGAGGCCCGCGGCGCCTCCAGCGCGGCTTCTGCGGCCAACGCGGCCATCGACCACATCCACGACTGGGTCAACGGCACCCCCGAGGGCGACTGGACCTCCATGGCCATCCCGTCGGACGGCTCCTACGGCGTCCCGGAGGGCATCATCTCGTCCTTCCCGGTGACCTGCTCGGGCGGCGAGTACTCCATCGTCCAGGGCCTGGAGATCAACGACTTCTCCCGCGCCCGCATCGACGCCTCGGTCGCCGAGCTGGTCGAGGAGCGCGACGCCGTGAAGTCCCTCGGCCTGCTCTGATCCCCCCGCGGGTACGCGGACCCCTCCCGACCCGGGGGCAGACCCCCGTGTCTTGATGCTATCGGCGGCCACCGACAAAGCCGGGGCGTGACTCGGCCGGGCCACGTCGAGCTGTAGGCGAACGGCCCCTTTCCGCACCGGGAAGGGGCCGTTCGGCTTGTTACGGTGCCCGGGTGAGCCTGATCGCCTGGCCGGTGCCCGCGCCGGACCTCCACGCCGACGTCCACCCCGCCCTCGCCGAGGCGGCCAGAGCCGCCTCCGCCGCGTACGGGGTCATCCGCCGCTCGCACGGTCGCACCGCCCTCGCCGAGGAGGTCGCGATGGGCGCCGACGGCACGCCGACCATGCGGGTCGACGCCGCGGTCGAGGACGCGATCGCCGAATCGGCGCAGCGCAGCGGGGTCAACCTGTTGTCGGAGGAAGCCGGGTTCCTCGACCACGGGTCGGCGCTGACGCTGGTGGTCGACCCGGTCGACGGATCGGCCAACGCCGCGTCCGGGGTCCCGCTGTCGTGCTTCGCGGGCGCGCTGGTGCGCGACGCCTCCCCCAGCGAGGCGCTGACGGTGTGGCTGGACACCGGCCGCACGTGGTGGGCGCGCACGGGCCACCCGACGCCGTACCGGACCAGCGGGCGCACGTCGCTGGACGGTGCGACGGTCAACCTGCTGCGCCCCCGCCGGTCCAACCGGGACGCCTGGCTGCGGGTGCTGGACCGGGCGGGCAGGCTGCGTGTGCTCGGCACGACGTGCCTGGAGACCGTCCTGGTCGCCGAGGGCTCGGTCGACGCGTTCGCCGACGCGGGTTCGGACACGCTGCGCATCTGCGACCTCGCCGCCGCCATCGTCACCGTGCCCGCCGCGGGCGGCGCCGTCATCGATGCCCGCGGCCGTCCCCTGGAGTTCGACCCGGACCTGACGCGGCGCTGGTCCGGTGTGGCCGCCGCCACCCCGCAGCTCGCCGACGACTTGGCCGCCACGATCCTCGGATGAGTGGCGACTAACGCGAAAGGATTGCGCTTTGTGGACGAAGTACTACTGAGCGGGGAATCGAACCGGTAATAGCGCATTCACCGCAGTGATCTTCCCCCAATCGAGGGAAACCGCAGGTAGCGGCGTCACGGTCTGCTGCCGCACGCGTTTCTCTGCTGACGGACTCGCGGACGACCAACACCGCGGGCCTGGATGATCAGGGAGGCACTGATGAACCGCGAGCACACCGAGCAGCTCATCTCGCGCTACGGCGGCAGCATCCCGGTGCGGTCCCGGTGGACCTACCGCACCGAGGAGCCGTTCACGGTGTCGGCCGCCTTCCAGACCGACAACGACAGCTGGGTCGAGTGGGTCTTCGCCCGCGACCTCCTGCTGACCGGTCTCACCGCCCCCGCGGGCGAGGGCGACGTCCGCTTCCGCCCGGGCGAGGAGTCCGGCCAGCGCGTCCTGCTGGTCGAGATCGAGTCCCCCGACGGCCACGCCATGCTGGTCATGGACCACGCCGACGTCGCGGGCTTCGCCGCGGCGACCGCCGCGCTGGTCCCCGTCGGCGGGGAAGACGACTTCTTCGACGTCGACGCCCTGATCGCCGAGATCACCAACGTCTGAGCCACCGCCCTCCCGCGGTAAACGGCGGCCGCCCACCCCTGACGAGGGGTGGGCGGCCGCCGGTCTTCGCTCTTACAGGCAGGCCTGCGACAGGGTGTTGAACGCGTCGAGCTTCTGCTGGGTCCAGTCGGCCAGGTTCTGCGGGTCCAGGTTGGCGGGGATCTCGCGCAGCTGGTCGGCCATGCCGGTCAGGGCCTCGCTGAGGGTGGTGTCGCCGACGTCCTGGGCGAGGGTGTTCAGCTCGTCGGCCTTCTGCTGGGCTTCCTCGACGGCCTGGTCGGGGTTGCTGGTGTCGGGGGTGAACCCGGCCAGCTCCAGCGCCTTGACGCAGACGCCCGCCTTGTCGGCGACGTTGCCCGCGGTGTTGGCGGCCTCCTGGATCTCCGAGCAGGCGGTGAGCGCGCCGAGCAGCGCGGCGGCGGTCAGGGTGGTCGCAATCCGAGAACGCATCGTGGCCCCGTCTGTTCGGTGGTTTTCGGACGCCAGGCTACAGATCACCCGGACCGGAACGCGCTGCCGGTGCTCGGCTCGCCCGGCTCCCCGCCCAGGCAGAGCGCGGATTCGCGGTCGTCGGTCGGCAGGAGTTCCACGCGCCAGCCCGCGGTGTCGCGGGTCGCGCGGGCGGCCATCACCTCCGCTGAGCAGGCCTGGGCGACTTCCGGCAGCTTCAGCAGCTCCGCGCCGGGCAGGCCCTCGGCCTCCGGCGGCAGCACGACGCCGCTGAACGCCTGCCACGAGTGCGACTCCGCGCACGGGACCGGGCGGGCGGTGAAGATCATGTCGGAGGTGGTGACGATGCCGCCGAAGCATCTGTCGGTGACGCAGTAGCCGCTGGCCTCGTGGCCGTCGCACGCGACCATGCCCGCGGGCAGGGCGGGCGGCTCCGGGGGCGTGGTCGTCTCCTGGGTCGTCGGGGGCGCGGCGGCGGCCGTGTCGTCGGTGGGCAGCAGACCGCGGGCGAAGAAGCCCGCGGCGAGGAGCACCGCGACGGCGACCGCCGCGGCGACGCGCCGGGGCGCGCGGGAGCGGCGCTCGGCCATCCTCGGCAGCGCCGGGACCGGGCGCAGGCCGCTCAGCTCGTCGCGCAGCTGCTCGGCCGATGTCGTGCGGTGGGCGGTGTCGGGGGACAGGGCGCGCAGCAGCGCCGTGTTCAGCGCCTCGGGGGCGTTGCGCAGTGGCGGGACCGGCGTGTTCAGGGCCCCGACCAGCTGGTCCATCGAGTTCGCGGGCCACGGGATGTTCCTCGGCAGCGAGCCCGCGAGCAGCGTGTAGAGGGTCGCGGCGAGGGAGTAGATGTCGCCGCCGGGCGTCGGCGCGGCCATCGCGAAGACCTCGGGAGCGGCGTAGTGCGGGCTCAGCGCGCCGACGGTGATGGTGCTCTCGGCGTGCGCGTCGAGGATCGCGGCGAGTCCGAAATCGGCCAGCTTCACCGCGCCGAAGGCGTTGATGAGGATGTTCGCCGGCTTGATGTCGCGGTGCAGGATGCCCATGCCGTGCATGCGGGCGAGCGCGTCGGCCAGCTTCGCGCCCATCTCCACGACCTCGTCGACCGGCAGCGAGCCGCGCTGGGCGAGCACGTCGGACAGCGAGCCGCCCGTGCACAGCTCCATGACGATGTAGGGCCTGCCGTCCTCGGCGATCCCCGCGTCGTAGACGTTGACGACGTTCGGGTGCCCGGACAGCCGCGCCGCGGCGCGCGCCTCCCTGAGGAACCGGGCCTGGTCGCGCTCGGTGCTCAGCACGCGGTTGTCGAGCTTGACGGCGACATCGCGGTCGAGCTGGTGCTGACGGGCCAGGAACACGGCGCCGAACCCGCCCTGGCCGAGGGGCCGGACGAAGGTCAGGCCGGGGACCGTTGGAAGCATGTCGCGGACTCTGGCACAGTAGATCTCCCATGGACGAGCCGCCCACCGTCATCGCCCGAGCAACCGGAGCCGCGGGAGAACTCGTCTTGCGCCGGTCGGGCGAGCACCACGAGATCATCGCCGACGGCATGTTCCTGATGGACACCCGCGCGGGCGACTCCGAGCGCCTGCTGGTCAACGCCGCCGCCGACCGCATGCCCGCGGGCGCGTCCCTGGTCGTCGGCGGCCTTGGCGTCGGCTACTCCCTCGCCGCAGCCCTGGCCAACCCCCGCGTCGGCGAGGTCGTCGTCGTCGAGCGCGAACCGGCGGTCATCGACTGGAACCGCTCCTACCTCGGCAACTCCACCCTCCTGGACGACCCGCGAACCCGCTGCGTGGAAGCCGACCTGGTGGCGTGGCTGTCCACTGTGGAAGAGAAGTTCGGCGCCATCTGCCTGGACATCGACAACGGTCCGGAGTGGACGCTGGACGGAAACGCGGGGCTGTACGGCGAGCGCGGCCTCCATGCCCTCGCCGGCCGGACGGGTGTCCTCTCCGTCTGGAGCGCCAATGCCACCCCCGCCTTCGCCACCCGCCTGCGCACCCACTTCGCCGAAGTGACCGAACTCCCCGTCCCCGTCCCCCGCGGCGAACCGGATGTCGTCTACCTGGCTAGTCGGCCTTCGCCTTCGCGGCCTTCTTGAACGCCCGAACCTGCTGCAGCGAGTCGGCGTCCACCACGTCGGCGACACTGCGCTTGGACCCCTTGATGCCGTAGTCGCCCGCGGCCTTGCGCCAGCCGTAGGGCTGCACGCCGAGCTGCTTGCCGATCAGGGCGAGGAAGATCTTGGCCTTCTGCTCCCCGTAGCCCGGCAGCGCCTTCAACCGCGTGAGCACGACCTCAGCGGTGGGCTTGTCCTTGGTCCAGATCTGCTCGACGTCCCCGTCGTACTCGTCGACGAGGTACCGGCAGAGCGCCTGCACCCGCTTGGCCATGCTGCCGCCGTAACGATGGATGGCAGGCGGCGTCGTCGCAAGCGCGGCGAACTCCTCGGCGTCGTAGTCGGCGATGACCCGCACGTCCAGCCCACCGATGCGGTCGAACAGCTTCTTCGGCCCGTTGAACGCGACTTCCATCGGGATCTGCTGGTCACAACAAAAATGTTTATGTATGACTATGGTCGCCCGACTGGCTTAGTGCTAGTGGCTGTCAGTGGATCTCGGGCGCGCTAACATGATCCACTGAACAAGGGGGTTAAGTGAGCGCGCCAGAGTCCAGTGATGGCTATGTATACGCAGACGAGGGAAAGTCGGCTGAAGAACGGCACCGGTCGGCAGTGCACGCGCTTGAGTCAAAAGTTGACGAGCTGCGAGCTGCGCGCTCCGCGCGTCGCCTCCACTATTTGTGGTTAATTGCGAGCATTGTTGCGGTAGTCCTACTGGGGTATAGCGGAGCTCTTGCCTTCTGGCAGGCGGATCCTGATTCGCTTCGGGTTATCGGCCTGATTTCGGTTGTTCTCTCAACGGTCGGCGCTTCATACACATTGGTGAAGAAGCGCCCAGCCCTGGTCGACTTGAATTTCGAGGCCCGCCAACTCCTACACGTTAAGCACTCTCTGGCGGCCAAGGTCCCCGTAGACTCTGTCGAAGCTCTAAGAATCTATCGAGAGTCCTCCCTCGACCTTGTTGAGCAATTCCGAAGGAATGCCACCCGTAATCGAGGGGTGCATAACGCTTTTCAGGGATTCGTTATTGCGGGTTCCATCATGGGATCGACGATGACGGCACTTGTAGGTGAGCTGCCCGATATTCGATGGTACGCCACTGTTGTGACTGCATTGGTGAGCATCTCGGCGGGACTGACTGGATACTTCAAGTTTCGAGAGCGTGGGTACAATGAACAATCCACCGCAGATGACATTGAGCGACATTACAATGCTGTCCAGTTTCGAATCGGCGAGTATCAACTAGCTGGTGGTGAAAGTGAAGAGGAGGCGGAGAAGATTCGGCTTCGCAAATTCGCCGAGAATGTGGAGAAACTTAAGGAGGAGCAACGGAAGCGAGAGCTTCAGCTTGAACAATCTCCAGGTGCTTCCGAAGAGCGTACTTAGCTGAAGATTCTACTGTGCGGACCGATCGGGAGGGCGTCGGAAAATTGTCGCGGATCGAGGATGATCGCGGTAATCTGCTTCGCTTCCCCGGGTGCAGAGGTGGCCAGGGTTACGTGTCGACCTTGGCCACAGCCTTCCTGGCCTTCTTGTAGGCGCGAACTTCTTGGAGGGTTTCGGGGCTGGTGACGTCGGCGACGGACATGCGGGTGTTGGTGCCGCCGTAGTCGCCTGCGGCTTTGCGCCAGCCGTAGGGGGTGACGCCGTATTGCTTGCCGAGGAGGGCGAGGAAGATCTTGGCCTTCTGCTCACCGAAGCCCGGGAGGGCCTTGAGGCGTTTGAGGACCTCAGCTCCGGTGGGCTTGTCCTTGGTCCAGATCGCGGCGGTGTCGCCGTCGTAGTGGTCGACGATGTACTGGCAGAGTGCCTGCACTCGCTTGGCCATGCTGCCGCCGTAGCGGTGGATGGCGGGTGGGGTGGTGGCGAGGGCGGCGAAGGCGTCGGGGTCGTAGGTGGCGATTTCGTGGACGTCGAGTTTGTTGCCGAGGCGGTCGTAGAGCTTCTTGGGGCCGTTAAAGGCTACTTCCATTGCGATTTGTTGATCTAGCAGCATGCCGATCAGCAGGGCGAGGGGTTCGCGCTCCAGAAGGGCGTCGGCCTCGGAGTTTTGGGCGATGCACAGCTTCGGCGTCATGGCGGAAGGATCGCATATGGGGCGTCCTGGGCCTTCCCCAGACGCGGGTAGTGCCATCCCGTCGACCTGGCGTAGCCCGATCAGGGGGGAGTAGGGCCGCAACCTTCGGTGGGGGTGAGGGGCGGTGCCAGGATTGCGGCCCTGGTCCGGCCTGATAGCCCTTCGGGAGGTCGGCGGGATGGCACGGGCGATCACCAGCTGACAGGACCGGAAGGGCGTTGCGGCCATCCCGGAGATCTGCCTGCCCGGCGAGGGCGTTCTTTGCGGGTCGTCGCGCGGCTGGCGAGGCTTGCCGCCGGTGAGAGTGCCGCCCGGGCGGGCGGAGCGGAGCGGGAGCCCGCCCGTGGCGTGTGCTCTCACTGGTCGGCGGCAAGCGGTGCCAGGTCGCGCGTTCGCGCCGCGCGGCGGCGCGCTTGATGAGGGAGAAGAAAGTCTGAACCAGGGCTATCCGGCTCGGCGCTGCTCGCGGATGTGTTCGGCCCAGGTCTCCTCGGCGGTGGTCTTGTAGCCGGTGCCGATGACCTGCCAGGTGCCGAAGCGGTCCGTGTGGTCGGGAAGGGGCGGGAGTCCGGCGCTGTCGCGGGCCTGGGTGGCTCGGTGGTCGGCGCGGTCTCGGCGGATGGTGGTCAGGGTGGTGGAGTAGCGGCGGCTCTTGGTGGAGAAGTGGCCTCCGTAGCCCAGCATGTGCGCCCAGTCCCGTAGGCGGGGGTAGTGGGTGGACTCGGCCCAGCAGGCTTCGATCATGCGGCGGGCGTGTGGCGTTAGTCCTCGGATGCGGTCCAGGTGCTGGATGTTGCGCAGCGGGCGGTTGACGGTGCCTGCGGCTTCGGCGCCCTTCGTGGCGTACTTAGCGATGTAGCGGGCTACACGCTTGTCGGTCCATCCGGCGTCGGTGGTGATGGGGCGGATGTCGAGCTGCTTGCCCCAGCGGAGGGTGCGGCCTGGGAGAGCGACGGTGGCGGAACGGGCTGCGGTGGTGATGGCGCTGGTGAGGTCGTCAGCGGTGATGCCGAAGGGTGGGTGTTCCGCGGGGCCGTTCGGGCCGTCGAGGCGGACCACGGCGTGGAAGTGGACCAAGCCGCGGCTTTGGTACTCGGCGACCTTGGCGTACTCAGCCCGGAGGTGGTCGTTCAGCTTGGAGCGGGGCACGGCCAGGTGCTCGGCGAGCTGGCGGCGCAGGTAGACGGTGAAGACGTGCCACAGTTCGGCCGCGTGGTGGTTCCAGAGAACGGCTCCGGCGTAGTCGTACGTGTCGGGGTCGATGGCTTGGCCCAGCTTCGGGTCGTCCTCCTGGTGCCGGGACAGGCAGGTTGGGCCGTTGTCACGGGGGTGGCAGGGACGGGTTCGGCCGTCTCGGGACAGGCTCCGGGAGTGGACGGGTCCGAACGATGGGGCCGTGAAGGTGGCGAACACGCGCGGATGAGCGGCGACCGACTCCGGGACGTCTCGACCTCCGGCTAGGCCGGAGCGGATGAGGTGGAAGGTGTCGTCGGCGTAGACGCGGGCGCAGGACTCGCAGCGGCTTGCTCGGCGGTTGCCGCAGGCGGTGAGCAGGTAACCGGTGGGTTCGTCTGCGGTGTCGTAGGTGGCCAGGACTTCGCCAGTGGTGGTGTCGACGGTTGATGAGCTGCCGACCAGGCGGATGGGGTGGGTGCATCCGCCTGCGGCGGTGACCATCTCGCGCCAGCGGTGGAAGTCGGGGGCGGCGGCGCGTTCGCCGAGGTGCTGCATCCAGCGTGGGAGGTCGGTCATCACGCGGCCTCCGCCCACTGCTGGACGGGCTCGGGCTCGTGACGGGTGAGACGGCGGCCGATGATGGCGTTGGTCCGCGCCAGCGCTCATCGGTCCACGGCGGGGCGGAGGCTGCTACGCGCTCGGCCCACGTCCAGAGTTCTTCCTGCTGCTCCAACGCAAACACTTCCATTCATGCTTGCGGCGGGCGCGCGACAAGGGAGAAGTTCGCTGCTGCTGCATGAATGGAAGTGTTTGCGTTCGCGGCTCTGCATGACCGCAGCCCGTGGGCTCGTCTCTGTGTGTTTTGTCCGCAGCTATGGATGTCAAGGAAGTCGCGTCGCGGCTCGCCTGGGGTTATGGATGGTCGGCAGGGGTGGCTGGGTCAGCCGTCGGAGGAACCACCCCTGCCGACCTCGGTCGACTCACCCCGTCCGGGGTGGCGTGAGTGAGTCGGCCGGGACTGTGGGGTGCGACCTGAGGTCGCGGACGGCGCGTTGCAGCTCGGTGATGAGCATGGTCGCGCCTGCCGAGGTGAGGCCCAGGAGAACGACGGATCGGTCACCGACCACCTGGACCGAGATGACGGCGTCTTCCTCGTGGATGGCCATGTTGAGAGGGGTGTGCTGGCGAACCATCGCGACGGCGACCGGTAGACCGTGGCTCCTGGGTATCGCGCTGCTCGTCATGGGTGCTCCCTCCTCGTGCCGTTCACGATGCGGTCACCGCGGCTCGATTCCCACGACCTGAGTGACTGAGATATCCAGTTTGTGGATAACCGCAGGTCAGAGCGTGAGTGCGTGGTTACACTCGGTTCGATGGGCACTGCGCGGACCTGCACGGGATGCGGCGCACGGCTGGCGGCGGACAACCGCCAACCGATGTGCAGCCCTTGCACGCGCCGCGAGTCCCGCAGGGCTGAGGCACCGGAGAAGCCCGAGGAGTTCTGGCGACGGCCCGCCCTGCGCGACGCCTTCCGGGCTCGGCACTTCGGCCAGGTCGTGTACGCCTATCGGTACGAGCACCGGCCGGTGCTGACTCAGGCCAGGGTGGGGCGGTGGCTCGGACTCACCCAGGGGCAGGTGAGTCGGCTGGAACGATCCGAGCCAGTGCGGGACCTGGCCAAGCTCGATTCCTGGGCGCGGGTGCTGCGGATTCCGCAGACGTACCTGTGGTTTCAACTGGGGGAACAACCAGTCAGCGCATACCCGGGCGGCCTCGAAGCACCTAGCCTCCGTGACGACTCGGCGGAAGGGGATGACGTGCGGCGGCGGGATCTGTTCAAGGTGGCGGGGCTGACCGGGTTCGGGTGGTTCGGGCCGTCGGTGCCTGCCGCTGCGGTGGGGCGGAAGCTCGGGGCCGCCGAAGTGGCGACGGTGCGGGAGATGACTCGGACGTTCCGGCGGCTCGACAACCGCTTCGGGGGTGGGCACGCGCGGGCGACGGTGAGCAGCTACCTGGCGTCGGACGTGGCCCCGATGCTGCGGGACGTCCGTTCGACGGACGAGGTGCGCTCGGAGCTGTTCGGGGCCGTGGCTGAGCTGAACCAGCTCGCCGGGTGGATGGCGTACGACGTGGGGGACGCGGACACGGGCGGAAAGCACCTGCGACAGGCACTGCGGCTGTGCCAGGACGTGGACGACGATGCGCTGGCGGCGGAGATGCTGGCCGGGATGAGCCATCAGGCGGCGTTCTTCCGGTCCGGGGCGATCGCGGTCGACCTGGCGGAGGCTGCGCGGTCGAATGCTGCTCGATCGGGGCTGGCGGCGCTGGTGTCTGAGTCGGCGGTGATGGCGGCGCACGGGTATGCGTTGCAGGGGCACGCTCGGCCGTGCCTGGATGCGTTGGGGGAGGCCGAACGCGCGTTGTCGTCTGCTGAGGGGCAGGACGCGCCTGAGTGGCTGGGGTACTTCGATGGGGCGTACTTGGCGGCGAAGTTCGCGCACTGCTTCCGTGATCTTGGGCGGCCGGTGGATTCCGAGGTGCACGCTCGGCGGTCGTTGGAGATGAGCGAGGGGTACGACCGGGGGAAGCTGTTCAACCTGTCCGTGCTGGCGTCGGCGCTGGCTGATCAGGGGCGGGTGGAGGAAGCGTGCTCGACGGCCTCGATGGCGGTGAGCATGGCCGGGAGCGTGCGGTCCGTGCGGACGGTGGCGTACCTGGCGGATGTGGGGCGCAGGTTGACGCGGTACCGGTCGGCTGAGCCGGTGAGGGAGTTGTTCTCGGCGATGTCGGCGGCGTCGATCCCGGTGCCGGGGCGTTAGCGCTCGGCGAGGACGAACATCAGGCCGAGCTGCGCGCCTGCGCCGATGATCTCGCCCTTGGAGATGCGGTCACGGACGGTGTCCAGGGCGATCCACTCGACGCGGGCGGCCTCGTTGATATCGGGGCCTTGGCCGGTGTCCTCCGCGCCTTCGGCTGCGTAGATCAGGTTCTCGAAGTCCGCGGTTCCGGCGAGGGGCTGGAAGGTGGTCAGGGGGCGGATGGTGCGGGGTCGCCAGCCGGTCTCCTCCTCGACTTCGCGGGCGGCGCAGATCTGTGGGTCTTCGTCGGGGTCGACGTAGCCACCCGGGAGTTCCCAGGTCCAGCGATCCATGATGAAGCGGTGGCGGTAGATCATCAGGGCGTGTGTGCGCTCGTCGTTGAGGACGACGGTCATCGCGGCCTTGGGCATCCGCAGGACGTACTGCTCAAACGTCACGCCGTCGGGCAGCTCGACGTGCGCGATCGACAAGTCGAGTCGTCGGGTGCTGTCGACCGGCCGCTCACCGTGGATGGTCCACAGCGTTGAACTAGATGTTTCCTCTTTCTCTACCACTCCAACGACGGTACCCGAGTAGCGCTCGGACAGTAAGACTGGCCGGATGGGATGGACAACATGGTCAAACGTGTTGATAGCGCTTCTGGGTGTGACTGTCGGCGTTCTGAAGGTGTGGGAGACGCATCGGGCGAGATCTGTTCGTCTGACCGAACTCAAAACGATGGCCGAGTTGGCCAATCTACTTCCGGACAAGAGCGCAGCTCGGAAGTCGACGATCGAGCACATCGAAGCTCGGATTTCGAACTTGGTTCGTGACGAGCAAACCAAGCGACGCGACGCCACCGGCTTCACGCTCGGTCTGCTCTTCACGGCAGGCGGTCTGTGGGCTACCTATGGCGCGATCAGTTCAAATTCCTGGTTGTGGGCATTAGCAGTACCGCTACTTATCTTCGGAGTTACCGGGATCGTGCAGGATGGCGTCCCCCGGGAACGGGACGAGCGGGGGCGCGCCCTGCGAGGCTCACGTAACAACTCAAAGAAGTAGAGGTCCTCATTCTTTGCTGCGCCAGACCAACTCCAACCGATCTGGCGTGAAGCCGCGACGGCCGTTTGCGGGGAGCACGACTACCGCCACCAGCGCCTCTTCGATGAGCGCGCGCCTCTGAGCCAGCGGGAGGGCAGGCCAGTCCATGCGGAGAGTCGGGTGAGTCGGCGACATGGCGGACCGGGAAAGCCAGCGTTCGCGGTCGGCCAGGAGAGCGGACTCCTGGGCTTCGAGGTCGGGCAGCATGGAGAAGTAGCGCGCGGCGGAGATAGTGCGGGCCTTACGCGCTTTGGCCAGTTCTTCGAGGTCGGCGCGGACCTCGGCTAGTTCGGCCTCGTTGGGCCAGGGTTCGGGCTCGGTGGTGGCCTTGCGGCGTTGAGCCTCTAGCTCGTACTTGGCGATGACGGCGGCGGTTACCCACTCGTCGGTTTCGTTGCCGGGGATGCTGACGCCTCCGCCGCAGCCGCCTTGGGACTTGGACTCGCAGGTGTAGTAGAAGCGGGTGGGGTCTTTGACTCGGGTGTGGTGAGCTTTGAGGGCGCGGAGTTTGCCGGTGCAGTCGGGTTTGCCGCAGCGGAGGGTGCCGGTGAGGAGGTAGGTGCGGGTGTTCTTGCCTCGGCCGGAGAGAGTGCGGTCGCCGATGATGGCGGTGACGGACTCCCAGTCCTCGACCGAGAGGATCGGGGTGAACTGGCCGATGACCGGGTTGCCGGAAGTGTCGCGGACGATCTCGACGTGGAAGGTGTCTTTGCCCGTGTCCGGGTTGGTTTCGCGGACGTTGCGGGAGCGGTAGCCGCAGAGGCGGGGGTTGCGGAAGACGGTCTTGACCGCTTGGGGAACCCACTTGTTGCCCAGTGGGGTGGTGATTCCGCGGTCGTTCCAGTCGGCGACGATGGCGGCGATGGGGGCACCTGTGCGGAGGCGTTCCGCGGCTTCTCTGATGAGGGCGGCTTCGGGCTCGTTGAGGGTGCGCTTGTCGGGTTGCCAGCCGAAGGGGCGACGGCCTCCGGTGGGGATGCCCGCTTGTTCCAGGGCGCGGTGTTTGCGCTTGACGCGACGGGCGGTGTCGGCGGACTGCTTGTTGTTGGTGGCTACGACGATGCGGGCGACTGTGCGGCCGTTGTCGGTCAGCAGGTCCAGGGTGCCGGTGATGTCGATGATGGGGCGGCCGAAGTGTTCGACTACTTCGATGGCGTCTTCCAGGTGGCGGTTGTCGCGGGTTAGGCGGTCGATGTCGTAGACGACCAGGCCGTCGATGCGGGTGCCGTCGTCCAGGTGGCCTCGCTTGAGGTCGTTGAGGGCGGCCTCGAAGACGGGGCGGATGACTCGGTAGCCGAAGCGGCCGTCGGGCAGTTGGACGCGCTTGCGCTTCCAGGCTGAGGTGTGGGGCTCCACGTAGGTGTGGGCGTAGGTGCCGCCTCGGTACTCCACATAGGAGCGGCAGTCCTTCTCCTGCTCGTCGCGGCCTCGGATGTCCTTGCCGCTGACGGGGAGCCTTGAAGGCGTAGCAGGGTCCAGCTCGAACGACAGGCGGACCAGCCCGGCGAGGTGCAGGCCGGACAGGTCGCCCCAGTGGGCGCGTCGTACCTGGTCAGCGGTCATGCTCTAGTCATACATCAAGCAACGTGCTGGTTGAGCAGCATGCCGATGAGCAGGGCGAGGTGGCTCTGCTCCAGCAGGGCGTCGGCTTCGGGGTTCTGGGCGATGCAGAGCTTCGGGGTCATGGGCGACATCGTGGCATGACTGGGGGCACGGCGAGGTGACCGCGCACCTTGAGTGGGGGAGGTACCCAGGTACCCTTGGGTACCGGAGGTCAATCATGAGTGCTTCGCCAGTGAAGGTGGATCAAGAGACACACGCGCTCATCGCGCATGCGGCGACGGCGCTGCGCGTCAGCCAGAAGGATCTTCTGGCAGCCGCAGTACGGGAGTACCTCGGCGCGCACCGTGAGGAGATCCGCGCTGCGCTCCGTCGCACAATGGAGGCGCTCGATGGAACGAATGCTTCCCGGGGTGCCGCGTTGAGCGGATTGTCACGGGAGCGGCTTGATGAGCTGGGTGGAGTCCGCGAGCCCTGATGACCGTTCGTCCCACTTTGCGGTGCATGCGAGATGGCCTGCGCGTTGCCCTGCCGACAGTCGATGTCCCGCTGAACGAGATTGATCATCCAGTGGTGCGGAAGGCGAACGAGCAGTTCGCTGAACCGACCGGGCCGCGCGAGCGCGTACGCGGCCTCGACGACATCGTGGCCTTCAAGGTGAAGATCCAGCGGTGGCGCGGCGCTGTCCTGGACGACCGGGAGCCGAGCTGGTTGCTTGCCGCAGGCATCCGCGAGGATGGCAGCCGTGATGACTTCTACGAAGCGTTGACGAGTTCTGCCAAGGCTGCCCGCGCTCGCCTGAACGCGGAGGGTGTTCCGTCAGGCGGCAAAGAGACCTTCTCCGGACCTTGGCTTCCGACAGAGGACGACCGTGATCGTTACGCTGCCGAGGGTGCTGGGCGCCTGCTGGCAGAACTTGAGTCGATCATCGGCGAGTTGGTGTGCAAGTCCCTGCTTGATGGACGAGAGCACGAAGGTCAGATCGCCGGAGCCGAACGGGCTCACGCTCAGCGGGTCGCGCTACGTCATCATCCAGAACCTGAGCTTCCGCAACTGGGACGACGACGCGATCAACATCGAGTCCGGGTCGACCAACGTCTGGGTGGACCACAACTCGTTCACCAACGGCTATGACGGCGCTGTCGACGTCAAGCGCGGCTCGGACTTCATCACCATCTCGTGGAACCGCGTCTACGGCCACGACAAGTCCATGCTGCTCGGCCACAGCGACGACAACGCCAGCCAGGACCGCGGCAAGCTGCGCGTGACCTACCACCACAACTGCTTCGACGGCTCGGCACCCGCCACCCGCGCGTGCGGTTCGGCAACCCGGTCCACGTCTACAACAACTACTACCGCGACAACGAGTACGGCGTGGCGTCCACTATGAACGGTGGTGTCCTCGTTGAGGGCAACTACTTCGAGGGCGTCGACGAGCCGACCCTGGTCGGGTACGCGGGCTCGGACCCGGGCACGCTGGTGCAGCGCAACAACGTGTTCGTCAGCTCCGGCTCGCCGGAGTCCGCGGGCTCGGTGAACAGCATCCCCTACTCCTACAGCCTGCAGAGCGCGGCCAACGCGAAGTCGTCCGTGCAGTTGGGCGCGGGCGCGCGCTGACCCCCGCCTGGCGGGCCTGGTCGCTCCCCGGCCCGCCAGGCGGCAACCACAACCCTGTCGCGTCCCGGGTTGCCGGGAGCGGTGCTCGGGCGCAGGCTTGCCGGGACGAAAGGAGCACGTCCATGGCGGTTTGCGATGTCTGTGGCAATGACTACTGGATGGCCTTCGAGGTCCGCACGGTCAGCGGGCAGGTCCACACCTTCGACTCCCTGGAGTGTGCCGCGACCCGGATCGCGCCGGTGTGCGAGCACTGCAAGTGCCGCATCCTCGGGCACGGGGTCGAGGTGCACGGCCGGTTCTTCTGCTGCGCGCACTGCGCGCGCAACTCCGGCGAGGACCTCGGCGCCCAGATCCGCGACGCCGTCGGAGCCCACCCCGGCTAGGTCCAGGGGAGCAGGTTGATCCCGTCGAGCATGGGCAGCGCGCCCGCGCGCTGCAGGGCCGCGGCGGACATCCAGATGGCGACGCCGGTGATGGCCGGGCCGACGATCGCCATCTCGACGCGGCCGCCGGTCCGCATCCGCATGATCTTCGGCGGGGCCACCGGGTACCACGTCTTCCAGGCGATCGGGACCGGCCACAGGATCGGGCAGCCCTGCTCGGTGATGGCGTCGCCGAGGTAGTGGGCGATGCAGCCGATGGCCACGGCGACCCCGCACGCGGCGGCGTCGGGCGAGGTCGGGTCGGTCCATTTCAGACAGGCGTAGGTGAGGACCAGGCTGGTGCCGGTGATCCAGAGCGCGTCGTTGCGCGGGCACCACTTGTGCATCAGGCCGCGGACGGCGAGTCCGCAGAAGAAGAACATGAGGACCGGCAGCGCCCAGGACCTGCTGGTCTGGATGATGGCCGTGGTGACCACGGCGGCCACGAGCGCGAAGACGAGCGTGTGCGTCAGACCGCGGTGGCCGCCTTGGCGCTTGGAGTCGCGGCTGGTCCTGGTGGCCTTGTAGACGAGGCTGCTCAGCCAGTTGATCAGCTTCGACGCCGCAGCCGACACCGGGCCGAAGGTCGTGGAGACCGTGGACTCGGGGTGGTCGAGGTCGGGCAGCAGCGCCGCGCCCGAGGCCAGCACGGCGCCGACCAGCCAGCCCTTGACCGACAGCTCGCCCAACGCCGTGCCGCCCGCCAGCGCGGTCGCCGCCGCCCAGCCCGCCAGCCCGCTCATCGCGTGCGTCGGTCCCGTCGCCATCGGCCCCTCCACCTAATCCGCACGCCCTGCGCGTCGGGAAACCCTACGATCTGTGGGGTGCTGCGACCCACGTACCCGATCACGACACCCCGACTCGCCCTGCGACCCTTCACCCCGGCCGACCTGGACGCCCTCTACAAGATCCAATCACGTCCGGACGTCATGGAGCACCTGTACGAGCAACCCCGTACCGCCGACGAGGCGCGGGAGACCCTGCAGCGGTACATGGCGGTCACCGCGCTGGAGAAGGAGGGCGACGCCCTGCGGCTGGCGGTCACGGTGGACGGGCAGGTCATCGGGCACGTGATGCTGGAGTGGCTGAGCGAGGCCAACCGCGGCGGCGAGATCGGCTTCGTCCTGCACCCCGACCACCACGGGCGCGGCTACGCCACCGAGGCGGGCCGGGAGATGCTGCGGCTGGGCTTCGACGGCCTGGGCCTGCACCGGATCATCGGCCGTCTGGACGCGGCGAACACGGCGTCGGGGCGGGTGCTGGCGAAGCTGGGGATGCGCAAGGAGGCCCACTTCGTGAAGAACGAGTGGGTCAAGGGCCGATGGGCCGACGAGGCCGTCTACGCGATGCTCGCCGACGAGTGGTCCGCCCGCTGAGCCTGCGATGAGCCGATTGCCGGATCGTTGAGCGATGCAATCGTTGAGTAATCTGATCGTTGAACGATAGGATCGTTGAACGATCGCGGGGAGCGGGCGGGATCCGCGGCGATCCGAACGTTCATCCGGCGGATTTCCGGCGGCGGGGCGTCTGCGCGCGGTCGGGGTGGTGGGTCTGGCCTAGCATCGGCACCCGGTGAGAGTGCCCACTACGGGCACCGTTGTCGACCCGCTACCAGTACGCTTGTACCGTTTTCGCGGGCAGCCCACAGGCGAGAGGAGCATCGCGGCTCATGGCCAAGATCAAGGTCCAGGGAACCGTCGTCGAACTCGACGGCGACGAGATGACGCGGATCATCTGGCAGTTCATCAAGGACAAGCTGATCCACCCGTACCTGGACGTCAACCTGGACTACTACGACCTGGGCATCGAGCACCGCGACGCCACCGACGACCAGGTCACCATCGACGCCGCCAACGCCATCAAGGAGCACGGCGTCGGCGTCAAGTGCGCGACCATCACCCCGGACGAGGCCCGCGTCGAGGAGTTCGGCCTCAAGCGGATGTACGTCTCGCCCAACGGGCAGATCCGCAACATCCTCGGCGGCGTGGTCTTCCGCGAGCCGATCATCATCCGCAACATCCCCCGGCTCGTCCCCGGCTGGACCAAGCCGATCATCATCGGCCGCCACGCGCACGGCGACCAGTACAAGTCGACCAACTTCAAGGTCCCCGGCGCGGGCACGGTGACGATCACCTACACCCCGGCCGACGGCTCCGAGCCGATCCAGCACGAGGTCGTGAAGATGCCCGAGGACGGCGGCGTCGTCATGGGCATGTACAACTTCAACAAGTCCATCGAGGACTTCGCGCGGGCCAGCTTCTCCTACGGCCTGCAGCGCGACTACCCGGTGTACATGTCCACGAAGAACACCATCCTCAAGGCCTACGACGGCGCCTTCAAGGACATCTTCCAGGCCGTCTTCGACGCCGAGTTCAAGGCCGAGTTCGAGGCCAAGGGCCTGACCTACGAGCACCGCCTCATCGACGACATGGTCGCCGCGGCCATGAAGTGGGAGGGCGGCTACGTCTGGGCCTGCAAGAACTACGACGGCGACGTCCAGTCCGACACCGTCGCGCAGGGCTTCGGCTCGCTGGGCCTGATGACCTCGGTGCTGATGACCCCGGACGGCAAGACCGTCGAGGCCGAGGCCGCGCACGGCACCGTGACCCGGCACTTCCGCCAGCACCAGGCGGGCAAGCCGACCTCGACCAACCCGATCGCGTCGATCTTCGCCTGGACGCGCGGGCTGCAGCACCGCGGCAAGGTCGACGGCACGCCCGAGGTCACCGGCTTCGCCGAGACCCTGGAGCGCGTGGTCATCGAGACCGTCGAGAGCGGCAAGATGACCAAGGACCTGGCGCTGCTGGTGAGCAAGGACCAGCCGTTCCAGACCACCGAGGAGTTCCTGAACACCCTGGACGAGAACCTGCAGAAGGCCATGGCGGGCTGATCTTCCCGGACACGGCGGGGCCGCGCGGAGACTTCCGCGCGGCCCCGCCGTCGTGACCGGCCTGTTCGGGACAAGCCTGTTCGGGACAAGCCTGTTCGGACAAGCCTGTTCGGGTGGTTCGGGTTGTCAGGGGTGCCCGCATGCGCGACCGTGGGCACGTTGGGTTGACCCGGGTGGGGAGGCGTCGTGCTGGTGCCGAAGCGGGCGCTGATCATCGGTGGCATCGCGGTGGTCGGCGTCATCTACTCGATGGGCGTCGAGAAGCCAGGCGCCGTGCCCGCCAGCGGCGCCGGGGCCTGCAAGGTCGTGGTGACCGCCGACGTGCTCAACGTGCGGGAGAAGCCGGACGTGGCCTCCAAGGTCGTCGGGAAGTTCAACCAGGGCGCCGAGACCGTCGCCGACAAGGTCGTGCAGGACGGGTTCCGCAAGCTCGCGGCGGGCAAGTGGGTGTCCGAGGAGTTCGTGAAGCCGCTGCCCGGCCACGACTGCGGATGATCGGTTCATCCGACCTACACCACGGCCCTGCGTAGTTGATCGACTACCCCCTTCCGGCCGCTTGGCGCGCCGAGGGATACGCTCGCCGACGTCAGCGCGTGATCTTCACCGTTGTGGGTCACGTGTGGTTGACACACTCGGTAGTTTCTTGTCGGTCCACGCAGCGTGCTTAGTCCAATCGAGGGACGGTGCATCGGTGTCAGGCGTATCGGCGACGCTCGCCCAAGTGACGGCCACCGTCAGCGAGGGTGGCGTGCTGGTCGGGATCCTCGCGGTCGTGATCGGCGGTGGAGGGCTCCTGCTGGGGCTGCTCCGGCGCCGTCGCGTCGAGGTGAAGGCGGCCCTGGTGGCCAAGGCCGCGCGCGTCGCGGTGGACGAGCCCGCGCACAGGTGAGCCCCCGCGGCCCTGGGGACCACGGGGGCTCGACTGGGGAGATCAGCGCCTGACGGCGTCAAGCGCGTCGATCAGGCCCGCTCCGTAGAACCCGCGGCCGGACGTGCCGCCCTCGCAGTTCGCCAGCCAGGTGCCCGTGCCGTCCGGGTCGTACACCCCGCCCGCCGGGCAGGCAATGCGGTCGGCGTCGCGCTGCAGTTCGATGACCGTGCGCGAGGAGCTCCAGCCCGGGTGGGTGGAGCGCAGCAGCGCCACGACGCCCGCCGCGTGCGGGGCCGCCATGGACGTGCCCTGCTTGTAGCCCCAGGCCCCGTTGAACGTCGTGGACAGCACCCGGCCGTTGGCGTCCGGGGTGGTCGGGATCTGGCGCGAGTCGCCGCCGGGCGCGGCGACCTCGGTCTCGCCGACGCCGTAGTTGGAGAAGAAGGACTTGCGGCCCTCGACGCCGGTCGATGACACGCCCACCACGCCGCGGACCTCGGCGGGCAGCTTCACGCACTGGTTGCCGGTGAGCCTGCTGACCGGGGTGCCGTTGTTGGGGCTGCCCTCGTCCAGGATGTCGTGGGCGAGGTCCCAGTTGCTGTTGCCCAGCGCGGCCACGTTGACCACGTCCTTGCGGGCGGCGTAGTCGACCGCGCGGGTCACCGCGGTGGCGACGGCGCGCTGGTCGGGGTCGTCCTTGCACCACAGGTACCAGGGGTCGACGAAGTAGGAGCTGTTGGTGACCGAGATCCCGCGCTCGGCGGCCCAGACGAAGCCGCAGATGGCGAACTCGGGGTAGATCATGCCCTCGTCGTTGACGACCTTGATCGCGGCCAGCCGGACGTTGGGCGCCACGCCCGCCACGCCGACGCCGTTGCGCGCCGCGGCGATGATGCCCGCGACGTGCGTGCCGTGGTCGCTGGTCGTCGGGGCCCACGCGGCCGGGGAGGTGTCCGGCACGCCGCGGTCGGTGCAGCCGACCGAGCGGCTCGCGTCGAGGTTCGGGGCCAGGTCCGGGTGGGTGGCCTCGATGCCGGAGTCGATCACGCCGACGACGACGCGGCGGCTGCCGCCGCTGACCGCGTTGGCCTTGTCGGCGCGGATGGCCTTCATGTTCCACTGGTTGGCGGCCAGCGGCTCGGCCTCGGCCGACCTCGCCGCCGCGGGCGCGGTGACGACATCGGTCGTGGCTTCCAACGACCGGTCGGCGGCGGCCAGTGCTGTCGGAGCGGCCGCGGGCTGGGCCAGCTCGGCCAGGTTGCGGGTGGCGCCCGCGCCCTGCACGCCGGGCTTGCGCCGCACGGCCGAGGCGAACGCCGCGCTCGGCGACGCGGCGACGACGACGCCGATCTGCGGCCAGCTCTGCACGACCGAGCCGCCGGACTCGCGCACCGCCTTCTCCACGCGCTTGAGCGCGTGGCCGGGGGCGCCGAGCACGACGAAGTGGGCGCTGGGGCCGTCGTCGGCGGGGGCCGCCGCGGCCGGTGAGCCCGCGGCGGTGGCCAGGCTCGCTGCGCACACCGCCGCGAGTGCCGCGCCGGTGAGTCGGGATCTGTGCACTGGGGTACCTCCGAACCCTCGGTGTCCGGTATGTCCGCGCCGGTCGGGCGCGGTTCCGGCCGCACGCGAACCTGCCACCCGCCGACCCTAGGAGGCAATCGGCCGGACGGCTCAGCAGCTCACCCGACCGGGGCGCGCCGGGCCGGGCCTGGGAGAATCGCGGCGTGTCCGCCGAGAACGTCCCCGCAGAGAGCCCGGCCCGCCTCCCGCGCGTGCTGTCGGGCATCCAGCCCACCGCCGACTCGTTCCACCTGGGCAACTACCTCGGTGCCGTCCGCCAGTGGGTCGCCCTGCAGGAGACGCACGACGCGTTCTACTTCATCGCCGACCTGCACGCGATCACCGTCGAACACGACCCGAAGCTGCTGCGCAAGCGCACCCGGGTCTCCGCGGCGCAGCTGTTGGCCCTGGGGCTGGACCCGGCCCGCTCCACGCTGTTCGTGCAGTCGCAGGTGCCCGAGCACGCCGAACTCGGCTGGATCATGCAGTGCCTGACCGGGTTCGGCGAGGCGGGCCGCATGACGCAGTTCAAGGACAAGTCCGCCAAGCAGGAGACGGTCAGCGTCGGGCTGCTCACCTACCCGATCCTGCAGGCCGCCGACATCCTGGTCTACCGCTCGGAGTTCGTCCCGGTCGGCGAGGACCAGCGCCAGCACCTGGAGCTGACCCGCGACCTGGCCCAGCGCTTCAACACCCGCTTCGGCAAGACGTTCCCGCTGCCCGCGCCGTACATCCTCAAGGACACGGCCAAGATCTACGACCTGCAGGACCCGAGGGCCAAGATGAGCAAGTCGGCCTCCAGCCCCGGTGGCATCGTGGAACTGCTGGACGACCCGAAGGTCTCGGCGAAGAAGATCCGCTCCGCGGTGACCGACGCCGAGCGCGAGATCCGCTTCGACCAGGAGAACAAGCCGGGCATCAGCAACCTGCTGGGCATCTACTCCGCGCTGACCGGCCGGACGGTGGACGAACTGGTCGCCGACTACGACGGCAAGGGCTACGGGGACCTGAAGAAGGACCTCGCCGATGTGGTCGCGGACTTCGCGGGCCCGGTGCGCGACACCGTGAAGTCCTACCTGGACGATCCGGCGGAACTGGACAAGATCGTCGCGGCGGGCTCGCAGCGGGCCAGGGAGATCGCGGCGGGGACGCTCGCGCGGGTCTACGACAAGGTGGGCTTCCTGAAGGGGTAGCCGTTCGAGTGGCGGGTGATCTCGGCGCTACCTAGGGTTCAATGGTGGCAGACGAGAAGTCCGGCGAGACCAAGGTCGAGCGGCTGCGGCGCACGAAGCCGGGCATCGACCACCTCTTCCGTGCCAATGAGGCGTTCACGGAGCGCTACGGCAACCACTTCGCGGCGTCGATCACGTACTTCAGCGTGCTCTCGCTCTTCCCGCTGCTGCTGATCTCCTTCGCGCTGCTCGGTTTCGTCCTCGCCGGGCAGCCCGACCTGCTGAAGTCGCTGCAGGAGGGGATCACCTCCGCGGCCCCGGAGAACCTGCGCGGGCTGCTGACCGATCTGGTCAACACCGCCATCGAGGAGCGCGGCCGGGTCGGTCTGATCGGTCTGCTCGCGGCGGCGTACACCGGTCTGGGTTGGATGAGCAACCTGCGGGACGCGCTGACGGCGCAGTGGGGGCAGAAGCACGAGGAGCGGCCGTTCTTCAAGGGGATGGGGCTGGACCTGCTGGCGCTGCTCGGACTCGGGCTGGCGATGGTGCTGTCGTTCGGGCTGAGCGCGGTGGGCAGTGGGCTCGCCGGGTGGCTGCTGGACCTGGTGGGGCTGGGTGACGTCGGGTGGGCTCGGGTGGTGCTGTTCTGCATCACCACGGCGCTGGCGTTGGGGGCGAACTGGCTGATCTTCTTGTGGGTGATCGCGCGGTTGCCGCGCAAGCCGGTCAGTGTGAAGTCGGCGGTGAAGGGGGCGCTGGCGGCTGCTGTCGGGTTCGAGCTGTTGAAGACGATCGGGACGATTTACCTGAACTCGGTGCTGGGTGGGCCGTTGGGGTCGCTGGTGGGGCCGATCGTGGGTTTGCTGGTGTTCGCGAATCTGGTTTCGCGGTTCCTGCTCTATGTGACGGCTTGGACGGCTACGGCTGCTGAGAATGTGGTGGAGGAGGATGTCGAGGCTCCGCCGCCTGCGGTGATCAAGCCGGTGGTGACGGTTGGGGGGCGGCCCAATGCTCGGCAGGCTGCTGGGTTGTTGGGGGTTGGGGCTGTGGTGGGGCTGGTGGTGGGGAAACGGCGGCGGTCGGTGGAGTAAGCCTTCCGCGTGGCTGCTGTGGGCTGCTGTCGGGTGGGGGTGGTGGGGAGCTGGTTGGTCTCGTTGGGCGAGGGGCGTGGCGCCTGGCGCGTTGCTGTGGTGGTGGGAGCGGCCTCAGGCCGTCGGGGTAGGGGCGTAGCGCACGTTGTGGCTTGGTGAGGCGGAAGTGGCGCGCTTCTGTGCCTGCTGGGCAAGGGAGTGGCTGGCCCGGGGTGGTGCGGGTGGAGAGGTTCGGGTCAGGCTGTCGCCCTGGCGGCGGCTCGGGCGGCTCGGGCTCGGGCGGCGCGCTTCTTGCGGATGAAGAGGGCCAGGCCTAGGAGGATGGCCAGGCCTGCGGCGACGACCAGGGGCATGCCGTAGGTGCCGAAGGCTGAACGCTCGCCGGCGGGGGGTTGGGCCTGCTGGTCGCCGCCGTCCGCTGGTGGGGCGACGGTGGGGGTGGCGGTGGCGTTGGTGGGGCCGGTGTCCGGTTTGGGCTGGACGTTGGGGGCGGCGGTGACCAGTTCGCCGACGGGCTTCTGGGAGGCGGTCAGCAGGTCGAAGCCGTAGTCCAGCAGCAGGGCGCCCTGGCGGGACAGGGGATCGGGGTTGGGTTCGCCGCGGAGGAGGACTACCGCGATCCTGCGACCGTCGCGTTCGGCGCTGCCGAGGTAGGTGTGGCGGGCGGAGTCGGTGAAGCCCGTTTTACCGCCGGTGAAGCCCTGGTAGGCGCCCCAGAGGCGGTTGTCGTTGTAGAGCTGGAAGCCTGCCCGCTCGCCGTAGCCGGGGAAGGGCATCGAGCGGGTCGAGATGGCCTTGGCGATCTCGTCGTGCTCCATGGCTTCGCGGAAGATCAGGGCGACGTCGTAGGCCGAGGTGCTCATGCCGGGGCCGTCGAGGCCCGATGGGGTGGCGGCGCGGGTGTCGAGGGCGCCGAGTTCGGCGGCGAGGGCGTTCATCTTGTCGAGGGCCACGTCCACGCCGCCCAGGGCGCCCGCGAGGGCGTGGGCGACGTCGTTGCCCGAGCGCATCAGCAGGGCGTTGAGCAGCTGTTCGACGGTGTACTCGCCGCCGGGGCCGATGCCGACGCGGGTGCCTTCCTGGTTCGCGTCCTCCTGCGTGCCCTTCACCACCTGCTCGGGGCGCAGTTCGCGGACCACGACGATGGCCAGCAGGACCTTGATCAGCGACGCGGGGCGCTCGCGGGCGTGCGGGTCCTTGGCGGCCAGGACGGCGCCGGACTCGACGTCGGTAATCGTCCAGGCGGCGGCGTTGACCGCGCCGGGCAGTTCGGGGGCCCCGGTCGGCAGCACCAGGCCGCACTCGCCCATGCGGGTGCCGCCGACGGGCTCCTCCGGCACGGGCAGCGGCTGCGGGGTCGGGTCGCCCGGCTTGGGCTCCTCCGAGGTGTCGATCGGCGGCGGCGGGCGGTCGTGGTTGCGGCACTGGGCGCTGGTCTGCATCAGCGGCTCGCCAGTGGCGCCCGGCTGCGCCGCCGCGGGGGCGGCGGTGAGCAGGGCCAAGAGGGCGGCGACGGTCCCGCGGGCTGCGAAGCGCACGCGGCCAGGGTAGACACCATCACGATAGGGCCACGATCCGGCCTATCACCCACACGGGCGTGCCCGGTGTCCGCGCCGGTCGCGGCGGGTGTGAGGATGCTCCCGTGCTCCCGTGCGCCACCATGGGAGAGGGACGCGACCGGAGAGGAACTCGCCGTGGAGTTCGTTCGTCTGCTGCTTGTCTTCCTGCACCTGCTCGGCATGGGCCTGCTTGTCGGAACTTTCCTTGTGCAGATGCGCGCGAGTGACGGGACGCTGAACAAGGGCTGGCTGCACGGCGCCGGTCTGCAGTTGCTCACCGGCTTGGCCCTGATGGGGCTGGCTCCGCTGACCGACGCCGAGTACAGCCACGTGAAGCTGGGCATCAAGCTGGTCGTCGTGGTGGCCATCGCCGGGATCGCGTTCGCCTTCGCCCGCAAGACGCCGCTGCCGAAGTGGGTCGGCCCCGCGCTCGGCGGGCTGGTCGTGCTGAACGTCGGCCTGGCCGTCTTCTGGACCTGAGCGGGCGGGCTGCGGGCGTTCACCGCCGGTAGTCGGGTTAGGGTCTCCTGTCACCGCCGCCCACGACGACCCGGGGGGACCTGTGTCACTGGCCGTCGAGAACCCGGCGCGCCCCGAGCCGCAACCCGTGAAGCGCACCGCGAAAGCGGGCTACCGGCCTGAGATCCAGGGCCTGCGCGCGCTCGCCGCGATGCTCGTCGTGGTCTACCACGTGTGGTTCGGCCGCGTCTCCGGCGGCGTGGACGTGTTCTTCCTGCTGTCCGGGTTCCTGGTGACCGGTCAGCTGCTGCGCTCCGCCGAGCGCGGCGGCCTGAAGCTGCGGCGGGTCTGGGCGCGGATGGCGACGCGGCTGTTCCCGGCCGGGCTGTTCGTGCTGGCCGTGCTGCTGGTGGTCTCGCCGTTCGTCCTGCAGCCGAACCAGTGGGGGCAGACGATCCGCGAGATCGTCGCCTCGGCGCTCTACCTGGAGAACTGGCAGCTCGTCGCCGCGTCGGCGGACTACTTCGCCGCGCACAACGAGGCCAGCGTCGTGCAGCACTTCTGGTCGCTGGCGATCCAGGGCCAGTTCTACCTCGTGTGGCCGCTGCTGGTGCTGGCCGTCGGCCTGGCGGCGCGGCGCTTCGGCTGGCCGCTGCGCACGGTCCTGTTCAGCACCATCACGGCGATCCTCGTCGCCTCCCTGGCCTTCTCGGTCTACCTCACCGACGCCGACCAGCAGCTGGCCTACTTCCACTCGCTGACCCGCGCCTGGGAGTTCGCCCTCGGCGGGCTGCTCGTCTTCGGCCTGGCCGAGGTGAACCTGCCCAAGTACGCGCGCGTGCTGCTCGGCTGGGCGGGCGTGCTCGGCCTGGTGTCCTGCGGGATGCTGCTGCAGGTCGGCACCGTCTTCCCCGGGTACGCGGCGCTGTGGCCGACGCTGTGCGCCGCCGCCGTCATCGTGGCCGCGACCTCCGGTTCGCGGGTGGGCGTCGACCGGTTCCTGGCGACCAAGCCGATGGAGTACCTCGGCAACCTCAGCTACTCGCTGTACCTGTGGCACTGGCCGGTGCTGGTGCTGTACCTGGTCGCCCGCGAGCGCGTCGAGGTCGGGCTGGTGGGCGGCGCCGGGATCATCGCGCTCTCGCTGGTGCTGGCCGCGCTGACCTTCCACTTCGTGGAGGAGCCCGCCCGGCGCGGGCGCTGGATCAACCTGCGGGCCCGCAACGGGATGGCGTTCAGCGCGCTGGTCATGGTCCCGGTGCTGGTCGGGGCGGGCGTCTGGCAGTGGCGGCTGGACGACACGACCACCACCTACGAGGTCGCGGCCGGTGACCCGAACTACCCGGGCGCACTGGCGCGGACCCCCGGGTTCACCTACACCGGCAGCCCGGACGTGGAGCCGGTGCCGCCGTTGGCGGCGCTCGCGCAGGACTGGTCGCGCGGCAAGCACACCTGCGAGGACTCGAAGTACTTCGCCGAGCTGAAGGTGTGCCGGACGGCGCCGCCAGGGCAGCCGAAGGGCACGATCATGCTGGTCGGCGACTCGCACGCCCAGCAGCTCTACGGGGCCGTCGTGCCGATGGCCGCCTCCCACGACTACGACGTGCTGCGGCTGATGCGGGGCGCGTGCCCCTTCTCCACCCGCTCCGAGGTCGCGGGCAACGAGAAGTCCGAGGGGTGCGTGGCGCACAACCGGGCGGTGATCTCCGAGGCGATCGACCGCAAGCCCGACGTCGTGCTCACCTTCGCGACCCGCGACGTCCGCGAGGGCAACACCGAGGCCACCCCGGACGGCTTCGTCGAGGCGTGGCGCGAGCTGGACGCGGCGGGCATCCCGGTGGTCGCCGTCCGGGACAACCCGCGGTTCAAGACCGGGCCCGCGCAGTGCGCGGCGAAGCACGGCTGGGAGGACCGGCGCTGCTGGGTGCCGCGCGAGGACATCCTGGCCGAGCGGCCCCCGTACGCCGACATCGCGAACGTGCCCGACAACGTCACCTTCGTGGACTTGAGCGACTACCTCTGCCTGCCCGACCGCTGCGGTCCGCCGATCGGCAACGTGCAGGTCTACATGGACTTCAACCACGTCTCCGGCACGTTCATGAAGACGCTGGCGCCGATCCTGGACGAGCAGATGGCGCCGGTGATGGGCTGGGGCTAGCCGTGAGCGTCCCGAGCTAGACCAGCTCGGGGTCCAGCACGTCCGGGGAGAGGGCGTGCTGCACGACCATCGCGGCGGCCCCGAGCATGGCGGCGCTGTCGGCGGTCTGGGACGGGACGATGCGCAGGTGCTCGGTGGCCAGGGGCAGCGAGCGGCGGTAGATGGCCTCGCGGACGCCCGCCAGGAGCATCTCGCCCGCCTGCGACAGCGAGCCGCCCATGACGATCAGCGACGGGTTGAACAGGCTCACCCCGCCGGCCAGCACCTCGCCGATGTCGCGTCCGGCCTGGCGGACCGCCTGGCCCGCCGTGGGATTGCCCGCTTGGACCAGCTCCACGACGTCCTTGCTGGTGCGCGCCGGGATGCCCACCGCGGTGAGCTGGGCGGCGATGGCGGGGCCGCTGGCCACCGCCTCCAGGCAGCCGGTGTTGCCGCAGCGGCAGGGCACGTCGCCCGCGCCGGGGGCCAGGATGTGGCCGAGGTCGCCCGCCGCGCCGACCGCGCCGCGGTGCAGGGCGCCGTTGCTGATCAGGCCGGAGCCGATGCCGGTGGCGACCTTCACGACGATCATGTGCTGCTCGGTGGGGTGGCAGCGGGTGTGCTCGCCGAGGGCCATCAGGTTGACCTCGTTGTCGACCAGGACGGGCACCGCGAAGTCCCGCTGCACGCGGGCGGGCACGTCGTAGCCGTTCCAGCCGGGCATGATCGGCGGGTTCGTCGGGCGGCCGGTGGAGTGCTCGACCGGGCCGGGCAGACCGATGCCGATGCCTGCGACGGGCGCGCCGTGCCGCTCGACCAGGCCGCGCCAGGTGGCGGCCAGGGTGCCGAGGACGATGTCGGGCCCGTCGGCGATGTCGAGGTCGATGCGCTCGGTGGCCAGCGGCTCGCCGGTCAGGTCGGTGACGGCGACCGTGGCGTGGGTGGCGCCGACCTCGGCGGCCAGCACCAGCCTGGAGCGGGAGTTGAAGACGAAGCGGCTGGCAGGCCGCCCGCCGGTCGACGCCCCGTTGCCGCGGTCGGACACCAGCCCGGCGTCGACCAGGGCGTCGAGCCGGGCGCGGACGGTGGAGCGGGCCAGCCCGGTCTCGGCGACCAGCTCGGCGCGGGTGCGCGACTGACCGTCGCGCAGGAGCCGGAGCAGCTCGCCGGGAGTGGCGCTCGGGGACATCTGCACGGGTACCAGACTAGCGGCAATACCGAACGAAACTGTGACCAACCTTGTCAATGTTTTGCTCACTGACCGCCATAAGGGTGGGATGGTTTTCATGGTTACCGGTCGGTAATATCCGGGCATGGGTTCGCGCCGGAAGTACGACATCGTTCTGTTCGGGGCCACCGGGTTCACCGGCGAGCTGACCGCGGAGTACCTGGCCAGGCACGCCCCGGCGGGCTGCCGGTGGGCGCTGGCGGGGCGCAACCAGGCGAAACTCGCCGGAGTTCGGTCCCGCCTGGCGTCGATCGACCCGGAGTTGGGGTCGATGGACCTGCTGGTGGCCGACGTCGGGGACGCGGAGTCGGTGGCCGCGGTGGCGTCGGCGGCGCGCGTGGTGATCACGACCGTGGGGCCGTATGTGGCGCACGGGGACCCGCTGGTGGCGGCCTGTGCGGCGGCGGGGACGGACTACGTCGACCTGACCGGGGAACCGGAGTTCGTTGACCAGACGTATGTGCGTCACCACGCGACCGCCGTGGCGTCCGGGGCGCGGCTGGTGCACGCGTGCGGGTTCGACTCGATTCCGTACGACCTGGGTGTGCTGCACGCCGTGACGGAGTTGAAGGCCTCGGGGGCGGTGGCGGTCGAGGGGTTCGTGCGGGCTTCGGGGACGTTCTCCGGCGGGACCTACCAGTCGGCGGTCACGGCGTTCGGGCGGATGAAGGCCAGTGCGGCGGTGGCGGCGCAGCGCCGGGAGCTGGAGGAGCGGCCCGCCGGGCGTCGGGCGCGGGGGGCGGGGAAGCCGCATCGGTCGCGGTTCGGGTGGTGGGCGTTGCCTGTTCCGACTGTTGATCCGCAGATCGTGCTGCGGTCGGCTCGGGCGTTGGAGGTCTATGGGCCCGACTTCACCTATGGGCACTTCTTGGCGTTCAAGCGGTTGCCGACTGTGGTGGGTGTTGTTGGCGGGGTGGGGGTGTTGTTCGGGTTGGCCCAGGTGTCGCCGGTGCGGAACTGGTTGTTGGGGCGGGTGAAGTCGGGGGAGGGGCCGTCGGCTGAGCGGCGGGCTCGGTCGTGGTTCAAGGTGCGGTTCGAGGCTCGGGGGGATGGGCGGCGGGTGGTCACCGAGGTCAGTGGTGGGGACCCGGGGTACGGGGAGACGGCGAAGATGCTGGCGGAGTCGGCGTTGTGTTTGGCGTTCGACGAGTTGCCCGCTTGTTCCGGGCAGGTGACCACGGCGGTGGCGATGGGGGAGGCGTTGACGTCGCGGTTGGTGAAGGCGGGGATCTCGTTCAGCGTGCTGGAGGGCTAGGCCGTGTGCTGATTCCGGGAGTCGGTCGCCGCAGCTCGCCGCCGGGTCAACGACCGTTGCCGCGAGGATGTGGTAGCCGCCTTCCGCGGCTTCCATGAACGACTCGTCGGCGAATGCTCGGCGAGGGAGACCGCTCGACACGGGGACAGGGTGACAAGGGTCGCCCTCGCCCGATCGGGATACCCCGGAGACGCGGCGAAGGCTCCCGCTGTGGGGCGGGAGCCTTCGCCGTGATGGGTGTGGGTGTCAGGCCGTGACCTCGCCTCGGCGGGCGGGGGCGCTGACGTCGTGGAGGAAGTGGGCGACCTCCTTGTACGAGGCCCAGAAGCCCATCTCGACGTACGGGATTCCCTTCTCGGCGCAGTACTCCATCGTCAGTTGGCGGGCCCTCGCCAGGGAGCCCTGGGGCATCGAGGGGAACAGGTGGTGTTCGATCTGGTAGTTCAGGCCGCCGTACATGAAGTCGATCAGGGGGGACGGGTTGATGTTGCGGGAGGTCAGGACCTGGCGCTCCAGCCAGTCCAGGGTCTCCTCCTCGCCGTCCCTGATCTCCATGCCCTTGTGGTTCGGGGCGAAGATCATTCCGAAGTAGACTCCCATGACGGCCTGCTGGATCAGCAGGAAGGCGATGGCCAGGGCGGGGGAGAGGACCAGGAAGGCGCAGGTGATGTAGATCGCCAGGCGGGCGAGGATCAGGGCGGCTTCCAGGAGGGGGTTCTTCACCTCCCGCCTGATGATCATCTTCCAGGCGGTCTTCTGCATCTTGTAGGACTCCAGCGTCAGGAGCACGAAGAACAGGACGGCCTGGTAGCGGACGATGAAGCGGCCGACGCGGGAGCGGGTGGCGTACTGCTTGATGTCGAAGATCGCGGTGCGCCTGCCGATGTCGGGGTCCAGCGTCAGGTGGTTGGGGTGGCTGTGGTGGCGGTTGTGGTGGTTGACCCACCAGCCGTAGGAGAAGCCGTTGATCAGGTTCGCGTGGGTGTAGCCGACGACGGTGGCCGATGCCTTGGCGCGGAACATCGACTTGTGGCCCGCGTCGTGGAACATGAAGGACGCCTGGGCGCACCAGACGCCGATCCAGACCGCGTTGGCCAGCTGCCACCAGGAGTCGCCGATGACGAAGAACGCGCCGATGCCCAGGGCCAGCATCGCCAGGTTCACCGCGATCCTGCGGTAGTACCAGCCCGACTGGAGGTCGAGCAGGCCCTCCGCCTTGACGCGCTTGAGCAGCTCGGTGAAGGTCGCCGAACCCGTGTTGGCCCCCCGCGCCGCAGGTGCGAGGGTGCTGACTTGCGTGGACTGCATTCCGTGGCTCCTTAAGCGACAAGGGGAGACGGGGCCAGCGTGGTGGGCCGGGCTGATCCGGGGCTGACCCTGCGGTGATCAGCCCGCGAGGGCCTCGTGCAGGGCGGCCAGGGTGTCGTCGGCCGCCTCGGCGACCGCCGGGTCGTCCGGGGCGCCGAAGATGCCCATGAGCTGGCCGACCGTGGCCTGCATCAGTTCCTCAGTGGACATGGGTGAACTCCGATCAGAAGGCGCCGCAGGCGCGGAAGACGTGGGCGAAGGCGTGCAGGGACGCGCGGTCGGGGAAACCGATGTACTCCGGGATCACCAGCGACGGCGCCCACTTCTGCTTGTAGGCCAGCTGGCTCTGCGCCGGGTACAGGTCGCCGCCCTGGGCGAACAGGGCGTGCATCAGCCACTGGTAGCCCAGGTTGTGGCCGGTCAGCTCCTGAGTGGAGTCCAGGCCGGTGAACGGGGTGAACCCGAAGTGCAGCCACGGCACGCCCTCGCCGCGGAAGGTCTCGATGGCGACGGAGTTGATGGCCTCCATCAGGCCGGGGGAGGTCTCCGGGATGCGCCGGGACAGGTCGTGCATCCAGCCGTGCCGGGTGCCGTACACCGGCGAGTAGGAGATGTAGCCGACCGGGCGGTCCTCGATCGAGCCGACGAACAGCCGCCGGTACGGGCCGCCGTCGCCGCCGGTCTCGCCGACGAGGAACTCCAGCTGGTGGGCGCCCTCGCCCTTGGAGCCCAGCCACGCGCGGTCGATCTCGGTGATGGAGCCCTGGTAGTGCTCGGCGTTGACCTCCTCGACGGTCAGGCCGTTGCGGAAGGCGCGGGAGATCTTGTTGCGCAGCTGCATGAAGCGCGAGCCGCGCAGGGTGAAGTCCGGCAGCGACACCGCCCAGGACGCGCCCATCTGGTTCACGGTGAAGCCGTGCCTGGCGTAGATCTCCGCGTCGTGGCGCTGGAGCTGGACGGTGACGACCTTGCAGTCCAGGGACCGCGCGTAGTCGAGGAAGGCGGTCAGCAGCTTGCCGTAGTCCTCCGGTGGGGCGAACACGCCGCCGAACTGCACGAGGTAGTCGCCCGCGCGCCGGTAGGCGACCGCCCCCTGGATGCCGGGGCTGGTGAAGGTCGCGGTACCGGAGTTGAGCGCGAGGAAGGCGGACGGGTTCTCCGCCTGCGTGTACGCCCGGATCGCGTCCAGCGCCGGGATTGCTGTCCTGCTCACTGTGCTGGTCACGCCTGGCACCCCTTTCTGCGTTTCGTCGGCGAGGCCTGTGAAGTAGAACATCGCGGCTATAGCTGGGAAAGCGGCTGTCAGGACACCATCAGGTCCTGGTCAGACGCACTGGGGATGGTGCACTCTCGGCCGCCGACCCCTCGGCGGTGGCACGGATGCGCGGGGAGCGGGCGATGGGCGGGCCGGTGACGGACCAGGTTCTGGTGATTGCGAACCCCACCGCGGGGACGGCGAAAGCGGAGCTGGTGGCCGCGATCCGCGACGCCTGCGCCGCGCACGCCGAGACGTCGTTGCACGTCACGACCGCGCGCGGGGACGCGACGGAGACCGCGCGGCGCGCCGTCGCCGCGCGCACGCCGCCCGGGCTCGTGGTGGTCGTCGGCGGCGACGGCACCGTGCGCGAGGTCGTGGAAGGCATGATCGACACGACCTCCTCGACACTGCTCGTGCTGCCCGGCGGCACCGGGAACTCGGTCTACCGGATGCTCTGGGGCGACCGCCCGTGGCAGGAGGCCGTCCGTGCCGTGTTCGGCGGACAGGCCGCGCGCCGCAGGCTCGACCTGGCCCGGCTGGCGGAGACCGGCGCCGTGGTCTGCCTGGGCGCGTGCTCCGGCGTCGTCGCCGAGGCGCTGGAGTTCGCCCGCCGCACCCCGATCACCGGCCGTGGCCGCTACACCAAGGCCTTCGCCGACGCGTGCGCCGCGCACAAGCCCTACCCCGGCCGCGTCAGCGTCGACGGCAAGGTCCTCTACGAGGGCGACACGGTGCTGGCCAACGTCGGCGGCGGGCGCTACCGCGGCGGGCAGTACCTGCTGCTGCCGATGTCGGAGCTGACCGACGGCCTGCTCGACGTGTGCGTCATCAGCGGCCAGGTGGACCCGCTGCGCGTGCCCGACCTGATCCGCACCGGCGCGCACCTCGGTGAGCCGGGCGTCTACTACGGACGCGGCAGCCGCGTCGAGGTCGAGCGCACCGACGGCGCGAACCTCGTCTTCGAGCACGACGGGGAACTGCACGCCGACACCGCAGGGTCGATGACCCTGCGGGTCGCGCCCGGCGCGCTGCCGGTCTGGGCCGACGCCGCCGTCGCCGCGGGCCCGGACTGGTGAGCGGGCTGACCCGGCTGGCGGACTGGGCGGCCGGGCTGGCCGACGGCGACATCCCGGCCAGGGTGCGCGAGTACGCCGCCAGCCAGGTGCTCTCCCAGCTGGCCGCCATCCGCGCGGGCGGCGCCCACCCGACCGGCGCCAAGATCATCACCGCCTTCGGCGGCCCGGCCCAGCCCGACCGCAAGGCCGCCGCCGGGGTGCTCGCGGCGGTCGGGTCGTTCCTCAACCTGGACGACACCGCCTACGCGGGCCACCTGTCCAACTCCACGGTCGCGGTGCCGCTGGCCTACGCCGCCGACGGCCCGAGCCTGATCACCGCCGTCGTCGCCGCCAACGAGTGCGCCGCCCGGATCACCGCGGCGGCCACGCTGGGCCCGCTGCGCGGGCAGAGCGCCATGCACACGCACCTGGCGGGCGCGGTCGCCGGCAGGCTCAAGGCCGAGGGCGCGCCGCCGGGGGTGTGGGCGGACGCGCTGGCGATCGCCTTCGCCATGCCGCACTGGCCGATGCTGCGCTCGTTCCTGGCCTGCGAGGCCCGCGCCGTGGCCACCATGGCCCCGGTGCGCGCGGGCCTGGACGCCTGCGACGCCGCCCGCGCGGGTATCGCCGGCGCCCACGACATCCTGGAGCACCCCGACGGCTTCCTCGCCCGTTACGCCGACGTGCCGCTGCCCGAGCAGGTCGACCACGCCCTCGGCGAGCAGTGGCACACCGAGACGCTGTCGTTCAAGCTGCACCCCGGCGGCCCCGGCATCGACGCCGCCGTCGACTGCGCCGCCGACCTCGCCCCGGTCACCGACCCCGACGACATCGCCGAGGTCCTGGTCGAGGCGTCGGCCTACACGCTCATGGCCCAGCGCACCGCCGAGCGCTACCTCGACGGCCCGGACAGCCCGCTGGGCGCACTCGTGCTGGACGTGCGCTACCCGGTCGCCACGGCGCTGCTCAGCGGCCACTTCACCGCCGCCGACCTCGGCAGGCCCGCGACCGCGGACCCCGGGCGGCGGGCGCTGGCGGCGAAGGTGCGCCTGGTGCACGACCCGGAGATGACGCGCGCGCTGCTGGAGTCCGACGCGCCTTTCGGCGCCGCGCTGCGCATGGCGGGGCCGCGGGCCCAGGCGTGGCTGGCCGACTACGGCCTCACCGCCCCGGAGAACGTCCAAGGCGACTTCAGCGCGGCCACCAAGGCCACGCCCGCACGGGTCACGGTCGTGCACGGCGACGGGCGCAGGCGCTGCCGGGAGCGCGCGATTCCGCGCGGCGCCGCCGGGCCCGAAACGCGGGCGGACCACATATCCCTGATACGGGAGAAATTCATCGATTCCGGCGGCGACGCCGCAATTGCCGAACGTGCCGCGAGCCTGGATTCCATGAATGCCAGCGACTTTCGGTCCTGGCTGCGTGCGGCGCTGACCTGATCAACCGTCATCACCGGGCTGTCAGGAGCCGGTCAGACGATCCTGCGAGAGTCGTCAAGTGTGGCGCGGGGCGAATGCGCGCCGGGAATCGTCACGTACCCGCTGAAATGTCGGGAAGGGCATGCGATGAAGCTAATCGAGGGAGACCCCAACCAGCTGGCCGGGGGAGCGGCGCCGGGTCGGGAGAAGCCGCTGCGCAGCTACGACCTGTTCATCGGCGGCAAGGACGTCCCCGGTGACGGGTGGGTCTACACCACCAGCGCCTCCTCGCTGTTGGAGGACGTCTTCACCAGCATCAGCCTCAAGCGCGCGCTGGAGAAGAACCCCGACGACGAGGCGTCCAACCACCGCTACGTCGTCGGCCGCTGCGCCGTGGCGAGCACCGAGCACATCGACGAGTCCCTGCAGGCCGCCGCCGACGCGGCCAAGGAGTGGGCTCGCGTCCCGCTGGAGCGCCGCCTGCGCCTGGGCGAGATGTTCCGCCGCACGCTGCTGGCCAACCAGGACGAGTTCCTGGAGCTGCTGGTGGCCGAGTCGCACCCGGTCAAGCTCGCCCGCTGGGAGCTGAGCTGCCTCTACCAGCTGTACGGGCAGGAGTCCGTGCAGTGGTACGCCGAGCAGATGCACAAGGAGTTCTTCTACGGCTCCCGCAAGCTGATCGTGCGCCGCCAGCCCGACGGCGTGGTGTGCTTCAACCCGCCGCAGAACGCCGCCGGTCCCTCGGCCGCGCTCGCGGTGCTGCCGCTGATGGCGGGCAACGCCGTCGTCGTGCGCGCCCCGCGCAGCATCCCGCTGTCCACGATGTACCTGTGCCGCGAGCTGATCGCCCCGCTGCTGGAGGAGGTCGGCGCCCCGCCCGGCGTGCTCAACGCCCTGTGCAGCAACCCGAAGCAGACCACCGACCGCTGGATCGAGAGCCCGCTGGTCAACGACATCTTCTTCGTCGGCGGCTCCGAGGAGGGCCTGAAGCTGCAGGAGCGCTGCATCGCCAACGGCAAGAAGCCGATCCTGGAGCTGGCGGGCAACGACTCGATCGTCATCTGGAAGGACGCCGACCTCGACGCCGCGACCGAGGCGATCCTGGAGTGCTTCTACGGCTCCGGCCAGATCTGCATGGTGCCCAACTGCGTCGTGGTGCACCCCGACGTCGCCGACGAGCTGATCGCCAAGATCCGCGAGCAGATCGTGGACGTCAAGCCCGGCTACCCGGACCAGGAGGACGTGCTGCTGTCCCCGGTGCGCCGCGCCGAGAAGTTCTTCGCCCTGCAGAAGCAGGCCATCGAGCTGGGCGCCGAGCTGATCTCCGGCGGCGGGCGCATGGAGGTCGACGGCACCCCGTCGGAGACCGGCGTCTTCCTGCAGCCCACCGTGCTGCGGGTCAACGGCCTGGCCACCTCGCGCGAGACCGACATGGTCAAGCACGAGACGTTCTTCCCGCTGCTGCCGGTGATCGTCCCGGAGGCCTCCACCGACCCGGAGCTGCTGGACGCGTTCATCGAGTTCGTCAACACCAACGACTACGGCCTGCGCAACTCGCTGTGGGCGCAGTCCAACGAGGTCATCGACCAGTTCGTGCAGCGCATCGTCAACGGCGGTCTGCTGAAGGTCAACGACTCCCACATCGGCTTCCTGCCCTACCTGCCCAGCCACGGCGGCACCGGTCTGACCGGCGGCGTCTACGGCGAGGCGAACTACCCGATGCTCAAGACCTCGCACGTGCAGGGCGTGAGCATCGCGACCGGCATCCGCCCGCGCCAGGCCGTCTTCGACGGCGCCTGACCCGGCCCCCCACCCAGGCGTCCCCCGGAGGTCTCCACCATGCGTTCCCTCGAAGCGGCCCGCGAGGTCTGCGAGCAGTTCCACCCCGGTCTGGTCTCGGCGCTGAAGGAGTTGACCTTCGCCGAGCGCGAGACCCCGGGCAGCCCGGTCATCGACCTGTTCCGCGCCCACGAGGGCGTGGGGCTGCTGGTGCCGGAGAACCACGGCGGCGCGGGCGCGGACCTGGTGCAGGCCGTGCAGGTGATGCGGGCGCTGGGCTCGCTGTCGCCGTCGCTGGCGGCCGCGGCGACCATGCACCACTTCACCGCGGCGACGCTGTACGCCCTGGCCCCGACCGAGGGCCGCCTGACCGGCGCGCAGATCGACCTGCTCAAGTCGGTCGTGCCAGACCGCAAGATCATGGCCTCGGGCTGGGCCGAGGGCCGCACCGAGCAGAACATCCTCGCCCCGGCGGTCAAGGCCACCCCGGTCGAGGGCGGCTACCTGCTCAACGGCAGCAAGAAGCCGTGCAGCCTCTCCGGGTCGATGGACGTGCTGACCGCCAGCATCGCGGTGCCGGGCAAGACCGGCGAGCTGGAGCTGGCGATGGCGCTGATCCCGGCGGCGAGCGCGGGCATCACCACACACCCGTTCTGGGGCAACGACGTGCTCGCCGCCGCGGAGTCCGAGGAGGTGCGTCTGAGCGAGGTCTTCATCTCCGAGGACCTGGTCATCCGCACCACCGACGAGGACCCCGAGCGCATCGAGGCGTTGCAGCTGGCCGGGTTCGTCTGGTTCGAGCTGCTGATCTCCGCGGGCTACGTCGGCGCGGCCAGCGCCCTGGTGGAGAAGGTGCTGGAGCGCGGCCGCGGCAGCGCGGGCGAGCGCGCCCAGCTGGCCATCAAGGTCGAGTCCGCCTACGGCCTGCTCGAAGGCGCGGCGCGCGGCGTGCTCGACGGCGTGGACGGCGAGGAGGCCGTCGCCTCGGCGCTGGTCGCCCGCTACGGCGCCCAGCAGCTGATCGCCGACTCCACCGCGGCGGCGCTGGAGCTGCTGGGCGGCCTGGACTTCATCGTCTCCGCCGACAGCGCGCGCCTGGCCACCGGTGTGCGTCCGCTGGCCTTCCACCCGCCGTCGCGGGCCTCCGCCTCCGAAGCGCTCGTCGAGTACTTCACCGGCGGCCCGCTCGTCCTGTCCTGAGAGGACCAACCATGACCGCGATGGCGAAGGCCCACGAGCCGCACACGCAGGTCGCCGAGCACGGCGCTTCCGAGCAGCACGTGCTCGGGCTCTACCGCAAGCACCTCAGCCGGGGGCGCGCGACGCTGGCCGAGCTGTTCGGCTGCCACGTCGAGCACCACTCCGAGGGCGCGTGGATGACCACCTCCGACGGGGAGAAGTTCCTCAACTGCGGCGGCTACGGCGTGTTCATCCTGGGCGCGCGGCACCCGATCGTGCTGGAGGAGGTGCAGCGCCAGCTCGCCACCAACCCGATGGGAACCCGCATCCTGCTGGAGCCCACCGCGGCCGAGGCCGCGGAGATGCTGTGCTCGGTGGTGCCCAAGGGCCTGGAGCGCGTGCACTTCTCCGTCTCCGGGGCCGAGGCCGTGGAGACCGGGCTGAAACTGGCCCGCGCCAACGGGTTCAAGCGGACCGTGTCGATGGTCAACGGCTACCACGGCAAGTCCCTCGGCGCGCTGTCGGCGACGGCCAAGGACGTCTACCAGCGCCCGTTCCGCCCGCTCATCCCGGACTTCGCGCACGTGCCCTTCGGCGACACCGACGCGCTGGAGGCCGAGCTGAAGGCGCACCCGGGGCAGACCGCGGTGATTCTTGAGCCCGTGCAAGGAGAAGCGGGTGTGATCCTGCCTCCGGCGGGGTACCTCAAGCAGGTCGAGGGACTCGTGCGCGAGTACGGCGGCTTCCTCATCCTCGACGAGGTGCAGACCGGCATGGGCCGCCTCGGCGAGTGGTGGGGCGCGGACCTGGAGGAGATCACCCCCGACGTCCTGCTCACCGGCAAGGGCATCGGCGGCGGTGTCATGCCGGTGTCGGCGGCCATCGCCACCCGCAAGGCCTTCAAGCCCTTCGACAAGGACCCGTTCGTCCACACCGGAACCTTCGCGGCGATGCCGGTGCTGATGGCCGCGGTCAAGGGCTCGATCAGGGCCCTGCAGGAGGAGCGCCTGGTCACCAGGGCGATGGAGCTGGGCACCGCCCTGCTGCCGCGCATCGCCGACATCGCCTACCGCAACATCGGCCACCTGGTGAAGGACGTCCGCGGCCAGGGCCTGCTGATCGGCGTCGAGCTGGTCGAGCCGGGCCTGGCGGGCGAGCTGCTCACCGAGCTGTTCAACAACGGCATCGTGGCCAACCACTCGATGACCGGCAGCGCCGTGGTGCGGTTCACCCCGCCCGCGATCCTGACCGACGTCGAGGTGCAGACCCTGCTCAGCGCGTGGGACCAGGCCACCCGCGACCTCATCGCCAACTCCGCGACCATGCCCGGGGGGCACTGACATGCGACACGTCGACCTCGAAGCCACCGTCAAGAACGCCACCGCCGAGGACGTGCTGCGCGCGCTGATCCGGTTCGACCGCTACCCCGAGTTGGCCCCGCACGTGCGCGCCACCGAGGTCATCGAGACGCTGCCCAGCACGTCGGCCTCCTCCAGCTGGGAGCTGTACTTCCGCAGCGGCATCCTGCGCTGGCTGGAGAACGAGACGATCGACCTCGAGGCCCTCACGGTCGTCTTCGAGCAGGAGGACGGCGACTTCGACGTCTTCGAGGGCACCTGGGCCTTCCGCCAGGAAGGCGCCGACACCGTCGTGCGCTTCGACGGCGACTTCGACTTCGGCATCCCCTCCATGGAGGGCATCCTCGACCCGATCGCCGAGCGGGTCATCCGGGAGACGGTGGCCTGGGCCATCGACGGCTCCTTCCCGGAGGTGTCCTTCGCGGGCGACCTCCAGCTCACCCCCGCCACCGCGGCCACCCCCGGCCAGTAGCACCCGCAGGAGTCCGTCATGGACCAGTTGAACCCCTACGAGACGCCCAACACCTTCAAGGCACACCGGGCCGAGTACCTCTTCGGCGTGGTCGTGGTGACCGGCCTGATGGTGTGGAACATCTCCGAGATCCGCTGGTGGGTCGCGATCGGGCTGTTCTTCTACATCGACCTCATCGGCTACCTGCCCGGGGCCATCGCCTTCAAGAAGGCCAACGGCGGCCCGATCGCCAAGGGGTACTACGTCCTCTACAACGTGATGCACTCGTTCATCACGCAGGGCACGGTCATCCTCGTCTGGTGCCTGACCATCGGTCCGGAGTGGGCGCTGCTGATCATCCCGTTCCACCTGTTCGGCGACCGGGGCCTGTTCGGCAACTTCATGAAGCCGCTGGCCCTGCCGTTCGAGCCGGTCGCCCAGCCCGCGTACCAGAAGATGCTGGACGAGCTGGGCATCGACCAGAAGGGCCCGGAGGGCGGGCACGGCCCCGCCGCCGAGGCCGAGAAGCCGGAGCCCGCGCTCGCGGGCCGCTGAGGGGAAACCACCCGGAGATGACTACCCACGAGATCGCGCCCGAGGCCGACTTCGACAGCGCGCCCAGCCTGCTGGACGGCGCCAAGGAGCTGGTGCTCACCGCCGACCACTGCAACCTCGCCTACTGGTTCACCGACGTCGCCCAGGGCACCCTCGCCGGGCGCGGCGCCACCGGGCACGCCCCGGACGCGCTGGTGCCGGACTACATGCGGCAGAAGGGCCACCCGCTGCGGGAGGCCCTGGTGCTGGAGTTCGGCTTCCGCGCGCTGTCGGAGGAGCTGGCCACCCGGGTGCTGTCGTACTACGTGGCCAACGCCCCCGGCATCCCGGAGATGGAGTTCTTCGCCACCCAGCTCATCGATGAGGCCCGCCACGCCAGGGTCTTCCGCGAGCACCTGGTGGAGATGGGCGTTCCCCGCGACCGCCTCTTCGCCGAGATCGAGGAGATGACCGAGGACTACCGCCGCCGGGTGCTCTCCCCGGTGGAGGACTACGCGCTGGACATCGTCCGCGACCGCAAGGACTTCTACGGCGGCGTCGCGGTGTTCACCATCGTCATCGAGGGCGTGCTGGCCCCGGCCGCCGAGCTGAGCGAGCGCAAGTGGGGCGTGCTGGACCCGGCGGCGGGCGAGATCTCCCGCGGCACCTCCATCGACGAGATCCGCCACCTGGTGGTCGGCTCGACCATCCTGCGCGATCACCTGGTGCGGACGCCGGAGTACAAGCCCCGGCTGCTGGAGATCCTGGAGGCGGGGCGCCGGCTGTGGAACGAGGTGCCCGACCGCGAGTACGTGATCCACCGCGAGGAGCTGTTCCAGGAGGGCATGCGCCGCCACGCCGACCTGATCGGCGACTACGAGCTGTGGCCGGGCGTGCGCATGCTCGACACCACCCCCGACGAGCGCTACGACGCCGCCGAGCGGTGGACCGACGAGATGGCCGAGGCCCGCATGAGCTTCATGGGCCTGCCCACCGACTGGCTCTCCGGCGGCGCCTCCGCCACCGAAGCGGCCTGAACCCGGCGTTCCGCCGGCTGGACATGACCACCACAGGTTAAGGAGAACGCCGTGTTCGAGACCCTCAAGAACATCCTGGTCGACAAGCTGAAGATCAGCGGGGACCAGATCGTCGCCGAGGCCACCAAGGAGGACATCGAGCTGGACTCCCTGGCCGTTGTCGAGCTGTCGCTGGTGCTGGAGAAGGAGCTCGGGCTCAAGATCAGCGACGACGAGCTGATGGAGCTGGACACCGTCGGGGAGATCGTGGCCCTCATGGAGGCGCGCGCCGCCGGGAGCGTGACGGTCTGATGGCAGGCCCCGACGACGTCGCGGTGACCGGCCTCGGGCTGGTCACCCCCGGCGGGATCGGGGTCGAGCCCAGCTGGGCGGCCGTGTTGTCGGGCCGGTCCCGCGCGGCACACGACCCCGTCCTGGCCGGCAACCCGGTGTCGATCTCCTGCCGGGTGCCGGGCTTCGACCCCGCCGAGCGCCTCGGCGGGCGCAAGGCCCACCGCCTCGACCGGTTCGTGCAGCTGGCGCTGGTGGCCGCCCACGAGGCGGTGGCCGACGCGGGGCTCGACACCGCGACCTGGGACGGCGCCAGGGTCGGCGTGGTGATCGGCAGCGCGGGCGGCGGCGCGGAGACCTTCGAGGCCAACCACCGGGTTCTGCTCGAGGAGAACCCGGCGTGGGTCTCGCCGCTGCTGCTGCCGATGCACCTGTCGAACATGGCCGCGGGCCAGGTGGCGATGGAGTTCGGCGCGCGAGGGCCGAACATGGTGGTGGCCACGGCGTGCGCGTCCGGGGCCACCGCGATCGGCATCGCCAAGGACCTGCTCGTCATGGACCGCTGCGACATCGTGCTCGCGGGCGGCACCGAGGCGCTGCTGAACCCGGTCACCATGGCGGGCTTCGCCCGCATGGGGGCGCTGTCGAAGCGGGACGAGGCGCTGCTGGCGTCGCGGCCCTTCGACATCGACCGCGACGGGTTCGTCGGCGCGGAGGGCGCCGGGATGATGGTGCTGGAGCGGGCCCGCGACGCGGCGGCGGCGGGCAGGCGGGTGCGTGGGCGGGTGCTGGGCTACGGCGCCACCGCCGACGCCCACCACGTCACCTCGCCCGATCCGGGTGGGGCCGGGGTCCAGGCGGCCATCACCGCGGCGATCGCGGAAGCGGGCGCGTCGGCATCGGACGTGGTGCACGTCAACGCGCACGGGACGTCCACCCCGCTCAACGACCTGGTCGAGGCGCAGGTGCTCGGCCGGGTCCTGCCGCACCGGCCGGTGGTGACCTCCACCAAGGGCGTCACCGGCCACATGATGGGCGCGGCGGGCGCGGCCGAGGCCGTGTTCTCGGTGCTCGCCATGGAGCACGGGGTGGCGCCGCCGACGGCGAACACCACCCGGCTGGACCCCCGCATCGACATCGATGTCGCCTTCCAGGCGACCCCGGTGCCCAGGGGGCTCGTCCTGAGCAATTCTTTCGGGTTCGGCGGACAGAACGCGGTGCTGGCCATCGCGGCCGCCTGATCCACGCCCCGGGCGGGGGCCGTGCGCTGCGGCGCGCGGCCCCCGTTCGCGTTCTGCGCGCCCGTCAGTCCGGTCTCAGAACCGGATCAGGCCCCCGTAGTTCGATTCTGGTGCCCGTACACGTCTTTCGGAGGCGGACCATGACCGCACGCACTGTCGAGGCGCTGCTCGCGCTGCCCGCCTCGGAACGGCCCGACGCGCTGGAGGCGGCCGTGGCCGCCGAGTTCCGCGCCGCGATGCTGATGGAGGAGGGCGAGGAGCTGCCGCTGGACACGGCGTTCTTCGAGCTGGGCCTCACCTCGCTGCGCATCACCGACGTCAAGCGCAGGCTCGAAACCGCGCTGGACTGCGAGATCAGCGCCAACGCGCTGTTCAACCGCCCCACGGTGCGCGACCTCGTCGCCTACCTGATGTCCGACGTGCTGGTCGAGGTCTTCCCGACCGCGGCGTCGGCCAAGACCCCGGTGGAGGCCGGGGTGAGCGCGTCGGACAAGGCCTTGGTCGACGACCTGCTGCAGGACCTCTACCGAGCCTGACGCCCTGATCGACAGCCTGACTGGAGCTGATCATGACCGAGCCGGATCTGCGGGCCGCTCTCGCGCGCCAGCAGGCGACCATCCGCGAGCTGATGCTGGAGAAGTACGAGCCGATCGCGATCGTGGGCATCGGCCTGCGCTTCCCCGGCGAGACCCGCTCGCCCGCCGAGTTCGCCGAGTTCCTGCGCGCGGGGCGGTCGGGGATCGGCCCGCTGCCGACCGACCGCTGGGACGCCGAGGCCTACCTGCCCGACGGCGAGGCCCCGGGCAAGATCCGCGCCGAGAACGGCGGCTACCTCGACCAGCTGGACGAGTTCGACGCCGGGTTCTTCAACATCTCGCCCAAGGAGGCCCAGTACATGGACCCCCAGCAGCGGCTGCTGCTGGAGACCACCTGGGAGGCCCTTGAGCACGCCAACATCGACCCGACGCCGCTGCGCAAGGGCACCGGCGGGGTGTACGTGGGCGCCAGCTCCATCGACTACGCCTTCGAGATGGACCAGCTGGCCCCGGCCGAGCTGGACGGGCACCTCGCCTCCGGTGTCACGTTCTTCCCGCTCTCCGGCCGGCTGTCCTACTTCCTGGGCTGGCACGGCCCGTGCATGACCGTCGACACCGCCTGCGCGTCGGGGCTGACCGCGATCCACCTGGCCGTCAAGGGGCTGCGCTCGGGGGAGTGCGAGATCGCGCTGGCGGGCGGTGTCAACGCCCTGCACCACCCGCGCACGCAGGTCATCTTCTCGGCGGCGGGCATGCTGGCCGAAGACGGCCGCTGCAAGACCTTCGACGACGCCGCCGACGGCTACGCCCGCGCCGAGGGCTGCGGCATGCTCGTCCTCAAGCGCCTCTCCGACGCCCGCCGCGACGGCGACACCGTGCTGGCGCTGATCCGCGGCTCGGCGGTCGGCCAAGACGGCGACAGCGCCGGGCTGACCGTGCCGAACGGGCCCGCGCAGGAGAAGGTCATGCGCGCGGCCATCGCCGCCGCCGCGCTGGAGCCCAAGGACCTGTCCTATGTGGAGGCCCACGGCACCGGCACCCCGCTGGGCGACCCGATCGAGATGGGCGCCATCGCCGACGTCTTCGGCGACTCCCACACCCCGGACGCGCCGATCCCGGTCGGCTCGGTGAAGACCAACCTCGGGCACATGGAGCCGGTGGCCGGCGTCGTCGGCGTCATCAAGACCGTGCTGCAGATGCGGGAATCCACGATCTTCCCGCACCTCAACCTCACCCAGCTCTCCGGCCGCATCCCGTGGTCGAGCTACCCGGTGGCCATCCCGACCGAGAACACCCCGTGGACCGCGCCGGTCAAGCGGGCCCTGGTCAACAGCTTCGGCTTCGGCGGCACGATCTCCGCCGCGGTGCTGGAGCAGGCCCCGCCCGCACCGGTCCGTGAGGTCCAGCCGACCCCGGAGGCGGGCGCGGTGTTCGCGATCTCGGCGAAGAACCGCCGCTCGCTGGCGGGCCAGATCGCCCGCTACCGCGAGTACCTGGCCGCCAACCCCGACGTCGACGTCGCCGAGCTGGCCCGCACCGCGACCACCGGGCGCGCGCACTTCCCGCTGCGCGTGGCGGGCCTGGTCGGCGACGCCGCCGGGCTCGACGCGTTCCTGGCCCGCCAGGAGGACGCCGACACCGCGGTGCCCGAGGCGCGCAAGCTGGCGTTCCTGTTCACCGGCCAGGGCTCGCAGTACCTGGGCATGGGCGCGACGCTCTACCGCGACTACCCGCTGTTCGCCTCGATCGTCGACGACCTCGACGCGCTCTTCGCCCCGCTGCTCGGCGAGTCGGTGCGCGCGCTGCTGCTCGGCGACGCCCCGGACGGGCTCATCGACCAGACCCGCTTCACCCAGGCCTCGCTGTTCACCCTGGAGTACGCCCTCGCCCAGCTGTGGATCTCGTGGGGCGCCAAGCCGACCGCGCTGATCGGGCACAGCATCGGCGAGGTCGTCGCCGCCACCGTCGCCGGGCTGTTCACCGTGGACGACGCGGTGACGCTGGTCGCGGCGCGCGGGCGGCTCATGCAGTCGGTCAGCGCGCCGGGCGGGATGGTCGCGGTCACCGCGGCCGCCGCCGACGTCGAGCCGCTGCTGACGGGCTACGCCGACCTGGCGATGGCCGCCTACAACGCGCCGGAGCAGTGCGTGATCTCCGGCGGCTCCGCGTCGCTGGACGAGGTCGTGGCGGTGCTGCGGGAGCGCGGGATCAGGGCCAAGGCGCTCGCGGTCTCGCACGCCTTCCACTCCCCGCTCATGGCCGAGGTGTTCGAGGAGTTCCGCGCGGTCCTGGCAGGCGTCTCCTTCCACGAGCCCCGGCTGACGCTGATCTCCAACCTGACCGGCAAGGTCGCCCGCTTCGGCCAGATCTCCGACCCGGAGTACTGGGTGCGCCACATCGGCGAGGCGGTGAACTTCGCCGCGGGCATGGCGGCGCTGCAGCGGCGCGGCAAGCACGTGTTCGTGGAGATCGGCCCGTCGGCGGCGCTGTCGGGGCTGGCGAAGAAGTGCGTCACCGCCGACGAGCACCGCTGGCTGACCAGCGTGCACTCCAAGGACCCCGAGGGCGCCACGATCCGCAAGTCGCTGGCCCAGCTCTACACCGCGGGCCTGCCGGTGGACTGGGCCGGGTTCCACGGCACCCCGGCCACCGCGCTGACGCTGCCGCTCTACGCCTTCGACCGCAAGCGGTTCTGGCTGCCGGAGGGCAAGGGCGCGCTGCTCGCCCGCTCCGGCGGGCACCCGCTGCTGGGCGCGGAGGTCGCGCCCGGGGAATACCGCGCGTCGGTGCCCTCGATCGACGCGGGCGGGGTGATCGACCTGCTGTTCGCGGTGCAGGACGCGGTCTTCGGCGAGACGTCGCGGCCGGTCACCAAGCTCCGGCTGCACCAGCCGCCCGCGACCGCCGAGGACGAGTCGGTCGACCTGCGCACGGTGGTCACCGAGGTCGGCGACGGCGCGCGGGTGGAGGTCTTCGCCAATGACGCCCCGCTGGCCACCGCCGTGCTCGGCGCGGAGCCCGCGCTGCCCGGCGTCGACCTCAGCGAGGGCATGCGGGAGGTGGCGCTGGCCGGGCCCGAGGGCTCGACCGGCGAGTTCCTGCCCGCGGCGCTGCTGGCCGAGGTGTGGGGGTCCGTGCTCGGTGAGGCGGAGTACGGGCCGGTGCGCGCCACCCGCGTGGTGCTGGCCAAGAAGCCGCGAGCCGCGGAACTGCGCGCGGTCATCCGCCAGTCCCCGGCCGTGCAGGTCGATGAGGACCTGGTCATCGACGCCCTGGTCTACGAGGGCTCGCGGGTGGTGGCCTCGCTGGAGGGCGTGGGGCTGCGCAAGCGCGACGGCGAGACCCCGCGCGACTTCCTGCACCGCATGCACTGGGTGCCAGAGCCCACCGAGGCCGCCGACTCCGCCCGCACGGTGCTGCTGATCGGCGCGGACGCCCCCGCCGACACCCGCGGCGCGGCCGTCGTCGGCTCGCTGGCCGATGGCCCGACCGACGTGGTGTTCGTGTGGCAGCGCGTCGACGGCACCGGCGTGCAGCGGCTGCGCGCGGAGAACGAGCACAACTTCACCCGCCTGCTCGGCGAGCTGAAGACCCTCGCCGACAACGGCTTCGGCCGCGGCCAGCGGCTGTGGCTGGTGACCGACGGCGCGCAGGTCGTGCCCGGCCACCCCGTCGGCGACGGCCTGGCCGCCTCGACGCTGTGGGGCTTCGCGCAGGTGCTGCTCAACGAGTACCCCACCTACCGGCCCACCCTGGTCGACACCGACTCCCTGGAGGACGTGTTCGCCGAGGTCACCGCGGCTGCCGGTGATGACTTCCAGGTCGCCTACCGCGGCGGCGAGCGCCACGTCAAGCGCTTGCGCGCCTACCGGCCCGACCTGGAGGACGACGTCCGGGAGACCCCGGTCCGCGGCGACCGCACCTACCTGATCACCGGCGGGCTCGGCGCGCTCGGCCTGGTCACCGCCGAGAAGCTGGTCGACCTGGGCGCCCGGCACATCGCGCTGGTCGGCAGGCGCGGCACCCCGGCCGCCGACGCCCTGGACACCTGGGATCGCCTGCGGAAGCGCGCCGAGGTCCGGGTGCTGCTCGGCGACCTCAGCTCGGCCGAGGACGTGCGCCGCATCGTCGGCGCGGTCGCGGGCGGGGAGAACCCGCTCGGCGGCGTCGTGCACGCGGCGGGCGGGCTGGCCGACGCCCCGATCGCCCAGCAGAGCTGGGAGAGCCTCGACGGCCTCTTCGGGCCCAAGGTGTACGGGTCGTGGCTGCTGCACCAGGCCACCTCGGCGCTGGAGCTGGACTTCTTCGTCGCCTACTCCTCGGCCGCCTCGGTCGTCGGCGGCATGTCGCAGTCCAACTACGCCGCCGCCAACGCCTTCCTCGACCAGCTCTGCCACCAGCGCGTCGCCGACGGGCTGCCCGCCCTCGCCGTCAACTGGGGCCCGTGGTCGCAGGTCGGCATGTCGGCGCGGCTCTCCGAGCTGCACGTCAAGGCCCTGGAGCACGAGGGCGTGCACTACTTCACCCCGGAGAAGGCGCTGCGCGCGCTGGCCGTGCTGCTGCGGCGGCCGTGGCCCCAGGTCGCCGCGGGCGAGGTCGACTGGGCCCGGTTCACCGCGGCCAAGCCGATCGCCAGCGGCCTGTACTGCGAGCTGCACACCCGCGACGCCGACTCCGGCGGGCTCGACCTGGTCGCGCTCGCGGCGATGGCCGAACCGGACCGGATCACCGCGCTGCGCGAGCACATCCGCGCCACCGTGGCCCGCATCCTGCACATCGACGACCTCGCCGACGTCGACCCCAACAGCGAGTTCGTCCGCCTCGGCATGGACTCGCTGGCCTCGGTCGACCTGAAGAACTCGGTGGAGTCCGCGGTCGGCGTGCCGCTGCCCTCCGGGGTCACCTTCGACCACCCGACGCCCGCACGGCTCGCGGAGTTCGTGGACCGGTGCATGAGCGCGCCCGCCGTGGCCGCGTGAGGAGCAGGACATGAGAGAGAACTGGACGCTGAACGCGACCTCGGCCAAGCACGCCGCCGAGCGCGGCGGGCACCCGGCGATCCTGTGCGAGGACCGCACGGTCACCTACGCCGAGCTGCACCGGGAGTCCAACCGCACCGCGCACCGCCTGCTGGCCTCCGGGCTGGCCGTCGGCGACCGGGTCGCCTACCTGGGCCTGGAGTCCGAGCTGTACTACGAGATCGCGCTCGGCTGCGCCAAGGCCGGGGTGGTGCTGGTGCCGGTCAACTGGCGGCTCACCGCCGACGAGGTGGACCACATCCTGCGCGACTCCGGGGCCACGACGCTGTTCGTGGAGCGCGAGTTCGCCGGGCTGGCCGAGCGGATCAAGCCGGAGCTGGCGTCGCTGGAGTCCATCGTGGAGATGGACGCCATCGCCCGCGGCGACGGCTTCCGCGACTGGAAGGGCGAGGCGGCCACGACCGACCTGAGCGCGCCCACCGGCCCGGACGACGCCATCCTGCAGATCTACACCAGCGGCACCACCGGCTTCCCCAAGGGGGTGGTGCTGGCCAACCGGGCGTTCTTCAGCCTGCCCGCCGCCCAGGCCGAGGCCGGGGTGTCCTGGTTGGACTGGCTGCCCAGCGACCGCAGCCTGATCTCGCTGCCCGGCTTCGGGATCGCGGGCATGGGCTGGTTCATGCACGGCTTCAACGCCGGGGCCACCAACGTCGTCATGCGGATGTTCATCAGCGAGGAAGCCGTCAAGCTGGTCGAGCGCGTCGGGGTTACCACGACCTTCGCCGCGCCCGCCATGCTCCAGATGATGATCGAGGAGCGCGGCGTCACCCAGGAGACGTTCCGCTCGCTGCGCAAGGTCGCCTACGGCGCGGCGCCGATCTCCTCGGAGCTGCTGGAGCGGCTCATCGACATGCTGGGCTGCGAGTTCGCCCAGATCTACGCGGCCACCGAGACCGGCACCTGCGCGGTCTGCCTGCCGCCGGAGGACCACGTCCCCGGCTCGCCGCTGCTCAAGGCCGCGGGCAAGGCCTGCGCCGGCCACGAGATCAAGGTCATTGGCCCGGACGGCGCGGAGCTGCCGGTCGGGGAGATCGGGCAGGTGTGCATCAAGACGCCCGCGCACATGCTCGGCTACTGGAACCTGCCCGAGGCCACCGCCAAGACCCTCGTCGGCGACTGGCTGCACATGGGCGACGCGGGGTACCTGGACGAGAACGGCTACGTGTTCCTCTGCGACCGCATCAACGACACGATCATCCAGGGCGGGCAGAACATCTACCCCGCCGAGATCGAGCGCGCGCTCGCCGGGCACCCCGCGGTGCTCGACTCCGCGGTGATCGGCCTGCCGCACCCGCTGTGGGGCGAGGCCGTGCACGCCTGCGTCGTGCTGCGCGATGGCCAGGCCGCCACCGCGCGCGAGCTGATGCGCTACCTGTCCGGCCGCATCGCCGACTACAAGATCCCGACCGAGTGGGAGTTCCCGGAATCCGTGCCGCGGAATCCGTCCGGGAAGATCCTGCGCCGCGTGCTGCGCGAGGAGCGCTTGACCGAAAGGGCATCCCGATGACCACCCCGGCCGTGCGGATCGGCGCGCTGCTGCCGACCCGCGAGATGGCGATCCTCGACGTCTTCTCGATCACTCCGCTGCTGGACTTCGCGCGGCGCGCGGAATCCCTCGGCTACGACTCCCTGTGGACCGGCGACTCGCTCACCGCGCGCACCCGGCTCGACCCGTTCGTGGTGCTCTCGGCGGTCTCGTCGGTCACGCTGTCCATCGGGCTGGGCACGGCGGCGCTGACCGCGTCGCTGCGCCACCCGCTGCTCGGCGCGAACATGGTGACCTCGCTGGACCACGCCTCCGGCGGGGGCCGCCTGACCCTCGGGCTCGGCGCGGGCTTCCCGATGCCCGAGAGCGAGGACGAGTTCACCAACCTCGGCGTGCCCTTCACCGGCCGCGTGGGCCGCCTGGACGAGACCGTGCGCTACTGGAAGACGACCTGGTCGGCGCGGTCGAGCGACGTGCGCGCCCACGAGGGCAAGCTGTGGCGGCAGGACGGGCTCGACCGGCTCGCCGCCCCCGCCACCGCGGGCGGGCCGCCGCTCTGGCTGGCCAGCAGCGACACCCCGAAGGTGCTGGCGCGGGTGGCGAAGCTCTACGACGGCTGGCTGCCGTTCCTGCCCACGACCTCGGCGTACTCCGCGGCCTGGGGCCAGGTCCAGGACCTGGCGGGCGAGGCGGGCCGCGAGGGCGCGGTCACCCCGGCGCTGTACGCGACGCTGAACATCAACCCCGACGCCGACAAGGCCAAGACGGCGCTGGACGACTACCTGCAGGGCTACTACGGCCGCCCGCTGGAGGTCATGTCGACCTTCCAGGCCTACGGCTGGGGCAGCGCCGACGACTGCGCCGAGTGGATCGCGGGCTACGTCGAGGCGGGCGCCCGCCACATCATCATCCGGATCGGCTCGCTCGACCCCGGCGACCAGCTCGAACAGCTGGCCGCCGACGTCCTGCCCGCCGTGCGCCGACTGGGGGTCGCGCTGTGACCAGCTGGTTCGAGACCGCCGCCGGGGACCCGGACGCGCCGCTGCGGCTGTTCCTGCTGCCGCACGCGGGCAGCGGCGGCACCATCTACCGCAACTGGGGCTCGCTGCTGCCCGGCGACATCGCCCAGCACGTCGTGTGCGCCCCCGGCCGCGAGCGCCGCTTCGGCGAGGAGGCCTACACCGAGATCGAGCCGCTGGTCGACGCGCTGTACGACGCGCTGCTCGACGAACTCGACGACCGGCCGTACGCGATGTTCGGGCACTGCCTGGGCGCGCAGCTGGCCTACCGGGTGGCGGTCAACATCCACCGCGACGGCGAGCGCAAGCCGCTGCTGGTCGGGGCGTCGGGCTGGGCGCCGGAGGGCTTCCAGCAGTCGACCTACGAGCAGAGCCAGATGCCCGAGCCCGACCTCATCGAGTGGATGAAGACCCTCGGCTCCTTCCCCCAGGAGGTCTACGGCGACCCGGCGGTGATGCAGCGCATCATCCCCGCCCTGCGCGCCGACCTCGCCGTCGTCTCGACCTATGTGGACGACGCCGCCGACTGCGGTGTGCCGCTGGTCAGCTACAGCGGCAAGTCCGACCCGCTGATGTACCCGGGCGCGATGGAGTCCTGGCGCACCCGGTCCCCGGAGTTCCTGGGCAACAGCGAGTTCACCGGAGACCACTTCTACATCGACACCCCCGAGCACGCCGTCGCCGTGACCGCGGACCTGACGCGGCACCTGCAGCGCAGGATGTCGCTGGTATGACCGTGTCCGATCACCTGCGGCCGGGCACCGAGCTGATCCTGGCGCAGCTGCCCTTCGCCCGGCTGCTGGGCGTGCGCCTGGTCGCCGCGGGGGCTTGCGAGGTCCGCGGCGAGCTGGACTGGTCCCCGGAGCGGTGCACGGTCATGTCGGCCATGCACGGCGGGGCGCTGATGGGCCTGGCGGACACCGTCGGCGGCATCCTCGCCTACCTCAACCTGCCCGCGGGCGCGGCCACGACGACCGTCGAGTCCAAGACCAACTTCCTGCGCGCGGTGCGAGAGGGGGTGGTCACGGCGGTCTCGCGCCCGATGCACGTCGGCGCGCAGTTCATCGTCTGCCAGACCGACCTGCTGGACGACACCCGCGCCCTCGTCGCCCAGACCACCCAGACCCAAGCGGTGCTCCGTCGCTGACAGAGCACTGACAGTCCACTGATAGACCACTGACAGAACCCTGTTTCACCCTGTTGGGCAATGGCTTTCCGGCTGCCGCCACGCGATGCTGGTACCGGAACGACTCGGATAGGAGATCCCCGTGACCACGACCGCGCACGGCTCATCGCGACTGAGCGACACCCCCGCCCCCACCACCTCGGGCGCGACCCTGCTCCGCCGCTTCCTGGCCCTGGACGCCGTCGTCACCACCGGCAACGGCCTCATCTACCTGGCGTTCTCCTCCTGGGCGGCCGAGCTGCTCGGCGTCAACGCCACCGCCCTGGTCGCCATCGGCGCCTTCCTCACCGCCTTCGGCCTCGGCGTCGGCGTCCTGGCCCTCAACACCCGCCCGTCGACGGTGGGCACGACGGTGGTGGCCGACGTCAACATCGTCTGGGCGGTGGCCAGCGTCGCCGTCGCCGCCTTCGGCCTGATGGGCGCGAACACGATCGGCACGCTGTGGACCCTGGCCCAGGCGGCCGTCGTCGGCGGGTTCGCCGGGTTGCAGCTCTACGCGCTGAAGAAGTACAAGACCGAGCGCTGAGACGTCGCACGACCAGAGGCCGCCCCACCCCCTCCCGGGTGGGGCGGCTTCGTCCACGTCGGGGGTATCCCGGTGGACGCGGGCCGCGCCTCGCGGCGACGATGGCCCGCTGGACGGTGTTCCTGGCAGCGAGACCAGCGGCGTGTTCTGCGCGATCGGCTTCCACGGCGTCGCGCTGCGGACCGTCCGGTGGGAACTCGCCGAGCGCCTGGTGGACGAGCGGGTGGACGTCCGCGTGGTCGGCGAGGACTCCACCGGGGCCGCGGTGGTCGAGCTGAGGTCGCCCGCGCCGAGCGCGGTGGCCGACGCGGTCGGCCGGGTTCGGCGCTTCGCGCGTGCGGCGCAGGCGCGGGTGGTGGTGGAGAGCGACCACCCGACCGCGGTGCCGGGCGCGCGCAGATCTCGCCGAGGCGACGACCCACGGCTCGGGCACGTGCGCTCCCGGGACTGGGGCCGCGCCGGTCCCCGGGCAGCTGGGGTTCTGGGAGTGGGGTGGGGTGCGCTACTACAGCTGGGACGCCGAGCCGCCCGCCAGACTGATCCGGCAGGCAAGGGCGGGCCTCGCCGTGGGCAGCTCCGGCGTCGTCGTCGGCGTGTGGTGCCGATGACGACGCCGACTCCCGACGACCCAGCCGGCGCACCGGTCTGGGAGAACTACATCGTCGCCCAACTGGCACAAGCCGCCCTGGGCGCCATCCCCCGCAACGCACCTCTGCTCGGCGTCTCGGCCGACGGCTACGACTGCCCGTCGTTCGGTGCGGGCTGGTGGTTATCGGTGGACAACAGCCGGGCCATCGGTTGACGATGTGGGTGTGGACGGTAAGAGCCGGGAGATCTTCATCGACGGACTTTCGGTCACCGAGGTCCGTGCGGTGGTGCTGCGGGCGCCGGGTGTCGGACTTACGGAGGACGACGGGCCGATGGGCGCGGGCGTCCTGCGCGTGCGGCCCAACGACGCGGCCGACGGTGCTGCCGGGGCCGACTTCACCCGGTGGCCGGTCATCGCCGAGATCAGCCGGGTGCCGGGGGAGGAGACCTATTCCCCTCGGGGGCCCGACGACAGGATGCGGCTGATCCTCTTGCTGGAGGAACTGCGCGAGGCGGGTGGGCGCGCGGTCGTGGTGAGTGATCCGGGTGAGGAGCTGAGGTTCCTCGGGGGCGTCCTGCTGTTGCGGGAGAGCGAGCTGCGTGTGGTCCGGTTCCCCGCCGTGCGGGCCGGGATCGTCGCGGCCGTGCGGGCACTCGCCGCGTCGGGTCCACCCGCCGACGACCTCGCCGCGCACCTGCGCGTCCTGCACGACACGTGCGTCCTCCCCGACCCGACCGCCGCCATCGGCGACTACCTGCGCTCGACGGAGGAAGCCGCCGCGCTCATGCCGCTCAAGCACGCGCTCGACGGCGCGCACCCGACCGTCGCCGAAGCGGCGCGCACCGCCCTGGCTGCCTTGGCGGCGCATCCCCCGTCGGCGGACATCGACCTCGGCGGCGTGGAGGAACCCTGGGTCGTCTTCGCGCCCAGCGCCTCGTCGTTCGCCGACACCCAGGTGCGCTCGGTGGAGTCCCGCGGCGGGCGGGTGCACCACCTCCAAGCGCAGGACCTGCTGGACGACGCCGGAGTCTTCCGCGCGTTCTCCACCGCGCTGTCCTTCCACGGATACTTCGGCTGGAACTGGGACGCCATGATCGACTGCTTGGGCGACCTGTGCGCTGCCGCGACCGATCACGTCGCCGCTCTCTGCGTCATCCACGCGGCCGACGCCCTGACCGACCCCGAGCACGTCCAACTGCTCATCTCAAGCCTGGTCTACGGCGCCGAACGGTCCTGCCTGGACTACGACGACCTCGGCGAGTCGGTCTACGGCCCGCCCGTCCCCCTGAACTTCCTGTTCCTGCTCGACTCAACCACCCCGGCCGACCTGGCCACCAGGCTCACCGGCCGCACCGACCTGGTCGTCTCCGAGACCGACGACCTGGTCACCGTCACCCTCCACCCCGACGAGTGGGCAACGTCCTGGCGGCGCGACTCCCGAGCGCGACCGAGGATGTCCTCGGCCAACGCCGCGCCGGTGACGACCGTGAGTGAAGTCCGATTCGTCGAGATGAGAGCTGAGATCATCAGCGCGGTGCACGCGCTCGCGGACGTCGAGTACCAGCAGCGGGTGTGGGTCCGGCGGGAGTACCCGCACGAGAACGTCTACGACGACTTCGGCACGAACGTGCACATCCTCTGCGACGACACCTCCGTGCTGGAGAACCCGTTCGGGGCCGTCGGGGTGTTCCTCAGGTCTGCCGAGGAGGCCGAGGCGCTCCTGCCGCTGCGAACGGCGATGGATGGCCTGCTCGACCAGCTCGGCGGGCAGCTGGAGGACATCCAGTACATAGAGTCCCCGTTGTGGCCTCCTGTCGTCGCTGCCGCGAAGACGGCACTGGTCGCGCTCACCTCATCGGAGACTGACCACCGGTAGGACTGCGAGGAACTGACGTGCTTGACGACGACGTGTTGCGCTGCTCGGTCGACGACCTGGTCGCGGCCCTGCGGCAGGCGTTGGTCGCCTTGGTGCCGGTCGCTGACCGGCTGCTGATGGGGTGGCGGGTGGAGGGGGAGGAGCACGTGGACTGGGAGCTCCTGTCGAGCGCGGTCTTCGACGCGTGTGTCGGCGGTCCTGTGCGGGCTGAGATCGGCCGGGTGGACGATGAGCTGCCATTGGCCCGGTACGACATCGACCAGATGGACTTCGCCCGGTTCAGCTGGATCCGGGTGGAGGCGCCAGACCATGGCGACTGCCTCGTCATGATCAGGCTGGTGACCGGGTCGGAGCCGTTCGACTCAGTGCGGGTGGTGTCGCTCGACCCGGTGTCGGGCGCTGCGCGCGGGCGGCTGGTCCTGCCCTACGAACGGTGCCGGTTCGCCTTCGTCCGCAGGACACGCGGTGGGCGGGAGACCGTCGTCCGCGATGTCACCGCGGTTGAGTGAGGGCCGACTCGCACGCGGCGCTGCGAGACGAACGCTGACGTCCGCCATGCTGAGAGGTGTGGGCGTGTCGAGCGAGGAAGTTTCCGGTCCGGTTGACCGCTACTCCCGCAGGAACCTCGACGTGTGCTCGTCCGCGGGCAGGAAGGTCTCGATGGCCAGTTCCGAGACCGTCACGTCCAGGGGGGTGTTGAAGGTGCTCGCCGTGGTGACGAAGCTCAGGATCGTGCCGTCGCACTCGACCTGGAACGGTTGGGCCACCAGGCCGGGGTCCGGCAGCGGGCAGTTGCCGCCGAGGGCTCCGCGCACGATCTCGTAGGTCAGCACCTCTTCGTACAGCTCGTGCAGGGGGCTGTCCGGCCAGGCGGCCAGTTGCCGCTGCATCCGGTTGAGCATGTACAGCCGCCAGGCCGGGAAGTGCACCACCCGGGGCGCAAGGCCGTCCGGGTGGAGCACCGCGCGCATCAGGTTGGTGGACAGGGTCGGGTCGACGCCGGCGAGCATGACCCGGTGGACCCCGGTGTTGACGGCGACCATCTGGTAGCCGCCGTCGAACACCAGGGCGGGGAACGGGTCGTAGGCGGCCAGGAGGGTTTCCAGGCTGGACCGCAGGGGGACCATCTCGGCGGAGTCGAGGGACAGTTCGGAGTAGACGGGGGCATAGCCCGCCGCCACCAGGAGAGTGTTGCGCTGGCGGACGGGGACGTCCAGGTGTTCGGCGAGTTTGAGGAGCATGGCCTGGGACGGTTTGCTGCGGCCGGTCTCGACGAAGCTGAGGTGCCGGGCCGAGCTGTCGATGGCCAGGGCGAGGTCCAGCTGGCTGATCCGCCGCCGCTGCCGCCACTGCCTGAGCATGGGTCCCACCGTCATGGCTATCCCTTCACGTACTGCTCCACCTCGACGCCCGTGGTGCGGTCGCCGAGGGCGAGGAGGACGACCACCATCACCGCGATGCACCCCGTGATGACAGTGAACAGCATCCCGGCCCCGTAGGTGGTGAGCACCGGCAGCAGGGCGAAGGGGATGGCGGCGGCGCTGAGGCGGGAGAACGAGTACGCCATGCCCGCCGCCGTCGAGCGGATCTGGGTCGGGTACTGCTCGCCGAGGAAGACGTGCGATGCATTGGCGAAGATGTTGCTGACCAGCGTGTAGCCGATGCCGAAGGCGATCATCAGCGGCACCTCGTCGGACAGGCCGAAGCCGAGGCCGAAGCCCGCCATCGCCACCGCGGAGCCCGCCAGCAGGGTCTTGCGCTCGAAGCGGTCCATCAGCGGCACCGACAGCAATGACCCGATCGGGTACCCGATGAACGACACGGCGACGTAGCCGATGCTGGCGATGATGCCGAAGCCCTTGGCCGCCAGCACCTGCGGCGCCAGCGTGCCGAAGCCGTAGTACGCCGTCACCGACAGGACGCTGAACGTCCACAGCACGAGCGTTCGCCTGCGGTACTCCCGCGCCAGCAGCGCGCGGACACCGGGACGCTTGCCGGTCGGCTTGGGCGAGGGGATCGGCGCCGGGCTGGTGATACCCGCCTCGCGCTCCATGGAGCGCACCAGGGCGTCGGCCTCCTCGTCGCGGCCCTGCACCGACAGCCACCGCGGCGACTCGATCAGCTTGCGCCGCAGCACCCACACGATCGCCGCGCCCAGCGCGCCGAGGACGAACAGGATGCGCCACCCGTCGATTCCCGCGACCTGCTGCGGCGCCAGCCACAGCGCGGCGAACCCGACGGCGGGCACACCGCAGAACCCGGCGGTGTAGGCCCAGGCGATGAAGCGGCCGCGCTTCTTGGCGGGGAGCATCTCCGCCAGGTAGCTGTCCGACAGCGCGTTCTCCGCACCGATGCCGACCCCGGCGATGAACCGCGTCACGATGAGCCACGCCGCGTTCGGCGCGAACGCCCCGAGGAGGGTGAAGAACGAGTAGATCCCCAGGTTGAGCATGAACGCCCGCCGCCGCCCGTAGCGGTCGGCGAAGCGGCCGAGGAAGATCGACCCGAAGAACTGCCCGACGAACGCCGAGGCCAGCATCAGCTTCAGCGCGGTGCCGTCGAAGGCGAAGTCCGCCTGCAGCACCTTGGCGATCGTGCCGGACAGGTTGCTGTCGAAGAAGTCGAAGAACAGCCCGATCCCGATCACCAGCGTCAGGTGCCGGTGACTGGTGAGCACCGGCAATCGTTCCATCCGCTCGGAGATGGTGGCCGCCTGCGGTGCGGTACGGGTGGGCACGGCTAGGGTCTCGGACATCGGCTCTCCCACGGGGAACGGCGAAAGGGAGAGAACGCGCCTCTCCCTTGGTATCCATTGTGGTGCCGCCCGCTGATCACCTGCTGACGGTCGAGTTGTCCACAGCCGTCGCATCGCTGTGGAAACCGATCTTGGCGGCGGCATGGCCTGGCGGTGGTGCTGTGTGGAGAGGAGGTGATCACCGCGGCTCGGACTCGGGCGGAACCGTTGTGAGGCGGGCAGTTCCGCTTGGGTGGTGCGAGGGCGCGCTGGATGCCGGGCCGCGGGCTCGGCGGAGGGCGACATCCGCGAGGGCAGGCGGCGGCCGGGGGAGCGGCGGCGACCAGGGAGAGGTAGCGGCCGGGGACAGGCGGCGGCAGGGGAGCGGCAGCGGCAAGGGGGAGGCGGCGGCCGGGCGGCGGAGTGCCGGAACGGGAGTTCTCGGAAAGCGAGGAGGTGTGGAGCGCCAACAGGTTCGGCCTCGGGTGAGGAGATCGCGCATGGTCGACGCTGGTCGTCTGGACAGCGGCGCCACCCCGAGGACGAGTCGGGGCGGCGCCGCCGGGTCTACGGGTGGATGCGGTCGAAGCCGATGAAGAGGCGCTCGGGGCCGCGCAGGTTCACGTGCGGGCGGTAGGTCAGCAGGTCCTCGTCCACGACGGGGTTGCGCACCCGCCGGGCGAACTCCGACAGGGCGATGCCCGCCTCCAGCTTCGCCAGGCTCGCGCCGATGCAGAAGTGCGGGCCCGCCGCGAACGCCAGGTGGTGGTTGGCCGCGCGCCGCGGGTCGAAGCGGTCCGGGTCGGCGAAGGCGGCCGGGTCGCGGTTCGCCGCGGCGAGCAGCAGCATGATGACGCCGCCGTCGGGCACCGGGACGCCCTCGATCAGCATCTCGCGGCGGGCGACGCGGGTGACCATCTGGGCGGGGGTGTCGTAGCGCAGCACCTCGTCCACTGTCGCCGAGGCCAGCGCCGGGTCCTCCCGCAGCGTCGCGAGCGCCTCGGGGTGGCGGGTCAGGGCCAGGATGCCGTTGGCGATCAGGTTCGCCGTCGACTCGTAGCCGCCGACCAGCAGCAGTGAGCACGTCGCCAGCAGCTCGGCTTCCGAGAGCGCGTCGCTGGTGCGCTCCAGCTGCACCAGCCGCGAGAGCAGGTCGTCGCCGGGGCGCACGCGGCGGTAGGCGATGAGGTCGGCGAAGAAGGACCGGAAGCCGTTCTTGGCCAGCTCGATGTCGGCGACGACGACGGGGTCGCCGAGGTCGGTCGCCGGGTCGAGCGCGCGGACCAGCCGGTTGGACCAGTCCTGCAGGATGTCGTGCTCGCCGGCGGGCACGCCGAGCAGCTCGTTGATGATCGTGACCGGCAGGACGTTGGCCAGCTGGGAGACGGCGTCCATCGCCGTCGCCTCGCCCGCCTTGTCGAGGGCGACGCGCACGATCTCGCGGATGCGCGGCTCCAGGTTGGCGATGACCCTCGGGGTGAACGCCTTGGCGACCAGGCCGCGCAGCCGGGTGTGGTCGGGGGCGTCCATGGACAGGAAGGAGTCGGCGGGGACCTCGTCCGGGGTGGCGCCGAAGGTGGCGCCCAGCAGCGAGCGCTCCCGGTCGCTGCTGACGGTCGGGTCGCGCAGCACCGCGGAGCAGTTGCGGTAGTCGCCCACGACGACCAGCGCGCCATCCAGCTCGGCCCTCGGCGCGGCGCGCAGCCCGGCGAGCACCGGGTACGGGTCGGGGCGGTTGGCGGGGTCGAACAGGGTGGCCAGGGAGGGTTCCGCGGTCACGGTCATGGTCTTTCACCCCTCGTGTGCAAGCCCCGCGGGGCGTGTCTCAGATGACGACACGATATCAGGGTGCTGTGACAGATCAAGGTCCGAATACGTGAGGATTGCTTGATTCCCAACGGATGCGGGCACGGCGGAGCCGGACCGGGTCAGCGCATCCCGGTCCGGCTCGACATCCCAAGGTCGCAGGCCCGCCTGATCCGGCGCTGACGGCCCTCACCAGCACGGTGGCGCCAGGACCTCCAGCACGGTGGCGACGAAGTTGAACCCGACACCCACCCCGAACACCAGGACCCGGTCGCCCTCGGACAGGCCGGGGGCCATGTGGTCGAGGCCCGCGAACTGGTCGCCCGCGCCGAGGTGGCCGACGGTCCGACCGAAGTCCCAGGCCGTCTGCTCCCGGGTGAAGCCCAGCGCGTCCCAGTTCTCCCGCTGCCCCTGGCCGCGGTAGATGAACGGCAGCACCGCGCGGCGGATGTCGCCCTGCTCGACGCCGGCGTCCGAGAGCGCCTGGTCGCGGGTCTTGAGCATGGCCACCTCGATGCGCTCCCAGCCGTCGGCGGCGGCCGGGGTCTGCACGTGCTGGGCGAGCCTGCGCAGCACCGGCACCGGAGCCTCGGTGCCGGGGGCGAAGCGGAACTCCTCGCTGCCGCGGCCGAAGCCCTCCAGCGAGTTGTCGGCGAAGGCGGTGGTGGCCACGATCCTGGCGAAGCCGCCGCGCGTGGAGAGCGCCACCGCGGTCCCGGCGTCGCCGAAGATCGTGTACATCTGCGAGTTCCACCGGTCGAAGGCGGGCGCGGCGAAGTTGTCGCCGGTGGTGATGAGGGCGTTGTCGGCGTACCCGGCCTCCAGGTAGGCGGTGGCCAGGTGCACGCCCGCCATACCGCCGCAGGAGCGCTGCTGCAGGTCCATCGAGACCGCACGCGCCCCGACGGTCTCGTTGGCGACGTAGCTGGCGGTGCCCCACATGTCCAGGCCCTGGAACCACAGGCTGGAGTGCAGCAGCAGGTCGAACTCCTGGGCGGGTAAGCCCGATCGCGCTATGGCCTCCCGGCCCGCGGCGATGGCCAGCTCCGGGCCCGCGACGCCGTCGGAGACGGCGATCGAGTCGTAGCCGAGGCCGGTGTGCATCTCGTCGGTCAGGCCTTGGGCTTCGGCCTGGCCGATCGGGACGAGTCCGGGCAGCGACGTGGCGGTGGCGGCGATGAAGACATCCTTTGTGCAACGCACAGTAATGCACCCCTTACAGCTGTTCACGGGCGGTATTCGCGGACAATGTCGAGATGTGCGCTGATCCTTCGTTGACAGCGCTCTGACCCGCCTTCCGGTGAGAGATTCCCGGGAGTATGCGCAGCTCAGAAGCTGATCAGCGGCGCGTCAGCCGGAGGGGATTGACTCCTGTCACCTCGTAGGAAGGCCGATAAATGACCACCGTGGGCACGGCTGTGAAAAGCACCGGATTGCTCGCAGTGCTGCTCGCCTGCGACTTCATGATCACGCTGGATTTCTTCGCCGTGAACGTCGCGCTGCCCGCCATCGCCGCCGAACTCGGCGCCGGACCGGCGGCCGTGCAGCTGGTCGTCGTCGGCTACGGCCTGGCCTACGCGGCCGGTCTGATCACCTGGGGCAGGCTGGGCGACCTGCACGGCCGCCGCCGCCTGTTCGCCATCGGCCTCGGCCTGTTCACCGCCGCGTCGGCGGCCTGCGGGCTGGCGCCGTCGGCGGGGCTGCTCGTCGCCGCGCGCGTCCTGCAGGGCGTGGCGGCCGGGATGATGGCCCCGCAGGTCCTGGCCATCCTCGGCACCTCGTTCGACGGCCCGGCCAGGGTGCGCGCGTTCGCCGCGTTCGGGCTGGCCAAGGGCATGGCGGGAGTCTTCGGCCAGCTCATCGGCGGCGCGCTGATCACCGCCGACGCCGACGGGCTCGGCTGGCGGCTGGTCTTCCTCGTCAACATCCCGATCGGCCTGCTCGCGCTGCTGCGCGTCCGCTCGGTCATCCCGGAGTCCCGGGTGGACGGTGGCGTCCTGGACGGGCGGGGCGCGGCGCTCGCGGCGCTGGCGCTGACGGCGTTCGTCCTGCCGCTGGTCGTCGGCCGGGAGCAGGGCTGGCCGGTGTGGGCGTGGCTGTCGCTGGCGGGCGCGGTGGTGCTGGCCGCGGTGTTCGCGCGGGTGCAGAAGCTCGTCGACGTGCGCGTGTTCTCCCGGCGCGGGTTCACCAGGGGCGCGCTGCTCACCACCGGCTACTACGCGGCCATGGGCGCGTTCCTGCTCGTGCTGTCGCTGTACCTGCAGGACGGGCTGGGACTCGGCCCGCTGGGCGCTGGCCTGCTCTACACCGCCCTGGGCGCGGGCTTCCTGGTCGTGCTGGTGCGCGGTCCCGCCGTGGTCACCCGGCTGGGCGGGCACCGGGTGATCGCCATCGGCGCGCTCGCGCTCAGCGCGGGCTGGGTCGCCCTGGCGGGCACGGTGCTCGCCACCGACGAGCCACTGTGGTTGGTGCCCGCGCTGCTGGTGTGCGGGCTCGGCATGGGCCTGGTCATGGCCCAGCTGACCGCCACCGCCATCGCCGACGTCCCGCCCGAGCAGGTCGGGGCCGCCTCCGGGGTGCTCAACACGGCCATCCAGGTCGGCAGCGCGGTGGGCGCGGCGGCCATCGGGGTCGTCTTCTACGGCGTCGCGGGGCCAGCGGCCGCGCTCGCCGCCAGCCTGGGCGCCCTGGCGGCGCTGGGCATCGTCATCGCCGCTTCGGTTCCGAAATGAGGTCCACCATGTCCGCGTTGGTCGTCTCGGCCGCCTACGACCAGGCCCGTCAGCCGCACCTGCGGGAAGTGCTCTCCCGCATGGCCGAGGAGGCGCAGAAGCTCACCTGGCCGATCGAGCGCCTGCACGCCCTGCGGGACGAGCGCCTGCGCGATCTGGTCCGCCACGCCAAGGCCAACTCCCCCTGGCACGCCGAGCGCCTGCGCGACGTCGACCCCGACGGCCTCACCGGCGACGACATCCGCCACCTGCCGGTGATGACCAAGGCCGACGTCATGGCCAACTGGGACGACATCGTCACCGACCGGCGGCTCACCATGGCCATCGCCCAGGAGCACCTCAACTGGGTCACCGACAACGGCCCGGCCTACCTGTTCGACCAATACCACATCGTCACCACCGGCGGGTCCTCCGGACTGACCGGGCTGTTCCCGTGGGACTACGAGGGCTGGCTGCAGGCGGGCCTGGGCTCGTGGCGCCTGATGCCGTGGGTCGTGCAGAACCTGCACCTGTCCCCGCCCCGGGGCGCGTTCATCGGCGCCGCCCACGCCTCCCACATGTCGGACGCGATCCGGGCGACGTTCGACATGGGCGACAACAGCGTCAAGGTGCCCGTGACCCTGCCGCTGTCGCAGATCGTGGACGCGCTCAACGAGTTCCAGCCCAACCAGATGCTGGCCTACCCGTCCATCCTGTGGCGGCTGGCGCTGGAGCAGCTGGAGGGCAGGCTGAACATCAAGCCGGAGGTCATGCTGGGCGGCGCGGAGCCGCTGTTCCCGCACCAGCGCAAAACCATCGAAACCGCCTTCGGCGCCCCGGTCATCGACTTCTACGGCACCTCAGAGACCTGGATGCTCGCCTGCTCGATGCCCGGCCGCGAGGAGATGCACCTCGGCGAGGACCTCCTGGTCGCCGAACCGATCGACGCCACCGGCGCCCCGGTCCCGGCGGGAACCACCAGCGCCAAGCTCCTGGTCACCAACGTGATCAACAAAGTCTTCCCACTGATCCGCTACGAGATCGCCGACGAGGTCCTCTTCCTGGCCGACGAGAACCCCGGCCCCTGGACCGGCCGCCGCATCGCCCCCGTCTCCGGCCGCCACGACGACGTCTTCGAGTACGGCGAAACCCCCACGGGCGAACAGATCTACGTGCACCCGTACGTCTTCTGGACCCCCCTGTGGGACTCCCGCATCGCCCAGTACCAGGTCCGCCAGACCCGCACCGGCGCCGACGTCTCGGTGGAACTACGCACCGACTGCGACCTCCGCCCCATCCGCGACGCCCTGGTGAACGCCATGCTGGAAGCAGGCCACCCCGACCCGGTCGTCACGATCACGGTGGAGGACATCCCCCGCCACCCGGTCTCCGGCAAGATCAAGAACTTCGTGGCCTTCAAGAAGCGCAAGTAGCCAGCAGCACATGCCACCCGGGCCCCGGCGCACCGCCGGGGCCCGGCCGTTCTCCCCCAAGCGCGCCCCACGAACGAGCGCCGACCAAGCCCCTCACGAACGAGCGCTGACTCCACCCCGTCGGACCCACCCGCTCAACCTGAGGGAGGACTCCACGGAACCGGGAACTACCGAGCGAAAGCCTCGATCACCCGCTGCAGGTACTCCCGCAGCTGACTCCGCTCAACAGCCCGCAACGTCTCCTCCAACCGAGCCCCCGCCCCCGCCGTCACCACCTCAGCCTCCCGCAACACCGCCCACCCCTTCGCGCTCAACCGCGCCAACAGCACCCGCTCATGGATCTCCGACGGACTCCGCTCGATCAGCCCCCGCTCACCCAGCTTCGCCAGAACCGCCGCCATGCTCTGCGGCGTGATCAGGCAGAGCCGCGCGAGGTGCGCCCCCGACAGGTCCGGCTTCTCCGCCAGCACCGCCATCGTCGAGTACTGCCGCACCGTCAAATCCAGGCCGCGCAACAGATGCGCGGTCTCTGTCGTGATCGCGTGCTCGGCGGTCCGGAGTGTCGCCCCCAGCTCCTGCAAGCCCGGTGGCCCCGCAGACGTCATCCGGACCCCCTCAGCCAAGCGCGGCCACCGCGGTGGGGCCAGCGAGAGCAGTGTAGCAGGACTCTCTGCTGTATCAGAATACGAACATTGCAGTGCGCGAAAGGAAGGGGCCGCCGCTGCGCGCGACGGCCCCTCCGGTGGGACTCACTTGCCGCCGAGGACCTTGGTGGCGCGTTCGAGGTACTCGGCGAAGCGGGAGAGCTCCTCGGGGGTGAACTCGGCGGCCAAGCCCTGTTCCAGCTCGTTGGCCTTGACGTCGGCCCGCTTGAGCAGCGCGCTGCCCGCGCGGGTCAGCTTGGTCACGAACACCTTCTGGTGCACGCTCGACGGCGTCCGGGTGATGAGCCCCTTCGCCTCCAGGTTCGCCAGCACCGTCGCCATGGTCTGCGGGGTGACCGCGCAGATCCTCGCCAGCTGTGCACCGGACGCGCCGGGCAGGTAGGAGAGGACGAGCAACCCGGCATACTGCGGGACGGTGAGGTCGAACGCGCGCAGTGCCGCGGCTTTCGCCGTGGTTAGCGCCTGCTCGGCACGCTTGATGGCGTGGCCGGGACGGCGGGCGATCTCCGCCTCCAGGTCCGCCATGCCAGACCGTGTATTCAAGCCAGCCTCCTGTTATGAATCCGACTTATGATAAGTCCATCGGACCGGAGCCCACAACCGCGCGTCGAGGTGTTCCCGGGGGCGGCCCGCCGGTGTAAGGTTCCTGAGTCGGGTGAGGCCCTTGATAGCTGTGTCCAGCTAACCTGAAGGACGCTCATGAACAAGCGATCGGCAGGCGGGCGCAAGCGCCCCCGATCACCCGGCCGCGGCGAATCGTCCCACGTTCCCATCTCCGGCCCGCCCGTGCACGTCAACCGTCGGGCGGGTCCCCGGGGCTCGATCTAGCCGGGGGGTGCCACCGAACGGCCCATTGTCAGTACTCTGATAGTGGGCTGCCGGGCACGATTTTGTCCGCACTTCCGCTGGGCGCTAACGATGACGAAAGCCTTGTCCGACAAGGTGTTCGACGGGTCGCGGAGGCGACCCGGGACGCTTGACTTCGAGTGCTCTCCGTGGTCATCATTCTGATGGGACTAAGGCATCCGAAGATAAGTAAGTACTCTGATACTCGGCAGAGGTTTTACACGAGGGGATTCCCAGCTCATGGACATCAGGCACCGGCCCACCACCCACCTCGTCGGGGAACGCTTCGCCGCCTTCGCGGCCAACGACGGCGTCGAGACCGTCAACCGGTTCATCGGGAACATCCGCGCGGGCTTATACGACGAACTGGCCGAGCCCGTCCGGCTCGGCGTCGGTCAGGGCGTCGACGCCTCCGACTGGGAGGTCGTCGCCACGGAGCTGGCCAAGCGGGGTCTGCTGACCTCCTTCCGGCTGCCCGCCGTCCCGGTGCCGGTCGCCAGGGACCTGGTCCACAAGCGCTGCCCGGAGAACGTCATGCTGGCCGACGCCAGACGCCGCGGCCCGCTGCGCCTGGCCGCCCGCCTGAACCTGTCCGACATGAACGAGCTCGTGCTCGACCACGTCACCGGCCAGCACGTCGCGGGCATGGTCCTCATCGAGGCCTCCCGCCAGCTCATGCAGCTGACCAACCACGAGTTCGTCGTCAACGACGAGGCCCACTCCTTCGTCCTGTGCTCGCTCGCCGCGGCCTTCGAGGGCTACGTCTTCCCCCTCGCCGTCGACATGGAGTGCTCGCTGACCAAGGTGGACGACTCGCGACCCGCCCGCCGGGAGTACGCCGCCGAGGTCGTGATCAGCCAGGGCGGCGCCGCGAAGGCGACCGTCCGCGCCGAGTACCAGATCGTGCGCACCCGCAGCCTGGTGCGCCAGGAGGCCATGCTCGCGGGCAAGGCCGCCACCACGCCCGCCGAGCCCGAGGTCGTCCCGAGGATCTGCGCCCCCGCCGCCCGCCGCGGCGAGCGCGTCGGCGCGTCCTGACCGCTCGTCCGGGCGGGCGCGCCGGGAAGCGCGAGCCGCCCCGGCGCTGCGGAAATCAAGCCTCGCAAGAGAAGCACGATGGGATGAGCGCGCCGCCCGCCGGGGGAGGCATGGCCTCGGCGGTGGGTCGGGCGCGGTGTGCGGTGCTCATGGGCGGTATCCCGATGCCTGACTCGGGAACGCTGGAGAATCACCTGAACGAGTAGTCCTGGTCGCGGTCGCGGGTGCAGTGGCCGCCCAGGGTGGCCGCGAGTGGCCGGCTTGTCGGGCGATGCGCTTACTATCCTTGCCAGCAAAGGGAATCCGAGTGTCCATAGGCTGCTCGTAAAGCAGCCCTCAGGTTATCTCGGTTACGGGTAAGGGAGATTACCCGCTGGCGGGTGTGGAGGTGGTGTCGGCGTGCGGGTGCGCGTTGGGGCTCGGGTGGCGCGGCGGTTGTTGCGGTACGAGTTGGAGCGGATGTGTGCCGCGGCGGGGGTGACGCACGCGGAGATGGGGGCCCGGCTGGGGGTGTCGCGGGCGTCGTTCAGCCAGGCCGTCGCGGGCAAGAACCTGCTCAGCAGGCCGGCCATGGAGGTGCTGGCGACGCACCTCGACGTGGTGGGCAGGCTGCCGTGGCTGATCGAGCTGCTGACGCTGGCCCGGGGCCCGCTGGGCGAGGCCGCCGGTGTCCGCGACCAGGAGCTGGCCATCGGGCTGGAGGCGGTCGCGGTGCGGGTCGAGGTGTTCGACCCGCTCGCGGTGACCCCGCTGCTCCAGGCGCCCGGGTACGCGCGCGGGCTGGCAGGCGCCGCGCACGCCGACGCGGTGGCGCTGCGGCAGGGGGTGCTCACCGCGGGCGAGCCCGCCGAGCTGGATTGGGTCGCCGACGAGTCCGCGCTGCGCAGGCCGGTCGGCGGGCCGTCGGCGATGGCCGAGCAGCACGCCCACCTGCTGGCGATGGCCGACCTGCCGAACGTCACGATCCGGGTGCTCCCCGCCGGGGGCGGGCCGCCGCGCCCCGGCGCCTTCCAGCTGATCAGCACCCAGGACGCGGTCGTGGCTTGCCAGGAGACGCGCCGCGCGGCCCACTACTACACCGAGCCCGACGCCGTCGCCGACTACCGCGCCCTCTTCGATGAGCTGCGGGAGCGGGCCTACGACCCCGGCGCCTCCCGAGACCTCATCGCGGGCCTGGGTGCGCCTGCGGGGTGATCACCCGCGGATGGACTCGCCCCTGGCCTCGGTGCGGGCCGCCGACGTCACGGGCCGGGGCTGCAGGGCGGGGTCGTGGGCGAGGATGGCCATCTGGCACTTCATGAGGACAGGGGAGGGCTCGACGCCCAGTTCGTCCATGAGGCGGTTGCGCATGCGCTGGTAGGCGGCGAGGGCGTCGCGCTGGCGGCCACCCCGGTACAGGCCGACCATCAGCTGCTGGCACAGGCGCTCGTTGAGCGACTCGCTCTCCACCAGCTCGCTGAGCTCGGCGATGATCTCGTTGTGCCTGCCGATCTTCAGCTCGGCGTCGAACAGGCGCTCCAGGGCCGCGGCGCGGTACTCCTTGTAGCGCACGGCCGCGGCCTGGCAGATGAAGCCGCCGAGGTTGCCGCCGAAGGTCGGGCCGCGCCAGAGGGTTAGCGCCTGGCGCAGTCTGGCGATCATGTCCTGGGGGGCGAGGCCGGTGTTGGCGCGCACGTCGAGCAGGGCGTGGGTGAACACGTCAGCGTCGAAGGCGTCGTCGTTGAGGCACAGGCGATAGCCCGATGGCATGCTCAGGAAGCGGGCGGACTTCTCGTCCGGGTCGACGGAGCGTAAGCGCCTGCGCAGGCGGCTGATGTGCGCCTGTAAGGCGTTCTCGGCGTTGCGCGGGGGGTTGTGCTCCCAGAGCTCCCCGATCAGCGAGTCCGTCAGGACCAGCCGGTCGTGGTTGACCAGCAGGGCGGCCAGCAGTGTGCGCTGGAACGTCCCGTTGATCTCGACGGGTTCCCCTCCCGCTTGCACCTCGATGGGTCCGAGGATTCGATAGGTCAGCATGGTCAACTCCTGTGGCTGGTCGGGCGCGGGCCGGACCGCTCGGCACTATGGATGCTGTCATGTATCAGGGCTCTGATGCAACCCTGATTCCGATACTAATCAGGGTTCATGGATCGGCGTGCCGGTTTGCCGCAGAGTGTCGGAGCTGGTCAGTGCCACATCAAGGCAGCGTCAGCCGACGCGGTGAGCATCGAACGCGCCGAACCGTCAACCCCGATGAGGTAGCGATGTTCCTGCACGGAAAGCGAGTGCTCGTCACCGGCGTGGTGTCGACCAAGTCCATCGCCCACGCCGCGGCGAGACTGGCGATCGAACAGGGCGCCCAGGTGACCCTGACCGGCTTCGGCCGGGGCCTGCGCATCACCCAGCGGCTGGGCGACGACCTGGGCGCGGAGGTGCTGGAGCTCGACGTGACCCAGCCCGAGCACATCGCCGCCGCGGTGCGCAGGATCGAGGAGAAGTGGGGCGGCCTCGACGGCATCCTGCACTCGATCGCCTTCGCCCCGTCCGAGGCGCTCGACGGCGGCTTCCTGACCGCGGAGTGGGAGCAGGTGGCCACCGCGCTGCACGTCTCCACGTACTCCTACGTCGCGCTGGCCAACGCGTTCGCGCCGCTCATGCCGGGCGGCTCGGTCGTCGGCCTCGACTTCGACGCCACCGTCGTCTGGCCCGGCTACGACTGGATGGGTGTGGCCAAGGCGGGTCTGGAGAGTGCCAACCGCTACCTGGCGCACAACCTCGGCCCGCGCGGCATCCGGGTCAACCTCATCGCCTCCGGGCCGCTGAAGACCATCGCGGCCAACGCGATCAAGAGCTTCGGCGTGTTCGAGACGGTGTGGCGCGAGCGCGCCCCGCTGGGCTGGGACGAGGAGGACGCCACCCCGGTCGGGCGCGCGGTCTGCGCGCTGTGGTCGGACTGGCTGCCCGCCGTGACCGGCGAGGTGATCCACGTCGACGGCGGCGTGCACGCCGTCGGGGGCACCGCCCCCAAGGCGGCCGAGATCACCGAGATCACCGAGATCACCGGCGACGTGGCCGCGATCCGATGAGCATCCCCCTGGCCGAGCTGGTCGAGCACACCGGCGCCGACATCGGGGTCTCCGGGTGGTACCCGCTGACCAGCGAGCACGTGGAGCGCTTCGCCGAGGCCACGCGGGACTTCCAGTGGATCCACCTCGACGCCGAGCGCGCCGCCGACGGCCCGTTCGGCGGGCCGATCGCGCACGGCATGCTGACGCTCTCGCTGCTGCCCACGATGGTCACCGACACCTTCGCCGTCGACGGCGCCGACATGGTGATCAACAAGGGCTTCGACAAGGTGCGCATGGGCAAGCCGGTCCCGGTGGGATCGCGGGTGCGCGGGGCGATGCGGCTGGCCGAGGTGCGCCTGCGGCCCAAGGGCTATACCGAGGTGACCCTGGACGTCTCGGTGGAGGTCGAGGGTGCCAAGGGCGCGGCGCTCACCGCCGAGATGATCTTCCTGTACCACGCGGAGGTGGCATGACCCCCGACGCCAGGACCGCGCTGCGCAAGCTCGCCTCCGGGGTCGCGGTGCTGACCTACCGCGACGGCGAGCGCGCCCACGGCGCGACTGTCAGCTCGGTCAGCGCGGTCTCGCGCGAGCCGCTGCTGCTGGCCGTCTGCCTGGGCGCCACCTCGCGCTTCGCCGAGCTGGTCGCCGCGCCCGGCGCGCGGTTCGGGGTGAACCTGCTGCGCGCCGAGCAGGCCCCGCTGGCAGGCTGGTTCGCCGACCCGCGCCGCCCGCTGGGGCTGCGCCAGTTCGACTGCGTGGACTGGCTGCCCGACGGCTTCAGCGGCGCCCCGCTGATCGAGGGCTCGCTGGCGGGCATGGGCTGCGAGGTGGTCTCGGCCTCGATCGCGGGCGACCACGTCCTGCTCGTCGCCGAGGTCATCACCGGCGCGCCCGGTGCGGGCCTGCCCCTGCTCAGCTTCGCCGGACAGCTGCACGACGGGGACCTGCGCGGGCTGCCGGAGCGCCAGCCCCACCCCTACGCCACCGAGGAATCCATGGGAGCGATCCGATGACGCCTACCGAGCCGGCGCCTGGTCGTCGGGCACAGTCGCGTGCCTGCCTGCCGCGCCCAAGGGGAACGGGACGCGGCTTGAGCACTGACACCCGCCGATCAGCACTGTTCCCGCCCAGCGGGACCACCATGGAGAAACTCGGGGAGGCGGGGCGATGACCGCGGCAGTCGTGACCGGGGTGGGGGCCTGCATCCCGCCCCGCGTCGTCACCAACGACGAGCTGGCCGGCTACCTCGACACCTCCGACGAGTGGATCCGCTCGCGCACCGGGATCGCCTCGCGGCGGTGGGTCGACCCCGGGGTCTGCACCAGCGACCTGGCCGTCGCGGCCGGGGAGCTGGCGCTGCGCTCGGCCGGCCTGACCGAGGTCGACGCGGTCGTGGTCGCCACGACCACCCCGGACCGGCTGTGCCCGGCGACCGCGCCGGAGGTGGCGACCCGGCTCGGCATGACCGGTGTCTCCGCCCACGACGTCAACGCCGTGTGCACGGGCTTCCTGTACGGCCTGGCGAGCGCGGTCGGGCTGATCGCCTCGGGCAACGCCGAGACGGTGCTGATGATCGGCGCGGAGACGTTCTCCACCATCCTGGACCCCCAGGACCGGGGCACCGCGGTGATCTTCGCCGACGGCGCGGGCGCGGTGGTGCTGCGCGCGGGCGAGCCGGAGGAGCCCGGGGCGGTCGGGCCGATCGTGCTGGGCAGCGACGGCAGCCTGTCCGACCTCATCCAGGTCCCGGCCGGTGGGTCGCGCCAGCGCTCGTCGGGGGCGCTGGCGCCGCCGGAGGACTACTTCTTCCAGATGCGCGGGCGCGAGGTCTACCGGCACGCCGTGGAGCGGATGGCGGCCTCGGCGCAGGCGGCGATGGTCAGGGCCGGGATGAGCATGGCCGACGTGGACAAGTTCGTGCCGCACCAGGCCAACAACCGCATCTCGGTGGCCGTCGGGCAGCGCCTGGGCCTGACCGACGGGCAGACAGTGTCCAATGTGGACCACATGGGCAACACCGCGGCGGCCTCGATCGGCGTCCTGCTGGCCGAGGCGTCGGTCGACGGGGGGATCAAGGCCGGGGAGCGGCTGCTGCTGACCGCCTTCGGCGGCGGGCTCACCTGGGGCGCGACGACGCTGGTGTGGCCGTCGCTGACCGCCCACCTGGCCGTGCTGCCCCGGCCGGTCAGCGCGGTCGCCGTCTAGGCCCGGTACCCGGACCAGCCGCCGAGGCGCGCCCGCGCCCGGCGGCTTTCCGGTCTGAGTTCAGCGAGTCCGCCCTGGAGATCGGGGCGCCCGGTGTTGAATGTCCGGCAATCGGATGCCCGGGAGGACTGGCATGGTCGAGCAGGCGCCGCGGGTGGGCAGCCGGGAGCAGGGGCGGCTGCTCGCCGTGCTCAGAGACGAGGGCGCCCAGTCGCGGGTGGCGCTCGGCGAGCGGCTGGAGCTGCCGCGCGCGCGGCTGGCCGCCGAGCTGGGCAGGCTGATCGATGAGGGGCTGGTCGCCGTCGGCGGGCCCGCCGCGAGCCGGGGCGGGCGGCGCTCGACGCTGGTGCACCTGGCCGACGAGCTGCGCGTGGTCGGCGTCGACGTCGGCGTGACGTCGGTGACCGCCGCGGTGACCGACGGCCGCTGCGAGATCCTGGCCAGCGACAGCGAGGAGTGCGACATCCGGCTCGGCCCGGTGGAGGTGCTGCGCCGCGTGCGCGCGCTGGCCGGGCGGGTGCTGGAGCGGGCGCCGGGCAGGCTGGTCGGGGCGGGCATCGGGCTGCCGGGGCCGGTCAGCTTCCGCGACGGCATGCCGGTCGCGCCGCCGATCATGCCCGGCTGGGACCGCTACCCGGTGCGCGACGACCTCGGCGGGGCGCTCGGCTGCCCGGTGGTGGTGGACAACGACGTCAACGTCATGGCGCTCGGCGAGCGGCACTCGGGTGTCGCGCGGTCGCTGGACGACCTGGTCTTCGTCAAGATCGGCACGGGCATCGGCTGCGGGATCGTCGTCGGCGGGCGGGTCTACCGCGGCGTGGCGGGCACGGCGGGCGACATCGGGCACATCCGGCTGGACGACTTCGGACCGCCGTGCGCGTGCGGGGAGGTCGGCTGCCTGGAGGCCTACTTCGGCGGCGCGGCGCTGGCCCGCGACGGGCTCACCCTGGCCAGGACCGGGCGCTCCCCGGTGCTGGCCGACGCGCTGGCCGCCACCGGCGTGGTGACCGCGCGCGACGTCGGCACGGCGGCGGCGTCGGGGGACTTCGCCGCGGCGAGCCTGGTGCGCGAGGGCGGGCGCAGGCTGGGGCAGGTGGTGGCCTCGCTGGTCAGCTTCCTCAACCCGGGCATGGTCGTGATCGGCGGCGGGGTGTCGCGGATGGGGCACGCGCTGCTGGCGGAGGTGCGCAGCGCGGTGTACCGGCGCTCGCTGCCGCTGGCGACCGGGAACCTGCCGATCGTGCTGTCTGAGCTGGGCGACGAGGCGGGCGTCATCGGAGCGGCGTGGTCGGCGACGGACCGGGCGTTCGGCTGAGGGAGCGCTCTCACCCGATTGGGTGATGTCTCAAATGTGACAGTCATAAACTCGCCAACTCGGACCATAAGGCGATGGTCGGCGAGGGTTTGGGCTGCTAGCGGCACACTTTTGCCGTCGATGAGCAAAAGTCGGGTCGATCCGCTCGTCCCTTCGGACTATTGCGAGCGATATCCCTGGTCAACGAGGCTGCGGCGTGTGAGGTGAGCCACCTCGCGCGGGACTCGAACCGGAGGCGCAGTGCTGCTCCAGATGACCGGCATCGTCAAGAGCTTCCCCGGGGTGCGCGCGCTCGACGGGGTCGACTTGGCGGTCGAGCCCGGCGAGGTGCACTGCCTGCTGGGCCAGAACGGCGCGGGCAAGTCCACCCTCATCAAGATCCTCGCCGGGGCCCACCAGCCCGACGAGGGCGAGATCCTCTGGCAGGACCGCCCCGTCAGGCTCTCCAGCCCGGTCGCCGCCCTGCGCATCGGCGTGGCCACCATGTACCAGGAGCTGGACCTGGTCGACGGCATCTCCGTCGCCGAGAACATCTACCTCGGCCACGAGCCCGCGGGTTTCGGCTTCGTGCGCAAGTCCGCCGCGCGCTCGGCCACCGCCGCGCTCATGCGCAGGCTCGGCCACCCCGAGATCCACCCCGACCGCGAGGTCGGCACGCTCTCGGCCGCCGCGAAGCAGCTGGTCTCCATGGCCCGCGCGCTCGCCCACGACGCGCGCCTGATCGTCATGGACGAGCCCACCGCGGCGCTGGCCTCCGACGAGGTCGACAACCTCTTCCGCATCGTCGCCGAGCTGACCGCCGACGGCGTCGCGATCATCTACATCAGCCACCGGCTGGAGGAGATCCGGCGCATCGGCAGCCGGGTCACCGTCATCAAGGACGGCGGCACCGTCGCCACCGGCCTGCCCGCCGACACCCCGACCTCGCACCTGGTCGACCTGATGTCCGGGCGCAAGGTCGAGACCGTCTTCCCGCACCGCGACGTGTCCACCGTGGACACCAGCGACGAGGTGCTGCGGGTCGAGGGCCTGACCCGGCGCGGGGAGTTCGCCGACATCAGCTTCTCCGTGCACGCCGGGGAGATCCTCGGCATCGCCGGGCTGGTCGGCGCGGGCCGCAGCGAGATCGTCGAGACCATCGCGGGCGCGCGCAGGCCCGACGCGGGCACCGTCACCGTCGGCGGGCGCAGGCTGCGCCCCGGCAGCGTCTCGGCCGCGGTCAAGGCGGGCGTCGGCCTGGCGCCGGAGGAGCGCAAGAGCCAGGCGCTGCTGCTGGACCTGCCGCTGGCCCACAACGTCACCCTCGCCAGCCTGCCCAGCTACAGCAAGGCGGGCTGGATCGACCGCTCCCGCGAGCACCGCGACGCCCGCGACACGCTGGAGCGCCTTGAGCTGCGCCCGGCCGACCCGCGCAGGCTCGTCGGCACCTTCTCCGGCGGCAACCAGCAGAAGGCGGTCGTCGCCCGCTGGCTGGTGCACGGCTGCCGGGTGCTGCTGCTGGACGAGCCCACCCGCGGCGTCGACGTCGGCGCCCGCGCCGAGCTGTACCGGCTCATCCACGAACTGGCCGCCTCCGGCGTCGCCGTCGTGCTGGTCTCCAGCGAGGTCGCCGAGGTGCTCGGCCTCGCCGACCGGGTGCTGGTGCTGCGCGAGGGCTACATCGCCGCCGACCGGCCCGCCGCCGAGCTGACCGAGGCGGCCGTGCTGGACATCGTCATGGAAGGAAGCGTCGCAGTGGACACCACCGCCGACGGGATCGTCGCGCACGAGGAAACCAGGGAGGCGATCTGATGGCGGCGCCGGAGAAGGCACTGCCCGACGGCGGCTCGGTCGAGACGGGCGCGCCACCGCCCCCGCCGAACCCGCGGTCGTCGGTCGGCTGGCTGGACCTGCGGCTGGCCGGGCTGCTGGGCGTGCTGATCGTGCTCTGCATCGTCGGCTACGCCACCAAGCCCGAGAGCTTCCTGACCGAGGCCAACATCTCCACGATGCTGCGGCTGGCCGCGGCCATCGGCGTGGTGAGCGTCGGCATGACGTTCGTGATCATCAGCGGCGGCATCGACCTGTCCGTCGGCTCGATCGTGGCGCTGGCCAGCGTCTGGGCCACGACACTGGCCACGCAGTCCTACGGGCCCGTGGTGATGGTGCTGTGCGCGCTGCTGGTCGGCCTCGGCTGCGGCTTGGTCAACGGAGTGCTGATCTCCTACGGGAAGATAGTCCCGTTCATCGCCACACTGGCGATGTACGCCTCGGCGCGCGGCCTGGCCGAGCGGCTCTCCGGCCGCCGCACCCAGGTCGTCAGCGAGCGGGGCTTCACCGACTTCTTCCGCGGCGACTTCCTCGGCGTCCCGGTGCTGATCTGGATGCTGGCGCTGGTCTTCGCCGTCGGCTGGGTCGTGCTCAACCGCACCACCTTCGGGCGGCGCACCTTCGCCGTCGGCGGCAACGCCGAGGCCGCGCGGCTGGCGGGCATCGACGTCAAGCGGCACACCGCGATGGTCTACGGCATCGCCGGGCTCTGCTGCGGCATCGCCGCGATCATGGTCGTGGCCCGCACCACCTCCGGCGCCTCGACCAACGGCCTGTTCTACGAGCTGGACGCGATCGCCGCGGTCGTCATCGGCGGCACCCTGCTCAGCGGCGGGCGCGGCTCGCTGATCGGCACGCTCATCGGCGTCCTGATCTTCACCGTGCTCAACAGCATCTTCACCCAGAACAACCTCGACACCGACATCCAGAACATCGCCAAGGGCGTGATCATCGTCGCCGCGGTCCTGTTGCAGCGCACGACCTCCCGCCGCTCCGCCGGAAGAACGTAACGCTCGACCAGGACGGCCCGCCGCACCCGGTCACCGCTCCCACCACCCGCACACACCCGCTGGAGATTCGCCATGCCCTCGTTCGACCGCCGCAAGTTCCTGTGGGGCTCCTCAGCAGTCGGGGCCTCCGCCGTCCTGGTCGGCTGCACCTCCAACACCGAGCCGTCGGCCAACACCAACACCGCCGCCGTGGCGGGCCAGGGCGAGGACAGCGCGCCCGGCGCGCCGGTGACCATCGGCTTCTCGGCCCCGGCGGCCGACCACGGCTGGATGGCGGCCATGACGAAGAACGCCCGCGCCCAGGCCGAGCAGTTCTCCGAGGTCACCTTCAAGGCCACCGAGGGGACCAACGACGTCAACCAGCAGATCGCCCAGGTCGAGTCGCTGATCAACGAGAAGGTCAACGTCCTGGTGATCCTGCCCTTCGACGGCAAGGCGCTCACCGCCGTGGGCCGCCAGGCGATGGACGCGGGCATCCCGGTCGTCAACGTCGACCGCGTCTTCGACACCGCGCTGGCCTACCGCGCCTGGATCGGCGGCGACAACTACCGCATGGGCGTCAACGCGGGCGACTACATCGGCCAGCAGATGAAGGCCAAGAACATCAGCAGCCCGATCATCGGCGAGGTCGCCGGGATCGACTCCCTGCCGCTGACCCAGGAGCGCAGCAAGGGCTTCGCCGACGCGCTGGCCAACCACGGCTTCAAGGTCGGGCCCCGCGTCGCCGCGCAGTTCACCCCGGAGTCCGGCGAGCAGCAGACCTCCAACCTGCTGCAGGGCGCGCCGAAGCTCGACGCGCTGTGGAACCACGACGACGACCAGGGCATCGGCGTGCTGGCCGCGATCGAGGGCGCCGGCCGCAGCGAGTTCATCATGGTCGGCGGCGCGGGCTCCAAGAACATGATGGACCTGATCAAGGCCGACTCCGGCGTGGTCAAGGCGACCGTCCTCTACAGCCCGTCGATGGCGTCCTCGGCCATCGCGCTGGCCCGGCTGCTCGGGCAGGCCAAGGGCATCGGCGGCCTCGCCGAGCACGAGATCCCGGCATCGATCACCACCTACTCGGCCGTGGTCACCAAGGAGAACGTCGACCAGTACGCCGACGTGGGCTTCGAGTCCTGACCAAGCGAATCGTTGACCAGTCGGATTGTTGAACGATCCCACAAGATTGATCGTCTGATTGTTCAACAATCTGATTGTTCACCGAGTGAACCCGGGGAGTGCGGCTAGTGATGGAGGGCGTGGGATGAGCAGCGGGGAAATCGGCGTCGGGATGATCGGGCACGCGTTCATGGGGGCCGTGCACTCCCATGCGTGGCGCACTGTGCACCGGTTCTTCCCGGTGCCGCTGACGCCGCGGCTGGCGGTGCTGTGCGGGCGCGACGCCGCGCGCACGGCGGACGCGGCGGCGAGGTTCGGCTGGGCCGACGTCGAAACCGACTGGCGGGCCGCGGTCGCCCGCGACGACGTGCAGCTGGTCGACATCTGCACGCCGGGGGACACCCACGCCGAGATCGCGCTGGCCGCGCTCGCCGCGGGCAAGCACGTGCTGTGCGAGAAGCCGCTGGCCAACTCCGTCGCCGAGGCCGAGGAGATGGCCGCGGCGGCGGAGGCGGCCGCGGCCAGGGGCGTGCGGGCGATGGTGGCGTTCAACTACCGCCGCGTGCCCGCGCTCGCCCTGGCCCGCAAGCTGGTCGCCGACGGCCGCCTCGGCCAGATCCGGCACGTGCGCGCGGTGTACCTGCAGGACTGGCTCTCCGACGAGAACTCGCCGATGACCTGGCGGCTGCGCAAGGACAAGGCCGGGTCCGGCTCGCTCGGCGACCTCGGCGCGCACATCGTCGACGCCGCCCAGTGGGTGACCGGGCAGGACATCACCGGGGTGTCGGCCATCGCCGAGACCTTCGTGCGGTCGCGCCCCGCCGAGGGCGGCTCGGCGGGGAACGGCCAGATCGCCGCGGGCGGGGTCGCGATGGGGGAGGTCGCGATGGGGGAGGTCACCGTGGACGACGCGGCGCTGTTCCTGGCACGCTTCTCCGGCGGGGCGCTGGGCTCCTTCGAGGCGACCCGCTACGCGCTGGGGCGCAAGAACGCGATGCGGCTGGAGGTCAACGGCAGCCGGGGCAGCATCGCCTTCGACTTCGAGTCGATGAACGAGCTGAGCTTCTTCGACGGCGACGTCCCCGGGGCCGAGGCGGGCTTCCGGCGCATCCTCGTCACCGAGGCCGACCACCCCTACGTCGGCGCGTGGTGGCCGCCGGGCCACCTGCTGGGCTACGAGCACACCTTCACCCACGAGGTCGCCGACCTGCTCGACGCCATCGCCGGGGGCACCGATCCCGCCCCGAGCTTCGCCGACGGGCTGCGGGTGCAGCGCGTGCTGGCGGCGGTGGAGAACAGCGCGTCGGCGGGCTCCACCTGGACGCCCGTCGGGACAGCGGGCGGCGCGGTCAACGGCCGCGCGGAGATGGAGGGGGCAGCGGTCAGCTGACCCCAGCCGGGTGACGCCGCCCCGGCGTGCGGGCCGGGGCGGCGCACCGAGCAGAAAGGAGACACAGCCCTTCCAGGTCGGAGAACCCCGCCTGCGCGGGGAACGACCGGGGGGCAACGGACCTTCCTGGTGTTCCCAGTGCTGAGAACGAGGAGAGCTTACCTGTGCTAGGCAAGAGAAGTCGTCTCACCCGGCGAGCGGGCGCCACCGCCCTCGCCGTCGCCACCGGGCTGAGCGGGATGATCATCACCGCCGCCCCCGCCGCCGCTCACGGAACCCACGTGCTGGTCTTCTCCAAGACCGCCGGGTTCCGCCACGACTCCATTCCCGACGGCATCGCCGCGATCCAGAACCTGGGCGCCGAGCACGGCTGGGAAGTCACCGCCACCGAGGACGCGGGCGCGTTCACCGACGAGAACCTCGCCGACTACGCCGCCGTCGTCTGGCTCTCCACCACCGGCGACGTGCTCAACGACGCCCAGCAGGGCGCTTTCGAGCGCTACATCGAGGGCGGTGGCGGGTACGCGGGCGTGCACGCCGCCGCCGACACCGAGTACAGCTGGCCCTGGTACGGCGAGCTGGTCGGCTCCTACTTCAAGTCCCACCCGCAGAACCAGGACGCCGACGTCCTGGTCGAGGACCACGACCACCCCTCGACCGCGCACCTGCCGGGCACCTGGTCGCGCTACGACGAGTGGTACAGCTACCAGTCCAACCCGCGCGGCAACGTCAAGGTGCTCGCCGCCCTGGACGAGACCAGCTACACCCCGACCGACCCGTCCGGCGACCACCCCATCGTCTGGTGCCACGGGGTGGGTGAGGGACGCTCCTGGTACACCGGCATGGGCCACACCAAGGAGTCCTACGCCGAGCCGGACTTCCTGACCCACCTCAAGGGCGGCATCGAGTACGCCGCCGGGGTCACCCCGGCCGACTGCGCCCCCGACCCGGACGCCCCGCCGACCGACGCCGACTTCGACCAGATCACCCTGGCCCGCGGCGAGGAGAAGACCGGCGAGCCGATCGCGCTGGCCGTGCTGCCCGACCGCAAGGTGGTGCACACCTCCCGCGACGGCAGCGTCTGGCTGACCACCCCGGAGGCCACGACCACGCTGGCCGGGCAGATCCCCGTCTACAACCACGACGAGGACGGCCTACAGGGCGTCGCGGTCGACCCGGACTTCGCCACCAACCGCTGGCTCTACCTGTACTACGCGCCGCCGCTGGACACCCCGGCCGGTGACGCCCCGAACGAGGGCACCCCGGCCGACTTCGAGCGGTTCAAGGGCCACAACCAGCTCTCCCGCTTCAAGCTGACCGAGGAGGGCACCCTCGACGCCGCCAGCGAGCAGCGCATCCTGCAGGTGCCCGCCGACCGCGGCCTGTGCTGCCACGCGGGCGGTGAGATCGACTTCGACGCCGACGGCAACCTCTACCTGTCCACCGGCGACGACACCAACCCCTTCGCCTCCGACGGCTTCACCCCGATCGACGAGCGCGCCAACCGCAACCCGGCCTACGACGCGCAGCGCTCCTCGGGCAGCACCAACGACCTGCGCGGCAAGATCATCCGGATCACCGTGCAGGAGGACGGCGGCTACACCATCCCCGAGGGCAACCTGTTCGCCCCCGGCACCGACAAGACCAAGCCCGAGATCTACGCGATGGGCTTCCGCAACCCGTTCCGCTTCGCGGTGGACAAGGCCACCGGCTGGATCCACCTCGGCGACTACGGCCCCGACGCCGGCTCGGCGAACCCGGCGCGCGGCCCCGGCGGCCAGGTCGAGTTCAACCTGGTCAAGGAGCCGGGCAACTACGGCTGGCCGTACTGCGTCGGCGACAACACACCGTTCATCGACTACGACTTCGCCACCAGCACCTCCGGCGCGGCGTTCGACTGCGCCGCCCCGAAGAACACCAGCCCGAACAACACCGGCCTGGTGGACCTGCCGCCCGCGCAGGCGGCGTGGATTCCCTACGACGGCGCCTCGGTGCCGGAGTTCGGCGGCGGCGGCGAGTCCCCGATGGGCGGTCCGACCTACCAGTTCGACCCGGAGCTGGACCTGGTCACCAAGTTCCCGGAGTACTTCGACGGCAAGAACTTCGCCTACGAGTGGGACCGCGGCTGGATCAAGACCATCGACGTCGGGCCGAACGGGGAGCGCGGGGCGATCACCCCGTTCTTCAACTCGATGGAGCTGACCCGGCCGATGAACCTGGAGTTCGGCCCGGACGGCTCGCTGTACGTGCTGGACTACGGCAGCGGCTACTTCGGCGGCGCCGAGGACTCGGCGGTCTACCGCATCGACTACACCAGGGGAAACCACACCCCGGTGGCGAAGCTGAGCGCGGACAAGACCTCCGGGCCCGCTCCGCTGACGGTGAACTTCGACCCGGCCGGGACCGCCGACGAGGACGGCCCCGAGCTGACCTGGGCGTGGGACTTCGACGGGGACGGCACCACCGACTCCACTGAAGAGGGCCCGGTCACCCACACCTACGACACCGTCGGGCAGTACAGCGCCAAGCTGTCGGTCACCGACCCGACCGGGCTGACCGGCTCGGCCAGTGTGGTGGTCAACGTCGGCAACACCCGCCCGGTCGTGACGATCACCGCGCCGGTCAACGGCAAGGTGTTCTCCTTCGGCGACCAGGTGCCCTTCAGCGTGACCGTCACCGATCCCGAGGACGGCGAGATCGACTGCTCGAAGGTGACCGTGGAGTACATCCTCGGCCACGACAGCCACGGCCACCCGCTGTCGCGGGAGATCGGCTGCGAGGGCACGATCGCCACGCCGAACGACGGCGGGCACGGGGTGGACGCCAACATCTTCGGCGTCATCAACGCCTCCTACACCGACGGCGGCGGCGAGCCCGGCTCGACCCCGCTGACCGGCTCGGACGAGGTCATCCTGCAGCCCAAGACCAAGCAGGCCGAGTTCTTCACCACCAACAGCGGCGTGCAGGTGGTCGAGGGCGCGGGCGCGATCGGCAACAAGCGCGTCGGCTACATCGACAACGGTGACTGGATCATGTTCGACCCGGTGAACCTGGAAGGCGTCTCCGGCATCGGCTACCGGGTCTCCTCCGGCGGCGCGGGCGGGGTCATGGAGGTGCGCTCCGGCGCGCCCGACGGCCCGCTGGTGCAGTCGGTTTCCGTCGCCAACACCGGCGGCTGGGAGACCTTCGCCGACATCCCGGCGGCGGCGATCACCGACCCGGGCGGCACGCACCCGCTGTACCTGGTGTTCAAGGGCTCGGGCTCCGGCGGGCTCTTCGACATCGATGAGATCCGCTTCGACACCTCGGGCACGGTCGCGCCGAGGCAGCTGGTTCCGGCTGAGTCGTTCACCGCATCGCAGGGCGTGAACCTCTTCGACGACCCGGCGGCGCAGGACGGCCGCCAGGTGGGCGACATCGAGAACGGCGACTGGATCGCCTTCGACAACGTCGACCTCTCGCAGGCCACCGGCCTGGGCTTCCGGGTCGCCTCGGACACCCAGGGCGGCACGATCGAGGTCCGCTCGGGCGCGGTCGACGGCCCGCTGCTGCAGACGACGACCGTCGGCAACACCGGCGGCTGGCGTTCCTACGCGGTGCTGGAGCCCGCCGAGTTCACCCGGCCCGAGGGCCCGGGGACGCTGTACTTCGTGTTCACGGGCGGCGCGGGCGCGCTGTTCGACGTCGACACGATCGTCGTCGGCGGGCAGTGGAGCACCAGTTGCACGCCGCAGACGCCGGAAGAGGGCTACCGCAGCCTCTACAACGGCTCCGCCGAGCAGCTGGAAGGCTGGCGGATGGCCGGTCCTGGCGAGTTCGTCCAGGACGGCTGCGCGATGAAGTCCGTCGGCGGCATGGGCCTGCTGTGGTTCCCCGAGGAGTTCGGCTCCTACAGCCTCAAGCTGGACTGGAAGCTGGCCGGGGACGACAACTCCGGTGTCTTCGTCGGGTTCCCCGACCCGGGCGACGACCCGTGGATCGCGGTCAACCAGGGCTACGAGATCCAGATCGACGCCACCGACGCCCCCGACCGCACCACCGGCTCGGTCTACTCGTTCCAGAGCGCCGACATCGCCGCCCGCGACGCCGCGCTCAAGCCGCCGGGGCAGTGGAACGCCTACGAGATCACGGTGACCGGCCAGGTCATCAAGATCTTCCTCAACGGCGCGCTGATCAACGAGTTCACCAGCACCGACCCGGCCCGCGACCTGACCCAGGGCCACATCGGGCTGCAGAACCACGGCAACGGCGACGACGCCTGGTTCCGCAACGTGCGGATCAAGGAGATCGACGCCACCGCGCCGACCACCACCGCCGCCACCGACCCGGCGCCCGCCGCGTCCGGCTGGCACACCACCGCGCCCGTCGCGGTGACGCTGTCGGCCAACGAGGAGGGCAGCACCGAGTACAAGGTCGGCGCGGGCGCGTGGACGGCCTACACCGAGGCGTTCACCCTCGGCGAGGGCGTGCACGCGGTGCAGTACCGCAGCACCGACGCCGCGGGCAACGTGGAGGCGGCCAAGACCCTGGACGTCAAGGTCGACGCCACCGCCCCGCTCACCGAGGCCGTGTTCGACTCCGACTGGAACAACGCCGACGTCGCCGTGGTCCTGACCGCGAGTGACGCGGGCTCGGGCGTGGGCGCCACCGAGTGGAGCCTCGACGGCGGTCCCTGGACCCCCTACACCGGGCCGGTCGCGGTCTCCGGCGACGGTGAGCACGCGCTGCTCTACCGCAGCCGGGACAAGGCGGGCAACGCCGAGACCGACAAGGCCGCGACCATCAAGATCGACGCGACCGCGCCGACCCTGCTGGTCTCCGGCATCGCTTCCGGCCGGGTTTACGGCGACGCCACGGATCTGGTGGTGTCGTGGACCGGCGAGGACGAGACCTCCGGGCTCAGGTCGGTCACCGGCAGGCTGGACGGCAAGGCGCTGACCTCCGGCGCCCTGGTCGCCCTGCACACGCTGGCGCTCGGCACGCACGAGCTGGTGGTCACGGCCGTGGACAAGGCGGGCAACCGCACGGTCAGCAGGCTGCCGTTCGCGACGACGACGTCGTTGCGCGACATCGGCCAGCTGCTCGACCGGTTCAAGGCGACGAACCGGTTGTCCGCGGCCAACTACAACCAGCTGTCGAAGCAGCTCGCCAAGGTCCGCAAGGCCGAGGCGGCGGGCAACGACAACAAGGCGGTCAAGGAGCTGGACAAGTTCAAGGGCCTGCTGCCGAAGGTAACGGACCAGGCCGTTCGAGCGGTGCTCTCCCGAGACGCCGACCACGTGCGCGGGGTCCTGACCGGATCAGCCGAGAACAGGAGGTCCGGTCGGCAGTAGATCGACGCGGCCGGGGGGAGCGACCCGCTCCCCCCGGCCCCGGCAGGAAGGGGAAGGCGATGACGGTGTCCGCATCGGGGCGCGTTGGCCTGTGGCTGGTCGGCGCGCGGGGCTCGGTCGCGACCACGGCGGTGTGCGGGCTGGCGGCGCTGCGCGCCGGGCTCGCCCCGGCGACGGGCTGCGTGACCGAACGGCTGCCGGGGGCCGTGCTGCCCGCCTGGGACGACATCGTCGTCGGCGGGCACGACCTGGTGACCACCTCGTACGAGAAGCGCGCCGAGCACCTCTCGCGCGCGGGCGTCATCCCGCACCACCTGCTCGCCCCGGTCGTCCCGGCGCTGCGCGCCGCCGACGCCGAGGTCCGCGACGGCTACCACCCGACGACGCACCGCGGGCCCCAGGCGCTCGCGGTGCGCCGCCTGGCCGCGGACCTGGAGACCTTCCGCTTCAAGCACGAGCTGGAGCGCGTCGTCGTGGTGAACGTCGCCTCGACCGAGCCCCCGGTCCCGCACGTGCCCGCCTTCGAGTCGTGGTCGGCGCTGTCGGCGGCCCTGGACGACCCGGCCCTGTCGGTGCTGCCCCCGAGCAGCGTGGCCGCCTGCGCCGCGCTGACCGCGGGCTGCTCCTATGTGGACTTCACCCCGTCGACCGGCGTCGCGATCCCGGCGCTGGACGAGCTGGCCAGGCACAACGGCGTCCCGTACGCGGGCCGCGACGGCAAGACCGGCGAGACCCTGCTGCGCACCGCCCTGGCCCCGATGTTCACCGACCGGGCCCTGCGCGTGCTGTCCTGGTCGGGCACCAACCTGCTCGGCGGCGGCGACGGCGCCACCCTCGCCGACCCGGCGTCGGCGGCCAGCAAGCTGCGCTCCAAGTCCGACGGCCTGGCCACCCTCCTCGGCGGCCCGGTCAGCGCGCCCCTGCACATCGACAACGTGCCGGACCTCGGCGAGCAGAAGATCGCCTGGGACCACGTCACCTTCGAGGGCTTCCTGGGCGCCAGGATGAGCCTGCAGTTCACCTGGACCGGCCTGGACTCCGCCCTGGCCGCCCCCCTGGTCCTGGACCTGACCCGCCTGCTGGCCGCCGCGCACGCGTCCGGGATCAGCGGTGTGGTGCCCGAGCTGGGCTTCTTCTTCAAGGACCCCTTGGGCTCCGAGGAACACCGCTTCGACCACCAGAGCGCCACCCTCACCGCGTGGGCCCAGACCCTGGGTGGTGCCCGGTGAGGGCCTACGTCGAACTCGTGCGCGCTCCGGCGGCGCTGACCGTCCTCGGCGACACCGTCGCCGGGGCCGCCTTCGCCGGTGGGCTCCCGGGCCGCGCCGCGCTGCTGCCGCTGGCCTCGGTCGCCTTCTACTGGTCCGGCATGGCCCTCAACGACTGGTCCGACCGCGCCCTGGACGCCGACGAACGGCCGGAGCGGCCCATCCCGTCCGGGCGGGTCGAGCCGGGCACCGCGCTGGCGGTGGCCGCCGGGCTGACCGCGGCGGGGTTCGGGCTCGCCGCGGTCGCCGGGCGGCTCAGGGCCGCCGTGCCGCTGGCCGCCGCCGTCTGGGCCTACGACCTGCTCCTCAAGAACACCCCGGCCGGTCCGCTGGGCATGGCCGCCTGCCGCGGGCTCGACGTGCTGATGGGCGGCGGACGCCCCGCCCTGCCCGCCGCGCTCGCCATCGGCGGGCACACCCTCGGGGTCACCGCCCTCTCCCGCGGCGAGGTGCACGGCACCAGCACCGCCGTCGCCCGGGGCGTGCTCGGCGGGACGGCCGCCGCCGCGCTCGCCGCCGCGACCGGGCGCGCCCGGTCCTGGAGGCACCGCCTCCTCGGGACCGCCGGAGCCGCCGCCTACGCCGGGTTCGTCGGCCGCGCGCAGCTCGCCGCCGTCCAGGCGCCCGACGCCGTGACCGTCCGCACGGCCACCAAGGCGGGCATCCACGGCATGGTCCCGCTGCAGTCGGCGCTCGCCGCGCGCGCCGGGTCCGCCCGCGCCGCGCTGCTGGTGGCGTGCGCGCTGCCGCTGGCCCGCCGCCTCGGCAGGAAGGTGGGCCCGACGTGACCTACGACCTCGGCTACGGCACCAACGGCTTCGCCAACCACCGCCTCGATGACGCGCTCGCCGTGATCGCCGACCTCGGCTACACCGGCGTCGCCCTCACCCTCGACCACCACCACCTCGACCCCTACGGCCCCGACCTCGCCGCCGAGACCGCCAGGGTCGCGCGCAGACTCGCCGGGCTGGGCCTGCGCGTGGTCATCGAGACCGGCGCGCGCTACCTGCTCGACCCGACCCGCAAGCACCACCCCACCCTGGTCAGCGACAGCCAGGAGCGCCGGGTCGACTTCCTGCTGCGCGCCAACCGCATCGGCGCCGAGCTGGGCGCGGACTGCGTCTCGTTCTGGTCGGGCATCCGCCCCGCCGACATCGACGAGGACACCGGCTGGAAGCGCATGCGCGAGGGCGTGGCCCGCCTGCTGGAGGCCGACCCGGCCATCCCGTTCGCGCTCGAACCCGAGCCCGGCATGCTCGTGCAGCACCTGGCCGAGGCCCTGTCGCTGCGCACCGAGCTGGGCGGCCCCGAGCGCCTGGGCATCACCCTGGACGTCGGGCACTGCGTGGCCGTCGAGCCCGACGACGCCGCCACCTGCGTGCGGATGGCGGGCGAGCTGCTGCTCAACGTCCAGCTGGACGACATGGTGCACGGCGTGCACGAGCACCTGGAGTTCGGCGATGGCACCCTCGACCTGACCGGCACGCTGGCCACGCTCACCGAGATCGGCTACACCGGCCTGGCCGCCGTCGAACTGCCCCGGCACAGCCACGCCGCCCCCGACGTCGCCCGCCGCGCGCTGGCCGCGCTGCGCGCCGCCGCCGCCCCGCCGTGGCTGGTCGACGCCGAGGACGCCGTGCGCCGCGACCCGACCGCCATCCGCACGCTCTTCCCCGCCGTGGGCCGCCACGTCGGCCGGGCCCCGGCCCGCCCGCGGGTGGACCCGAACGGGGTCGTGCACGGCACCGTGGACGACGCCGCCCGCGCGCGGCTCGTCGCCGCCCTGCCCGACGCCGCCGAGCTGCCCGACCTCTACCGCTACGGCGACGACGCGGAGAAGCGCGGCGTGCTGCGCGGGCTCACCCCGGACACCGACCCGGCGGTCGGCCTGCCGATCGTGCTGGACGCGCTGCGCACCAACGACACCCGCATCGTCGGCGCCGCGCTCGGCCCGTTCGCCGCCGCCCACCTGGACCGCCACGCCTGGCGGCACGGGGTGCTGAAGTTCCTGTTCACCGGCATCCCGCTGGCCGCGGTCGCCCGGCTCGGCGAGCTGGCCGACGACGAGCTGGCCAGGATGGTGGCCGACTTCGCCGCCGAGCGCCAGGCCGCCGGACGCCCCGTCCCGGCCGACGCCGCCGACCTGCTGGGAAGGGCTGCCCGCGCATGAGGATCTTCGACCCGCACATCCACATGACCTCGCGCACCACCGACGACTACGAGGCCATGCACGCCGCGGGCGTGCGCGCCGTGGTCGAGCCCGCGTTCTGGCTGGGGCAGCCGCGCACCAGCGCGGACTCCTTCGCCGACTACTTCGACGCCCTGATCGGCTGGGAACGCTTCCGCGCCGCGCAGTTCGGCATCCGCCACCACTGCACGATCGCGCTCAACCCCAAGGAGGCCAACGACCCGCGCTGCACCCCGGTGCTGGAGCTGCTGCCGCGCTACCTCGGCAAGGACGGCGTCGTGGCGGTCGGCGAGGTCGGCTACGACTCGATGACCCCGGAGGAGGACGCCGCGTTCGCCCGGCAGCTGGAGCTGGCCGTGGAGTTCGGGCTGCCCGCCCTCGTGCACACCCCGCACCGCGACAAGGCCGCAGGCACCGCCCGCACGCTGGCCGTGGTGCGCGAGTCCGGCCTGGCCCCCGAGCGTGTCGCCGTCGACCACCTCAACGAGGTCACGGTGAAGGAGGTGCTGGACTCCGGCTGCTGGATGGGCTTCTCCATCTACCCGGACACCAAGATGGACGAGACCCGCATGGTCGCCATCCTCCAGCAGTACGGCACCGACCGGATGCTGGTGAACTCCGCGGCCGACTGGGGCCGCTCGGACGTGCTCAAGACGGCCAAGACCGCGCGGGCGATGCTCGACGGCGGCTTCTCCGAGTCCGATGTGGACAAGGTGCTGTGGCAGAACCCGGTGGACTTCTACGGGCAGAGCGGCAGGCTCAACCTGGAGGAGCTGCCCGGGTTCAGCCCGTCGGCGGAGACGTTCTCCGGCAACTCGGTGCTGCGCGGAGGTCGCCAGTGACATTCCGACGGACGCTGTCCTATTGCACCAACGTCCACCCGGCGGAGAGCGTCGAGGGCATCGTCGAGCAGCTGGACCGCTTCAGCGTGCCGGTCCGCGAGGCGCTGGGGGCCGACGTCCTGGGCCTGGGCCTGTGGCTGCCCGCCCCGGCGGCCCGGCACCTGGCCGCCGACCCGGCCGCGCGCCGCCGCTTCCGCGCCGAGCTGACCGCGCGCGGATTGGTCGTGCAGACGCTCAACGCCTTCCCCTACCGGGGTTTCCACGAACCGGTGGTGAAGCACTCGGTCTACCACCCGCGCTGGTCGGAGAAAGCCCGCCTGGACTACACCCGCGACTGCGCGACCGTGCTGGCCACGCTGCTGCCCGACGACGCCGAGTACGGCAGCATCTCCACACTGCCGCTGGGCTGGCGCACCGAGTGGACGACGGCCGACGACGCCCGCGCCACCGCCGCGCTGGCCGACCTGACCGACTACCTGCGCACCCTGGCCCGGCCCGTTCGCCTGGCCGTCGAGCCGGAGCCGGGCTGCGTGCTGGACACCGTCGCCGACGCGGTGGGGTGGCTGGCGCACCGCGTCGACCCGGAGTTCGTCGGCCTGTGCCTGGACACCTGCCACCTGGCGGTGTCCTTCGCCGACCCGGCGGCGGCGGTCGGCTCGATCGAGGACGCGGGCCTGCGGGTGTACAAGGTGCAGGCGTCCAACGCCCTGGAAGCGCCCGCGGGGGAGTCCGAGGCGCTGCGGCGCTTCATCGAGCCGCGCTACCTGCACCAGGTTCGCGCCCGCACCGCCGACGGGGCCGTGCACAAGGCCGACGACCTGCCCGCCGCCTACGCCGAGCTGCCCGCCGACGCCCCCTGGCGCGTGCACTTCCACGTCCCCCTGCACGCCGAACCGCAAGCCCCCCTGCGCACCACGACAGATGTCCTGCGCACCGCCGTCGCGAGCCTGGACGGCACACCGCACATCGAGGTCGAGACCTACACCTGGACCGTGCTGCCCGGCGGGGTGGTGCGCGAGGACCCGATCACCGGCATCGCCGAGGAACTGCGCTGGGCCGAGAACAACCTGGAAGGGGTGCGCGCGTGAAGCCGCTGGTCGTCATCGACGTCGTGGGGCTCACCCCGGCACTGCTCAGGCACATGCCGAACCTCGCCGCGCTTACCAGCCGCGCCGAGCTGGGCACCGTGCTGCCCGCGGTGACGTGCAGCGCGCAGTCCACCTTCCTCACCGGGCTCATGCCCAACCAGCACGGCATCGTCGGCAACGGCTGGTACTTCCGCGACCTCGGCGAGGTCTTCCTGTGGCGCCAGCACAACAAGCTGGTCCAGGGCGAGAAGCTGTGGGAGACCGCGCGCCGCGAGCACCCGGAGTACAAGGCCGCCAACATCTGCTGGTGGTACGCGATGGGCGCGAGCACCGACGTCACCGTCACCCCGCGCCCGATCTACCACGCCGACGGCCGCAAGTCCCCCGACGCCTACGTCCGCCCGCCGGAGTACCACGACCGGTTGGTGGCCGAGCTGGGCGAGTTCCCGCTGTTCCAGTACTGGGGCCCGACGGCGGCGCTGGCCTCCAGCCAGTGGATCGTCAAGGCGGCGCTGAAGACCTTCGCCGAGCACCGGCCCAACCTGCTGCTGGTCTACATCCCGCACCTGGACTACGACCTGCAGCGCTACGGGCCGTCCTCGCCGCAGGCGGTGCAGGCAGCCAAGGACGTCGACAGCGCCGTCACACCGCTGCTGGACCTCGACGCCGTCACCGTGGTGCTCTCGGAGTACGGCATCACCGACGCCGAACGGCCCGTGGACATCAACCGGGCCCTGCGCGAGGCGGGCCTGCTGGAGGTCTACACGCAGGCGGGCATGGAGTACCTGGACCCGTGGACCTCGCGGGCCTTCGCCGTCGCCGACCACCAGGTCGCCCACGTCTACACCGACGAGCCCGCCAAGGTCCGCGACCTGGTGGCGGCCCTGCCCGGGGTGGACGAGGTGCTCGACCGCGACGAGCAGGCCCGCTACGGCATCGACCACGAGCGCTCCGGCGACCTGGTGGCCATCGCCGAGCCCACGGCGTGGTTCACCTACTACTACTGGCTCGACGACGAGCGGGCCCCCGACTTCGCCCGCGGCGTCGAGATCCACCGCAAGCCCGGCTACGACCCGGCCGAGCTGTTCTTCAACCCGAGCGACCCGCTGGTCAAGGCCAAGGCGGCGGCGAACCTCGCGCGCAAGAAGCTGGGCCTGCGCTACGCCATGAACGTCGTCCCGCTGGACCCCGCGCCCGTGCGCGGCACCCACGGGCGCCTGCCCGAGACCCCCGACGACGGCCCCGTGCTGCTGTCCACCGCCGACCTCGGCGCCGACCGCTTCGCCGCGACCGACGTCCGCGACCTGCTGCTGTCCCTGCAGGGACTGAAAGGAAACGCACGATGAGCCGACCAGTGACCCTCTTCACCGGCCAGTGGGCTGACCTGCCCTTCGCCGAGGTCTGCGAGCTGGCCGCGAAGTGGGGCTACGACGGCCTGGAGATCGCCTGCTCGGGCGATCACTTCGAGGTCGACAAGGCGCTCGCCGACGAGGACTACGTGCCCGCCAAGCTGGCGCAGCTGGAGTCCCACGGCCTGAAGGTGTGGACGATCTCCAACCACCTGGTCGGCCAGGCCGTCTGCGACGACCCGATCGACTTCCGCCACCGCGACATCCTGCCCGCCCGCATCTGGGGCGACGGCGAGCCCGAGGGCGTGCGGCAGCGCGCCGCCGCCGAGATGGCCGACACCGCGCGCGCGGCGCGCAAACTCGGCGTGGACACCGTCGTCGGGTTCACCGGGTCCAAGACGTGGAAGTACGTGGCGATGTTCCCGCCGGTCTCGCAGGCGGTCATCGACGACGGCTACACCGACTTCGCCGAGCGCTGGAACCCGATCCTGGACGTCTACGACGAGGTCGGCGTGCGCTTCGCCCACGAGGTGCACCCCTCGGAGATCGCCTACGACTACTGGACGACCCGCAAGGCCCTCGACGCGCTCGGCAACCGGCCGGCGTTCGGGCTCAACTGGGACCCGTCGCACTTCGTCTGGCAGGACCTCGACCCGGTCGGCTTCATCCTCGACTTCGCCGACCGCATCTACCACGTCGACTGCAAGGACACGAAGAAGCGCTTCGACGGCCGCAACGGCCGCCTCGGCTCGCACCTGGCCTGGGCCGACCCGCGCCGCGGCTGGGACTTCGTCTCCACCGGCCACGGCGACGTCCCGTGGGAGCAGTGCTTCCGCGCCCTCAACGCCATCGGCTACACCGGCCCGATCTCGGTGGAGTGGGAGGACGCCGGCATGGACCGCCTCCGCGGCGCGGAGGAAGCCGTCCGCTTCATCCGCGACCTGCAGTTCGACCCGCCCACCACCTCGTTCGACGCAGCCTTCGCCACCGAACGCTGACCCCAGCGCAGAGGAGAAGCCCATGACCACCCGCCGCACGTTCCTGCGCGGTGCCGCAGCGGGCGCCGCCGCCATCGGCGCGGCAGCCGCCGTCCCCGGCACCGCCTCAGCGCACGGCTTCCGCCGCGTGCTGCGCGAGAGCATCAGCATCCAGCTGTACACGCTGCGCGGCATCATCGGCGACAACCCCGAGCCGGTGCTGGAAGCGCTGGCCGACATCGGCTACCGCAAGGTGGAGATGGCCGGCCTCTACGGCCGCACCGCCACCGAGATGGCCAGGATGCTGCGCCGCCACCACCTGCGCGCCACCTCCACCCACACCGGCCTCGACGGCGACCTCAACCAGGTCATCTCCGACGCCAGGACCCTGGGCCACCGCTACGTCGTGGTGCCCTACGTCAACTACCCGACCATCGCGGAGTGGACCGCCTTCGCCGACCGCCTGGAGAACGCGGGCAAGGTCCTGCGGCGGGCGGGCCTTCAGGCGGGATACCACAACCACGCGCACGAGTTCGAGCCGATCGACGGCAAACGCCCGATGGACGTCATCGCCCGCCGCACCACCGCCCGCAACGTCCATTTCGAACTGGACCTGTACTGGGCCGTGGTGGCCGAGGTGGACCCGGCGCGCTTCTTCTGGCAGCACCTGCCCCGGGTCCGCCAGTACCACGTCAAGGACCGCGCTGCGGACGGCGGCTTCGCCGACCTGGGCACGGGCACGATCGACTTCCGGAAGATCTTCGCCAAGACGTGGGTCCAGGAGTACATCGTCGAGAACGACCAGCCCGCGGACGCCCTCGTCACGGCCGAGGTGGGCTACAACTACCTGCGCGACCTGCGTTACTGATCCCGGGGTGCGGGCGCCGGGTGGTCCCCCCGCGCCCGCACCCCGTTCCCTCAGGGGTTCCCCCAGGGGGGGGGGGTTCCTCAGGGCAGTGCGTTGCGCAGGCGGATGCCGCTGAAGCCCAGGCTGCCGGCGACGACGGCGTCCCAGAAGGCGTGCAGGCGGGGCAGGACGCGCAGTTGGATTCCCGCGGCCTCGTGCAGGGCGAACAGGTCGCCGACCGGCTCGGGCGGGCCGAGCGGGATGACCGTGGTCGTGGCGACGTGAGCGCTGTCGCCTCGCGCGGTGAACTGGTCGGCGGGGAGGCGGTAGGCGTAGAGGCGGGTGGTGCGGATGGCCTCCAACCAACCGTGCTCGACGGCGTGGACGCGGTCGCCGCCGCCGGGGCCGAGGATGCGGTCCCGGTCGGCGGCGGTGGTGGCGGGCACCGCCCACGCCATCGCCCTCGGGCACTGGCGGGGAAACCAGTAGTCGGGGCAGTTCGCGGCGTCGACGGCCCAGACGTACGGCTCGGCCTGACGGGCGGTGCGGGCGACGTGGGGGGTGAAGGCGGTGATCGTGGGGTCTTCGGAGAAGTGCAGCACCTCGCCGGCTTCGGCGCGACCGTTGAGCATATGTCGATGATGCCGGGTCAGGCGATCGCCGGGGCGGGCCGCGCGGTCCATAGCCCTTTGCCTCGACGCGCTGCCCGTGTGAGAATCCCGCCGCCGGTGTGTCGGGGGAGTCCCACCGGGTACTGAGGGGAAAGTCGATCGTGAGAGTTCCTGTGCCGCCCAGGGCTGCCCTGGGCGCTTTCGTCGCGGCGTTGGTGGCCTCGGGGGTGACCGCGGCGCTCGCGCCGCAGGCCGCGGCCGCCACCGCCGGGGTCCTGCCGTCGAGTTGGGCGCAGACCGACGTCCGTGCGCCGCTGTCGGCCGTGACCAGCGGCTCGACCGTCCGGATCGGCGCCTGGGGCGGGTCGCGCGGCGAGTTCCACCTGTCGAAGGCGTACTTCACCTTCGACATCAGCGCCTTCGCGGGCGCGACGGTCAGCGGCGCCTCGCTCGTGCTGCCCGAGACCGCGGCCGCGGACTGCGCGAAGCCGCGGGCCACCGAGGTCTGGTGGGTCACCCCGACGCGCCCGCTGTCCTGGGCGTGGCAGCCGCGCGAGCGCGTGCGCCTGGCGGACCCGCCCACGACCTCCCTGTGCGTCGCCGAACCCCGGTGGGACGCCCGCGCCGTGGTCGACCGGGCCGTCGCCGAGGGCCGCGCCACCCTGACCGTCGCCGTGCGGATCGCCGCCGCCCGCCAGGGCGACCGCGCCTACGGCCGGACCATCACGACCAAGCCCGCGCTGATCGTCGACCACAACACCGCACCCCCGGTCCCGACGGCCGTGTCCCTGGTCAACGGCAGCGCCGGCACGCCCTGCGGTGATCAACCGCTGCTGTTCGGCCGCGGTGGCATGCGCGCCGCAGCGCGGGTCAGCGACCCCGACGGCGACTGGATCACCAGCCGCTTCGCCTTCTGGCCGACCGCGGACCCGTCGGCGCGGGTCGAGCGCGTGAGCGGCCGGACTCCCGGCGGACCGGTGCAGGTCGACCTGCCCGACGAGGTTCTCGCCGAGGGCGTCGAGTACGCGTTCTCCGTGCGCGCCGAGGACGACCTCGCGGCGTCCCCCTGGTCGCCGCCGTGCGTGTTCCACTTCGACCGCACCGCGCCCGAGCACGCTCCCGCGGTCACGTCCACGACCTACCTGGAGAACGTCAGCTACCCCGGCACCGGGGGCGTCGGCGTCGCAGGCGTGTTCACCTTCACCGGCGCCGACGTCGCCCGGTTCCTCTACGACAACGGCTCCGAGGCCTTCCAGTCGGTCGACGCCGTCGACGGCTCGGCGACGGTCACGCTGACCCCCGAGCGCGACGGCCCCGCGTACCTGCGGGTGATCGGCGTGGACGCCGCGGGCAACCGCACCGAGCCGACGTACTACCACTACTGGGTCCGCGACACCCGGCCCGTCATCGAGGCCCCGCGCGGGATCTACGGCACCCCGTTCCCGGTGACCTTCCGCGCCTCGCAGGAGGGCGCCGAGACCGCGCACTACACCATCGACGGCGTGACGACCTCCGTCCCGTTGGTCGACGGCACGGCCGGGGTCGAGCTGCTGATCCCGGCCCCGCCCGGCCCGGTGCTGACCGTCTGGACCACCACGTCCGACGGCACGGCGTCCCAGCGGGCTGTCCTGGACTTCGCGGGACCGATCGAGGAGACCTGACGGACCGCTCCGTCCGGAGAGGCCCCCACCCGGGTGGTGGGGGCCTCGCCGCGTCCGGGGATCGGGCATGATCGGACGACTGTCGGGTGCGGGGAGGCGGGGTGTCGGGTTCGGCGCGGGTGTTGCGGGGGATCAACGACGTGGCGGTGCTGCGGCACCTGCTGGCGCGCGGGCCGGTGAGCCGGGTGGTGCTGGGGGAGCTGACCGGGCTGACGAAGCCGACGGTCAGCCAGGTGGTGAAGCGGCTGGCGGCCGACGGGCTGGTGCGCTCCAGCGGGCACACCACCGGGAAGCCGGGGCCCAACGCGGAGCTGTACGCCGTGGACGCGGAGGCCGGGTTCGCGGCGGCGGTGTCGGTGCGGGCGGGGTCGCTGGTGGCGTCGGTGTGCGATGTGGCGGGGGTGGTCCGGGGGACGGCGGAGGTCACCGGTTTGGGTGATCCGGCGGCGGATGTCGCCGAGGCGGTGAAGGCGGCGGCCCGGCGCGGGCGGGTGGCGGTGGCGAGGCTGGGGGCGGTGCAGGTCGCGGTGCCCGGCGCGTACGACCCGGCGGCCGACGCGGTGCGCCTGGTCGACGTCGCGGGGTGGGACCAGCCGGGGGTGGGGCTGGCGATCGGCAGGCGGTTGCGGGCGCCGGTCGCGGTGGACAACGACGTCAACCTGGCCGCGGTGGCCGAGCGCTCGCGCGGCGCGGCGGCGGGGCTGGGCTCCTTCGCGCTGCTGTGGCTCGGCGAGGACGGGTTGGGTCTGGCCGTCGACCTCGCCGGGCGGCTGGTGCGCGGGGCCCGGGGCGGGGCCGGGGAGATCGGCTACCTGCCCGTCTCGGCAGGCGGGGACTTCCACGCCCTGGTCAGCGGGGCCGCCGTCCGCGACTTGGCCAAGGAGCACGGCCTCAGCGCCAGGACCGGTGCCGGTGCGGTGGCCAAGGCGTTCGCCACCGACGGGCACGACGGCTTTCGGCAGGCCCTGGCCCGGCGCGTCGCGCGCGGGGTCGCCGCGGTGGTCGCGGTGATGGAGCCGCCGGTGGTGGTGCTGGCGGGCGAGGTCGGCCGCGCCGGCGGCGAGCCGCTCTGCTGGGAGGTGCGCGCCGCCCTGGCGGAGCTGTCCGTCCTGGTCGCCGACATCGTCCCCAGCGCCGTCGACGGCGACACCGTCCTCACCGGCGCCGTCGAGGCCGCCCGCGAGCGGGTGTGGGCGGCGATCCTCGACAGCCGCTGATCACCCGTCGGAGGCGGAGAAGCCCCCGCCGCGAACGGCGAGGGCTTCCCGAGCGGGTCGGAGTCAGCGGCGGAACAGCAGTGCGCGCTTGACCTCTTGGATCGCCTTCGTGACCTGGATGCCGCGCGGGCACGCGTCGGTGCAGTTGAAGGTGGTGCGGCAGCGCCAGACGCCTTCGGCGTCGTTGAGGATGTCCAGGCGTTCCTGGGCGCCCTCGTCGCGGCTGTCGAAGATGAAGCGGTGGGCGTTGACGATCGCCGCCGGGCCGAAGTAGCTGCCCTCGGTCCAGAACACCGGGCAGGAGGTGGTGCAGCAGGCGCAGAGGATGCACTTGGTGGTGTCGTCGAAGCGCTCGCGGTCGGCGACGGACTGGATGCGCTCGCGGCTGGGCTCGTTGCCGTAGGTGATGAGGAACGGCTTGACCGCGCGGAAGGCCTCCATGAAGGGCTCCATGTCCACCAGGAGGTCCTTGTGGACGGGCAGGCCCTTGATCGGCGCGATGGTGATCGTGGTGTGCTTGCCCTTGGCCGCCATCAGGTCCTTCACCAGGACCTTGCAGGCGAGCCGGTTCACGCCGTTGATCTGCATCGCGTCCGAGCCGCAGATGCCGTGGGCGCACGAGCGGCGGAAGGTCAGCGTGCCGTCGATGTACCACTTGACGTAGTGCAGCAGGTTCAGCACGCGGTCGGTCGGGAGCGCGGGGACGCCGAAGGACTGCCAGGTCGGCTCGCTGTCGGTCTCCGGGTTGTAGCGCAGCATCTTCACCGTGACGGTGACGGCGCCGTCCGGCACCGGGGGCATGCTGCCGCGGATTCCCGCCTGCTCAGCTGTCGCGGTCATCAGTACTTGCGCTCCATCGGCTTGTACCGGGTGAAGGTCACCGGCTTGTAGTCCAACCTGATGTCGGACTTCAGGCCCTCGCCCTGCTTGTAGAACATGCTGTGGCGCATGTAGTTCGTGTCGTCGCGGTTGGGGTAGTCCTCGCGGGCGTGGCCGCCGCGGGACTCCTTGCGCTCCAGGGCGCCGACGACGAGGACCTCGGCCAGCTCCAGCAGGAAGCCCAGCTCGACGGCCTCCAGCAGGTCGGTGTTGAACCGCTTGCCCTTGTCCTGCACGGTGATGTTGGCGTAGCGGTCCTTGAGCGCCTGCACGTCGTGCAGGGCCTGCTTGAGGGTCTCCTCGGTCCGGTACACCGACGCGTTGGCGTCCATTGTGGCCTGAAGCTCGGTGCGGATGTCGGCGATGCGCTCGCTGCCGTGGTCCGACAGCAGGTGCTCGACCTGGCCTGCCACCAGCGCGCCGGGGTCGGCGGGCAGGTCGACGAAGCCGTGGCCGACCGCGTACTCCGCCGCGGCGATGCCCGCGCGGCGGCCGAAGACGTTGATGTCCAGCAGCGAGTTGGTGCCCAGGCGGTTCGCGCCGTGGACGGACACGCACGCGCACTCGCCCGCGGCGTAGAGGCCCGGCACGACGTTGTCGTTGTCGCGCAGCACCTCGCCGTGGACGTTGGTCGGGATGCCGCCCATCGCGTAGTGCGCCGTCGGGTAGACCGGCACCGGCTCCTCCACCGGGTCGACCGCGAGGTAGGTGCGGGCGAACTCGGTGATGTCGGGCAGCTTGGTCTCCAGGACCTCCGCGCCCAGGTGCGTGCAGTCCAGCAGCACGTAGTCCTTGTTCGGACCCGCGCCGCGGCCCTCCAGCACCTCCAGGGCCATCGACCGGGCGACGATGTCGCGCGGGGCGAGGTCCTTGATGGTGGGGGCGTAGCGCTCCATGAACCGCTCGCCGGAGGCGTTGCGCAGGATCGCGCCCTCGCCGCGGGCGCCCTCGGTGAGCAGGATGCCCAGGCCGGCCAGGCCGGTCGGGTGGAACTGGTAGAACTCCATGTCCTCCAGCGGCAGGCCCTTGCGGTACACGATGCCCATGCCGTCGCCGGTGAGCGTGTGCGCGTTGGAGGTGGTCTTGAAGACCTTGCCGAACCCGCCGGTGGCGAACACGACCGCCTTGGCCTGGAAGACGTGGATCTCGCCGGTGGCCAGCTCGTAGGCGACCGCGCCGGTGCAGACCGGGCCGTCCTCGGTCTCGGTCATGCAGATGTCGAGGACGTAGAACTCGTTGTAGAACTCGATGCCGTGCTTGACGCAGTTCTGGTACAGCGTCTGCAGGATCATGTGGCCGGTGCGGTCGGCGGCGTAGCAGGCGCGGCGGACCGCGGCCTCGCCGTGGTTGCGGGTGTGGCCGCCGAAGCGCCGCTGGTCGATCTTGCCCTCGGGCGTGCGGTTGAACGGCAGGCCCATCTTCTCCAGGTCGAGGACGGCGTCGATGGCCTCCTTCGCCATGATCTCGGCGGCGTCCTGGTCGACCAGGTAGTCACCGCCCTTGATCGTGTCGAAGGTGTGCCACTCCCAGTTGTCCTCTTCGACGTTGGCCAGCGCGGCGCACATGCCGCCCTGCGCCGCGCCGGTGTGCGAGCGCGTCGGGTAGAGCTTGGTGAGCACGGCGGTGCGGGTGCGCTGACCCGCCTCGATGGCCGCGCGCATGCCCGCGCCACCCGCGCCGACGATCACGACGTCGTACTTGTGGAACTGCATGACAGCCGCTTCCCTAGTTCGCGCTGATGTTCGGGTCGAAGGTGAAGATCACGTACGTGCCCAGCAGGAGGATGACCACCATCGAGACGTAGAGCATGATCTTCAGCCAGAACCGCGTCGAGTCCTTGCGGGCGTAGTCGTTGATGACGGTGCGCAGGCCGTTGCCGCCGTGGATCTCGGCCAGCCACAGCATCGACAGGTCCCAGATCTGCCAGAACGGGCTGGCCCAGCGCCCGGCCACGAAGGCGAAGTCGATGCGGTGCACGCCGCCGTCGACGATGTTCATGATGAACAGGTGTCCCAGCACGAGCACCACCAGCGCGACGCCGGAGATGCGCATGAACAGCCACGAGATCATCTCGAAGTTGCTGCGGCGCGCGGCGGGCCTGCGCGGGGAGCGGGGCTTGTCCAGTGCGACGGTCATGTCGGTCAGCCCCCGAACATCTCGGTGATCGTGCGCTCCAGCATGTAATAGGCGCCGGGGATCATCACCAGCACCCAGACGCCGAGGATCGTCCACAGCATCGGCCTCTGGTAGCGCGCGCCCTTCTCCCAGAAGTCCACGAGCATGATCCGGATGCCGTTGAGCGCGTGGTAGAGCACGGCCCCGACGAGGCCGACCTCCAGCAGGTTCACCAGCGGCGTCTTGTAGGTGGCGATGATCTCGTCGTACGCGTTCGGCGAGACGCGCACCAGCGCGGTGTCGAGCACGTGCGCGAACAGGAAGAAGAAGGTCGCCACACCGGTGATCCGGTGCGCCACCCAGGACCACATGCCGGGGTCGCCGCGGTACAGCGTGCCGCGCCCCGTCTTCCCGGTGGTGATGGCCGAGTCGGACATCGAGTACCGGACCTCCAACGTCGCTGATGGACAACTGGCCCGTTCGGATGCCTCACGAAACCGGCCGTGACCTGTCGGATGCTAGCCCCGTCCGACACGGAGCACCCAACGCGCCGATCCTCTCTGTGACCGAAGACGCACACGGGCGGTCATCCACAGGGCGCGAAGTTCGCCCCTCGATCAGGACTCCGGGGCGCGTGGCCTGGCGAAGGGGGCGGGTGGGCCTCCGGTGGGGATGCGGGGCTCCGGCATGGTTGTTTGTGCTGGTCACCGGGTGATTCCGAAGAATCGGAGTGCTCGGGTGGTGTGGTGCTGGACGGGGAAGACGTGCGCGATGGCGGGAAAGGCGACGCCGGGGGTGGCCGGGTCGGCCCGCGTCGGTGGGCCAGGACCAAGGCCACGCTGCGCTCGTCCGTGCCCATCCCGTGGGTGATCAGGTACGCGTGTTCTCCCAGGGCGGGCCTGGTGCGGGAGGTAGTGGTCGCTTGTGATGGTGGACACGTGGTGCGCGCCGCGCTCGACGAGACGGCGGGCGTGGCGACGATCCTCGGAACCGTCTCCACCATGGCGGACGACACCGCGTGATCCGGGGCACGTGGGTCGGCGTCAGCCGGGGATCGCTCGCCCGATCGGGACGGTCCGGTGAGGAAACCGCGACTTGCTTCGGCAAACGGTAACTCTGTGTATACCAATCGGGACCTGTGGTGCGACATGGAGTGCCGATTCGGTCGGATCCCCAACAATTGGGTCACGGCGAGCGCCTTGGGACAGGTAGGGGAATACCAGCGGGTACGGTCTCGCGGATAGCTAACGGAGACCCGGTTACCCCGGGGCACCTCGGAAGGAGAAAGCCTTGCGCCGAATGCGAGGAGTTCGTCTCGCCGCCGGGCTGTTCGCGCTGGGCCTCGGCCTGGCGTCTTGCGGCTCGGACACTGCTGAGCCGGGTGGCGGGGGCACCTCGGGCGCGCCTGCGCCGTCGTCGATCAAGGTCGGGCTGGCCTACGACATCGGTGGCCGTGGTGACCAGTCGTTCAACGACTCCGCCGCGCGCGGGTTGGACAAGGCCAAGGCCGAACTGGGCATCGAGTTCACCGAGCTGGAAGCCGCCCAGGGCGAGACCGACCCGCAGAAGGAAGACCGTCTGCGCCAGCTGGCCGAGAGCGGCCACAACATCATCATCGCCGTCGGGTTCGCCTACGAGACCTCCCTCTCCGCAGCCGCCGCGGACTACCCGGACGTCAAGTTCGCCATCATCGACAGCGAGGCCCCGGCCGCCGACAACGTGGCCAACCTGGTCTTCGCCGAGGAGCAGGGCTCGTTCCTGGTCGGCGTCGTGGCGGGCCTGAAGAGCAAGGCGGGCAACGTCGGCTTCATCGGCGGTGTCAACACCCCGCTGATCCAGAAGTTCGAGGTCGGCTTCGAGCAGGGCGTCAAGGCCGTCAAGCCGGACGCCACCGTGCAGGTCAAGTACCTGACCCAGCCGCCGGACTTCACCGGCTTCAACGACCCGGCCAAGGGCGAGACCTCCGCCAACGGCATGCTCGACGCGGGCGCCGACGTGGTCTACGCGGCCGCGGGCGGCTCGGGCTCCGGCGCCTTCAAGGCGGCCAAGGCCAAGGGCGCGCTGGGCATCGGCGTCGACTCCGACCAGTACAACCTGCCCGCCCTGGCGGACGTGAAGGACGTCATCATCACGTCGATGGTCAAGCAGGTCGACGTGGCGGTCTTCGACATCATCAAGTCGGTCAAGGACAACCAGTTCGCCAAGGGCAAGAAGGTCTACGACCTGGCCGCGGGCGGTGTGTCCTTCTCCACCAGCGGCGGCAAGATCGACGACATCGTCGCGCAGGTCGAGGAGTACAAGACCAAGATCACCTCTGGCGAGATCACGGTCAAGGCCACCAAGTAAGGAACTACCGCGGCGGACCCGGGCGATCTCTGCCCGGGTCCGTTCCGCTTCCCCTGCTACGTAAGGAACCCCGTGGCATCCGATCAACCGGGCGGCGACCCCGCCCTCGCCGTCGAGCTGACCGGGATCACCAAGCGCTTCCCCGGCGTCATCGCGAACTCCGACGTGAACATCGCGGTGCGCCCCGGCACCGTGCACGCGCTGGTGGGTGAGAACGGCGCGGGCAAGTCCACGCTGATGAAGATCCTCTACGGCATGCAGCAGCCGGACGATGGCCAGATCGCCGTCGACGGCAGACCGGTGCGGTTCAGCTCCCCCGGCGACGCCATCCGGGTCGGCATCGGCATGGTGCACCAGCACTTCATGCTCGCCGACAACCTGACGGTGCTGGAGAACGTGGTCCTCGGCGGTGAGCCGGGCAGCGCGGTCGCCCTGGACTTCGCCTCGGCGCGCAAGAAGATCAAGGAGATCTCCGACGCCTACGGGCTCGGCGTGCGCCCGGACAGGCTGGTGGACGAGCTGGGCGTCGGTGAGCGCCAGCGGGTGGAGATCCTCAAGGTCCTCTACCGCGGCGCGCGCATCCTCATCCTGGACGAGCCGACCGCCGTGCTGGTGCCGCAGGAGGTGGACGAGCTCTTCGGCAACCTGCGCGACCTCAAGGCCGAGGGCCTGACGATCGTCTTCATCTCGCACAAGCTGGACGAGGTCCTCTCCGTCGCCGACGACATCACCGTCATGCGCCGCGGCACCACGGTCGCCAGCGTGTCGCCGAAGGAGACCACCGCCCGCAAGCTCGCCGAGCTGATGGTCGGCAGCGCGCTCCCGGTGCCGGAGCTGCGCGACTCCACGGTGACCGACCGCGCGGTGCTGACCGTCGAGAACCTGACGCTGCGCGACGCCGACGGCCGCGCGGTGCTCGACAACCTCAGCTTCACCATCCACGCGGGCGAGGTGCTGGGCATCGCGGGCGTGGAGGGCAACGGGCAGGCCGAGCTGGTCGAGGCGCTCATGGGCATCCGCAAGCCGGACACGGGCTCGGTGCACCTCGGCGAGCGCGACATCACCCGCGACTCCACGCTGACCCGCCGCGAGGCGGGCATCGGCTACATCCCCGAGGACCGCCACCGCCAGGGCGTGCTGCTGGAGGCCACGCTCTGGGAGAACCGGGTGCTCGGGCACCAGACCCGCAAGCCGAGCGCGGGCGGGGCGCTCATCAACCGCCGCGCCGCCAAGGCCGACACCGAGCGCATCGTGCGCGACTACGACGTGCGCACCCCGGGCATCGAGGTGCACGCCTCGGCGCTCTCCGGCGGCAACCAGCAGAAGCTGATCGTCGGCCGGGAGATGTCGGGCGACCCGGTGCTGCTGATCGCCTCGCACCCCACGCGCGGCGTCGACGTCGGCGCGCAGGCCGCGATCTGGGAGCACATCCGCCGCGCCCGCGCCGAACACCTGGCGGTGCTGCTCATCTCCGCCGACCTCGACGAGCTGATCGGCATGTCCGACACGCTGGCCGTCATCCTGCGCGGCCGCCTCGTCGCCGACTACGACCCCGCGACCGTCACGCCGTCCGACCTCGGTTCGGCGATGACCGGAGCCGGGAGGGATGCCGAATGAGGACCCTGTCCGCGCGCTCGGTCCTGCTGGGCCTCGCCGCCCCGATCGGCGCGCTGCTGTTCTCGGTGCTGGTGTGCGCGCTGATCCTGATCATCTCCGGGCACTCCCCGGTGGCCACGGTGGACTCGATGGTGACCGCGGCCGGCAGGCCGCGCACCTCGATCAACTCGATCAACAGCGCCATCCAGTACTACCTGGCCGCGGTCGCGGTGGCGATCGGCTTCCGGATGAAGCTGTTCAACATCGGCGTCGACGGCCAGTACCGGCTCGCGGCGATGCTGTCCGCGGCGATGGCGGGCGCGGCGTTCATGGAGTCGCTGCCCGGGTTCGTCCGCGTCGCCCTGACCATCATCGCGGCCATGCTGGTCGGCGCGGTGTGGGCCGGGATCGCGGCGCTGCTGAAGGTGACCCGCGGCGTGAGCGAGGTGATCACCACGATCATGCTCAACGCCATCGCCACCTACCTGGTGTCCTACCTGCTCAACCCGGCGCGGCTGGCGGAGTCGGTGCCCGGGTCCAACAACATCAGCACCCCGGAGATCACCGAGGGCGGCCGGGTGCCGGGCATCGAGATCCCGGGCTCGACCTCGCCGCTGTTCGGCCTGGTCTTCCTGGCCGTGGCGGTCGGCTTCGGCTACTGGTTCCTCTTCGCCAGGACCCGGCTCGGGTTCGAGATCAAGGCGACCGGGCTCAGCGAGTCCGCCGCGGTGGCCAGTGGGGTCAGCGTCAAGAAGATGGTCATGGTCTCGATGCTGCTCTCCGGGGCGGTCGCGGGTCTGATCGGCATGCCGCAGCTGCTCGGCTCCTCGCACGCCTACGCGCTGGACTTCCCGCCGGGCCTGGGCTTCATCGGCATCGCGGTCGCGCTGCTGGGCCGCAACCACCCCATCGGCATGGCCTTCGCGGCGCTGCTGTGGGGCTTCCTGGACAACTCCTCCAACGCGCTGGACATCTCCGGTGTGCCGCGCGAGATCGTGCTGATCATGCAGGGCGTGATCGTGCTGTCCGTCGTCGTCGCCTACGAGCTGGTGCGCCGCTACCGCGTGCGCGCCGAGCAGCGTGACGTCGGCAGGGCGCTGAGCGCGAACAAGCAGGACGCCAAGACCGAGGAGGTGTCGGCATGAGCGGCGGACTCGCGGTGGTGGAGACCGCGGCGCCGGTGAAGCGCGGCAAGCCCTCACCGATGCTCTACGTGCTGATCGCGGTCGCGGCGCTGCTGGTGCTCTCCGCGGTGCGGGTGATCACCGGCGCGACCGACCTGACCGCGACCGGATCGTGGCAGGCGGCGCTGACGGCGGCCGTGCCGATCGCGATGGCGGGCCTGGCCGGTCTGTGGGCCGAGCGCGCCGGTGTGATCAACATCGGCCTTGAGGGCATGATGGTGCTGGGCACCTTCGGCGCGGGCTACGCGGGCTACCAGTGGGGGCCGTGGGCGGCCATCGGGTTCGGCGTGCTGCTGGGCGTGCTCGGCGGCGCCCTGCACGCGCTGGCGACGGTGACCTTCGGCGTCGACCACATCATCTCCGGTGTGGCCATCAACCTGCTGGCCCCCGGCGCGGCGCTCTACCTGTCCAAGCAGTTCTTCTCCGACGCGCCCGGCGGCGGGCAGAAGCAGTCCCCGCGCATCGCCGACGCGGAGAAGGTGTCGGTCCCGGGGCTGCCGGACCTGCTCGGCTCCGTCGAGCGCAAGGGCTGGTTCTTCGTCTCCGACGTCGCGGGCATCCTGCGCGGCCTGACGACGGAGGTGTCGCTGCTGACGCTGCTGGCGGTGGCGCTGGTCATCGGCTCGGTGTACGTGCTGTGGCGCACGCCCTTCGGCCTGCGGCTGCGCTCCTGCGGCGAGGCCCCGGTGGCGGCGGAGTCCCTCGGCGTCAACGTCTACAAGTACAAGTACTACGCCGTCGTCGCCTCGGGCGCTTTCGCCGGGCTCGGCGGCGCGATCCTGGCGGTCAGCTCGGGGCAGTTCCGCGACGGGCAGACCGGTGGCCGCGGCTTCATCGGCCTGGCGGCCATGATCTTCGGCAACTGGCGGCCAGGCGGAATGGCCACCGGCGCGGGTCTCTTCGGCTACACCGACGCGCTCGCGCTGCGCGGCTCGATCGCGGTGCACGCGCTGTTGCTGCTGCTGGCGATCGCGCTCGTCGCGGTCGCGGTGTGGCAGTACCGCCTGGGCGCGCCGGTCCTGTCCGGTGTGGCCGCCGCGATCGGCGTGGCGTTCGCCTGGTGGTACTTCTCCAGCGACGAGCTGCCGCCGGAGCTGGTCGGCACCGCGCCGTACGTGGTGACGGTGCTGGTCCTGGCGCTGGCCTCGCAGCGGCTGCGCACACCCAAGGCCGTCGGTGAGATCTACCGCAAGGGCCAAGGCAAGTGACCGATTGGGACGCCCTGCGCGCCGCGGCGGTGTCGGCCGCCGCGCTGGCCTACTGCCCGTACTCCGGGCTCCAGGTCGGCGCGGCGGCGCTGGTCGACGACGGTCGGCTGGTGACGGGCTGCAACGTGGAGAACGCCGCGTACGGCGTCGGGCTGTGCGCGGAGTGCGCGCTGGCGGGCCAGCTGCGGCTGACCGGCGGCGGGCGGCTGGTGGCGCTGGCCTGCCGCAGCGGCACCGGTGAGCTGCTGATGCCGTGCGGGCGCTGCCGCCAGGTCATCTACGAGCTGGGCGGGCCGGACTGCCTCATCGACACCCCGCGCGGCCCGCTGCCGATGTCGGCGGTGCTCCCCGACGCGTTCGGCCCGGAACAGCTACCGTGACGGCCATGCACACCGCTGTGGACGTCATCCGCGCCAAGCGCGACGGCAACAGGCTGACCGACGACCAGATCGACTGGGTCATCGCGGCCTACACCCGCGGCGACGTCGCCGACGAGCAGATGTCGGCGCTGGCGATGGCGGTGTTCCTCAACGGGATGGACGCCGCCGAGACGGCCCGCTGGACGGCGGCGATGATCGCTTCGGGGTCCACTTTGGACCTCAAGGTGGACAGGCCGACGGTCGACAAGCACTCCACCGGCGGCGTCGGCGACAAGATCACCCTGCCGCTGGCCCCGCTGGTCGCCGCGTGCGGGGCGGCGGTGCCGCAGCTGTCCGGGCGCGGCCTCGGACACACCGGCGGCACGCTGGACAAGCTGGAGTCGATCCCCGGCTGGCGGGCGCGGCTCTCCGACGCCGAGATCGCCGCTCAGCTGGCCGACGTCGGCGCGGTGGTGTGCGCGGCGACCGAGGGCCTGGCGCCCGCCGACCGCAAGCTCTACGCGCTGCGCGACGTCACCGGCACGGTCGAGTCGATCCCGCTGATCGCCAGCTCGATCATGTCGAAGAAGATCGCCGAGGGCGCCGACGCGCTGGTGCTGGACGTCAAGTGCGGGTCCGGGGCGTTCATGAAGACCCCCGGCGACGCCCGCGCGCTGGCGGCGGCCCTGGTGGAGATCGGCGTCGCCCACGGGCGCGAGGTCTCGGCGCTGATCACCGACATGTCGGTGCCGCTGGGCCGCGCGGTGGGCAACGCGCTGGAGGTCGCCGAGTCGGTCGAGGTGCTGCGCGGCGGCGGCCCGGCGGACGTGGTCGCGCTGACGGTGGCCCTGGCGAAGGAGATGCTGACGCTGGCCGGTCTGTCCGATGTGGACCCCGCCGAGGTGCTGGCGTCGGGGCGGGCCTACGAGGTCTGGGAGCGGATGATCCGCGCCCAGGGCGGCGACCCGGACGCCGAGCTGCCCGTGGCGCGGCACGTGCACGCGGTGAAGGCCGAGCGCGACGGCGTCGTGGCCTCGATGGACGCCTACGCCGTGGGCGTCGCGGGCTGGCGCCTGGGCGCGGGCCGGGCCCGCAAGGAAGACCCGGTGCAGGCGGCGGCAGGCGTGCTGTGCAAGGCCAAGCCGGGCGAGCGCGTCGCCGCCGGGGATGTCGTGCTGGAACTGCACACCGACACCCCGGACGCCGTCGACGGCGCCCTGGCCGCACTGCACGGCGCGTTCACCGTCGCCGACGACGCGCCCGCCCACGGCCCGCTGGTGCTGGACACGATCCGCGGGTAGGTCCTAGGCCCAGATGGCGGCCGAGAGGCCGTCGCTGAAGGTCTCGGGCGGGTCGGGGTAGCTGACGGCCTCGCCGAGGCGGACCCGGCGCGCGGTCCAGGCGAGGACGGCGGCGTCGAGGACGTCGTCCACCCCGGCCTGCTTCCCCGCCTCGCCGAGGTCGTCCGGCAGGACGATGCCCGCGCCCGCCAGCAGGGCGCGGCGGGCGGCGGCGCCCGCCCAGGTCTTCTTCCCGGTGACCAGGCGTTCCCCGGCCAGGTGCCGGAAGCTGACCTCCGGGTGGGCCTCGACCACCTCGCCGGGCGCGGTGGTGCGCACCCAGGCGTCGACCTCCAGGACCTTGGGGCGCAGCGAGTACGCCTGGATGGAGATGCCGCTGCCCGCGACGCGGCGGTTCACCTCGCTGGCGGCGGCGTGGTCGGTCTCGGCGATGGCGGCGCGGGTCGGGGTGAGGAACACCGAGGAGCCGACCTGCTTCTTGGCGAGCAGATCGGCTTGCCTGGTGCTGCCGTCCGGCAGGCCGATCGGCATGTCGACGGCGGTGATGTCCGCGGCTCCGGCCCGCTCGGCCAGCGCGGTGATGCTCGCGCCGAAGACCGCGTGGACCTCAAGGTCCTCCAGCACGATGCCGATCCAGCCCGACTTGCACGCGTCCACGCCCAGCACCCGGTCCATGCGCCCGATCGTCTCACCCCGGCGTGCCCGCGTGCTGCGGTTCGCGCTGCCGCTCGCCGCGCTCGCGCTGCTTGCGCCTGCGGCCCGGCCGGACGCCCGCCCGCATGCTGGCCGTCGCGGGGGTCTGCGCGGCGCTGCCGCCGGTGGCGGTGCTCGCCCCGGCCTCTACGAGCCGTGGATGTACGACGTGTTCGCCGTCGCCACGGTCACCGCCAATGTGCTGCTGCTGGTGGGGGTGCTGATCACGGTCATCGCCGTGGTCCTGGCCGCCGGTGCGCTCGGGGCGTTCGTCGCGCGGGAGCGGTCAGTCTGAGCGGACGCTCTCGGCGCCGTCGAGGATGCGCTCCAGGCCGAAGACGAAGTCGACGTCGGGGTCCTCGTCGGGGTCGAAGGTGAACACGCCCGCGCGGATCGCCTTCGTCAGCTCGGGGAACTCCGACTCGGTGACGACCGCGTCGAGCACCGCGCCGTAGTCGACCATCATCGTCTCGGGGTCGGCGTTGGCGGACTCCAGGTCGGCGCTGAGCGTCGCCCAGCTGCGGACGTAGCCGCTGAGCAGCAGGAGCACGGCCATCGCGTCGCCGGGGGCGAAGCCGGTCGCCAGCCGCAGGCCCGCCTCCATCCAGCGCAGCTGGTTCGGCGTGGCGGGCGGGCCGGTGATCGGCACCCGCATGATCCACGGGTGGGCGCGCAGCGTCGCCAGGTAGGAGCGGCTCCACAGCTCCAGGCCGCTGCGCCAGTCCTCGGCCGTCATCGGCGGCGGCGGGCCGCCCGCGCGGTCGAGCATGAGCGCGATCAGCTCGTCCTTGGAGCTGATGTAGCGGTAGAGCGACATCGGCTTGGTGCCCAGCTCGGTGGCGACCCGGCTCATCGACAGCCCCTCGATGCCCTCGGCGTCGGCGACGGAGACCCCGGCGGCGATGACGCGCTCCAGGCTCAAAGCGGGCTTCGGTCCACGGGTGGGTTTGCCCTGCTTGCCCCAGGCGGCGGCCAGGTAGCCAGGTAGCTCGGTCATGGTCCCCCGCAGGTCGTGGTTGACGGCCATCCTAGCTACTGCGTATAACTTACGCAGTTGTGCGTATGACGTACGCAGTTAGAGGGGGTTCCCGTCATGTCCGATCGTCGCGCCTGGGCCGGTCTCGCCGTCCTGGTGCTGCCCTGCCTGCTGATCTCCATGGACATCAGCGTCCTGTTCTTCGCCCTGCCCTTCATCGCCGCCGACCTCGGGCCCACCGGCCCGGAGCAGCTGTGGATCATGGATGCCTACAGCTTCACGCTGGCGGGCGGCCTGATCACCATGGGCGCGGTCGGCGACCGCGTCGGCCGCCGCAAGCTGCTGCTCCTCGGCGCGGCGGCCTTCAGCGCCGCCTCCGTCGCCGCCGCCTACGCGCCGACGGCCGAGCTGCTCATCGCCGCCCGCTTCCTGCTCGGGGTCGCCGGGGCCACGCTGCTGCCGTCCACGCTGTCGCTGATCAGGACCCTGTTCCCGGACGACGCCAAGCGCAAGGTCGCCATCGCGGTGTGGACCGGCGGCATCACCATCGGCGCGTTCATCGGTCCGATCGCGGGCGGCCTGCTGCTGGAGTTCTTCTGGTGGGGCTCGGCGTTCCTGATCAACCTGCCCGCCATGGCCCTGCTGCTCGCGCTCGGCCCGATGCTGCTGCCGGAGACCCGCAACCCCGACGCGGGCCGCTTCGACTTCCCCGGCGCGGTGCTGTCCATGGCCGCGATGCTCGCGGTGGTCTACGGGATGAAGAAGACCGCCGTCGAGGGCGTCGAGCCCGTGCCGGTGGCCGCGCTGGTGCTCGGGCTCGTGCTGGCGGTGGTCTTCCTGCGCAGGCAGCGGCGCATCGCCTACCCGCTGGTCGACCTCGCGATGTTCGGCGACCGCACCTTCGGGACGGCGATCGGGATCAACCTGGTCGCGATGTTCTGCTTCATCGGCTCGATGATGTTCACCAACCAGTACCTGCAGCTCGTGCTCGGCATGCGGCCCTTCGAGGCGGCGCTGTGGTCGCTGGTGGTGGTGCCGTTCATCGCTGTCGGCATGACCGTCTCCGGAGTTCTCGCCCAGCGCCTGCGGATCGCGCCGCTGGTCGCGGGCGGCCTGGTCGTGCTGGCGTCGGGGTTCGCGGCCCTGGCGACGCTGGAGGTCGACTCCGGGCTGTGGGTGGTGCTGGCCGGATCGGGTCTGGTCGGCGCGGGCGTGCTCGTCACGACCACGCTCACCGGCGACCACGTCCTGTCCACGGCGCCGGAGGAGAAGGTCGGCTCGGCCTCAGCGCTGGCCGAGACCGGCACCGAGCTGGGCGGCGCGCTGGGCATGGCGGTGCTCGGCACCGTCGGCGCGGCCGTCTACCACCGCGAGATGGCGGGCGCGGTCGCCGGGCTCCCGCCGGAGGCGGCGGCCACGGCCCAGGACACCCTCGGCGGCGCGGCGGCGGTGGCCGCGCAGACCCCGGGCGGTGAGGCGCTGTTCGCGGCGGCGGAGAGCGCGTTCGTCAGCGGGCTCACCACGACGGCGGTGTCGGCGGCGGTACTGGTGCTGGTGCTGACGGTTCCGGCGTACCGGGCGCTGCGGAAGGTGCCCGCGCCGCGTCGTGAGGCGGTCGCGGCCTAGCGCAGGTCGGCCATGGCCGAGGCGAGGCGGGCGTGGTCGGCGGGGACGATGGTCAGCCAGTCGCCCGCCGGGCGCAGCAGGTAGCGGCCCTCGGCGGTGTCCACCCAGGTGACCGGGTCGGGGCGGCGGTCGACGGTGGCGCGGCCGTTGCCGGTGTGGCCGGTGGCGGCGGCCAGGGCCGTGTGCGCCTCGGGTTCGCGGATGCCCGCGTCGCGCAGGACGCCCAGGAAGGCGATCGGGGACCGCTGGGCGCAGGCGGCGTCGTAGTCGGCGCGGCGCAGGGTGGCCGAGCGGCCGGGGCCCGCGGGCAGCGGGGGCAGGACGCTGACGGCGGTGTCGACGGCGGTGCCCGGCCGGGCCCACCAGAGGTGCGCTTCGGCGCCGTCCCAGGTGAGCGCGGCCGTCGCGGTCCTGGTCTCGGCGACGGTGGCCCGGCCCGAGCCCCCGGCGAAGGCCAGGTCGATGTCGATGGAGGCGGCGGGATGGGCGAGGACGTCGACGAGGTCGGCGAGGTCGGGGTGCGGGTGCTCCAGCGTGCCGAGCCCGCGGTGCGCCAGCTGTGCCGAGCACACCGCGTGTATCCGCGCCTTGTCCGCCGCCGTCGCCCCGAACCGCAGGGAGCCGATGGGGGAGGCGGCCTCGGAGACGCGGGCCCAGAGGGCGGCGAACTCGACGGTGGCGAGGCGCAGCGGGTACTCAGGCACCGAGCACCGGCGGGGCGACGGGGGTGTGCGCGCCGAAGACGTCGGAGTCCTCCTGCAGGTAGGCGGGGGTGCGGTGTTCGTGGTCCTCTTCGGGCCGCATCCCCGAGCCCGCGCCCATCCCGCCCATCGCGCCGCCTCCCGAGCGACCGCCCGCGGCGGGCTGCGCCTGGGGGCGAGTCTGCTCGGCCGGGGTGGTGCGGGCGGCTTCCTGGCCGCTGACCGGTCGGGGGGCGGGCTCGTCGCGGGTGCCGGGGCCCGCGGGGGTGTTGGTGGTGCCGAGGACGCCGTTGGCGGCGTTGCCGCCGGGGAGCCCGGTGGTCGCGCTGGAGCCGCCGGAGCCGCCTGGCCCGTCGACCCCGCCGGACGGCGTCGTCGTCTCCGGACCGCCGTAGACGATGACCGGACTGACCGGCGCCGCGAACGCCGGAATGCTCCCGTCGACCTGGCTGGACCCGTGCTGGAACCGCGCCATCACCTCGGCGGCCTCGCGGTGCGCCGCGTCGGCCTGCTGCCGTGGCGGCACCGACACCACCGGGGCCGCCACCTGCTGACCGTGGAACCGCGGCCGACCCGAATCGGGCCCGCCGTGCCACTGCGCGAGGCCCGCGTCCTTGCCGCCGTGCCAGTGCGCCACACCGGAGTCCCCGCCCGCGGCCCACTGCGGCCTACCCGCGTCCGCGCCGCCGATCCACTCGCGCCCACCCGGACGTCCGCCGCCCTCCGGCCCGCGACCGGGCGGTTCCGGCACGACCGCGCACTCCCCGCCGTGCCACTGCGGCACCGGCTCGGGCATCGCCGCCCTCGCCCACTCCAGGTGATCGGCCTCAGCGTGGATCGCGTGGCGCACCTGCTCGGCCCGCAACACCGTCTCGACCGCCCAGGCCAGCACGGTCCGCATCCCCTCCCGGGCCTTGGCCGCGGCTTCCCCCTGCCACCCGGCCTCGGACGCGCTCACCGCCTTCCCCAGCCGATCGACGATGTCGTGCAGCTCCTGAGCCACATCGGCCCACTGCTGCGCGGTCCGCTCGGCCTGCGCGGTGTCGCCGCCGGAGTGGACCATGCGGTACAGCTCGGCGTGCGGCCACGCCATCCAGTCGACGGGCTCGGCCAGCGAGGTCGGCTCCTGCGGCGGGGGGACGGGGTACGGGTAGGGCACCAGCACCTCACACCTCCCGGTACAGCCGCGCGGCGGCGTCGTCATCGGCATCGACGGTGCTGTCCACGGCCTCCCGGACCGTGACCGCGAGCTGGTCGAGCACCCCGGCGAACTGCGCGAGAACGGTCCCCGCCGATTCCTCGTGCCCGGCCGCGGCGGTGGAGATCCGCGCGGAGACGATCCGCCCGACCCAGTTGTCCCCGAACGCCAACGGCGAGGCCAACTCGGTGTCGGCGACGGCCCGCAGCCCGTCCACCCGCAGGCGGGCCTCGTCAATGGCGGCGATGAGCGCCTCAGCGGACTCCGCCTCGATGACCACATCCCCGGCCTCGACAGCCGAGCGAACATCTCCGACAGCGCCCGCCGCTTCGGCGAACGCGGGCATCTCCGTCATGGGGAGCAGGGTACTTACCGCCCCGCGGCGACGGCCGACGATTGCCCAAGACGACGACGGCCGACATGCCGTCCGACTCACCCAGAGTCGGACGGCGCCGGCGGTGTCCCAGAACTACGCCCCCGCGGGGACGTCGTTCTCCTCGTTCTCCTCTTCGCGCTTCTCCAGGGCCTTCCCCGGCTTGGTCCCGTTCGTCCGGCGACGCGGGTTCTGCCGGGGCAGCGTGGTCGGCGGCTGCGGCGTCGGCTGGCTGCCGCCGAGCATCAGCTCCGCGAAGGTCGCCATCGCCTCGTCCAGGTGGCCGCCGATCCGGCGGACGGACTCCTCGTTGCTCTTGCGCACCAGGGACTCCACCGAGGTGCTGTCCGGCTGCTTGCCCAGCGCCGCGTCCACCTTGCTGAACTCGGACTTGATCGCGCCGCTCAGCTCGCCGATCTTGCCGGTGAAGCCGTCCTCCACCGCGTCGAGGCGGGTGGTCATCTCGTCCAGGCGGGTGGTGACGCGCTCCAGGCGCTCGGCCAGGGTCTCCAGGCGGTCGCTGGCGTCGACGGTCTCCTGGGTCTCGCGCAGGGCCTCGCGCAGGGCCGAGGTGGCCTCGTCCAGCTTGCCGTGGACGGCGGTGCCGGTCTCGCCGAGGGAGGCGGCCAGGGCCTCGCGGGTCTCGGTGAGGGCGGCGGAGGCGGTGTCGAGCTTGGCGTGGAGGGAGTCGTTGGTCTTGCCGACCCGGGTCTCCACGGTCGCGACGGCGTCGGTGGTGCGGGAGACGGCGTCGGCGATGCGGGTCTCGGCGGCGGTGACGGCGCCGGCGACCGAGTCGGCGGCGGAGGTGGCGCGGGTGGCCACGGACTCCGAGGTCTCGCCGATCTGGCGGGCCAGGGCGTCCTTGGTGCCGTCGAGGTGCTCGTGCACGCCCTCGTCGACCTCGTCCAGCCTGCCGCGCAGGGCGGTCTCCATGATCTCGATGCGCTCGCGCACCGGGCCCGACGTGCTGGACGGGACGTTGTCGATCTTGGTGTCCTGCTTGTCCAGGTGGTGGTCGAGCTCGTCGATGCGGCGGTGGATGTTGGAGAGCTTGTCCTCCAGGCCGTCCATCCGGCCCGCGACTCCCTCGAAGCGGCCCGCGACGCCGTCGAGGCGGCCGTCGAGCTGGGCGAACGGGGTGGCGAGCTTGTCCACGATGGTGTCGACGGCGCGCGCCAGGGCGGCGATGGCGGTGTCCTGGGCCTCCAGCTTGCGCAGCGCGGCGTCCAGGCGGTCGGCCAGGACGGCGGTCTCGGAGCGGTCGGGCATCTCCGAGAGGCGCTTGCGCACCGCGCCGATGGACTCCAGGGGCGACAGGCGCGCGTGGATCTCGTCCAGGGCGTCGAAGATCTGCTGCTGTTCACTCTCACGGATCTCGGCCGCGCGCGTGAGCATGTTGCGCATCCGGTCGAACGACACCGTGTGGTTGTTTTCGTTCACGGAGGTGACCTTCGTCCTGGGTGGGGGATGTGGAGACGGGAAGGAGCCTAACCACTGCCCGGAGCCGCCCTTACACCACCCGTAGATAATGCCGCTTGCCCAACACGCGTTATTGGGCCGTTTGGCGGATCAAGCTCCGATGCGCGGTGAACCATACGTGACCCGTCCGTTACTCGAACGGGTGACGTCGGGGCTGAGTACCGTGTGTCCATGTCGACCCCGCTCACCGCGGACACGATCCGCCAAGCACCCAAAGTCCTGCTTCACGACCACCTCGACGGCGGCCTGCGCCCGGCCACCGTGCTGGACCTCGCCGACGCGGCTGGCTACCGCGCCCTGCCGCGCGAGGACGCCGCCGCCCTCGGCGCCTGGTTCCGGGAGTCGGCCGACTCCGGCTCCCTGGTGCGCTACCTGGAGGGCTTCGCCCACACCTGCGGGGTCATGCAGAACGAGGACGCGCTGGCGCGCGTCGCCGCCGAGTGCGTCGAGGACCTGGCCGCCGACGGCATCGTCTACGCCGAGGTGCGCTACGCCCCCGAGCTGTTCACCGAGGCCGGTCTCGGGCTCGACCCGATCGTCGAGGCGGTGCAGGCCGGGTTCCGCGAGGGCGAGCGCCGCGCCGCCGCGGCGGGCCGGACCATCCGCGTCGGCACGCTGCTGTGCGCGATGCGCCAGAACGCGCGCTCGCTGGAGATCGCCGAGCTGGCCGTGCGCTACCGCGACGCGGGCGTCGTCGGCTTCGACATCGCGGGCCCGGAGGCGGGCTTCCCGCCCACCCGCAACCTCGATGCCTTCGAGTACCTGCGCCAGCAGAACGCGCACTTCACCATCCACGCCGGTGAGGCGTTCGGGCTGCCCTCGATCTGGGAGGCGATCCAGCACTGCGGCGCCGAGCGGCTGGGTCACGGCGTGCGCATCGTGGACGACATCAAGGTCGACGCCGACGGCGGCGCGCACTTGGGCAGGCTGGCCTCCTACGTGCGCGACCGGCGCATCCCGCTGGAGATGTGCCCCACGTCCAACCTGCAGACCGGCGCCGCGTCCGCCATCGAAGATCACCCCATCGGACTACTGACGCAGCTCCGCTTCCGGGTGACGGTGAACACGGACAACCGCCTGATGAGCGGCTGCACCGTGACCAGCGAGATGGCCGCCCTGGTCGAGGCGTTCGGCTACGGCTGGGCCGACCTGCAGTGGTTCACCGTCAACGCCATGAAGTCGGCGTTCATCGACTTCGAGGAGCGCCTGGACATCATCAACACGGTGATCAAGCCCGGCTTCGCCCGGCTCATGGGCTGACGACCGGCACCCCGGCCGCGCGGGCGGTGGCGAGCACGCTCGCGGCGACGGCGGGCAGCCACAGCACGGCGCGGGCGGCGGCGGACGGCGCGTGCACCGCCGCCCGCCACCGCCCCCGCGCCACGACCGCCCACGGCACCTCGGCCCCGTCCTGGAAGACCCCCGCGACCAGCCCGCCCGCCCCGGCGGCGAGCCGGGTGGCGACCTTGCGCGCGGCGAAGCGGGTGCCGGGCGGGGCGAGCCGGGCGGCCTGTGCCCCGACCTCACCGGCCAGGCCCGCGGTGAGGGCCGCGCGCAGCCGCCGGGTCCTGACCTCGGCGACGTCGGCCCAGGCGATGGTCTGGGCGTCGAAGCCGATGGCCAGCGGGCTCAGGTGGACCGCGCCGACGCGGGCGAACGCGCCGGGCAGCGCGCCGCCGCCGGGCAGCAGCGCCGCCAGGGTCGCCTCCCACGGCGCGGTCACCGGGGCGGCGGGCATCGGGATCACGCAGGCACCCGGCGGGCCCGCGTGTCCCACAGCGGGTGCCGGTAGGCCTGCCACCACAGTTCGGCGGCGATCAGCCCGGCGATGACTCCCACCGGGTCGAACTCCCAGGCGAACTTCTGCTCGGAGAAGAACCCGCTGAGCGCGCTGGCCGCGAGCGCGACGGCGGCGGTCCAGCGCCTGCGCAGCAGCAGCCCGAGCACCGCGGCGCCCACGACGTACGTGCCGCCGGCCACGACCATCGCGGCGGTCGCCATCGACAGCTTCACCATCAGCAGCCGGCGGATGGCCTCCGGGTCGCGCTCGTGCTTGGCCAGGCTCTTGGGTCGCGCCTGTTCGGGGATGTGCGACAGCGCGTGCAGCTGGTCGTACATGTCGACCATCACCGGGTACGCACCGACCCACACCAGGAAGACGAGGAAGCCGACCAGCACCAGCCCGGCCGACTCGGGGCCGAATTCGTGCTGGTCGCCGCGCTGGTACCGGCCGAGGAAGACCGCCGGGATCAGCGCGGCGGCCAGAGCGGGCGCGAACAGCGCCGGCGGGACCCCGGCCATCCCGACTCGGCGCGTGGCGACGATCAGCGCCGCGGGCAGCCCCAGTGCGATCGCGGCGAAGACCGGGTCGCCGACGCCGAAGAACAGGGCGAGGAACGCGGTGGCCGACCAGAAGAGGCCGAACACGACGAGCCGGTGCGCCTTGTTCTCGATCAACCAGGGGACGACGTTCTCGACGATCTTGCGAAGCCAATCGGTCACGGGACACTCCCAATCTGCAACCGTTGCAAATCGTCGTAGTTTACTGATCGCCCTGAGAGGTGCAAGCGTTGCACCGTGCAAGGATGGCGGCATGTCGGTCAGCGCGGAGAGCAGGCGCAGGCTCGGCCGGGAACTGCGCGAGCTGCGGGAACGGGCGGGCAAGAGCCTGGAGGAGGTGGCCGAGCGGCTGGACTGCTCGGTCGCCAAGGTCAGCCGGATCGAGACCGGCCAGGTCGCGGTCCGGGTGCTCGACCTGCGCGAGTTCCTGGACAGCTGCGGGGTCGGCGGGGCCCGGCGCGCGGCGCTGCTGGCGGTCGCGCGCCAGCAGCAGCGCAAGGACTGGTGGCGCGAGTACGCCGACCTCATCAACGACGGCTACGACCACTACGTCGGCTACGAGGAAGAGGCCACCGCGATCCTGGAGTACCAGCCGCAGTGGATTCCCGGCCTGCTCCAGACGCACGGCTACGCCCGCGCCCTCGCCGAGGCCTTCGGCGTCGCGCCCGAGAACGCCGCGCGGGTGGCCGACCTGCGGATGGCCCGGCAGTCGGTGCTGCGCAAGGCCGACCCGCCCGCGCTCGACGTCGTCGTCGACGAGTCGGCCCTGCTGCGCTCCTGCCCCGACCCCGAGGAGATGCGGGCCCAGCTGCGCAGGCTGCTGGAGCCGGGCCCGCTCGTGCGGGTGCTGCCACTGGCCGCCGGGATGCACCCGGCCCAGCCCGGCGGCTTCATCGTCCTCGGCCTGGGCCCCGGCGACGCCGTCGCCTACACCGACGACCTCGCCGAAGGTCGGCTGGTGACCACCCCGACCCTGGTGGCCCGGTTCACCCGCGTCTTCGACGCGTTGCGCGAAGTCGCTCTCTCTCCCGGTGATTCGCGCGCGTTCATCGAAGCTCTGCTCGACTGACCGCCCCGAGGAACACCCGCCAGGCGGAACCGCCGAACGCGATCTCCGCCACCGGGCTCTTCGCGTCGCGCACGGCGATCCCCGGCTCGGGGAACGCCACCTCGACGCAGGTCGCACCGTCGCCGCAGCGACTGCTCTTGATCCACTCGATGTCGCTCATGGCGACCATGCCAGCGCCTGGACCCGCCGTGAACGCCCAGCTCCGGACGCTTCTGGACAGGACCGGACGTCGCCGTCCGACTACCTTGGGTCAGGACCAGGGGGAGGGCGCATGGCCGACGGTCCCGATCCGACACGGGTGAGCGACCTGCCGGGCCTGGCCGAGGAGCTGGGCCTGCTGCGGGTCCGCGCCGCCCGGGGCACCGGCAGGCCGATCGTCAGCCTGGCCGAGCTGACCCGCCGCATGGGCCTGCCCGCGACGAGCAAGTCCACCGTCCACAGCCACGCCACCGGCCGCACCCTGGCCCCTGCCGAAGCCCTGGACGCCATGGTGATCGCCCTGGGCGCGACCCCGGACGAGCAGCGCGCCTGGGCCGAGGCCTGGTTCCGGGTGGCCGCGTCCCGCCACGGCACCCGACCCGCCGCCGCGGTCCCCGGGCCAGGTCGGGAGGACTCCCCGCCTGCCGCTCCGCCTGCGGTGAGGGCGCGGCCGAGGTACCGGGCGGCCGCGCTGGTCGTGGTGCTGGTCCTGGTGGTCGGCGCCGACCTGCCCGCCCGAACCGCGCCCCACCCGGACGCCCCGGCGGCCATCCAGGTCGTCGACCTTCCCCACCGTCCGCCGTTCCTGGCGAAGCTCCGCAACGCCGCCACCGGCAAATGCCTCTCCCGCAATGGCGCGTTCACCCACCCGGCCGACTCCGAGAAGGTCGGCCAAGCCGTCTACCAGTGGGAGTGCGCGGCCTCGGACAACCCGGGCCACCACCTCGTCATCGCCCCCGTCGGGACCAGGTGGCAGATCCGCAGCAGCACCCGCACCGCCCTCTGCCTCGCCGCCGACGGCGCGCCAGGCGACGAACAGCGCTACCGCCAGTGCGACACCGCCGATGACCGTTACTTGTGGACGATCCAGGGCGCCGTGCCGGACTCCATGACGATCCGCAACCACGACACCGGGCTCTGCCTGGCCCACCAAGGCGGCGACCCCGACATCCACATCCGAGTCCTGCAACGCCCCTGCGCCACGGGCGACGACGCCCGCTGGCGAATCGAGGACTACCCGCCCCTCAACAGCGGCCACTGCCCCAGGACCAGCCTCGGCGTGCGCAACCACGAAAGCGGTCACGTCCTTCCCGTCGTGATGCTGCCGTCAGGCCCCACGGCGCACGGCTGCGCGGTCACCATCGAGCGGTCCGGCCGCTGCCTCACCGCCGATGCCCGGTGGAGCGCCTGCACCCCGGGTCACCGCTGGATCCCCGAGTGGGTGGGCGAGGTGGACGGGGAACTCTGGACCCGCCTCCACTCGGCCACGACCACGAGCCGCTGCCTGGAGGCCACCCCGGAGCCCAGGGTCGTGCCGTGCGACGAGGAGTGGGACCAGCAGTGGAGCGTCGAGAACCCCTGACATGACAGCGCGCCCGCCCGGTGGTCACCGGACGGGCGCGAGCGTCACGTCGTTCAGCGGGTCTGCAAGCGGTCCTCGAAGTCCTGGACCAGCTTCGCCCACGCGGCCGACTCGGCGTCGAACGGCGCGCTCGGGGCCAGCCGGGTCGGGTCCGGGGCGAGGATGAAGGACACCAGCCACCCCAGGCTCTCCGACTGCCCCAGCGCGGTGGCCACGCTGTCGTCCTCGGCCCACTCGGCGGCGTCGGTCAGCAGCTCGACGGCCAGGTCCAGCTGCACGGGGTCGACGGCGTCCACACCCTCGGCCAGGTCCTCGTTCAGACCCTGCAGCACGTAGGTGTTGTCCTCTTCGACGTCGATCTCCAGGCTGCCGTCGGTGGCCTTGGAGTGCACGTCCTCCCAGGTCGAGACCTTGGCGAGGTCGTTGTCGTCGAACTCGCCGACGGCCAGGTACTTGGCCAGCCCGCGCACCGACGTGGCGACGTCGATCTTGCCGTCCTTCCCGAGGAAGATCGGCTTGTCGTCCAGGTAGCAGCGCAGCGTGTAGTACTCCGACCCGTCGGAGATGATCTTGATCGGGTCGATCCCGACCTCGCCCCAGAACCCGACGGGAGCCTCGTCGGCCTGCTCATCGGACTCCTCCTCGGCGTCGGCGTCCTCAGCCGCGGCGGCCTCGGCGGCGGCCTGGAACGCGGCCAGCTCCTCGGCGGCCTTGTCCAGCTCGGGCCCGGTCACCTCGGGGACGGTGACGACGGAGTCGAGCGCGTCGAGCAGGTCGTCCCACTTGTCGATGACCGTCTTGGCCAGGTCGTTCCACAGCCGCTCGCCATCGCGCCCGGTGAACGGGTAGGTGCCCTGGTCGAGCACGGCGAAGCCGTCGGCGGAGTCGAGGATCTCGTGGACCTCGTCCAGCTCGCACACGTCGGCCAGCGACCGGATGATCGAGACGATCTCGGCCAGCTCGCCGATGGTCCAGGTGTCGGGCTCCTCGGCGACCAGCTCGGGCACGCCGACCAGGTCGTACTGGTGGGCCTCGGCGGGGATCAGCTCGGCCACGGTGAGGGCCGGGACGTGGTTCCACGCCGGGTGGTCGATGAGGTCGTGGTCCTCGGCGGTGCGCACGAACGCCGCCAGGTGGGCGGTGTCGGTGAAGGCGTAGAGGTCTTCCTCGTGGCCGAGGAACGCTTCCCACTCCTCGCCGTCCTCCCGCCAGCGGGGCGCCCACAGCGTGACGAGGTCGCCCTGCGGCAACCCCAGCTCAATGGGGACGATGTCCTGAGCCATGGGAGGTCCTCCTGGTCGCGGCAGGGGCTCGGGTGCCTGGGCAGCCTACGGGGTGAGGATCACACGGATTCACCTAGGCTCCTACCCGGTTTCTCACCGGTCGGACCGCAGGAAGGACAGGTCGAACGACAGCGGGTCGTCGTCGTCGCCGTCTTCGGTCCGGGGGTCGGGTTTGCGCTGCTCAGCGGCGGCGAAGCGCTCGTCGCGGCGGCGCTGGAACTCTTCGGCGGTGATGCTCGGGCGGCCCTGCTGCCGGGCGGGCGCGGCGTGCCCGGAGATCAGCTCGACGGCGTAGGTGAGGTTGTCCCCGAGCAGGGGCGCGAGCCGGTTGTAGCCCGCCTGTGTCGCGTTGGCCAGGGCGGCGTGGGCCACGTGGACGAGCAGCCTGCCCAGTTCGGGCCCCCAGCGGACGGCGTCCTGGCGCAGCCACACGTCCAGCAGCTTGCCGCGCCCGTCCACGGTGACCCGGACCGTCTGGTACTGGTCCATCGCGGTGCCGGTGACCTCGGCGAGGACCTTCTCCACGTTCTCCAGGGCCTCCTGGCGCGCGCGGCCGTCCTCGATGAGCTGGCGGGTGGAGCGCTCGACGGGAACCCGGTCGGTCATCGCCGCCTGCCGGGCAGCCGGCCGGGGGGTGTCCCCAGGGGATTGTCGTAGTCGGCGTCGGAATCGTCCTCGTCGACGGGCTCGTAGCCGAGCGAGGCGAGGTGCTTCTCCCCGCCGGGGCCGAGGACGGGGGCCAGCGCGGCGTGCATCGCCCCGCCCGCCCGCCGGGTCGCGTGCGCGGCGACGGCCATGATCTGCGCGGCCAGCGCCTCGGAACCCTGGCGCAGCGCGTGCGGCGCGATGACGATCTCGGTGGGCAGACCGCCCGGCTTGACCTCCACGGTCACGCCGCCGTCGCCGCTGCTCGCCCGCCCGCTCACCGGCCCGAACCGGCCGAGCCGCTCGGCGGCCTCGGCGCTGGTCCGCTCGACCTTGGCGGCGACCGAGTCCAGCTCCCGGTCGATGTCGATGTCCACGTCCCAACCTTACGGCCGGTGCCTGCCCGGGGACGGGTGAATCCGCGCGCGGTGTCAGAAGCGGTCGAGGCGGCAGCCCGCCAGTACGGCCTCGGTGGTGCCCTCGACCACCTCGCGCGCCACCGCGCGGCCCACGGCCGCGGCGAGGGTGACCGCCGAGTGCGTGACCGCCAGGTAGAGGCCGGGCACCTCGGGGACGGGGCCGATGATCGGTTCGCCGTCGGCGGGCATCGGGCGCGCGGCGACCCGGGAGCGGAGCAGGTCGACGTCGGGGGCGCGGAAGGTGGAGCGGATGGCGGCGAGGGTGCGCTCGGCCGAGTCGGCGGCGGCGTGCAAGCTGCTCGGGGTGGCCTGCCGCAGGTCGAAGTCGGCGGTGTGGACCACGGTGCGGACCAGGCCGGGCGGGGCGCTGAAGCGGAACAGCGTCGCGGGCGACGGCTCGACCGGCACGTCGACTCCGAGCGGCGCGGCCAGCGCGGCCGTGGCCACCCCGGCCGCGAGCACCACGGTGTCCCCGGCGCAGAACCCGGCGGCCGTCTCGACCCCGCAGGCCCGCCCCTCGGCATCCCTGCGGATCGCGGTGACGGGGGCGCCCATGCGCATCGTGGTGCTGTGGGAGCGCGCGCCGGTGATCATCCGGTTGACGACGCCCACCGGGTCGACGGAGCCGTCATCCGGTGCCCACACGGCCCAGTCCGGGGGCCGCCGCAGGGCGGGTTCGAGCCGTGCCGCTGTCGCCGTGTCCACGATCTCCTGGCCGGGCCCCGCCTGCGGCGAGGTGTCGGCCGCGCCCCAGGACAGCGAGCCCGACCAGGTCACCGGCAGTCCGGGCAGCTCGGCTTCGAGCCTGCGGTACTCCCGCGTCGCGCTCCGGCGCAGCTCGGCGGCCGGGCCCGTGCGCACGCCCGCCGCCCCGATCCAGGCGAAGGAGTCCCCGGTGACGCCCGTACCCGGGACCGCCACCTCGACCACGGTCACGACCGCGCCGGCCCGAGCCGCGTGGTAGGCCACCGACGCGCCGGTGACGCCCGCCCCGACGACCACCACGGACCGGGGCGCGCTCACCCCGTCGGGCGGTAGAAGCCGACGAAGGGCATGCCCGCGTTGGTGGTGCGCAGCGGGCCGACCTGCACCGGGTCGCCCGCCTCCACGATCTGGCCGTTGCCGATGTACATGGCGACGTGGCCCTCCCAGCAGATCAGGTCGCCGGGCAGGAGCTGGTCGGCCGAGGGGACCTCGGCGCCGATGTCCTGCTCGCGGGAGGTGCGCGGGATCTCCAGGCCGCCCTCGCCGTAGGCGTACTGGGTCAGGCCGGAGCAGTCCAGGCCGACGCCGGGCGACGTGCCGCCCCAGACGTAGGGGACGCCCAGCTGGGACAGAGCCGCGCGGACGGCGCGGGCGGCCGTCTCGTTGGGGGCCTCGACGCTGCTGCCGTCGGGCAGGTTGACCATGACCCCGGTGCCCGGCTGCGGCGGGATGGCCACCGGCAGCCTGCGCTTGGTGACCGCGCCACCGCCGCCCCCACCGCCGCCGGAGTCCCCGCCGCCCCCGCCGCCCCCGCCACCGCCGCCGGAGCGGTCGGCGTAGGTGGCCGGCGGGCTGCCGGACGCCGAGGAGGTGGTCGTGCCCGAGTCGCCGGTGAGCTTGGTGACCACGCCCGTCAGCTGGGTCATGACCTTGTCGAGGTTCATCGACGTGTCGCCGGTCAGCTGGCCCGCGTAGCGCGCCAGCTCGGTGAGCTTGCGCTGCGCGCCCGCGGTGTCCCCGGCCTGGCGCAGGGCGGCGGCGGCCGACAGCAGCTCGGCGGCCTTGCGGTTGAACTCGTCCAGCTGGGCCTGGTTGACCTTCTGGCCGACCTTGAGGATCTCCCCGGCCTCGCGGACGGCGGTCTGCACCTCGGTGCTGTAGCTGGAGAGCGCCTTGCTGCGCGAGGACTGCGCGGCGACGTCGCCCTCGTGGGCGAGCGCGCCCTGGCCCGTCCAGCCGGAGCGCAGCGAGGAGGCGTGCCGGTCGGCGTCGTGGCCCGCCGTGTCCACAGTGGAGGCGATGGTGGCGTGCCGGGCGCCGTAGGTGTCGATGGCGGCGTCGTCGGTGGCCAGGTGGCGCTGGGCGGTGGCGGCGGGCTGGACCATCGGGTCCAGCAGGTCGCGGGCGCTCACGCGCCCTCACCCGCGGCGCGGCGCAGGTTGCGGGCCTCGTCGTCCTCGACGCCCTCGAAGTTCACCCACGTCCTGGCGACGGCCTCGGCGGTGCCGCGGTAGGACTCGGCCAGGCCGTTGACGTCGGCGACCTGGCGCTGCGCCGCCGCGCGCAGCGCCGCGGTCAGCCCGACCTCGTCGCCGATCTTGGAGAACGCGCCGTCGCCGAGGTCGAGGCCGCCGGTGACGCCCCTGAGCTGGTCGGCCAAGGGCCGCAGGCCTGCGGTGTAGGCGTGGAAGGCATCGGCCTCCCCGTAGTACCCACCGACGTCCGACTGGCTCATCAGCGACTCCCCTCTAGTCGGACGTTGGACGCACGTCCTCCCTCGCAGGCTCCCCCGATTACACACCCATCGGGTGCCAGACGGTCTTGGTTTCCAGGAAAGCCCGCAACCGGGTGATGCCCGGGTCGGCCAGCCAGTCCGGTTCGGACCCGCGCAGCACCCGCTTCACCGTGCCCGCCGCGGCCCGCTCCAGGTCGGCGCGCTGCTCGGGGGCGCAGCCGACCAGGTCCAGGGCGTTGACGTCGGCGTGCGCGGCCAGCCACGGGGCCATCTCCGCGGTGTGGCCGGTGATCAGGTTGACCACGCCGCCGGGCACGTCGGAGGTGGCCAGCACCTCGCCGAGGGTGATGGCGGGCAGCGGCCGGTCCTGGCTGGTCACCACGACCGCGGTGTTGCCGGTGGCGATGGCGGGCGCGAGCACGCTCACCAGGCCCAGCAGCGAGGACTTCTGCGGCGCGAGCACGCCGACGACGCCGCTGGGCTCGGGCACCGAGAACGAGAAGTACGGGCCCGCCACCGGGTTCGCCGCGCCGAAGACGGTGGCGACCTTGTCGGTCCAGCCCGCGTACCAGACCCAGCGGTCGATCGCGGCGTCGACGAGCTGCGCGGCCTTCTTCGGCTGCACGCCCTCGCCCGCGGCGACCTCGGAGACGAACTGCTCGCGCCGCCCCTCCAGCACCTCGGCGACGCGGTAGAGCACCTGCCCGCGGTTGTAGGCGGTGGCGCCCGACCACTTGCCGAACGCGCCGCGCGCGGCGACGACCGCCTCGCGCAGGTCCTTGCGCGAGCCCTGCGCCGCGTTGGCCAGGAACTTGCCGCGCGCGTCGGCGACGGGGTAGGTGCGCCCGGACTCCGAGCGCGGGAAAGCACCGCCGACATAGAGCTTGTACGTCTTGGACACCGTCAGCCGATCAGACATCGAGGTACGCCTCCAGACCCGCGCGGCCGCCCTCGCGGCCGAATCCCGACTCCTGGTACCCGCCGAACGGGGCGGTCGGGTCGAACCGGTTGAACGTGTTGGCCCAGACCACGCCGGCGCGCATGCGGTCGGCCATCCACAGGATGCGCGAGCCCTTCTCGGTCCAGATGCCCGCGGAGAGCCCGTAGGGGGTGTTGTTGGCCTTGGCCAGCGCCTCGTCGGGCGTGCGGAAGGTCAACACCGACAGCACCGGGCCGAAGATCTCCTCGCGGGCGATGCGCATGGCCTGGCTGACGTTCGCGAACACCGTGGGGGCGAAGAAGAAGCCCTTCTCCGGCACCGGGCACGGCGAGGTCCAGCGCTGCGCGCCCTCGTCCTCGCCGGAGGCCACCAGCTCCTGGATCTTGGTGAGCTGCTCGCGGGAGTTGATCGCGCCGACGTCGGTGTTCTTGTCCAGCGGGTCGCCGACGCGCAGGGTGGCCACCCGGGTGTGCAGCTTGGCCAGCAGCTCCTCGGCGACGGATTCCTGCACCAGCAGGCGGGAGCCTGCGCAGCAGACGTGGCCCTGGTTGAAGAAGATGCCGTTGACGATGCCCTCGACGGCCTGGTCGAGCGGGGCGTCGTCGAAGACCACGTTCGCGGCCTTGCCGCCCAGCTCCAGGGTCAGCTTGCGGTTGGTGCCCGCCAGCGAGCGCTGGATGATCTTGCCGACCTCGGTCGAGCCGGTGAAGGCGACCTTGTCGACGCCGGTGTGGTTGACCAGCTCGGCGCCGACGTCGCCCGCGCCGGGCAGGATGTTGACCACGCCCGGCGGCAGGTCGGCCTGCTGGATGATCTCGGCGAGGACGAGCGCGGTCAGCGGGGTCGTCTCGGCGGGCTTGAGGACCACGGTGTTGCCGCAGGCCAGCGCCGGGGCGATCTTCCAGGCGGCCATCAGCAGCGGGAAGTTCCACGGGATGACCTGGCCCGCGACCCCCAGGGGCTTGGGGTCGGGGCCGTAGCCGGCGTAGCCGAGCTTGTCGGCCCAGCCGGCGTGGTAGAAGAAGTGCGACGAGGCCGTCGGCACGTCGACGTCGCGGGACTCCTTGATCGGCTTGCCGTTGTCCAGCGACTCCAGCACGGCCAGCTCGCGCCCGCGCTCGGCGATCATCCTGGCGATCCGGTAGATGTACTTGGCCCGCTCGGACCCGGGCATGCGGCCCCAGGTCTTGTCGTAGGCGCGGCGGGCGGCCTTGACGGCGCGGTCGACGTCGGCGGAGTTGGCCGTGGAGACCTCGGCCAGCACCTCCTCGGTCGCCGGGTTGACCGTCTTGAGCGGCTCGCCGCCACCCTCGACGAACTGCCCGTCGAGGAACATCCGGTACGCGGGCTTGAGGTTCGCGATCGCCCGCGACTCAGGCGCGGGCGCGTAGTCCCAGGTCATTAGTCCACCGTTACGTAGTCGGGGCCGCTGTAGTGGCCGGAGCGCTGCGTGCGGCGCTGCATGAGCAGGTCGTTGAGCAGGCTCGACGCGCCGAAGCGGAACAGGTGCGGGTCCAGCCAGGCCGGGCCCGCCACCTCCTGCACGGCCACCAGGTAGCGGATCGCGTCCTTGGTGGTCCGGATGCCGCCCGCGGGCTTGACCCCGCGCAGCTCGCCGGTGGCGGCGTGCCAGTCGTGGACGGCCTGGAGCATGACGTGCGTGACCGGCAGGGTCGCGGCGGGCGAGACCTTGCCGGTGGAGGTCTTGATGAAGTCGCCGCCGGCGAGCAGGCCCAGCCAGGACGCGCGGCGCACGTTGTCGTAGGTGGCCAGCTCGCCGGTCTCCAGGATGACCTTGAGGTGCGCGTCGCCGCAGGCCGCCTTGACGGCCTTGATCTCCTCGAAGACGGCCATGTAGCGCCCGGAGAGGAACGCGCCGCGATCGATCACCATGTCGATCTCGGTGGCGCCGGCGTCCACGGCCATCTTGGTGTCGGCCAGCTTGATCTCGCGGCTGGAGCGGCCCGAGGGGAACGCGGTGGCCACGCTGGCGATGCCGATGCCGGTGCCGTCGAGCGCCTTGACCGCGGTGGCCACCATGTCGGGGTAGACGCAGACCGCGCCGACCTGCGGGACGTCGGGGAAGTCGGGGTCGGGCCTGCGCGCCTTGGCGCACAGCGACCGCACCTTGCCCTCGGTGTCGGCGCCCTCCAGCGTCGTCAGGTCGACCATCGAGATCGCCATGTCGATCGCCTGGAGCTTGCTGTCCTTCTTGATGCTGCGGGTCCCGAGCCCCGCCGCCCGCTGCTCGACCCCCACCTGGTCGACACCGGGCAGCCCGTGCAGGAACCGCCGCAGCGCGGTCTCGTCTCGCGTGGCGTCGGCGAACTCCGCGGGCGGAGCCCCGGACGTCGCTGTCTGGAGGTCGGACATGGAGCCGAGTCTAGAACCCACGGGTAACCCGATCGCGTCACACGGGTGCGGCGGGGTCAGAACACCTCGGGCGCGACGCGGATGGCGGTGGCGACGGCGTAGACGAGCAGGGTGGAGCCCATCGCGACGCCGATCGGGAAGCTCGGGGTCAGCGGGCGGCGGCGGACCCAGGCCGTCACCGCCACGACCAGGGCGCACTGGACGACGCCCAGGACGATCATCGACCAGTCGTCCAGCATCAGGCCGAGCGGCACGAAGTGCAGGGCGACCACGATCGCCACCCACGAGGCGAAGTACCGCTGCAACCCCCGCTTGGCCAGCACCAGGCAGCCCAGCCCGGCCGCCACGACCTCGGCCGCGACGATCACCCCGAACCAGTGGTACTGCCCGTCCAGCGCCGTCGGCGTGTCCCAGAACCGCGCCACCTGGATGCCGCCGCCGATCGCGACGAGGATGCCGACGACCGAGCCCGCGCCCAGCCACGGCCGGGCCTTCTCCGGCGGGCCTTCCTGCGCCCAGCCCAGCCACACGCAGGTCATCAGTCCGAACCAGGCCGCGCTGAACAGCGCGTCCCGCAGCAGCGCGGCGGTCACTCTTCTTCGATCTCTTCCCGGCGCTTCTTCTTCGGCTTGCGCGGCGGCTTGACCTCGACGGCGCCCATCATCGCGAAGCCGGTGACCCGCACGACCGGTGAACCGGGCGGGCCCTGGGTGAGGACCTTGTTCTCGAAGCCGCCCATGAACCCGGCGCCGGTGACGTGCACGGTGACGTCCTCGGGCACCCGCACCTCGACCCCGCCCATCAGGGCGAACGCCTGGATGACGGTCTCGCGGGCCTCGAAGCGGGCCTGGGTCAGGTCGATCTCGACGCCGCCCATGATCGCCACGGCGCTGAAGGTCGGCGGGATCGTCCACGGGCCCTTGCGCTCGGAGCCGGACATGATCGCGATCGCGCTGGAGGACGTCCCGCGACCCCCGATCCGGGCCGAGGGCACCCCGGCCTGCGGGACGGCGGGCTGCGTCGTCGGGCGGCCCGCGTGGGCGACGGGCAGGTCGCGGATGACCGGCTCCAGGTCGCCGAACGTCTTGGCCGCGTACACGCTGTCGAGGCGTTCTTCCAGCTCACCGACGGTGAGTCTGCCTTCGGCCATCGCGTCGTGCAGGATCTTGGCGAAGCGCTCCCGGTCGGCGTTGGACGCGCGCATCTCGTGCGGACCGGGGACGGCGGGCAGGTCACTCACGCAGGTGAGCCTAGCCCCTCGCGGGGTCCGCGGTCCGACAGTCGGGCCCGCACGCGGTGCTCAGACCACCCACGTGCCCCTCGACCGGTCCGATGAACGGGCGCAGCCGCGGTCCCGTGTGCCTGCCGCGGACCCCGGAACGCGGTCCGCTTGTGCCTGCGGGCCCCCGGCGTGAGCGAGCTCCCGCCGCGCACGTGTCCGCTAGATTCCGCTGCATGGACGTCCGCACGATCGACCACCCCCTCGCCAAGAGCCGCCTCACCGTCATGCGCGACGCGCGGACCGACAACGCCACCTTCCGCGCCGCCCTGCACGAGCTGACCATGATGCTCGTCTACGAGGCCACCCGCGACGCCCCGCTGCGCACCGAGCGCATCCACACCCCCGTCGCCCGCACCGAGGGCCACTGGCTGGCCAACCCACCCCTGCTCGTCCCCGTCCTGCGCGCCGGCCTCGGCATGGCCGACCAGGCCCACCGCCTCATCCCCGACGCCCAGATGGGCTTCGTCGGCCTGGCCCGCGACGAGCAGACCCTCCAACCCACCCCGTACATGGAGTCCCTGCCCGAATCCCTCGCCAACCGCCCCGTCTTCGTCCTCGACCCCATGCTCGCCACCGGCGGCTCGATGGCCTACACCATCCGCCTCCTGGTCGACCGCGGCGCGACGGACGTCACCGCGATCTGCGTCCTGGCGGCTCCTGAGGGCGTGAAGTGCCTTGAGGAGTCCGGCTTGCCGGTCCGGTTGGTCACGGCGAGCGTGGACGAGCGGCTCAACGACTCCGGCTTCATCGTCCCCGGCCTGGGCGACGCCGGTGACCGCCAGTACGGGGCCGTTTAGTCCTACCCCGACCGGGTGAACGGTGGAACCGGTCGGGCGCAGCGGAGTCGTACCCCCCGACTAGGGGGTTCGACGTGACATCAACCGGTTTCACCGCTGAGCTGGACGCGCTCGCGCCAGTGGCCAACGAAACGCTGCCGTCCGTGGCCGGGGTGGTCGACGCGCAGCACGAGGTCGCTTCCGCGCACGAGGGCCTGCAAGGCGCGGGGACGTTCCACGCCGTCGACCCGATGCAGCGCGCCTACGCCCGGTTCACGGATCTGATCGGCGACCGGCTGTGGTTGGGCTCGGCGCGCATCGAGGACACCGCCCAGGTGCTCAAGGAGATCATCGACACCTACCGCAGGGCGGATGGCCAGTGACCGAGGTCGCGTGGGTGACGGACTCCGAGCTGGGCATCGCCGCCCACCGCCTCGGCGAGAAGATCATCGAGATGTACGCCAAGGCGGAGATCGGCAGCGTCGGCGGCTTCGGCCCCAACCACGACGGCACGCTGATCGAGTCCGTCATCCTCGACGCCTCGGACTTCACCTCCCTCGACCCGCAGAAGATCATCGACGAGTCCGAGCGGATGCGCTCCGTCGTGCTGGCGCTGGGCGGCCAGGGCCAGGCGAAGGCTGATCTGGACCAAGCCGCGACGATCCTGGCCACCCGGTGGTCCGGTGAGGCCGCCGGCCGCTTCCACGACCAGATGAAGTTCATCCAGTACTTCCTGGAGGACCACGCGCGCGCCGCGGAGCGGCCGATGGTCGCGCTGGGCATGGCGTTGGCGGTGTCGGTGCAAGCGCGCTCGAACTACCTGCACCTCGCCGAGGGGACCATCGTCGCCTGCGACCAGGAGATCACCGCCCAAGTCCAGCGCACCGCCGAGGCCGACACCAAGCGCACCGCGACGCTGATCAACTCTGTGCTCGGCCTCTTCTCCAACCAACCCGGCGAACTGGTGGTGAACGGCATCGAGTCGGTCGTGTCCATCACCGCCGCCGAGATGGAGATCGATCTGAAGGTGTCGAACGCGCCAGAGGTGGTCATGGCGTACACCCGCGGTCGAGATCAGCTCAGGGCGGACTACGACGACGCGCTTACTCAGGTGACGCAGTGGCTGGATCGGGAGTCCGCAGGGCTGAGCGCGAGCGAGGTGACGTTGTTCCGGCCTCTCCCGGCGTCCTACTCACCGTCCAGCCCGGACTTCCGGTACGAGATGTTCGCCAGCGGTTCCAGAAGCGTGGCCGAGTTCGGTCCCGTGGTGGAACGTGATGGGCGCGACAGTGGTGCGCCGGATCCGGACAGCCCGGTGTCCAGGAGGTTGGCGGAATGAAGCGCGGCATAGTGCTCTTGGTCTTCGTCTGCGCTGCTGGGTGTGGCACGAATGTGGACACTCCTCCGCTGCCGATGACCACCTCCACCGCTGCGACCACCGTGACCACGCCTCCGGAGATCAGTGAGTCGGTCGCGGTTGAACCGCTGTTGAAGGACCCCTGTGCGGCGGTGTCGATGTCGACCCTGCGGGATCTGGGTGTGCCGTTGGTGCCTGCTCGCATCGAGGTGGACGCGGCGGTGGGGTGCCGATGGGAGGAAGGTTCGGTGGGCACGGGGCTCGGTGTGATCGTTCATCCCGGCCACGACCCGCTGGAGGGCGTGTTCGACCGTTCCGGGGTGCAGCAGATCGATGTCGCGGGGTTTCCGGCGTTGCGGTTGGGGGTCAAGCCGGAGTCGTTGTGCCAGGTGTGGGTGAAGACCGCTCCTGATCAAGGGATCAGCGTCAACTACCGCTCGTTCGACCGGCCCATCGATGCGTGCGGCGGAGCTACCGCGGTCGCCTCGGAAGTGGCCGGCGCGCTACGACGATGAATGGTGTCACACGGCGGCGAGACCAGATGCGCGCTGACTACGACGGTGCACTGACCCAGATCACGCAAGGGCTGGACCGGGAGAGCTTCGGCAGCTGGTTGGCGGCGGGGGCGGATCAGGGTCTCAGCGTTACCTATGGTCCGGTGGTGCTGAATCCAGACTCTTGCGCTGGCGCGGTGGCCGGGGACCTCGCTGGGAAGCTGCGAGGGTAGGGACGTGCTTTCCAACGCAGAAAGCGAGAGCAGGCGAACGTCACGTGGACGGTCCGGGGTGAGGCGACTGTTCGCGGTGGGGGTACTGCTCATCGCGGCTGGTTGCACCACCGAACCGCTGTCTGAACCGCTGCCGCCGCCGGAGCCATCCGCCGTGCCGACGCTCCCGGACGTGGCCGAGCCCGTCAGCGTCACTGGTCTCGACCCGTGTGCCGCAGTTGACGTCGACACGCTGCTCTTGCTTGAACTCCCGGAAGCGGGGACCCCGATCACCTACTCCGATGGCACGTCGTGTGAATGGGAGAAGGATGGGTCGACGGGGCGACGGTTGGTGGTGACCATGGTCGAGCGCGATCCGGCGGCCACCTACATCGACATGCCGGGAGCGGAGGTCGTCGATGTGGACGGCTTTCCCGCTGTGATCGGGCCCGGCAAGCACACCCACCGTTGCCAGTTCAGCGTGAGGACGATGTCGAACTCCGGTTACACCGTCGGCTATGGCGCAGCCGACGGTGATGTGGAGAAACCGTGTGGCGTTGCTCGGCAGGTGGCTGTGCAGGTGGCGGCGAAGTTGCGCGATCGCTAGGCGGAGAAACCCCGGGGATCTCACGTTCCCGCGAACAGGGGAACGCCCACTCTGGACACAAGGAGCCCGCTGCCCTGCGCTGGTGCTGAAGAACTTGGGGATCGTGGCGGCCGTGCTCGTCCTGTGTGCCTGTGGAGTGCCCGAGCGGCCCGAGGGGGTGGCCGTGACCTACGGCCGGGACGCGCTGCGGGAGGTCGCCGAGCAGGTGGCGGGGAAGCTTCGGGGATGAGTGGTATCACGGTGGTACCATCCCGGGTATGGCCATGACCTTGCGGCTCTCCGATGAGGAGAACGCCCGCCTCGATGAGCTCGCTGTCGCCGAGGGGCGGTCCAAGCAGGAGATCCTGCGGCTCGCGCTGAACGACCGGTGGGCTCGGCTGCACAAGGAAGAGCAGCTCAGTGAGGTGCTCGGGCGGGTTCTGCCGCGCTACCGCACCCTCCTCGACCGGATCGGGACGGTTTGACCGCCTACCTGGATGCTGGGGACCTGCTCGTGCTGGCCGCGGCGGTGACCGGGGGTGATCTGGTGGTGCGGGATCTCGGGCTGCTCGATTCCGCGGCGCACCGGCCGCGGGCGACGGTGCTCGGGGTGGAGGCCTACGACACGCTGTGGCTCAAGTCCGCCGCGCTGCTCGACTCCGTGGTGCGCACGAGGCCGTTGGCCGAGGGGAACTGGCGGCTGGGGTGGGTCGCCGCGGTCACGATGTGCGATCTGAACGGGTACTGGGTCGACGCGGACACCGACACCGCGCTCGACCTGGTGCGGGAGGTCGGGCGCGGTGCCGTCGAGGTGCCGAAGATGGCTGAGCACTTGGAGGCTTGGGCGGTGCCCAAGAGCTAGGCAACCGTGCAGGCCGTGCCGTTCAGGGTGAAGGCGGCGGGTTTGGCGGTGCTGCCGGTGTGGGTGGCCTGGAAGCCGAAGGACGCCGAGCCGCCCGCCGGGATCGAGGCGTTCCACTGCACGCCGCGGGCGGTAACCGCCCCTGTCGAGGGGCTGACGGTGGCGTTCCAGGCGCTGGTCACCGTCTGGCCGCCGGGGAGGGTGAACGCCAGCGACCACGTCGGCGCGGCGCTCGTGCTCGACACCGAGACCTGTGCGGTGAAGCCGTTGTTCCAGGCGTTGACCGTGTACGTCACCCGGCAGCCCGAGCCGCCGGGGGGAGGCGTCGTGGTGGTCGTCGTGGTGGTCGTCGTGGTCGTGGTGGTGGTCGACACCGGTGGCTGGGTCGTGGTGATGCCGAAGAACTGGAGCGCCATCAGGGCCATGCCGTTGGACAGCAGGTTGTGCCCGGTGCCCTGCATGCTGATCGCCTCGACCTTGTCCGAGTACCGGGTGCGGGTCCAGTTGGCCTGCGGGGAGTCGGTCGAGGTCGGGGTCTGGGAGAGGCCGTGGACGTTGGTCCACTGCTTGATCTCCTCGCCGAAGTTCGGGTAGCGCAGCGTGTCGTCGGTGGTGCCGTGCCAGAGCTGCATGCGCGGGCGGGGACCGGTGTAGCCGGGGTAGGCGGCGCGGACCTGGTCACCCCACTGCTGGGCGGTCTTGATCAGTTGGCCCTGGGCGCACTGGCTGTTCCACGACGAGCCGTCGGTGGTGGCGAAGCAGCCGAAGGGCACGCCCGCGAAGGCCGCGCCGCCTGCGAAGACCTCCGGGTAGGCGCCCAGCAGGACGTTGGTCATCATGGCGCCGGAGGACACGCCGGTGGCGAAGACCTTGGCCGGGTCGCCGCCGTGCTGGGCGAGGACGTGCTTGACCATCGAGACGATGCCGAGGGAGTCGCCGCCGCCGTTGTGGGTGAGGGTGGCCGGGGAGGACACGTCGAAGCAGTTGCCGCTGCGGTTGGCCGACGGGTAGATCACGATGAAGCCGTACTGGTCGGCCAGCCGGGCGAACTCGGTGTTCTGGTGGAAGACCGGCCCGGTGCCGGTGCAGTAGTGCGAGGCCACCAGCACGGCGGGGCGCTGGGCCACGCGGTCGGGCACGTAGAGGTGCATGCGCAGGTTGCTGGGGTTGCTGCCGAAGTTCGTCACCTCGACCAGCGACGCCGCCGCAGCGCCCGGCGCGCCGACCACCAGCGCCGCCGCGGCCAGCGCCGCCGACGCCCCGGCGGCGAGCGCCGCCCACAGCCGCCTCACGGCTTCACCGCCACGGGCTCGCCGCCGCGCACCGCGATCCGGCCGGCGCACAGGCCGCGCTCGGACAGCTCCGCGACGATCCTGGGGACGGCGGCGATCGTGGTGGGGATGCCGTCGTGCATCAGGATGATCCCGCCAGGCTCCAGCGCCCGCGCGCGTTCGACGATCTCGTCGGTCGACACGCCCGCCCAGTCGCGGGAGTCGACCGACCACAGCACCTGGGTCATGCCCAGCGCCTTGGCGGTCGCGGCGACCTCGGGGTTGGTGGCCCCGTAGGGCGGGCGGAACAGGGTCGGCCAGGTGCGGTTGACCTTGAGGGTGGCCAGCTGGGTCTGCACCAGCTCGGTGAACACCTCCCGCTCGGTCAGGCCGGTGAGGTCGGGGTGGGTCCAGGTGTGGTTGGCGATCCAGTGGCCCGCGGCCTGGGTCTGCCGCTGCAGGCGCGGATTGGTCTTGATGTTGGAACCGACGGTGAAGAATGTCGCGCGGGCTCGGGAGTCGCGCAGAGCGGCCAGCAGGCCGGTGGTCGTCGCGGCATTCGGGCCGTCGTCGAAAGTGAGGGCGACATATCCGTTTGTGCAGCTCTTGGCGGCTGCTTGGGCTGGATAGGCGAGTGCGGCGACAGCGAGCAAGGCCACAGTCGCGGCTTTTCGCAATTGTTTCCGGGACATTCCTCCACTATCGCCAGATGGCAATGTGACGAGCAATGCCGTCGAATTTCTTTCGCGACGAACGTCCGCCACCGCCGGATGAACGGCGGCCGAGCGGTTGACCTGGAGCGCGCTCCAGCTCCTACGGTCGTGGGGTGACCTACGCGATTGCCGAAGCCGCGCACCGCAGCGGGCTGTCGATCGACACCCTCCGCTACTACGAGCGCATCAGTCTGATCGACCCGCCCGCGCGCGACTCCGGCGGCAGGCGGGTCTACACCGACGAGGACCTGGGCTGGCTGCTGTTCCTCACCAAGCTGCGCACGACGGGCATGCCCATCAAGCTGATGCGGGAGTATGCCCGCCTGCGCCACCTCGGCGAGTCGTCGGTGGCCGCGCGCAAGCAGATCCTGGAAGAGCACCGCGCCGACGTCCGCGCCCGCATCGAGGAGCTGCGGTCCTGCGTCGAGGTCCTCGACTACAAGATCGACAACTACGACCGCATCGTGTCGGGCGCCGACCCGGCCGAGCCAGGGGAGACCACGTGGAAACTCGCGCACTCGGCGAGCTGACCAGCCCGGCCCAGGGCCTGGGCTGCATGGGCATGAGCGACTTCTACGGCGCGGGCGAGGACAGCGAGTCCATCGCCGTCATCCACCGCGCCATCGAGCTGGGCGTCACCCACCTCGACACCTCCGACATGTACGGCCCGCACACCAACGAGCGCCTGGTCGGCCGGGCCATCGCCGACCGCAGGGACAAGGTCCTGCTGGCCACGAAGTTCGGCGTCGTCCGCGACGGCTCGGACCGGGCGCTGCGCGGCGACGCCGAGTACGTGCGCCAGGCGTGCGACGCGTCGTTGCAGCGGCTGGGCGTGGACCACATCGACCTGTACTACCTGCACCGCGTCGACCCGACCGTGCCGATCGAGGAGACCGTCGGGGCGATGGGGGAGCTGGTGGCGGCCGGGAAGGTGCGGCACCTGGGCCTGTCGGAGGCGAGCGCGTCGACGCTGCGGCGGGCGGCGGCGGTGCACCGGATCGCGGCGCTGCAGACGGAGTGGTCGCTGTGGAGCCGCGATATCGAGGCCGAGATCCTGCCGGCGGCGCGCGAGCTGGGTGTGGGGATCGTGGCGTACTCGCCGCTGGGGCGCGGGTTCCTGACGGGGCGCTTCGCCAGCCGGGAGGATCTGGGGGCCGATGACTTCCGGGCGGTCGGGCAGCCGCGCTTCGCCGAGGGGAACTTCGAGGCGAACCTGGCGATCGTGGCGGCGCTGCGGGAACTGGCAGGCGAGCGCGGGGTGACGGCGGGGCAGCTGGCGCTGGCGTGGGTGCAGAGCCGGGGATCGGATGTGGTGGCGATCCCGGGGACCAAGCGGGTGAAGTACCTGGAGGAGAACGCGGCGGCGGCGTCGGTTGTGCTGTCCGATGAGGACGTTCAGCGGATCTCGGCGGCGGTGCCCGCCGCGGTCGGCGGGCGCTACACCGAGGCGGGGATGGCCTCGATCGACGGGTAGCGCCGGGGCGGTGTCCACCGCTGCTCGTGGGGAGTACGGTTCGGCTGACGTTTCTCTCTGGGAGGTTGGCTGTGGACACCGTCCTGTGGGTCATCGCGTGGGTGCTGGCGGCGGTCTTCCTGGGGGGTGGGCTGGCGAAGGTGGTCCAGCCCAGGGAGAAGCTGGTCGCGATGGGGCTGGCGTGGGCCGAGGACTTCTCGCCCGGGATGATCAGGCTGATCGGGGTGCTGGAGGTGCTGGCGGCGATCGGGCTGGTGCTGCCCGCGCTGCTGGACATCGCGCCGGTGTTCGTGCCGCTGGCGGCGGTGGGGCTGGTGCTGGTGATGGCGGGGGCGATCGTGGTGCACGTGCGGCGCAAGGAGATGCCGCAGGTGGCGGCGAACGTCGTGCTGCTGGCGCTGGCCGCTGTGGTCGCGTGGGGGCGGTTCGGGCCTTACGCGTTCTGAGGCGGGCCCGCGTGCGATCTCCGCTGTCAGGGCGTGACGGTGACCGTGGTTGCGGTGACCGGGGCAGTGGTCGCCGGGGGCCTGACCGGGGCCGTGGTGGTGGTGGTCGTCGTCGTGGTCGTCGTCGTGGTCGTCGTTGTGGTGGGCGGGGCGGTCGCGGGGGTCAAGGGGAGTTCGGTGGCCGCGGGCAGGGTCATGGCGGCGATGACGACGGCCGCCGTGGTGGTGGCGCTGGCGGCGATGGTGATGGCGCGGCGGCGTCGGCGGACGCGGCGTCCCCGGTCGATGACGTCGGCGGCGGTGAAGGTCGCCGGGAGGGCGTGGCCGTCCAGGTCGGTGAAGGTGCGCTTGAGGTGGTCCTCGACCATCAGCGGTCTCCTGCGGTGATCGGGGCGTAGGTCGGGCCGAGGCGGGCGCGCAGGGTGGCGAGGGCTTTGGCGGTCTGGCTCTTGACGTTGCCCTCCGAGCAGCCGAGGGCGTCGGCTGCGTCGGTGATGGACAGGTCGTGCCAGAAGCGCAGCACGACCGTGGCGCGCTGGCGGGGCGGCAGTGCCGCCAGCGCCGACCACACCGCCTGCCGGTCCTCGCCGAGCATCGCGGGAACCGGCAGGTCCGGGACCGCGTCGGTGAGGCGTTCGCGGCGCCAGCGGGCGCGGCGGCGCTCGGCGAGGAAGGTGCGGACGGCGACCTGGCGGACGTAGGGCTCCAGGTCGCCGTGCAGGCCGAGGCGCGGGCCCGCCAGGTAGAGCTTGAGGAACGCGGACTGCACGATGTCTTCGGCCTCGTGGTGGTTGCCGCACAGCAGGAACGCGGTGAAGCGGACCGAACGGGCGCAGTCGTCGAAGCAGCGGGTGAAGTCCGCGTCCCAGCCCATGTCTGTCAGCGGCCCGGTGTGGTGGGGATGGTGGTGGTGGGGCGGGTCGTGGGGGGCCTGGTGGTGGCGGTGGGGCGAGGGGTGACGGGGATGGTGGTGGTGGGGCGGGTTGTCGGGGGTCGGGTCGTGGTGGGGACGGTGGTGGTGGGGCGGGGGGTGACGGAGATCGTGGTGGTGGGGCGGGTTGTGGGGGGCAGGGTGGTGGGGCGGGGCGTGACCGGGATCGTGGTGGTGGGGTGGGTGGTGACGGGCGCCGGGATGTTCGGGTCGGTGTCTGCGCCCAGGGCCAGCGCTGTGGGGACACCGATGCCGAGACCGCCGATCACCACGGCCGCCGCGACCGCAATTCGTGTGCGCACACCTGCTCCTCGTTCGTGGGCCGCCCGGAGGTGGTGGCCCTTCACCCGGATATATGCCGGTGGCGGGGCGGTGGGTTGCCTCGGAACGCGAAAGAGAGGCCCGGCGCGTGCCGAGCCTCTCTTTCCGGTGTTCAGTGTCCGGCCCCCCGCCGCCAGGTTATCCCGCGTGTGAGGTGGGAAGTGGCTTGGAATCGGGGGGTGTGGACAACTGGGGGGCTACTTGCAGAGGACGAGGAGCACGCCGAGGGTGGAGCAGGTGGCGCGGGACTTGTCGTTGGCCGCGTTGGGGTCGGCGGGGGTGCTGGTGGTGCGCTGGGCGGTCAGCGTGAAGGTGGTGATCGCCAGGGGGTTCAGGGGGGAGGCGAACTTTCGGGTGATGGAGCCGTCGGTTGCCAGGGCGCCCGTGGAGCAGCTCAGAACGGATTCGACCATCGTGCAGCCGGTGCCGGGGGTGATGCGGATGCCTCGGGGGACGGCGATGGTGACCGCGCCGGACTCCAGGGCGTCGGGGCCCTGGTTGCGGATGGTGAGGGTGTAGTCGATCTTGGCCACCAGGATGCCGACGGTGGGGCGGGCCGTCAGCTTCACCGACAGGTCGGCGGCCGGGGGGTTGGGGGAGGTGGTGCGGTTGAGCAGCACCGAGATGCCGTCGGCGTGGCGGTTGGTGGTGACGAGGTCGGCGCGGCCGTCGGTGTCCAGGTCGGCGGCGTGGACCTCGGTGGGCCAGGTGCCGACGCCGAGGGTGGTGGCGGGGGTGAAGGTGCCGTCGCCGTTGCCGAGGACCGCCACGGAGTCCTGGCCCGCGACGGTGGCGGCCATGTCCGCGTCGCCGTCGCCGTCGAGGTCGGCCACCGCGACGCCGTAGGGGTTGGGGCCGACGGGGATGGTCACCGGGGAGGTGTAGGCGGGGCCGGAGAGGACGCTGACGGAGCCGCCGCCGTGGTTGGCGGTGGCCAGGTCGAGGACGCCGTCGCCGTCGAAGTCGCCCGCGGCGATGTCGATCGGGTTGGTTCCGGCGGGGAAGGACAGCGGCGCGGCGAAGGTGCCGTCGCCCGCGCCCTGGTAGATGGAGACGGTGCCGGAGTTGAAGCCCGCCGTGGCGATGTCGGTGCGGCCGTCGCCGTCGAGGTCGGCCAGGACGACGCCGCGGGAGTAGCCGCCGCCCGCGATGTCGGTGGCCGCGCCGAGTGCGCCCGCGCCGGTGCCCAGCAGCACGGAGATGCCCTCGGGGCGGGAGATGACCACGTCGGCCTTGCCGTCGCCGTTGAGGTCGCCCGCGGCGATGCCCTCGGCGCCACCGGAGACCGGGTAGCCCACGCGCGGGGCGAAGGTGCCGTCGCCGTTGCCGAGCAGGACCGACACCTCGCCGATCGTGGTGACCGCGACGTCGGTCTTGCCGTCGCCGTTGAAGTCGCCCGCGGCCAGGCCCGAGGGCTCGGGGCCGGGGTAGACCGAGGCCGACGCGCCGAACGCGCCCGCGCCGGTGCCCAGCAGCACGCTCAGCTCGTACTGGTAGCGGTCGGCGGTGACCAGGTCCGGCTTGCCGTCGCCGTTGAGGTCGGCGGAGATGACGGACTCCGGGTGGTTGCCCGTCGGGTAGTCCACCCGGGGCGCGAAGGTGATCGGGCCTGCCGCCGCGGCGGACGGCGCGATGACCACGGCCGTTGCCGTGACCAGCGCCAGCGCTGCGGTCACCCGGACGCGCATGCTCATCTGGGACTACCTCTCCGGTGGGGACATCTGGGGCGTCGCAGTCGGCATCGCTGCGGGGGCCCTGTCCGTTTCTCCCGATTCGCTCCGTGTCGTGTCCCTTTCGGACCGTAACCGGGGTTCGCCCTGGTCACGAAGGTCCACAACGACTTGATCACAGCAACGAGGCGGCCACGGTGGAGCCCAGCTCGCGGCAGCGGTCCAGGTCGTCGGCACTGGGTTGGCCGAGGACGACCACCGGGGCCGCGACGGGCTTCCAGCCGAGGCCCGTGGCGACGCGCTCGACGCTGGCGACCGCGCCCTCGGTGCCCTCGTTGCCGTGGACATAGAGGCCATAGGGGGTGTTCCGGCCCGCGTCGAGGGTGGGGTAGTAGACGGTGTCGAAGAAGTGCTTGAGGGCGCCGCTCATGTAGCCGATGTTGGCGGGGGTGCCGAGGAGGACGCCGTCGGCGGCGAGGAGGTCGGCGGGGGAGGCGGAGAGGGCCGGGCGGCGTTCGACGGTCACCTCGGACAGCTCGGGGTGGCGCGCGCCGGAGAGGGCGGCCTCGAAGAGGGCGTGGGTCGCGGGAGACGGGGTGTGGTGGACGACCAGCAGGGTGGGCATGGCGTCCAGGGTAGCGGTGGTGGGGGAGGAGTTGTTGTTGCGCAACGGGTTCGCCGTGTCGGATGTCGTGCTCTCGGGCCTTGTGGGTGTGTCGACGGTGCGCCCGGGGGGAGTGCTTGCGGGTTAGGAGGGTTACCGGAACCTGGTCGGGATGTGTTGGGGGGCAGGGAGAGGGCGGCGGGGACCGGGGGTGGACGGGTCACGCGGGGGAGGGGCGCGGACCGTCCTGGTAGGGGTGGTAGGTGGAGATTTCTCTTTGCGGGTGCGGAAAGCAGGCCCGTTCGGGTGGCGTTCGGTGGCGGACAGGGCGGATGATCGTCGGGCGACGTAGGTTGCGGGGGATGGAGAAGTCCGCCGGGACCGGTCGCAGCGGGGGCGGGAACGGGCCTGGGGGCGGCAGTGTCATGACCCACCGGATGGTCCACGTCGCCGGGCCCGCGTAGCAGTCGGCGACGTGGGTGGGGGCGAAGGCGTCGAGATCGGGGGCGCGGGGAGTGCGGTAGGCGAGGGAGTGGTTCTCGGAGACCAGGATCAGGACGTCCCAGAAGTCCGGCCAGTCCAGGACTGCGGCGATCTCGTCGCGGTTCTCCATGAAGTGCAGGAGCCAGCGGCGCTCGCGCAGACGCTCAAGCCAGTAGTCCAGGTCCTGTGTGGAATCCATACGGGAGACTGTAGAACCCCTGCGGGGGAAAGGTTTGACGTTTGAGAGTGCAGAAAGAGGTGACGAGGTGTCCGGGAAGCGGAAGGCGCCGCAGGCGCGGGATCGGGTGCTGGGGGCGCAGCTGCGGGCGTTGCGGCTGAGCCATACGGACCTGGGGGTGGAGGAGGCGGCGCAGGCGGCTCAGGTCTCGTCCGCGACGATGAGCAGAACGGAGAACGGGAAGCGGCACATCACGGTGGAGGACATAGCGGTTCTCTGCACGCTGTATGGGGTTCCGTCTGTGCAGCGGTCGGCTTTGGTGGATGCCGCGCAAGCGCCGACGCAGGATGGGTGGTGGGAGGGTCCTCTGCCGGGAGCGCCCATGGAAGTCGGCACGCTCGCAAGCTATGAGTCGGTGGCAACCGCGTTGACTGACTGGTCGATGGCGCTGATTCCCGGTCTGTTGCAGACGCGCGCTTACGCAATGGGTGTGCTGTCCGTGCAAGGTGTGGATCAGAGTGCCTTGGACGGCTACTGGAAGGTGAGGGTGCACCGCCAAACGGCGCTGCCCAGGTTCGACTACGTCGCCTACATCCATGAACTGGCGCTGTACACGCCTTTTGGTGGCGTGGGTGCGCTGAAGGAGCAGTTGGTGCACCTCGGGCACGCCGCCGATCGGGGGCTGGGTGTTCGCGTGGTGCAGGCGCGCGTTCCGCTCGCAGCGCTAGCCCATCCGTGGCTGATGCTGGAGTTCCCCAAGGATGAGCCGATTCTGCACGTGGAGCTGTTCGAGAGCGCGGTCCATCTGCACCCACCTGCGGTGGAGCCCTATCTGCGGGCGCGGGGGGAGCTTGCCGCCGCATCGCTTTCATGGGTGGAAAGCCGTAAGCTGATCGAGAGGCTCGTAGAGAGGTTGTGAGCATGCAGTGGCGTAGGTCGTCCAAGTCCGGCTCTGGAAGCAACTGTGTTGAGGTGCGGCAGGATCTGTCCGCGCTTCGGGACAGCAAGAGCCCCTCGGCTTCTGTTGAAACCTCGGTGGAAGCGGTGCGGGCGCTGGTCGTCTGGAGCCGTCGTTCGTGATTCTGGCTGAGCGGCTCGACATCGAAGCAGCACCTGGATGGGTGATCCCCCTGCTCTTCGCCGTCCAGGTGCTGCTCGTGTTCTCCTTCGCGCTGATGGCCTACCTGACGCTCACCGACCGGCTCCCGCCCAACCGCTACTTCGGCATCCGCACCAAGCGCACCCGTTCCAGCCCCGAGGTGTGGCGGCAGGTGCACCGGGGCTTCTTCCCGTTCGCTCTGGCGATCGCCTTCGTCGCGCTGGTCGGGCTCGTGCCGATGGCGCTGACCGCCGACTCCGGGCCCGGCCTGTTCATCGCGCTGTGGGTCGCCGACGGGCTGATCGTGGTGCTCGCGCTCGTGGGCACGGTCGTCGCCCAGCGCGGGGTCGGGAAGGCCTGAGCGGGCTCAGGCCGTCCTCGTCCAGCGCCACACGTTGTCCACGCGCGTGCCGGGCTCGCCTTCCGGGGACGGGAAGTCGCTGACCACGCCTTCCACCTTCTCCGTCTTCCACGCTGATTCCGGCAGCGAGAGCACCTCCACCACGGCCTCCAGCGTGGGGAACTCCACGTGCGTGGGCTGCTTGTGCCAGGACGGCCCGCTGCCGTGCATCACCACCAGCAGCGTCCCGCCGACCGCGACCGCGCCCGCCGCCTGGCTCAGCACGCCGTCCTGGTCGAAGGCGACCGGCGACTGGAGGAACTGGGCGCTGACCAGGTCGAACTCGCCCTCCGGGAAGGTCTTGCCCAGCTCGTGGCGCTCGAAGGAGATCCGGTCGGCCACGCCGGACTCCTCGGCGAAGGCCGCCGAGCGCTTCAGCGCCGTCTCCGAGATGTCGACGCCGGTCACCCGCCAGCCCCGCGCGGCCAGCCACACCGCGTCGCCGCCCTCGCCGCAGCCCAGGTCGAGCGCGGTGCCCGGGGTCAGGTCCTCGACCTCGCGCACCAGCAGCTTGTTGGGCTTGCCGCTCCAGAACCGCGCGTTCTCCTGGTAGCGGCCTTCCCAGTACTCGGTGGGGTCCATGTCGGACTTGATCATCGTCTCGCTCCTCTCGACCGGTGCTGCCAGGATGCGGCCGGTCTCGCGGAAACGTCAAACTTCGTTGCCGAAATCGCAACGAGTGCTCAGCGCAGCAGCTCCCCGGCCCGCTCGGCGAGGGCGTCGAGCCTGGCGTGCGCCGCCGCGCGCTCGGCGACCGGGGCGACGACCTCCAAGTACGCCTTGACCTTGGGTTCCGTGCCGGAGGGGCGGATGATCACCCGGACGCCGTCGCCGCGCAAGCGCAGGACGTCAGCCTTCGGGAGCAGGTCCTCGACGGTGACCGGGACGCCCGCCAGCTCCGTCGGCGGCGTGGCGCGCAGCTCGGCCATCAGGGCCGGGATGCGGGCCGGGTCGGTCACCCTGATGGAGACCTGGCGGGTCAGGTGCAGGCCGTGGCGCTCGGCGAGGGAGTCCAGCGCGTCGAGGAGCGTGCGGCCGGCGGCCTTGAGGGTGGCGGCGAGGTCGCAGGCCAGGACGGCGGCGGAGATGCCGTCCTTGTCGCGGACGGAGTCCGGGTCGCAGCAGTGGCCGAGCGCCTCTTCATAGGCGTAGACCAGGCCGGTGCCGTGGCCGTCGCCCGCGCGGACCAGCCACTTGAAGCCGGTCAGGGTGGCGTCGTAGCGCACGCCCTTCTCCCGGGCGATCGACTCCAGCAGCGACGACGAGACGATCGTGTTGGCCGCCAGCGCGGTGGGGGGCGCGCCGGTCAGCATGTGCTCGCCGAGCAGGGCGCCGGTCTCGTCGCCGGAGAGCATCCGCCAGCCGTCGGGGGCGGGCACGCCCACGGCGCAGCGGTCGGCGTCGGGGTCCAGGGCGATCGCGATGTCGGCGCCGACGGCCTCGGCGCGGGCCAGCAGCAGGTCGGTGGCGCCGGGCTCCTCCGGGTTCGGGAAGCCCACGGTCGGGAAGTCCGGGTCGGGCTCGGTCTGCTCGGGGACCAGCGACACGTCGGTGAAGCCGGCGCGGTGCAGGGCCAGCGACAGCGGACCCGCCCCGACGCCGTGCAGGGCGGTGGCGACGACCTTGAGCGCGCGGGCGCTGCCGCGCGGCAGGGTGGCGACCCTGGCCAGGTAGTCCTCCAGCGGGTCCACCGTGCTCGCGCCGGGGGTGCGCGGGACCGAGACGGCCGCCGGGGTGGCGGCGATCTCGGCCTCGATCTCGCGGTCGGCGGGCGGGACGATCTGCGTGCCGTCGCCCAGGTAGAGCTTGTAGCCGTTGTCGGCGGGCGGGTTGTGCGAGGCGGTTATCTGCACGCCGGCGACCGCGCCCAGCTTGCGGACCGCGTAGGCCAGCACCGGGGTGGGCAGCGGGCCGGGCAGGACGCGGGTGTCGAAGCCCGCCGCGTGCAGGACCTCGGCGGCGTCGGCGGCGAAGGCCTCCGAGCCGTGCCGGGCGTCGCGGCCGACGACCACGATCCCGCTCTTGCCCTGCTTGGTGAGCCAGGACGCCAGACCCGCTGTCGTGCGGATGACGACGGCGCGGTTCATGCCGTTCGGGCCCGCGCGGACCGGGCCGCGCAGGCCGGCCGTGCCGAAGGCGAGCGGGCCGGCCATGCGGTCGGCCAGTTCGGCGGTCGCGTCGGCGTCGCCGCCCAGCGCGCGGGCGAGCACGGCTTGCAGCTCGGCGCGGTCGGTCTCGCTGGGGTCGTCGGCGATCCAGCGGAAGGCGCGGTCGCGCAGGTCCGGCGTCAGCCTCATGCGCGGGCGATCAGGTCGCGCAGGAAGCCGCCCAGGGCGACGGCGGACTTCTGGCCCGCCTCCAGGACCTCCAGGTGGTTCAGGGGCTCGCCGCTCATGCCCGCGGCCAGGTTCGTCACCATCGACAGGCCGAACACCTCGACCCCGGCGGCGCGCGCGGCGATGGACTCCAGGACCGTCGACATGCCGACCAGGTCCGCGCCCCAGGAACGGAACATCCTGATCTCGGCGGGGGTCTCGAAGTGCGGGCCCGGGAGTCCGACGTAGACGCCCTCGGTCAGGCTCGGGTCGATCTCCTTGGCCAGCGCGCGCAGGCGGGGGGAGTACAGGTCGGTCAGGTCGACGAACTGCGCGCCGGTCAGCGGGGAGCGGGCCGTCATGTTGATGTGGTCGCTGATGACGATCGGCTGGCCGATGCGCGCCTCCGGGACGAGGCAGCCCGCGGCGTTGGTCAGGATGACCGACTTCACCCCGGCGGCGGCGATCGTGCGGATGCCGTGCACCACGCGGTTCATGTGCACGCCCTCGTAGAGGTGCGTGCGGCCCAGGGTGATCAGCACCTTGCGGCCCTCGACGTCCACCGAGCGCACGGTGCCGCCGTGGCCCTGCACGGTCGGGGCGAGGAAGCCGGGCAGCTCGGCCAGCGCGATCTCGGCCTCGGGCGTGCCGAGCACGTCCGCGGCGGGCCGCCAGCCGGAGCCGAGCACCAGCGCCACGTCGTGGCGCGCGACGCCGGTGCGCTCGGCGAGTGCCTGCGCCGCCTGCTCGGCGACGCCCTGGGGATTGGTCTCGATGTCGGTCACGGCGGCGAGCCTACGCGGGCTGCTCCACCCGCCGCCGGGCGTTCGCGCGCAGAACCAGGAAGACCGGCAGGACCAGCGGCGACAGCATGATCAGCAGGACCAGCAGCGGGCCCATTGCGAAGGGGTTCATGTCCAGCCTGCGCGACTCCAGGAAGACCCAGCGGCCGAGGAACAGGTCCCAGGCGAGGATCTGCGTCCACAGCAGCGCGATGGCGCGGTCGTCGGCGACGAGGTCGCGCAGGACATCCAGCGACGGGCTGGTCACCGCGGCCCAGACCTCCGGGAAGATCGGGACGGCGAGGACGGCCCAGATGACGACGCCGGGCAGCACGATCAGCGGGCTGCCGATGACGGTCTGGGTGACCGACCAGCGCGGGGCGACGACCATCAGCAGCCAGAACGGGACCGTGACGTAGAAGGCGAGGTCGAAGAGGAAGGAGGTCACGAGGCCACCAGTTCCCGGTCGGCGGACTTGGCCCAGGACACGCCCGCCGCGCCGCCGCCGACGATGACCGCGAAGGTGGCCAGGGTCAGCCAGTCGGGGCTGAGCAGGGCCTGGCCGCGCAGGGCCTGCCAGGTGGTGAGGGCGATCAGGGCGGCGTAGACGAGACCGGCGGTCCAGATCATCCGGACGCGGACCTCCTCGGACCTGAGGACGGCCCAGCGGGCGGCCAGCAGGGTCAGGGCGAGGGCGATCAGGGGCAGGGCCTGCAGGGCGTGCAGGCCGACGAAGTGGGCGACGCGCAGGTCTCCGCCGGTGGTGCTCCAGTTGGTCAGCGGCATGCCGGGGCCGCCCTCGACCACGCCGACGGAGTGGGTGCCCGCGAAGCCCTCGCGGCTGCTCTCCCGGGTGGTCATGAGGACGCCGAGCAGCATGCCGACCAGCGAGATGCCCAGGCCGAGGCGGATGGCGAGGGTGTTCGCGCGGCCGCCGAGGCGGCGCGCGCCGATGATCACCGAGGCGACGAAGGTGGCGATCCAGAAGATGATGATGGTCATCCCCATGAGGTTGAACAGCAGCGCGTCGAAGTCGGTGGCGATGTTGAAGTGGCTCTCCTTGCCGCGCACGGTCTGCGTCAGCAGGATCACCATCTCACCGAGGGCGGTCAGGATGATCACGGCGGAAGTGATGTTGAGCGTGGTCGAGCGCTTGGGCAGCAGCGAGATCAGCCAGGCCCAGGCGAGACCGAAAGCCATGAAGGACAGGGAGAACTTCAGCGGCTTGAGCCAGACGGGAGCGCCGAGCAGGACCCGGTCGTCCAGGATGAGGCCCCCTACGGAGACGGCGGCGACGGCCGTCATGACTACGGTGAAGAGGATGAACGGACGGTTCCAGCTGGCTAACATGGTGGTGCTCCCATGAATGGATAGTGGTGCTCGCTGCTTTCGATAGTTACACTATCCACGTGGGGTCCGCAACAGCAATGCGGGAGAACCCTGAGATCGACCCGGAGGTACGGCGCGTGCGGATCGCCGAACTGAGCAGGGAAACCGGCGTGCCGGTGCCCACGATCAAGTTCTACCTGCGGGAAGGGGTGCTTCCCGCAGGTGAGCGGACCAGCAAGAACCAGGCCCGCTACGACGAGTCGCACATCCGCAGGCTCCGGCTGATCCGGGCCATGGTCGACTTGGGCGGGCTGTCGCTGGCCTCGGTGCGGGAGATCGTGGCCGCGATCGACGACCAGGAGAGCGACGACGACCAGCTGATGGGGAGGGTGTCCAAGAGCCTGATCCCCGAGGTCGACGCGGTGGACGACGCGTCGCTGGCGGCCGTGGAGGCGGTGCTGGCGGAGCTGGGGTGGGAGGACGCCTGTTCGCATCCCTCGGCGCGGACGCTGGCGGCGGTGTTGGCGGCCGGGCGGGAGCTGGGGCACGACTTCGCGCCTACTTTTGTGGCGCACGGGCGGGCGTGCGAGGAGGTGGCGCGGGCGGATCTGGACTACGTGGAGGGCAAGGACGTGGACCAGATGCTGGAGAGCGTCATCGTGGGGACGCTGTTGGGGGACACGGCTTTGGCGGCACTGCGGCGGATCGCCCAGACGGTGGAGTCACATCGGCGGTACGGGGTGGACGAGGACGAGTAGGGCCGCCCCCTGGTCGAGGGCGGCCCTGGGGCTACACCAGGTCGGTCAGCTTGTCCCTGGCCTCCGGCGCGGCGATGCGGCTGGCGTCGGCGGCGGTGTCGTCGGCTTCGGACTGGGAGGCGCGTTCGGCCGCCACCCGGGAGAGGTAGAGCTGGGCCTCGTGCTCGCGGGTCTTCTCGTCCCAGCCGAGGACCTCGCCGACCAGGTCGGCGACCTGGCGGGCGGAGTCCGCGCCGCGGTGGGGGTACTCGATGCTCACCCGGAGCCTGCGGGCCAGGACGTCCTCCAGGTGCAGCGCGCCCTCGTGGCTGGCGGCGTAGACGGCCTCCACGCGGAGGTAGTCGGCGGCGCCGTCGAGGGGTTTGAGGAGGTCGGGGCGGTCCTTGGCGAGTTCCAGGACCTCGTGCAGCAGGGAGCCGTAGCGGTCCAGGAGGTGGCGGACGCGGTAGGGGTGCAGGCCGTGTTCGGCGGCGAGGAGGTCGGCCTGGTTGACCAGGGCGTGGTAGCCGTCGGCGCCCAGGAGGGGGACCTGGTCGGTGATGCTGGGCTGGAGCCTGCCGGGCAGGTCGACCGAGGCGGCGTCGACGGCGTCGGCGGCCATCACCCGGTAGGTGGTGTACTTGCCGCCCGCGATGGCGACCAGGCCGGGCGACACCCGGGCGACGGCGTGCTCGCGGGAGAGCTTGGAGGTCTCCTCGCTCTCGCCCGCCAGCAGGGGGCGCAGACCCGCGTAGACGCCCTCGATGTCGTCGTGGGTCAGCGGGCGGGCCAGGACCGTGTTGACGTGGTCGAGGATGTAATCGATGTCGGCGCGGGTGGCGGCCGGGTGGGCCAGGTCCAGGTTCCAGTCGGTGTCGGTGGTGCCGACGATCCAGTGGTTGCGCCACGGGATGACGAACAGCACCGACTTCTCCGTGCGCAGGATCAGGCCCGACTCGGCGATGATCCGGTCCTTCGGGACCACGATGTGCACGCCCTTGCTGGCCCGCACCCGGAACCGGCCGCGGCTGCCGGAGACGCGCTGCAACTCGTCGGTCCAGACGCCGGTGCAGTTGATGACGGCCTCGGCGCGGACGTCGGTCTCGCGGCCGTCCTCCACGTCGCGCACCCGTACCCCGGTGACCCTGTCGGACTCGCGCAGGAAGCCCACGACCTGGGTCGACGTGCGCACGACCGCGCCGTAGTGCGCCGCCGTGCGGGCGACGGTCATGGTGTGGCGGGCGTCGTCGGCGATGGCGTCGAAGTAGCGGATGCCGCCGATGAGGGCGTCGCGCTTGAGGGCCGGGACCAGGCGCAGCGCGCCCGAGCGCGACAGGTGCTTCTGGCCGGGGACGCTGCGGGCGCCGCCCATCGTGTCGTAGAGGAACAGGCCCGCCGCGGTGTACGGGCGCTCCCAGACGCGGTTCGACAGCGGGTAGAGGAAGCTGACCGGCTTGACCAGGTGCGGGGCCAGGCGGGTCAGCATCAGCTCCCGCTCGCGCAGGGCCTCGCGCACCAGGCCGAACTCCAGCTGCTCCAGGTAGCGCAGGCCGCCGTGGAAGAGCTTGCTCGACCTGCTGGAGGTCCCCGAGGCCAGGTCACGCGCCTCGACCAGGGCCACCTTGAGCCCCCGGGTCGCCGCGTCGAGCGCCGTGCCGACGCCGACCACCCCGCCACCGACCACGACCACGTCGAAGCGCTGCTCGCCCAGGTCCGCCCACGCGCGCTCGCGCTGTTCAGGCCCGAGCGCCCCGCCGAACCGGTCCGCTGTGGAGTGTTGCCCGCCCACGTTCCCACCTCCGGTCGTCACCCGCCCCACGCTACCTCTCCGCGCCCTGGCCGGCTGTCCGTCGGGCGGGGAGAAACCTCACGCCGGGCGGGCGGGTTGTCCGCGGGGACAGCCTCGGATGTGGACGCGGGGCGCGTCGCGCGTTCGGGTGACAGGTGCGTCGATGTGGCTGTTTACAGCAGGTGCCGCCAGGGGTAGCGTCCGAGGTCACTCAGGGTAGGCACCGTCGCCGCCCGCGCGGGAGGCCGCCCTCTAGGCAGGTTGAGGGGAGACCGACGTGGACCTGACCTTCGGCGAGATCCTTCTCTGGGAACTGATGGGCACCGCGGCGCTCACGCTGTTGGGCTGCGGCGTCGTGGCCAACACGGTGCTCAAGAAGTCCCTGGGTTTCAACGGCGGCTGGCTGCTGATCAACTTCGGCTGGGGCTTCGCGGTCTTCGTGGGCGCCAGCATCGCCGCGCCGTCCGGGGCGCACCTGAACCCGGCCGTCACCGTGGGACTGCTCTCTTCGGGGCAGCTGCCGTGGGCCGATGTGCCCGCGTACTTCCTCGGCCAGTTCATCGGCGCGTTCATCGGCGCGGTGCTCTGCTGGGTGACCTACAAGATGCAGTTCGACACCCATGACGAGCCGGAGAACACGCGCGGCATCTTCTGCACCGGGCCGACGGTGCCGAACCGGTTCTGGAACACCGTGACCGAGGTCGTCGGCACGTTCGTGCTGGTGATCTGGATCCTGACCTCGCCGACGATCTCCATGCAGGACGGCGGCGTGCCGAACTTCGGCAACTCCGCGCTCGGCTACGCCGCGGTGATGTTCGTCGTCGTCGGTATCGGCAACTCGCTGGGCGGCCCCACCGGGTACGCCATCAACCCCGCGCGCGACCTCGGACCGCGCATCGCCTACGCGGTGCTGCCGATCCGGGGCAAGGGCCCGGCCGACTGGGGCTACTCGTGGGTGCCCATCGCGGGTCCGCTCATCGGCGCGGTCCTCGCCGGACTGCTGACCCAGATCCTGCCCGGCTGACCACCCGTCTAGGAGAGGCGAACATCTGATGACGAAGTACGTGGCCGCGATCGATCAGGGCACCACGTCGACGCGGTGCATGATCTTCACGCACGACGGCAAGGTGGCCGCGATCGACCAGCGCGAGCACAAGCAGATCTTCCCGCGCGCGGGCTGGGTCGAGCACGACCCGGCCGAGGTCTGGGAGAACACCAGGGCGGTGGCGGCGGGCGCGCTGGCCAAGGCCGACCTGGCCGTCTCCGACATCGCCTCGGTCGGCATCACCAACCAGCGCGAGACGGCCGTGGTCTGGGACCGCCGCACCGGCGAGCCGGTCTACAACGCCATCGTCTGGCAGGACACCCGCACCGACAAGATCGCCACCCAGCTGGGCGACCTCGGCGGCGGGCAGGAGCGGTACCGGTCCACGACCGGGCTGCCGCTGGCGACCTACTTCTCCGGGCCCAAGGTCCGCTGGATCCTCGACAACGTCGACGGGGCCCGCGAGCGCGCCGAGGCGGGCGACCTCATGTTCGGCAACATGGACACCTGGGTCCTGTGGAACATGACCGGCGGGGTCGACGGCGGCGTGCACGCCACCGACCCGACCAACGCCTCCCGCACCCTGCTGATGGACCTGTCCACACTGGACTGGGACGCCGACATCGCCGGGGAGATGGGCATCCCGCTGTCCATGCTGCCGCAGATCCGGTCATCGTCGGAGGAGTACGGCAAGGTCCGCGCGCGCGGCGCGCTGGCGGGCGTGCCGATCGCGGGCATCCTGGGCGACCAGCAGGCCGCGACCTTCGGGCAGGCGTGCCTGTCGCCGGGCGAGGCCAAGAACACCTACGGCACCGGCAACTTCGTGCTGCTCAACACCGGCACCGAGCAGGTCATGAGCGAGAACGGCCTGCTCACCACCGTCTGCTACAAGATCGGCTCGGCGGACCCGGTGTACGCCTTGGAGGGCTCGATCGCGGTCACCGGCTCGCTGGTGCAGTGGATCAGGGACAACCTGGGCATGATCGGCAGCGCGGCCGAGATCGAGGAGCACGCCCGCCAGGTCGAGGACAACGGCGGCTGCTACTTCGTCCCGGCGTTCTCCGGGCTGTTCGCGCCCTACTGGCGCTCCGACGCCCGCGGCGCGATCGTCGGCCTGACCCGCTACGTCAACAAGGGCCACCTGGCCAGGGCGGTCCTGGAGGCCACGGCGTTCCAGACGCGCGAGGTCATCGACGCCATGAACGCCGACAGCGGGGTGCCGCTGACCGCGCTCAAGGTGGACGGCGGCATGGTCGCCAACGAGCTGCTCATGCAGTTCCAGGCCGACATCCTCGGCGTGCCGGTCATCCGGCCGGTCGTCGCCGAGACGACCGCGCTCGGCGCGGCCTACGCGGCGGGCCTGGCCGTCGGGTTCTGGGACAGCGAGGACGACATCCGGGCCAACTGGGCCAAGGACAAGGAGTGGACCCCCGAGCTGTCCGAGGACAAGCGCGACCGCACCTACGCGAAGTGGAAGAAGGCGGTGACCCGCACCTTCGACTGGGTGGATGACGAGGACTGACCACCCTCGCCGCGACGCCCCCCGCATCCGCGCCATGCGGGGGGCGTCGCATCATCTGGTGGCGGTCAGCGGGGTGCGGGCGGCCGGTCTGGGGACCTGGCCGATGCCGCCGCAGCGCTTGCAGAAGTCCCTGCGGTTGGGCGCGAGGCCGGAGCCGAGGCACTCCGGGCATTCGGTGCGACGGGACATGGTCGCCTCCATCACGAATCGGGTCTCCAGACGTACCGGCTCCGTGGAGCGCTGCGAAAGGTCATTGGGCGCGTTCACCCGACCTTGCGACGCCATGATCACGCAGCGGGTAGCCGTACCCGACGGTGACCGGGAAGTCACCGCCCGATCGTGGAGACCTTAGTCAAGATCGTCGTGGCGCATCAGGCGGCGTCCCGCTTCGGTGATCGAGCCGGACAGCGACGGGTAGACCGAGAAGGTCAGGGCCAGGTCATCGACGGTCAGCTGGTTCTGCACGGCCAGCGCGATCGGCAGGATCAGCTCGCTGGCGCTCGGCGCGACGATCACCCCGCCGATCACCACGCCGGTGGCCGGGCGGCAGAACAGCTTGACGAAGCCGCGGCGCAGGCCCTCCATCTTCGCCCGCGCGTTGGTCGCGAGCGGGAGCATGATCGTGCGCGCCGGGACCTCGCCCTTGTCGATGGTGGCCTGGCTGATGCCGACGGTGGCGATCTCGGGCTGGGTGAAGACGTTCGCCGCGACGGTCTTGAGCTTGATCGGGGCGACGCCCTCGCCCAGGGCGTGCCACATCGCGATGCGGCCCTGCATGGCCGCCACCGAGGCCAGCATCAGCACGCCGGTGCAGTCGCCCGCGGCGTAGACGCCGGGCACGGGCGTGCGCGAGACCCGGTCGACGGCGATGAAGCCGCCGGGGGCCAGCTCGATGCCGACGCGCTCCAAGCCGATGTCGGAGGTGTTGGGGACCGAGCCGACGGTCATCAGCGCGTGGCTGGCGCGGACGGTCTCCCCGCCCTTGAGGTGCACGACCACGCCGTCGCGGTCGCGGTCGATGCGCTCGGCGCGGGCATGCTTGACCAGCGTCGTGCCGCGCTCGGCGAAGACGTCCTCCAGCACCACGGCGGCGTCGGCGTCCTCGTGCGGCAGCACCCGGTCGCGGCTGGAGATGACGGTGACCTTGACGCCCATCTCGATGAACGCCGAGGCGAACTCCGCGCCGGTCACGCCGGAGCCGACGACGACCAGGTGCTCGGGCAGCTCCTCCAGGTCGTAGATCTGACGCCAGTCGAGGACGCGCACGCCGTCGGGCTCGGCGCCGGGGATCACCCGGGGGGTCGCGCCGGTGGCGATGAGGACGACGTCGGCGTCGATCACCTCCGACTCCCCGGCCAGGGTCTGCACGGCGACGCGGTGCGCGGCCAGGCCCGCGCGGTCGTCGCAGAAGCGGGCGGTGCCGCTGAGCAGGCGGATGCCCTCGCGCTGGAGGCGGTTGCGGATGTCGGCCGACTGGGCCAGCGCCAGGCCCTTGACCCGGCCGCGCACGACCGGCAGGTGCACCGTGGAGTCGACGTCGTCGGTGCCGATGCCCAGCTCGTCGGCGTCGCGGAAGGCGTTGCGGGCCGCCGCGGAGGCGATGAACGTCTTCGACGGGACGCAGTCGTAGAGCACGCAGGCCCCGCCCAGCCCGTCCCGCTCGACCACGGTGACCTCGGCCCCGTGCTGCGCCGCGACCAGAGCCGCCTCGTAGCCGGCGGGCCCACCGCCCATGATCACGATCCTGGTCACCGGGGTTGCCTCCACTCTCACGCGTCCGCCGACACCCTATGCGCCGTCCGCGCAGGGCGAACGCTGACCCGCGTGCCCGCCTGCCGCCACCGCTCACACTCGCTACGCTGTCCGGGTGCCGCTCTACGCCGCCTACGGCTCGAACATGGACCCCACCCAGATGGCCAAGCGCGCCCCGCACTCGCCGATGGTGGGCGCGGGCTGGCTGGTCGGCTGGCGGCTGACCTTCGGCGGTGAGGACCTTGGCTGGGAGGGAGCGCTCTCCACGATCGTCGAGGACCCCGACTCGCAGGTCTTCGTCGTCATCTACGACGTGGTGGACGACGACGAGAACAACCTCGACCAGTGGGAAGGGCCGGAGATGGCCCTGCACTCCAAGATCCGGCTGCGGGTGCAGACGATGGAGGGGTCGGTCCTGGCGTGGCTGTACGTGCTGAACGACTATGAGGGCGGACTGCCCTCGGCGCGGTACCTGGGGGTCATCGCGGACGCGGCCGAGGCCGCCGGGGCTCCCGCGGACTACGTGTCGGACCTGCGGACACGGCCGTGCAACGGAATCGGTCCGGCTCCGACGAGCTGACAACCCCCGGCCGGGGTCAGGCGTCTCCTCCTCCGTGACAGCCGTCACTCGTAGGGGAGGAGATTGCGATGCGAGGCAAGTGGGGCAGACGGATCGCCGCAGCGGTGATCGCCGTGGGGGCCGTCGCGGCGCTGACGTCGGGGACCGCCGCGGCGACGCAGGGGTACTGCGGGCTCTCGTGGGGATCGCTGCCGAAGACGGCGGCTCCGTCCACGACGGGGGAGCTGACGGGGGTGCGCGGCGGGCGGCACCAGTGCTGGGACCGGCTGGTGATCGACGTCCGGTCGCCCGGGGCTGACGGGTACACCGTGCGCTACGTCGACCAGGTGTACATGGACGGCTCGGGGGAGCTGGTGCCGCTGCGCGGCGGGGCCAAGCTCCAGATCGTGGCGACGGCGCCCGCCTACAACGAGGCGGGGGCGCCGACGTACACGCCCGCGAACCGCGCCGAACTGGTGAACGTCGGCGGGTGGGACACGTTCCGGCAGGTGGCGTGGGCCGGGTCCTTCGAGGGGCAGACGACGGTGGGGCTCGGCGTCCGGGCCCGGCTGCCGTTCCGGGTCCTGGTGCTTGACGGGCCGGGGACGGGATCGCGCCTGGTGATCGACGTGGCCCACCGCTGGGAGTAGCGGTCCGGGGACCGCGTCGCTCGTGGCGCGGTCCCCGCTGTCTGCGGGTTTCCAGTTCGGACGATTCCCTCCACTTTGTCGACCGCCGTGGCTACATTCGGACACGGTGTGTTGGCGGATATCACTGGGGGTGATGATGTCGGACTTCTACACGGATGCTCAGGGTCGTCGGAGGCCGATCACGAAGAGGCGAACGCCCGCCGTGGTCGTCGCGGGGGTGGTCGCAGTGGGGGCGATCGCGGTCGGAGGCGGCGGGCTCGGTGGTGTGGGGGGTGGGGCCGGTTCGGTCGTGGGTCACGGATCGGTCGGCTCGGTGCGCCTGGGCGGGTCGCCCGCGCAACTGCGGGCGCGCAAGGCCGACGCGCAGAAGTCCGCGGCTCGGGGCGACCTCGACCGGGCGTGGAGCCGGATGGGGGTGCGGCAGGTGCGTCGGGCCGCCACACAGCGGGCATCCTGCGTGGGCGCTTCCTTCGGCCGGGTCCAGGACTTCTTGGCCCGACACGGGTGCACCCGGCTGGAGCGGGTGTTGTTCACCGTCGCCGACAGCTCAGGCAACACCGCGGTGGTCTCGATCGCGTGGGTGGGGCTGCGCGGGGCGGGGACGGCGCGGCGGTTCGCGGTGCTGATGGACGAGCAGGGTTCCGGCGACATCGCTCCACTCGGCGGATCGGTGCTGGACCTCGGTGACGTGCGGTTCACCGGGCTGCGCTACGGCAGGGTGAGCAACGGCGCGTCCGTCACCGTCGCCGAGGCGGAGAACGTGCTGGGCGGTCAGTTCGACCACGACTCGCTCGACGCGATCGCCGAGGTGGCCGCGTTCGCGCCTCGGCGGTGAGGGGGTCAGCCGCGCAGGGCGCGGACCACTCGGGACGGGCTGGGGCGGCCCAGCTGGGTGGACATCCAGGCGCTGGTGTCGGCCAGTCTCGCCAGATCGACGCCGGTTCTGACGCCCAGGCCGTCGAGCATCCAGACCAGGTCCTCGGTGGCCAGGTTGCCGGTGGCGGACTCGGCGTAGGGGCAGCCGCCGAGGCCGCCCGCGCTGGAGTCCACTGTGGTCACGCCGGCGCGGAGGGCGGTCAGCGTGTTGGCGAGGGCCTGGCCGTAGGTGTCGTGGAAGTGGACGGCCACCGCGGAGATGGGGACGCTTCTGGTCACGGCGGTGAGGACGGCCTGGACGTGGCCGGGGGTGGCGGTGCCGATGGTGTCGCCCAGGGAGAGTTCGGTGCAGCCCATCGACATGAGGCGGGTGGCGACGGCGGCCACCTGGGCGGGGTCCACCGGGCCCTCCCAGGGGTCGCCCCAGCACATGGAGACGTAGGCGCGGACGGCCAGGCCTTCGGCGGTGGCGCGGGTGACCACGGGCTCGAACATGGCGTACTGCTCGTCCAGGGAGCGGTTGAGGTTGCGCTTGGCGAAGGTCTCGGTGGCGCTGCCGAAGATGGCGATGTGGCGCACGCCCGCGGCCAGGGCGCGGTCGAGGCCCTTCTCGTTGGGGACCAGGACGGGGTAGCGGACACCGTCCACAGGGGAGAGAGCGGCGAGGACGTCGGCGGCGTCGGCGAGCTGGGGGACCCACTTCGGGTGGACGAAGCTGGTCGCCTCCAGGGTCGTCAGGCCCGCGTCGGCCAGGCGGGCGAGGAACTCGACCTTGACGTCCACCGGGACGACTGTCTGCTCGTTCTGCAGGCCGTCGCGGGCGCCCACCTCCCAGATGGTGACCCGGGACGGGAGGTCCGAGGGCACCACCTGGGGCAGGCCGAGGTCACTGGCGGCCATCGACCCGGCTGTAATCGTCGTTGGGGTTGTCGTTGACCTCGCGGTAGAGGAGGGTGTGGACCTTCTCCACGCGCGGGATGTCGTCGAACTCCAGGGGCTCCTGGGCGCTCGACTCGATGATCAGCGTGCCGCAGCCGACGATCCGGTCGATCAGCCCGTGCTCGAAGCGGACGCTGGAGATCCGCGACAGCGGAATGTCGATCCCGGTCCGGTTGATGACGCCCTCGCGGGCCATCACCCGATCGGTGGTCACGATGAAGTGGGTGGTTCGCCACCGCACGAACGGCACGAAGAACAGGAAGATCACCAGGATCAGCGCGAGCGCGCCGAGGATGATCCAGGCGATCGTGGCCCAGGTGAGGTCCTGGACGAGGATGGCGGCCCAGATGCCCAGGCCCAGCACCACGATGAGGTACAGGTAGGGCAGCAGCAGCATCTTCCAATGCGGGTGCTTGTGGAGCACGACACGCTCGCCATCGCTGAGCAGGTCGTCGGGGTAGGCCACGGTGGTCCCTCCGTTCGCGCCTTGACAGGGCAACCGTACCGCTCTGACTACGCCAAAGCGCGCAGATGCACCACGTCACCCGCCGAGATCGCCCGAGCGGTCCCGTCGACGTCCACCACCAGCCGCCCCTCGGCGTCCACCTCGACCGCGAGACCCTGCCTGGCCTCGTCGCCCGGCAGCTCCACGCGGACCCGCTGGCCCAGCGTCGCGCAGTTGGCGCGGTACTCGGCGAGCAGGCCGGAGGTCGCCAGGTCGCCGCCCGCGCCGCGCCAGGAGCGCTCGACCTCGGCGAAGGAGCGCAGCAGCGCCAGCGCCACCTCGGCGCGGTCGACGTTCGCGCCTTCCTCGTGGAAGGAGGTCGCGGGGAGACCGCCCGCGCCCGCGGGGACCTCGCGGGGGAGTCGGCCGACGTTGACGCCGATGCCGACGACGACGGCGTCGCCGGTGACCTCGGCGAGGATGCCCGCGCACTTGGCCATGGAGGCTCCGGCGAGGAGGTCGTTGGGCCACTTGAGGGAGGCCATGAGGCCGACGTGGCGGGCTGTCCGGACCAGGGCCACGCCTGCCACCAGGGACAACGCGCCGAGCTTGGCGGCGGGGACGGTCGGGCGGAGGAGGACGCTGAGGTAGAGGCCGGACTCCGGCGGGGAGACCCACTCGCGGGAGCGGCGGCCCCGGCCCTCGGTCTGCTCCTCGGCGATGAGGACCGTGCGGTCCTGGGCGTCTGGGTCGGCCATGAGGTCGGCGTTGGTGGAGCCGGTGGTGGCGACGACGTCTAGGGCCGCGTATGGGCCGTCGTCGACCAGGGCCTTGCGCAGGGTGTCGGCATCTAGTGCGGCCATGGTTGCCAGCGTAGAGGGCTGGAGCCCGGCTGACCCGTCGGAGCTGGGAAGGGGCAGCCGGGCACCGGGATGGTGCGACCTTGAGCGCGGTGGAGGTCAAGTCACGCTGTTCGCCGCGCACGCCCGCCTCAGCGACGGCGCTCGGGGGAGGTGGGGGACAGAGGAGCTGAACCACGCGATCATCCCGCTGCCTGCGGCGGAGTGGGGAGCTGGACGAGCCGTTCGGCACCACCTTCGAGGGCACGGAGCTGCGGGCGGCGACCGCCGCCTGAGGCGGTGATGTGAGCTACGACTAAGCGCCAATCGCGTTAACCGTCGCTAATGTGGCCTCCCATGAGCAGCGCGACCGAGCCGATCGGGCAGGTGCAGGCCGGGGAGCCGGACCTCCACACCACGGCGGGCAAGCTGGCGGACCTCTACCGCCGGTATGACGAGGCCGTGCACGCGGGCTCCGCGCGTGCGGTGGAGAAGCAGCACGCCAAGGGGAAGATGACCGCGCGCGAGCGCATCGACCTGCTGCTCGATCCCGGGTCGTTCGTGGAGTTGGACGAGTTGGCGCGGCATCGGTCCACGAACTTCGGGTTGGAGAAGAACCGGCCCTACGGTGACGGGGTCGTCACCGGGTACGGGACGGTCGACGGGCGGCCGGTGTGTGTGTTCAGCCAGGACGTGACCGTGTTCGGGGGCTCGCTGGGGCAGGTGTACGGGGAGAAGATCGTCAAGGTGATGGACCTGGCGATCAAGACCGGGCGGCCGATCGTCGGGATCAACGAGGGCGGTGGCGCGCGCATCCAGGAAGGGGTCGTGTCGCTGGGGCTCTACGGGGAGATCTTCTCGCGCAACGTGCGGGCCTCGGGGGTGGTGCCGCAGATCTCGCTGATCATGGGGGCGAACGCGGGCGGGCACGTCTACTCCCCGGCGCTGACCGACTTCATCGTCATGGTCGACAAGACCTCGCAGATGTTCATCACCGGGCCGGACGTGGTCAAGACCGTCACCGGTGAGGAGGTGACGCTGGAGGAGCTGGGCGGCGCGCGCACGCACAACACCAAGTCCGGCGTCGCGCACTACATGGGCGCCGACGAGGAAGACGCGATCTCCTACGTCAAGGAGCTGCTCTCCTTCCTGCCCTCCAACAACCTCTCCGACGCCCCCGTCTTCCCCGGCTTCGCCGAGGACGGCTCGGTCGCCGAGAACGTGCAGGACACCGACCTCGAACTCGACGCGCTGATCCCGGACTCGGCCAACCAGCCCTACGACATGCACGAGGTCATCACCCGGGTCGTGGACGAGGGCGAGTTCCTTGAGGTGCACCCCCTCTTCGCGCCGAACATCGTGGTCGGGTTCGGGCGGGTCGAGGGGCGCAGCGTCGGGGTCGTGGCCAACCAGCCGACGCAGTTCGCCGGGTGCCTGGACATCGACGCCTCGGAGAAGGCGGCGCGGTTCGTGCGCACGTGCGACGCGTTCAACATCCCGGTGCTGACCTTCGTCGACGTGCCCGGCTTCCTGCCCGGCACCGACCAGGAGTTCGACGGGATCATCCGGCGCGGGGCGAAGCTGATCTACGCCTACGCCGAGGCAACCGTGCCGCTGGTCACCGTCATCACCCGCAAGGCCTACGGCGGCGCGTACGACGTCATGGGGTCCAAGCACCTCGGCGCCGACATCAACCTGGCCTGGCCGACCGCGCAGATCGCCGTCATGGGCGCCTCCGGTGCGTCGAACATCCTGCACCGGCGGACGCTGCAGGCGGCTCTCGAAGCAGGCGAGGACGTCGACGCGCTGCGGGCCAAGCTCGACCGCGAGTACGAGGACACGCTGCTCAACCCGTACGTCGCCGCCGAGCGCGGCTACGTCGACTCGGTCATCCCGCCCTCGCACACGCGCGGGTACGTGGCCCGTGCCCTGCGGATGCTCAGCGACAAGCGGGAGAGCCTGCCGCCCAAGAAGCACGGGAACATCCCGCTGTGAGCGCCGAGGAGAAGCCGCTGTTCAGCGTGGTCAAGGGCGAGCCGACGGCCGAGGAGCTGGCTGCCCTGACCGCCGTCGTGCTCGCCGCCGCCTCCGGTGGCGGCGAGCCGGAACGCCCGCCCGCCTCGGCGTGGGCGGCGCGCTCCGGGCAGACCCGCAAGCCGCTGGACCACGGGCCCGGCGCCTGGCGCGCGTCCGGCCTGCCCCGCTGACGACTCTCACGCACCCGCGCCCGCAGCACGGCCTAGGCTCTCCGCAGACTTCCAGGAGGGCGTGAGGCATGCGGGAACGGCCGTGGGTGGGGCTGGCCGCGCTGTGCGCCTGCTTCTTCCTGGTGATGCTGGACTCCACCATCGTCACCGTCGCCGTCCCGGCGATCCTCACCGGCCTGGACTCCACGCTGAACCAGGTCATCTGGGTCAACAGCGTGTACCTGCTGGCCAACACCGTCCCGCTGCTGATCACCGGCAGGCTCGGCGACCGCTACGGGCCCAAGCGGGTGCTGCTGGTCGGGCTCGCGGTGTTCCTCGCCGCGTCCGTCTGGTGCGGACTCGCGGGCTCGGCCGGCTCGCTCATCGCCGCCCGCGCCGTGCAGGGGCTCGGCGCGGCGCTGATGACGCCGCAGACGCTGGCGTTCATCACCCGGCTGTTCCCGGCGGACAAGCGCGCGGTGCCGATCGCGGTGTGGGGCGCGGTGTCCGGGGTGGCGACCATCGCCGGGCCGGTCATCGGCGGGCTGCTCGTGCAGCACGCGGGCTGGGAGTGGATCTTCCTGCTGAACCTGCCGATCGGGCTGGCCGGGCTGGTCGTCGGCGCGGTGTTCCTGCCGGACTGGCGGCCCAGCGGGCGGGTCCGCTTCGACACCCTCGGCGCGGTGCTCGCCTCGGCCGGGCTGGCGCTGGTCGTCTTCGGCGTGCAGAACGGGCAGCACTACCAGTGGGGCGCGATCATCGGGCCGCTGTCGGTGCCGGTGGTCATCGGGATCGGGCTGCTGCTGCTCGGCGGGTTCCTCATCCAGCAGCGCCGGGTCAGGACCGACCCACTGCTGCCGATGGGCCTCTTCGCCAACCGCACCTTCGGCGCGGCCAACCTGACCCACGCCGCGCTCGGGTTCGCCACCACCGGCATGTTCCTGCCGCTGGTCATCTACTTGCAGACCGTCCTCGGTCTGGACCCGCTCGCCTCGGCGCTGCTGTGCGCGCCGATGGCCGTCGGCGCCGGGATCGCCGCGGTGGCGGCGGGCAGGCTGTTCTCCTCGGCGGGCGCACGGCCGCTGGTGGTCGCCGGGCTCGGCGCGCTCGCCCTCGGAGTGGTGTCCCTGTCGGTGCTGGCCGAGCCGGACACCGCGCCCGGCGCGCTGATCCCCGGCCTGGTCGTGGCGGGCATCGGCATCGGGCTGGTGTTCTCCCCGCTGACGGCCGCGGCCACCATCGGGCTGCCGCCGCAGCTGGCGGGCGCGGCCTCCGGGGTGTTCAACACCTCGCGGCAGGTCGGCGGGGTGCTCGGGTCGGCGTCGACCGGGGTGCTGTTGCAGGTCTGGCTGAGCTTCACCGTGCCCGCGGCGGCACGCGACTACGCCGAACTGCTGCCCGCCGGGTACCGGCGCGAGTTCGTCGAGCGGATCAGCGCCGCGGCCAACACCGCCAGCCAGTTCGGCGGCGAGAGCCCGGCCGTGCCCGCTGACTGGTCGCCGTCGCTGGCCGAACGGGTGCGCGACCTGGCCACCGACGCCTTCCACCTCGGGTTCACCAACGCCGCCAAAGCCACGCTGGTGCTGCCGGTGATCGTGCTCGTCCTCGGGATGATCGCCGCCGCGGGCCTGCGCACCCCCGTCCTGACCCGCAAGCCGTGACCGCGGGCCGCTGGGCGCTGGTCGCCGTGCTGCTGGCGGTGCTGTGCGCGCCGACGCGCCCGGTCGCGCCGGTGAGCACCCCGATCCACTCCTACGCCGACGCCGTGCGGCACACGGTGTGGGTCGACACCGGCACCGCCCGGGTGGCCGCCGACGTCATCCGGCCGAGGACCGCCAAGCCCGTCCCGGTGATCATGGTGACCAGCCCGTACAACACGACGCTGGGGCGCGGGCTGGAGGAGCAGCTCAAGGCCTACGACCTCAGCGGCGCGCCGACGTCGTTCCCGCTGTTCCTGGACAACTACTTCGTGCCGCGCGGGTACGCCGTCGTGCAGGTCGACCTGCCGGGGTCGGGGCGGTCGAGCGGGTGCCTGGACGTCGGGGGGCCGGGGGAGGTCGGGGCGGCGAAGGCGGTGGTGGACTGGCTCAACGGGCGGGCCACGGGCCACACGTCGGTCGCCGGCGGGGAGACGGCGGCGGCGACCTGGTCGACCGGGGACGTCGGCATGGTCGGGAAGTCCTGGGACGGGACCATCGCCATCGGGCTGGCGGGCACCGGGGTCGAGGGACTGCGCACCATCGTCCCGATCGGGGCGATCTCGTCCTGGTACGACTACTACCGGGCCAACGGGACCGAGCTGGACAGCGGCACGCCCGCGGGGTTGGCGGCGCAGGTCGACAACGACAAGGGCTGCCCGTACGGCGGCCTGGCCGCCCCGTCGCTGAACCCCGACGACGAGATGTGGCGGGCCCGGGACTACCGGCGCACGGCGGGGAACGTGCGGGCCAGCGTGTTCGCGGTGCACGGGCTGGGGGACACCAACGTCCGGCCGCTCCACTTGGGACTGTGGTGGCCGCTGGTGACCACGCCGAAGCGGATCTGGCTGGGGCAGGCGGGGCACGCCGACCCGTTCGACTTCCGGCGCGCGGAGTGGGTCGCGGCTCTGCACCAGTGGTTTGACCATTACCTGCTGGGGTTGGACAACGGGGCACCCACCGGGTTGTCGGTGGAGCATGCGCCCGATCGGTGGTCGGAGTACCCGGGGTGGCCGGCTGGAGGGTCGGTGGAGTACCGCCCGACGGCGGACGGGGGGTTGGGGGCGGTTCCGGGGGAAGGGGTGTTGGCGTTCGCGGATGACCAGCGGCCCGCCGAGGCTTGGCTCACTGATCCGGAGTCGGGGCGGTTGCTGTTTCGCACCCCGCCGTTGACGGTGGAGACGCGGTTGTCGGGGGTGGCGTCGCTGCGGCTGGCGGCTGAGGGGGACCGGGTCAGCGCGGTGTTGGTGGACTTCGGGCCGGTCCGGGCTCGCGACCGGGCGGATGAGGGCGTGCGGAAGGTGGGGAGTCGGTCGTGCTGGGGGGAGAGCACGGGGGTGGACAGTGCTTGCTACCTGGACACGGCCACGCCGACGAGTGTGGTGGATCGGCGGGTGCTGGCCACGGCGTGGGCTCGGGCGGGTGGGGTGGTGGAGTTTCCGCTGGGGGCGGTGGACGTGGTGATTCCGGCTGGGCATCGGGTGGGGTTGGTGGTGGGGGGGACTGATCGGGCGGCGTTGCCTGAGGGGGGTGGTGGGGAGGTTCGGGTGGATCTGGCGGGGACGGTGCTGCGGCTGCCGGTGGTGTCGGGGTTCTAGGCGGGTGTACTGGGTGGGGCAGCGGCTGCGCGCGGCGGTGGACAGCGCGGGTCGCTCGTGCGCGGTCGGCGTGGCAACTCCGGCGGTGAGCAGGCGGCGGCAGGCGCGCACCCCGGAGAAGCGGTGGGTGTGGTCCCGCGGATGGCGATCTCGGGGGCTTCTAGACTTTCGAGGTGCTGTTCGTACTCGCGTCCCAGTCCCCTGCCCGGCTCGGTGTCCTGCGGGCGGCGGGGACTGATCCCGTTGTGCGGGTCTCCGGGGTGGACGAGGACGCCATCATCGCTGGGCTCGGGGAGGCCAAGCCCGTTGACGTCGTGCTGGCGCTGGCCGAGGCGAAGGCGCGGGAGGTGGCGGGGGAGTTCGAGGACGCGCTGGTCATCGGGTGTGACTCGATGCTGCACTTCGGTGGGGAGTTGGTCGGCAAGCCCGCGTCGGCTGAGGTGGCGCGGGAGCGGTGGCGGCGGATGGCGGGTGGGAGCGGGGAGCTGTTGACCGGGCACGCGCTGCTGCGGGTGCGTGGCGGGGAGGTCGTCGGGGTGGCGGCGGGGACCGAGGGGACGGTTATCCGGTTCGGGGCGCCCAGCGAGGCGGAGATCGAGGCGTATGTCGCCACGGGGGAGCCGCTGAAGGTCGCGGGGGCGTTCACGCTCGACGGGCTCGGGGGCTGGTTCGTCGACGGGGTCGACGGGGACCCGTCCAGCGTCATCGGGATCAGCCTGCCGCTGCTGCGGCGGCTCCTGGGGGAACTCGGCGTGTCCGTGGCGTCGCTGTGGGTCAACCGGTAGGCGGGTGGCTGTTCCGGCAAGTGGGAGTGCCGCCGGTCACCCGTTCGGCGGGGAAGAAACCCACTCGTGGGCTGGTTTGATGCCAGTGATGAGGTCCTTCCGTGTCATCGCGCTGACCGAGCGCCTGCACGTCGATTTGCGGCGGCAGGCCAGCTCGCTGTGTCGCGCTGAGCGCTAAAGCGCCGGCAGACCAGTCATCCCACCCTGCCCTCTCCCCGCACGGCCTCTCCCCTGGAGCCCTGACATGTCCACAGACGCCTCCCCCGACGCCCAGCCGCGATCCGGCAACCGGCGCACCCTGATCTTCGGCCTCACCGTCCTCGCCGGTCTCGTCCTCGGCGCGGTGCTCGGCCTGATCGCCAAGGCCACCGAGGCCGACTGGCTCGTCACGACCCTCGACACCATCGGGTCGATCTTCACCTCGCTGCTGCAGTTCACCGTCATTCCGCTGGTCTTCACCGCGATCGTCGTCGGGTTCACCAGCCTGCGCGGACTCGGCGGCGCGCGCACCGCTACCCGGCTCGGCGGCAAGACGCTGCTGTGGTTCGGGATCACCTCGCTCGTCGCGGTGCTCATCGGCATCGTCGTCGGGCTGATCTCGGGCACCGGCAACGGTGTCAGCGTCACCCCGAGCGAGGCGGCGCTGGAGCGCCTCGCCGAGCGCGACCAGGGCGACTGGCTGACCGTCCTCAACGGACTGGTGCCGAGCAATGTGGTCTCCGCCTTCGCCGAGGGCGAGATCCTGCAGGTCGTCTTCGTCGCGGTGCTCGTCGGTGTCGCCACCTTCGCCCTCGGCGATCGGGCCAAGCCGTTCGTGACCTTCAACCAGGCCGTGTTCGACGTCATCCAGAAGATCCTCGGCTGGATCATCCGACTCGCCCCGATCGGCGTCCTCGGCCTCATCGGCAACGCGTTCGCCACCTACGGCAACGAGTTCGTGCAGCCGCTGCTGTCGCTGATCGCCTCGGTGTACATCGCCTCGGCGCTGGTGCTGTTCGTGGTCTACCCGCTGCTGCTGAAGTTCGTCGGCGGCGTGAGCCCGAAGACCTTCTTCGCCAAGGCGTGGACCGCGTTGCAGTTCGCGTTCGTGTCCCGCTCCTCGGGCGCGACGCTGCCGCTGAGCCGCCAGACCGCGGTCAACCTCGGCGTCGAGCCCGGCTACGCGGGCTTCGCGGTGCCGCTGGGCACCACGACCAAGATGGACGGTTGCGCCGCGCTGTACCCGGCCATCGCGACGATCTTCATCGCGAACATCTTCGGCTACTCGCTGAGCTTCTGGCAGTACGTCGGCATCGTCGCGGTCGCGGTGTTCGGCGCGTTCGCCACGGCGGGCACCACCGGGTGGTTCACCATGCTGACCCTGACGCTGAGCACCATCGGCCTGCCGCCGGAGCTGATCGCCACCGGCGTGGCCATCGTCTTCGGCATCGACCCGATCCTGGACATGATCCGCACCGCCACCAACGTCGGCGGGCAGATCACCGTCCCGGTGCTGGTCGCCCGCGGCGAAGGGCTGCTGGACGACGAGGTGCTCAACCGGCCCAGTGAACCGCCGCTGCTGGAGGAGCGCAAGGACGAGCGCAAGGACGAGCGCGCGCCGGTCCCGGCGTAAGAGCCACGACCAGCTGAGGGCCGTCCCCGCTCGGGGCGGCCCTCAGCCGCACTCGCCCAGGCGGGCCGAGGACAGCGCGACGGAGGGGTAGCCGGGCAGCTCGGCGGTGGAGGCGTACTGCCGCGTGCAGCCCACCGTCGTGCCCGCCAGGGTGAACACCTGCCCGTAAACGCCGTACTCGCACGCCTCGTCCGAGCACTGCGCCGCGATGACCTCCGGCCCGGAGTCGGCGACGACGTTGTTCAGGCCCAGGAAACCCGCCGTCGACAGGTACGGGCGCTCCAGCTTGCTCCACTTGTCCGAGCGCCCCACGACCACGACGCCGGTGAGACCCTGCTCTCCCTCCGCGCGCACCAGGCACGCCGAGATCGACGCCGGATAGCACTGCAGCGGACCGGATTCGACGAGCCTGCCGATGCCGCCGACCTCGATCACCCGGCTGGCCCCCGGGCTGCCGATGCGCAGTCTGCCGGTCATCCCGCCGGAGTCGGCCACCAGCTCGATGCGGGTGTCACCCAGCGTGGCCGCCCCGACCACCCGGCAGGGCTCGCGCAGGCAGCCGCCCGCCGCCGGGCCGGTGCTCGGCGGCGGTGGGGGCGGAACGGACGGGATGCCCGCGATCTGGGTCTGGCTCCTGGTCAGCGCCGCGCCGCCCAGGGCGCCCGCGAAGACGAGAGCGCCGAGCACCGCCGTCGCCACGACGGCGCGGGGCGTGCGCCGTGCCACAGCGGACCACCTCCCCCGCACAGGTTTACTCCGTACGAGGGACAGTAACCGCCTGATTGTGGGGTTGCTCTCGGTTCCGAGAACACGTCACTTCCGTAAACTCCCCCCACAGCCCGCGCGACTCAAGGAGGAACGGCGTGACCAAGGCCTTGACCAAGGTCCTCATCGCGAACCGGGGCGAGATCGCGGTCCGGGTCATCCGGGCCTGCCGGGACGCCGGGCTGACCAGTGTCGCCGTCTACGCCGACCCCGACCGCGACGCGGTGTTCACCCGCCTCGCCGACGAGGCCTTCGCCCTGGGCGGCAGCACGCCGGGCGAGAGCTACCTCGCCATCGACAAGGTCCTCGACGCCGCCAAGCGCTCCGGCGCCGACGCCGTGCACCCCGGATACGGCTTCCTCTCCGAGAACGCCGAGTTCGCCCAGGCCGTCATCGACGCCGGGCTCGTCTGGGTCGGCCCCGACCCGCAGGCCATCCGCGACCTCGGCGACAAGGTCACCGCGCGGCACATCGCGATGCGCGCGGGCGCGCCGCTGGTGCCCGGCACCAAGGAGCCCGTCGGCGGACCCGACGAGATCATCGCCTTCGCCCAGGAGCACGGCCTCCCGGTGGCCATCAAGGCCGCGTTCGGCGGCGGCGGGCGCGGCCTCAAGGTCGCCCGCACGCTGGAGGAGATCCCCGAGCTGTTCGACTCCGCGGTGCGCGAGGCGGTCAGCGCCTTCGGCCGCGGCGAGTGCTTCGTGGAGCGCTACCTGGACAAGCCGCGCCACGTCGAGGCGCAGGTGCTGGCCGACAAGCACGGCGGCGTGATCGTCGTCGGCACCCGGGACTGCTCCTTGCAGCGCCGCCACCAGAAGCTGGTCGAGGAGGCCCCCGCGCCGTTCCTCACCGACGAGCAGCGCGCCGACATCCACGCCTCGGCCAAGGCGATCTGCAAGGAGGCGGGCTACTCCGGCGCGGGCACCGTGGAGTACCTCGTCGGTCTCGACGGGACGATCTCCTTCCTGGAGGTCAACACCCGTCTGCAGGTCGAGCACCCGGTCTCGGAGGAGACCACCGGCATCGACCTCGTGCGCGAGCAGTTCCGCATCGCCGCCGGGGAGCGGCTGCGGTTCACAGAGGACCCGACGCCGCGCGGGCACTCCATCGAGTTCCGCATCAACGGCGAGGACGCGGGCCGCGGCTTCCTGCCCGCCCCCGGCACCGTGACGAAGTGGATCGCGCCGGAGGGCCCCGGTGTGCGCGTGGACTCCGGTGTGGAGTCCGGCACGGTCATCGGCGGGCAGTTCGACTCGCTGCTGGCCAAGCTGATCGTGACCGGCGCCACCCGCGAGGACGCGCTGGCGCGGTCGCGGCGGGCGCTGGACGAGCTGGTGGTCGAGGGCATGGCGACGGTCACGCCGTTCCACCGCGCGATCGTGCGCGACCCGGCGTTCGCCTCCGAGGAGTTCACCGTCCACACGCGCTGGATCGAGACGGAGTGGGACAACACCGTCGAGCCGTTCGCGGGCGGCGCGGACGCCGAGGAGGCGCAGCCGCGGCAGAACATCGTCGTGGAGGTCGGCGGGCGGCGGCTGGAGGTCAGCCTGCCGGGGACGCTGTCGGTGGGCTCCGGCGGCGGCGGCGTGGCGGCGAAGGCCAAGCCGCGCAGGCGCGCGGGCGGCAAGGGCGGCGCTGCCGCCTCCGGCGACGCGGTCGCCGCGCCGATGCAGGGCACGATCGTCAAGGTCGCCGTCGAGGACGGCGCGACCGTGGCCCAGGGCGACCTGATCGTCGTCCTGGAGGCGATGAAGATGGAGAACCCGGTCACCGCGCACAAGGCGGGCACCGTCAGCGGCCTCGGCGTCGCCCCCGGCGAGTCGGTGACCACCGGCGCGGTCCTCTGCGAGATCAAGGACTGAGCCGAGGACCGGCATCCCGGAGTCACTGAGAGCGACCTCAGCTGCGCGTGCCCGCTGATCCGTAGGATCGTGGGGTGAGCGAGCCAGCGTGGGAGCACGTCCGCATCGGGGACACCGAGCGGGAGACCGCGCTGCGCGCCCTCGGCGAGCACATGGGCGCCGGGCGGCTCACCGTGGACGAGTACGGGGAGCGCTCGGCCCGCGTCGCCACCGCGAAGACGCGCGGCGACCTGGCCGACCTCTTCGCCGACCTGCCCGAGCCGCGCCCCCGCTTCGGCCCGATCACCCCGCCGCCCGCCTACCCGCCGCCCGCCTACCCGGCGCCTGCCTACCCGCCGCCGCACTACGGCCACCACCACCCCGTGCCCGTGCACCCGTCGCGACCGCCCGCGCGGCGCTGGGACCCCGCGACGATCGCGGTGGCCGTGCTGGCCTTCGGCGTCCTGCTGGTCGGATTCCGGTGGGGCGTGCCGTTCGTGCTGCTGCCGATCCTGCTCGTGGTGCTCATCTCCCGCAGACGGCGTTTCTGAGCGGCTTCTGGCGCGCTCCCGGTGGGCAGTAGGTTGACCAGGTGGAACCGGTGGAGATCAACGCGGGCAAGTACTACCTGCGCGCCCTGCGCGCCGACGACCGCGTCGACGACCGGCCCGCCGTCCTGGAGGGGTTCACCGACCCGATCAGCAGGCGGTGGCTGGCGCACATCGCCGTCTACGACCTCGCCTCCGCGGGCGCCTACATCGCCCAGCGCGCCGTCGACTGGGAGAACGAGACGCGGTTCTCCTGGGCGGTCGCCGACCAGCTGACCGGCGCGCTGCTCGGCGAGGTGCTGCTCAAGGAACTGGACCTCGGCGCGGGCGTGGGCGAGGCGGGCTGCTGGACGCACCCGTCCGCGCGCGGGCAGGGCCTGGCCACCGAGGCGCTGGGGGCGATGATCCGGTTCGGCTTCGGCGGCCTGGGGCTGCGGGAGATCTTCTATCGGCACGAAACGGCCAATACGGGCTCGGCCAAGGTCGCGGCCAGACTCGGGTTCTCGCAGGTGGAGGTCGTGGACGGCACCACGGTCCTGCACCTGCGTAACGACTGAGCGACCGTCACGACGTTCAGGGGGAACCGACCGGCGGCCGTGAGCGTCTGGAAAACAGTTGGCCAACAACGGTCGTTTCCGAGGGTGGCCACTCGATAGAGTGGACGCACCACGGGCGGTGACGGGGAGGCGGCATGCCGGAGCAAGACCTGCTGAGGGTGGAACCGGGCGCGGTGCCCGAGCTGCGCAGGGCGTTCCTGTCCGCGCTGACCACCGTCGACCGGCAGATCGAGCTGGCCAAGGCCGAGATCAGGGTCGCGCCGTGGGCGGGCGACCCGGTCAGCGCCTCGGCGGCGGAGTCCGTCAACGCCCTGTCCAGCCATGTCGAGGGCGCCGCGCTGGAGGCGCTGCTGGCCTTCCGCGCCCAGCTCGACGCCGCGGTGGACAACCTGGACAAGACCGCCGAGCAGTACCAGGGCCTTGAGGACGACAACACCGCATCGGTGAGCCAGACGATCGAGGACGGCGCATGACCGACACCCAGGCCCCGCCCGCCCAGACCCAGCCCGCCGAGGACGGGACCCGCTGGCGCGGGTTCAGCCACGAGGAGCTGTACCGGATGCTGCACGAGGGCCCCGGCGCGACCGCGTCGGCGACCCCGTCGCGGCGCTGGGCCGAGCTGACCGCAGCCCTCGACGAGGTCGGCCACCAGCTGGAGACCTCGCTGAGCGCCGCGGGCACCGGCTGGGTCGGCCGGGCCGCGGGCGCGGCCTACCAGCGGCTCATCCCGCTCTCGGCCTGGGCGAAGACGACCTCGGAGAACGCCGCCACCATGCGGGTGGCCGTGGAGAACCAGGGCGACCACATCGCCAGGGCCCGCGCGGACATGCCCGCCCCCGAGGGCGTCACCCCGATGGCCCCCGACCCGACCGTGCCGCCCGCGGTGCAGGTCGTCGGCGCGCAGACCGACGCCGAGCCCGTCGAGGCCGCCAAGGCCGCGGGCGAGCAGCGCGCGGTCGAGGTCATGACGGCCTACGAGAACAACACCAAGCAGAACCTCGCGGTCCTGGCCCCGTTCGAGAACCCGGCCGCGGTCGTGCGCGCCGGCGGGGTGCAGCGCGGCGGCGGTCCCGGCGTGCGCTTCGGCACCGGCGTCTCGGGCGTGGTCGGGCACGTGGGCGACCCGCACGACCGCGCCGACCACCGGCCGGGTCCCCGCGAGCCCCACCACCTGTCCGGCACGGGCGCCTCCGGCGCCCAGGCCGACCTGGTGCGCCCGCAGCGCCCGCTGCTGCCCGCGCCGGGAATGCTCGCCGGAGCCGCTCCCATGGAGAACTTCGGCGCGGGACCGGTCGCCCTCGGCGCCCCCCGCGGGGGCGACCGTGTCCGAGAGCGCCGCGCGCCCGGCCACGCCATGGGCGCGGGCGCGATGGGCGCCGACTCCGCCCACCACGGCCGCGACCCGCACGGCTCGACCTCCGGCGCCGACCGCGGCGCACTGGCCCCCGGCGCACCGCCGCCGCACGGCGCGGCGGGCGCCCCCGTCGGCGGCGCCGGCGCCGCGGGTGCGGGGGGCGGCATGGACAAGATGGGCCCGCGGCGCTTCGGCACCGAGGCGATCGGCTCGGCCCAGTGGTTCGCCGACGCCGCCGACGGCCCCGCCCCGCGCGCGGTCGCGGGCCGCAACCGCGACCTGGGCGACACCGAGAACGTGACCGAGAACGTCTCCGTCGACGGCGAGGACCACACCCTGCCGCCGTCGGTGATCGGCGGCTGACGGGCCTGGTGGGTTCGGTGGGCTCCGGCCTGTTCGCCGAGGACGCGCCCGCGGTGGAGCTGTCCGCGGTGGAGTTCGACGTGCTCGGCGAGCGGCTGGGCGTCGAGGAGTTCCCCGTCGTGCTGCGGGTGCCATCGCCCGGCCGCTCCACGGCCGAGCGGGCCGCCCTGGTGCGCGCCGCGTGGGACGGGCTGGCCCGGCGCGGGCTGGCCGACCACCCCGAGATCGACCCCGGCCTGGCCGGGATGCTGGCCGTCCTCGCCCGGCCCGAGTCCGCCGTCGACGTGCGGGTCTGGGGCGGGCGGGAGACCAGGGCGCTGGCGGCGCTGGCAGGCGGCACGGCTGTGCTGGCCGTGCTCACCGAGGGCGCTCTGCGGCTGCGGGAGATCGATGGCGGCCTGGCCCGGCACGCGGTGTCGGTCGCCCCGCCGGTGCCCGCCGGGAGCGGGCGCTCGGTCACCCTGCCGACCGCCGACCTCGCCGCGGCGGCCCCGGCGGGCGACCTCGCCGCCGCGCTGGCCGCGCGCGGCGTGCGCGGCGACGACGCGCGCGGGCTCGGGGAGATGATCGGACCGCTGGCCGCGCGCGGGCAGTTCGGCTGCGCGCACCGCGACCGCTACGGCAGGCGGCGGCGCACCGGGCGGACGGTGAGCTTCTTCGACACCGCCGACGGCCGCTACGTGCAGCTGGTCTCGGTCAACGCCGACGGCGTCAGCTGGACGACCATCGCCCCGGCCGACCGCCGGGCGATGCTCGCCCACGTCGAGGAGCTAGTCAAGGAAGTTTGACATGGTGTCTGCTTAGCTTTACATTCCCGCTCATGGCCTACGAGCACAAGAGCGCCTGGATCGACCTCGTCGTCGCGCTCGCCGGCTACGGCGTCTACCTCGCCGTGGTCCTCTCCCGCGCGGGCGGCGCGCCACTGGCCGAGGTCGCCTACACCGGGCCGCTGCTCGTCTCGATCGGCGCGGCCATTGCGGCCGGCATCGTCCTGCGCATCGCCGTCGGGGTGATCAAGCGCGACACCGCCACCGACGAGCGCGACCGCGAGATCGGCCGCTTCGGCGACCACATCGGACAGTCGTTCGTGATCGTCGGCGCGGTCGCGGCGATGGCGCTGGCCCTGCTGGAGGCGGGACACTTCTGGATCGCGAATGCGGTATACCTCTGCTTCGTGCTCTCCGCCAGCCTCGCCGCCGCCGCCCGGATCGCCGCCTACCAGCGCGGGCTGCACGCGTGGTGAAGTCCACGAAGGTCACCAACTCGATCCGCGCGCTGCGCTTCGCCCACGGCCAGATGACGCAGGCCGACCTCGCCGAGCGGGTCGGCGTGACCCGGCAGACGGTGATCGCCATCGAGCAGGGCAAGTACTCGCCGTCGCTGGAGATGGCCTTCCAGATCGCCCGCGTCTTCGGCGTCGGCCTGGACGAGGTCTTCCAGTACCCCGATTAGGCCGCCGCGACCGCGAACCCGGCGGTGATCTCGGTGAACAGCCCGGAGCGCGCCGAGCCCTCCTGCTCGATCGGGACCGTCAGCGACACCACCCACAGGTCCTCGCCGACCGGGCGGACGTCGGCGAAGGTCACCCTGGCCAGGTCCGGGAGCGGCGAGCCCGGGGCGTCCGGGAAGGACTCGACGGTGCGGTAGGTCAGGCGGACCCCGGTCTCGCCGATCGGGGTGGAGGCGACCAGGCGGTACTCGGGGGCCCGGCCGCGCAGCGCCGCCTCGTACTCGGGCACCTTGTGCCCGCGCAGGTACCCGGGGAAGCGCTCGACCACGAGGTCGGCGGTGCCGGTCGGGGCGACCCAGTGCACGCGGGTGCTGTCGGGCAGGGTCTCGGCCGAGCGCTGCTCCACGAACTTGACCCAGTCCTCGGGCACCGGCACGGAGAACCCGCCGCCCTGCTCGCCCGCCAGCGTGGCGGCGTCCGCGCCGCGCGGCACCAGGCGCGTCACCGGGGTCTCCGGCGGGGGCGGGGCGGTCGTCGTGGTCGTCGCGGGCAGCACGGGCTCGCCGCCGACCGTCCTGGCCAGCGCGAACCCGCCCGCCGCCGCGCCGCCGAACACCACGGCCGCGACCAGGGTCAGCACCGCGGCGGCGACCGCGCCCCGGGAGCGGACGGCGGGCGGGTCGAACGGCAGCGGGCCGGGCGCGGCGGCCAGCGGCACGCTCAGCTCGCCAGGTGACTCCGGCCGGGCGGGCGCCGGGGTCTCCGCCGGTTCCTCGGCGGGCCCCGGATCGGGACTGTCCTCGGGGCTCCCGGTGGGCGCACCGGTCTCGGCGGGGGGCCCGGCAGGTCGGGTGATGACGGTCTCGGCGTCGGCGGCCGAGGTGCGGATGTCGGCGAACACGGAGATCCCCGGCGCGGGCTGCATCGGGTGCAGCAGCGCCCTGACCTGCTGCAGCGGCATCCGCGCGGCGGGGTCCTTCACCATCAGGCCGGTGATGACCTCGCGCAGCGGGCCGTCGTGCTCGGGCAGCGGCACGTCGCCGTCGACGACCCGGTGCAGGGTCTCCAGCACCGGCGCGTCCGGGTCGTAGGGGGCGCGGCCCTCGACCGCGGCGAACAGCGTCGCGCCCAGGCCCCACAGGTCGGCGGCGGGGGTGACGGCCTCGCCGGAGACGACCTCGGGGGCGATGTAGGCGGGTGAGCCGAGCATGATCCCGCTGCGGGTCAGCGTGCGCTCGGAGACGTTGCGCGCGATGCCGAAGTCGGTCAGCTTGACCGTCCCGCTCATGCCGTCGGTGCCGACCAGGACGTTGCCCGGCTTCACGTCGCGGTGGGTGATCCCGGCGGCGTGCGCGGCCAGCAGCCCGGAGGCCACCGCACCGCCCAGCACCGCGGCCTGGGCGTCGGTGCACGGGCCGTTGAGCCGCAGCACCTGGGCCAGGCTCAGCGACACCACGTACTCCATGACCACGAACGGCTCGTCGCCCTCGCTGACCACGTCGTGCAGGGTCACCACGTTGGGGTGGGCCAGCACCGCGATCGCGCGGGCCTCGCGCAGCGTGCGCTCGCGCAGCTCGGCGGCCTCGGCGTCGGACACCCCGGGCTGGCGGCGCACCTCCTTGACCGCCACTGGGCGGCGCAGATGCTCGTCGTAGGCCGACCAGACCACTCCCATGGCCCCCTGGCCGATGACCCCGCGCAGCCGGTACCGGCCTCCGATGAGGCGCTGCCCGGCTGCACTGGTCGACACGGGCGCCATCATCCCTGATGGGAGCGCGGGCCGGTGGGAAAGCCCACACAACGGCCGAACCGGGCCGTCCGGCCGGGATCATCAATCCGGACGTTTCACAGACTTCGCCCGAGGAGGATCCGTAGCATGCCGCGCATGACATCGGATGGCCTGGTGCTCGCGGGCGAGCACCCGGAGGCGACCCGCGCCCAGTGGCGCGAGCTGGTCGCGGGCGTGTTGCGCAAGACCGGCGACGTGCCGGACGACGTACCCGTGGAATCACTGCTCACCACACGCACCTACGACGGCATCGACATCGCCCCCCTCTACACCGCCGAGGACGCCGACGGCGCGACCGCCGGGATGCCCGGCCTGCCGCCGCACACCAGAGGCGCGCGCCCCGACGGCCACATCGCCACCGGGTGGGACGTGCGCCAGCGCCACGCCGACCCGGGCACCACCCCCGCGACGCTGCTGGCCGACCTCGAACACGGCGTCAGCTCGCTGTGGCTGGTCGCGGGCGAGTCCGGCATCCCGATCGGCCGCCTCGGCGACGTGCTCGCCGACGTCTACCTCGACCTCGCCCCGGTCACCCTCGACGCGGGACCGGAGTTCGCCGACGCCGCCGCCGAGCTGCTGCGCGTGCACGCCGACAAGGGCGTGCCCGCCGCCGAGACCCGCGGCAGCCTGGGCGCCGACCCGATCGGCCACCAGGCCCGCACCGGCACCGCGCCGGACCTGCGCGCCGCCGCCGCGCTCGCCGCGGACGCCGCGGGATTCCCGAACCTGCGCGTGATCACCGTCGACGGACTGCCCTTCCACGACGCGGGCGGCTCCGACGCCCAGGAGCTGGGCGCGGCCATCGCCGCGGGGGTGGCCTACCTGCGCGCGCTCACCGGGGCCGGACTGAGCGCCGAGCGGGCCGCCCAGCAGCTGGAGTTCCGCTTCGCCGCCACCGCCGACCAGTTCCTCACCATCGCCAAGCTGCGCGCCGCGCGCAGGCTGTGGGCACGGGTGGCCGAGGTCAGCGGGTTCACCGCCGCCCAGCGCCAGCACGCCGTCACCGCGACCGCGATGCTCAGCAAGCGCGACCCGTGGGTCAACATGCTGCGCGCCACGCTCGGCTGCTTCGGCGCGGGCGTCGGCGGCGCGGACGCGGTCACCGTGCTGCCCTTCGACGCCGCGATCGGCCTGCCCGACGCCTTCTCCCGCCGCATCGCCCGCAACACCCAGGCGGTGCTGCTCGACGAGTCGCGGCTGGCGGGCGTCATCGACCCGGCGGGCGGCTCCTGGTACGTGGAGAAGCTCACCGACGACCTCGCGCGCGCCGCGTGGGCGTGGTTCACCGAGATCGAGCGCGCGGGCGGCGTCGTCGCCGCGCTGGACTCCGGTCTCGTCGCCGAGCGGCTCGCCGAGACCTGGGAGCGCCGCCGCGACAACCTCGCCCACCGCCGCGACGCCCTCACCGGCATCAGCGAGTTCCCCAACCTGGGCGAGAAGCCGGTCGAGCGCCCGGCCGCGCCGCCCGCGCCGACCGGCGGCCTGCCGGTGGTGCGCTACGGCCAGGACTTCGAGGCCCTGCGCGACCGCGCCGACCGCGCCCTGGCCGAATCCGGCGCGCGGCCGACGGTCTTCCTCGCCACCCTCGGCCCGGTCGCCGCGCACACCGCGCGCGCGACCTTCGCGGCGAACCTGTTCCAGGCGGGCGGCTTCCAGACCCCCGACGCCGGGGCCGCCGACGCCGCCACCGCCGCCGAGCGCTTCGCCGCCAGCGGCGCGGCGATCGCCTGCCTGTGCGCCTCCGACCGGACCTACGCCGCTGACGCCGCGGACGCCATCGCCGCGCTGCGGGCCGCGGGCGCGGCCAAGGTGCTGCTGGCGGGCAAGCCGTCCGACGCCTACGCCGTCGACGGATTCGTGCACGTGGGCTGCGACGCTCTCGGCGTCCTGCGCCAGACCCACGACGACCTGGGAGTCCCGGCATGAGCACCATCCCCGACTTCGGCGCCGTGGAGCTGGGCGAGCCCAGCCCGGCCGGACAGGCCGAGTGGACCGCGGCGCTGCACGAGGCGACCGGCAAGGGCGCGGACGCGCTGGCCTGGGAGACGCCCGAGGGCATCGCGGTCAAGCCCGTCTACACCGCCGAGGACACCGCGGGCCTGGACTTCCTGGGCACCTACCCGGGCATCGCGCCGTTCCTGCGCGGCCCGTACCCGACGATGTACGTCAACCAGCCGTGGACCATCCGCCAGTACGCCGGGTTCTCCACCGCCGAGGAGTCCAACGCCTTCTACCGCCGCAACCTCGCCGCGGGCCAGAAGGGACTGTCGGTCGCCTTCGACCTGGCCACCCACCGCGGCTACGACTCCGACCACCCCCGGGTGGCCGGTGACGTCGGCATGGCGGGCGTGGCCATCGACTCCATCTACGACATGCGCACGCTCTTCGACGGCATCCCGCTGGACAAGATGAGCGTGTCGATGACCATGAACGGCGCGGTGCTGCCGGTGCTGGCGCTCTACGTCGTGGCCGCCGAGGAGCAGGGGGTGAGCCCGGACAAGCTGGCCGGGACCATCCAGAACGACATCCTCAAGGAGTTCATGGTCCGCAACACCTACATCTACCCGCCGCGGCCGTCGATGCGGATCATCTCCGACATCTTCGCCTACACCTCGGCGAACATGCCCAAGTACAACTCGATCTCCATCTCCGGCTACCACATGCAGGAGGCCGGGGCGACCGCCGACCTGGAGCTGGCCTACACGCTGGCCGACGGCGTCGAGTACATCCGGGCGGGCCGGGGCGCCGGGCTGGACGTGGACACGTTCGCGCCGCGGCTGTCGTTCTTCTGGGCGATCGGCATGAACTTCTTCATGGAGGTCGCGAAGATGCGCGCGGCCCGGCTGCTGTGGTCCAAGCTGGTCAAGGGCTTCGAGCCGAAGTCGGCGAAGTCGCTGTCGCTGCGCACGCACTGCCAGACCTCGGGCTGGTCGCTGACCGCCCAAGACGTCTACAACAACGTCGTGCGCACCTGCGTGGAGGCGATGGCCGCCACCCAGGGGCACACGCAGTCGCTGCACACCAACGCCCTCGACGAGGCGCTGGCGCTGCCGACGGACTTCTCCGCGCGCATCGCCCGCAACACGCAACTGTTGTTGCAGCAGGAGTCCGGCACGACGCGGGTGATCGACCCGTGGGGCGGCAGCGCGTTCGTGGAGCGGCTGACCGCCGACCTCGCGGCCAAGGCGTGGGGTCACATCACCGAGGTCGAGGCCGCGGGCGGCATGGCGCAGGCGATCGACGCGGGCATCCCCAAGCTGCGCATCGAGGAGGCCGCCGCGCGCACCCAGGCGCGCATCGACTCCGGGCGCCAGCCGGTCATCGGCATCAACAAGTACCGGCTCACCGAGGACGAGCAGATCGACGTCCTCAAGGTCGACAACGCCGGTGTGCGGGCCCAGCAGATCGAGAAGCTGCGGCGGCTGCGCGAGGAGCGCTCCGCCGAGGACGTCCAGTCGGCGCTGGACGCGCTGACCAGGGCCGCCGACGCCGACGGCAACCTGCTGGAGCTGGCCATCAGCGCCGCGCGCGCCAAGGCGACCGTCGGGGAGATCTCCGACGCCCTCGGCAAGGTGTGGGGCAGGCACTCCGCGCAGATCCGTACGATCTCCGGTGTGTACCGCGATGAGGTCGGCCAATCGTCCGGTGTGGACTCCGCGCGGGCGGTCGTGGACGCCTTCGCCGAGGCCGAGGGCCGCCGCCCGCGCATCCTGGTGGCCAAGATGGGCCAGGACGGGCACGACCGCGGCCAGAAGGTCATCGCCACCGCCTTCGCCGACCTCGGCTTCGACGTCGACGTGGGCCCGCTGTTCTCCACCCCCGCCGAGGTCGCCCGCCAGGCCGTCGAGGCCGACGTGCACATCGTCGGGGTCAACTCGCTGGCCGCCGGGCACCTGACGCTGGTGCCCGCGCTGCGCGGCGAGCTGGCGGAGCTGGGCCGCGAGGACATCATGATCGTCGTCGGCGGCGTCATCCCGCCGCAGGACTACGACGAGCTGCGGGCCGCGGGCGCCGCGGCGATCTTCCCGCCCGGCACCGTCATCGCCGACGCCGCCGCCGAGCTGCTCGGCAAGCTCGCGGAGCAGCACGGGCACTCGCTTGGGTAGGACCGTGGACGTCGGCGAGTACGCCAAGGGCGTGCTGGCGGGTGACCGGGGGCTGCTCTCGCGCGCCATCACCCTGGTCGAGTCCCGCCGCGCCGACCACCGCGCCCTCGCCCAGGAACTGCTGGTCGAGCTGCTGCCGCACGCGGGCGGCGCGCACCGCGTCGGCATCACCGGCGTCCCCGGCGTGGGCAAGTCGACGTTCATCGACACCCTGGGCATGAACCTGATCGGGGCGGGCAGGCGGGTGGCCGTGCTGGCCGTCGACCCGTCCTCGACCAGGACCGGCGGCTCGATCCTCGGCGACAAGACCCGCATGGCGCGGCTCTCGGTCGACCCGGCGGCGTTCATCCGCCCGTCGCCCACCTCCGGCACCCTCGGCGGCGTCGCCAAGGCGACCCGGGAGACCATCGTGCTGATGGAGGCGGCGGGCTACGACACCGTCCTGGTGGAGACCGTCGGCGTCGGGCAGTCGGAGACGACCGTGGCCAACATGGTCGACTGCTTCCTGTTCCTGACCCTGGCCCGCACGGGCGACCAGCTCCAGGGCATCAAGAAGGGCGTCCTGGAACTCGCCGACGTCATCGCCGTCAACAAGGCCGACGGCGACCACACCCGCGAAGCCCAGCGCGCCGCCCGCGAACTGGCCTCGGCCCTGCGCCTCATGCGCAACCCGGAGGCCACCTGGCAGCCGCCGGTGCTGACCTGCAGCGGCGCGGAGAACCTGGGCCTGGACACCCTGTGGGAGCAGATCGAGCAGCACCACAAGGCGCTCTCGGCCTCCGGCGAACTGGCGGAGAAGCGCCGGCGCCAGCAGGTCGACTGGACCTGGGCGATGGTCCACGACACCCTGCTCACCCAGCTGCGCGAACACCCGGCCGTGCGCTCGCAGGTGCCGGAACTGGAACGGCGGGTCCGCGACGGCGAGCTGACCGCGACGTTGGCCGCGCAGGAGATCCTCCGGCTGTTCGAGGGGTGATCAGTCCGGGGTCGACAGCGGCATCCCGTCCCGCGAGCCCGCCACGGCGTCGCTCAGGAGCAGGCGCAGCTCCTGGGTGCGCCGCAGCGACTCGTCCTTGAGTGTGTCGGCGGAGTAGGCGCGCCAGTCCCACTCCGGGTTCCCGCTCATCGGCGCCACCACCCGCCGCCCCCACCGGCCGAGCCGTGCTCCAAGGCGACCGTCGGGCCGTACTTGGCCGACATGGTCGCGATCGACCAGCTCTCGATCTCTCCCGGTACTCCCGCTGCGCCGAATCGGACAGCTGCGCGCGCGACTCGACGTGGCGGTTCGCCACCAGCAGTGCGCATCCGGGCACGATCGGTGCCACATCGGCGACCAACGTCAAGTCCGCCGACGACGCGATGGTCTCCGAGCCCACCTCACTCGGCGAGGCGAACGGGCGGAGGGGGCGAGCGGGCTGTCGGTCAGGACGTGGCACGGCGGGCAGTGACCCGCCGCCGCGGTCGCCAACGGGTCGGTGCTGCGCATGCTGTATCGCTTGCTTTGCGAGTGCATCAGGATGAGCGGAGCGTAGAGGTGGGTGAGCTGGCGCAGCACGTTTTCGGCGTGGTGCCGCCCGTGGTGATCGCCCGTGACCCGGTTGGCGTATCTGCGTGGAGGGGGGCGGTGCGGCTACGCTGGTGGTGATCACTGACGCCCTGGAGGTCGCGTGTCCCGGCTGCTGACCGGAATGCTCGTCGCGGTGGCCGTGCTCGGCGCGGTCGCGCTCGGACCCGTGGCGACGGAGGCGGTGGCGCAGACGACCGCGCCCTCCGGGCCGACGCTGAACCCGCCGACCGAGCAGGACTCGGCCGACAGCAAGCAGAAGGTGGTCATCGCCGTCGTGGCGATCGCGCTGCTCGGCATCGTGGTCTACGGGAACCGGGTCCGCCACAAGAAGGCGAAGAAGTAGGCGCTCGTCGCCCCGTCCCGGCCGATCGTCTTGATCATTAGACCAGTCGGGGCGAAGCGCGCCCGCCGCTCACCGCTTCCACCGTGCCGCCCGTCCAGCCGAGCACGGTCACGGGCGGCGACGTCAGCACCGCATGGTGCACTATTGACCGCAAATGAGCATCGGAAGCGCATTCGAGCAGGTCAGTGGAGGGGTCGCGTGACTGTGTTGGAATCGCGGCCCGACATGCCCGCGGACCCCGGCAGGGGTCAGCGCGGGGGCAGAGGAGCCGATCCCGCCGTGCTGATCACCCCCACCGGCGTCAGTATGCCCAGTGTGGATGACCTCGGAGCGGGACGCGGGCCCGCCTGGCTGGACGACTGGCTGGCGGCCAACACCGGCGACGTGCTGGCCTGGTTCCGCCACATCCACGCCCACCCGGAGCTGTCGCGCCGCGAGTTCGCCACGACCGAGCTGGTCGCGGGGCTGCTCAAGTCCTACGGCCTGGACCCGGAGATCCTGCCCGGCGGCACCGGCCTGATCTGCGACATCGGCGAGGGCGAGCGCTGCGTCGCGCTGCGCGCCGACCTCGACGCGCTGCCGATGACCGAGGACACCGGCCTGCCCTACGCCTCCACCGCCCCCGGGGCCGCGCACACCTGCGGTCACGACGCGCACACCGCGATCCTGCTGGCCACCGGCATCGCGCTGGCCTCGGGGCCGCCGCTGCCCGGCCGCATCCGGCTGATCTTCCAGCCCGCCGAGGAGGTCATGCCCGGCGGCGCGCTGGAGGTCATCGACGCGGGCGGGCTCGACAGCGTCGACCGGATCTTCGGGCTGCACTGCGACCCGCGGGTCGAGGTCGGCCGGGTCGGCACCCGGGTCGGGGCCATCACCTCGGCCACCGACCTGCTCGAACTGCGCCTGACCTCCCCGGGCGGGCACACCTCCCGCCCGCACCTCACCGCCGACCTGGTGCACGCGCTCGGCAGCGTCATCACCGGCCTGCCCGCGCTGCTCTCGCGCCGGGTCGACCCGCGCTCGGGCACCGTGCTGGTGTGGGGCGCGGTGCACGCGGGCGAGGCGCCCAACGCCGTCCCGCAGGAGGGCGTGCTGCGCGGCACCCTGCGCACCGGCGACCACGACGTGTGGATCGGGCTGGAGCCGCTGGTCTCCGGGCTGGTCCAGGCGCTGCTCGCGCCCACCGGCGTCGGCTTCGAGCTGCAGCACCGCCGCGGCGTGCCGCCGGTGATCAACGAGCGGGAGAGCACCCAGATGCTGCGCTCGGCGATCGGGACAGCGCTCGGCGAGGACGCGCTGGCGGGCACCAAGCAGTCCAGCGGCGGCGAGGACTTCGGCTGGTACATGGAGCACGTGCCGGGCAGCTTCATGCGCCTGGGCGTCTGGGACGGCGAAGGCCCCATGCGCGACCTGCACCAGCCGACCTTCCAGCTGGACGAGCGGGCCCTGCTGACCGGCATCCGGGTCATGACCCACACCGCGATGACCGCCCTGACCTGGACCCCGCAAGCCGACTGAATCTGGCGGGAACCGAGGCGCCGGTGCCCCCGTCCAACGGTCGACCGGAGTCTGTCCGGGTGTATCCGCGGAGGTGGCGATGGGTGCCGATCACCGGGCCCTGGTCGATGAGCTGCTCGCGGATCACCGGCGCAGCCGCGACCAGCTCGCCGAGGTGCAGCGCGCGCTGAGCGCCGTCGCGTGCGCGGCCGCCAGCCCGTGCGGCACCGTCACCGCGACGGTGTCCGCGCACGGCGCGCTCGTCGCGCTCGACATCCGCGACGACGCCTACCGCACCCACCCGCCGGGCGCGCTCGCCCAGGTCGTGGTGGGCACGGTCGCCGAGGCGAGCGCCCGCGCCGCCCGCGCCGCCGACGAGGTCATGGCCCCCGTGCTGCCCGCAGGGACGGACCCGGCCGCGCTGCGCTGCGGCCTGGCCGACCTGAGCGCCGCCGAGGTGGCCCCGCCGGTCGAGGAGTTCGACTTCGAGCGGGCCACCTGGCTGGAGTCCGACCGGGACGGGGGCGCGCGGTGACCGGCTTCGAGGTCGACCCGGGCGCGCTGGCCGCCCGCGCGGGCGAGTTCGGCGACCTGGCCGAGCGCGCCTCGGCCATCCACCGCGACCTGGCCGACCGCCTGTCCTCCCTCGGCACGTGCTGGGGCGCGGACGCCGTCGGCGCGAGCTTCGCCGCCGCCCACACCCCCGGCGCCGAGGCCACCCTCGGCGACCTGGGCGCACTGCCCGGCAGGCTCGGCGAGGTCGGCGACCGCCTGACCGACACCGCGGCGCGCTACGCCGCCACCGAGGCCGACACCACCGCCGCGCTGGGGGGCACCGATGGGCATTGAGCTGCCCCCCGAGCTGGCCCCCCTCGCCGCGGCGACGGGCGTGCGCTGGCCGGAGGCCGACGAGGACGCCATGCGCGCCGCCGCTGCCGCCTGGCGCGAGGCCGCCACCCGCATGACCACCCTGACCGGCGACGCCGACACCACCGCCAGCTCCGCGTTCGGGGCGTTCAGCGGCGAGGCGGCCGACGCGGCCAGGGCGCACTGGACGGGATACGTCGGCGCGGACAGCGGACACCTGACGGTGACCGCGCGCGGCTGCCTCGCGGCGGCCGACCGGCTGGAGCACGCGGCCGAGCAGGTCGGCGCGGCGAAGGTGGAGATCGTCCGGCAGCTGGTCGACCTGAGCAAGAACACCGAGGCGGCGCGGGCCGTCGGCACCCCGGCGGCGCTGCTGGGGGTCGACACCGGGGTCAGGGCCACGGCGGCGAACCTGGCGGCGGTGACGGACACGCTGGTGGGCGCGGTGGCGCCGGGCGGGCCCGACGTGACCTCGACGCGCCAGGTGGCGCAGGCCAACCCCGGTGCGCGCCCGGTCGAGGCGCCGTCCCGGGGCGGCGTCGCGGGCGGGCTGATCAGCGGGGTGACCACGACCGTGCGGAGCACGGTCGGGGAGGTGGCCGCGGGACCGTCGGGGGAGCGTGCGGACGGGCCGCTCGGCGGGGTGACCACGGCGGTGCCGGGGGTGGCCGCCGTGGGGAGCGGGGACGGTCAGGGGCAGGGCTCCGGTGGGCTGCTGGGCGGGGTGACGGGTGCGGTGCAGGGTGCGGTCAGCGGGGTGAGCGGGGTGGTGGAGCAGGCCGTCGGCGGAACGGGTGGGCAGGGCTCCGGCGGGTTGCTGGGCGGGGTGTCGGGGGCGGTCAGCGGGGAGGTGCAGCAGGCGGTTGGCGGGACAAGCTCAGGTGGGTTGCCGGGCGGGACAGGCTCCGGTGGGTTGTTGGGCGGGGTGACGGGTGCGGTGCAGGGCGCGGTTGGCGGGGTGAGTGCGGTGGTTGAGCAGGCCGTAGGTGGGACGGGTGGCGGCCGGGAGGGAGGCGCTGGTGGGGTGCTGGGCGCGGTGCAGGGAGCGGTCGGCGGGGTGAGCGGAGCCGTCGAGGGTGCGGTGTCGGGGATCGGCGACGTGGTGGGCGGTGTGGTTCGGGAGACCGGGGGGCTGGTGGGCGGAGTGACCGACGTGGCGGGAGGCGTGGTTCAGGGGGCCGGGGAGCTGGTCGGGGGAGTGGCTGACTCCGTGGGTGGCGCGGTGCGGGGGGCCGGGGAGCTGGTCGGCGCCGTCGCGGACGGGGTGGGCGGCGCGGCCGACCGGGTCGGCGACACCGCGGGCGGTGGGGTGGCGGACACGGTCGTGGGACAGGACGCGGGCGGCGGGCGCGAGGTGGCGGGCGGCGGGGCCGTCGAGTCCGCCGTGCGGCCAGGGCCCGCGGACGAGTGGGCGATGGACCTGCCGACCCCGCCCGCCGGGATGCCGGTGGTGGAGACGGTGCAGGCGGCCTCGGCCGCGGTGCTGGACGCGCCCGCCGCGAGCGCGCAGCCCGGTGGCGGGGCCGCGCCGGTGGCGGCGGCACCGGGCGCGGCCGGCGCGGCGGGGGCCGTCGCGGGAGTCGTGGGCGGTGCGGGGGGACCCGCGCTGCCCGGTCCCCGCGCGCACTCGGGCGCGCCGATGCGCGCCGACCTTCCCCAGCAGGGCGACAGCCGTGCCCACGACCAGCGCGGCCAGGACCAGCGCGGCCAGGACCAGCGCGGCCAGGACCAGCGCGGCCAGGACCAGCGTGCGCAGGACCAGCGGGGCCAGAGCGGGCGGGCCGACGGCACCGGGGAGCACCGGATCGGCGAGCCCGACGACGCCTCCCCGTTCGACCCGTTCGATTCCGACGACAGCGAGCCGACGCCCGCCGCCGGGTTCGCGGCCGTTCCGCTGGTCGTCCCGCCAGGCGCGTTCCTCGGCGGGGCGAGCGGGAGCAAGCCCTTCGGCGCGCCCGCCGCGCCGCCCGCCGAGCGCAGCGGGCTCGCCCGGCTGCCGGGGGTGTTCGCGGGGGCGGCCATCGGGGACGCGCACCGCGACCAGCTGTCGCTGTTCCTGCTGCACCTGTTCCCGATCGGGCACCTGCCGCAGGTCGTCGACGAGCCGCACCTGCAGCTGCCCGCGCCGCAGGCCGAGGTGGACTACGCCGCCGGACTGCGGTTCCCGCCCGACGACCATCCCGACGCCCGCCTGGTCGACGCGACCACGCCGGCCCCCGTCACCCGCACCGAAGGCGGCTCGACCGCCCGCATCGCCGAGGTGTACGACCCGCTGGGCGGCATGCACGAGCGCGACTGGGAGCGGCGCTTCCTCGTCCGGCCCGCCGACGGGCGCGGCCGGGCCGAGTACGCGTGGCCGCCCGGCGAGCAGTACCCCGAGGGCGGCTGCGCCGACGGCGAGCCGGTCGTGCTGGAGCCGGGCACCCCGCTGGACCGCGTGGGCACGCCGGAGGGGCGGGTGTTCGCCGAGGACGCCACGCCGTTCGCCGCCCGGTCGCTGCCGCCCGCCCAGCTCGACGCGCCGCTGCGCCGCTACACCGTCGTGCGGCCGCTGCCCGCGTGGCGGACGGCGTCGGCGCCCTGGTTCGCCCAGCGCGGCGGGGGCATCCGGCTGCGCACTACCCGGTCGGCCGTCGAACTGGTGGCGCTGGGGTACCTGGTCGAGATCACGGAGGACGAGCGGTGAACGCCGATTCCATCGCCGAGTGGCTGCGCGCGGTCGGCGTCCCCGACCAGGTCGTCTCCATCGGGGCCGAGGTGGACAACACCTGGTGCCTGCTGCGCGACCCGGCGGGCGACGCCTGGGAGGTGTTCTGGCGCGAGCAGGGCAACCGCTACGACTGGGCGCGCTTCAGCAACGAGCAGGTCGCCTGCCACTACCTGTTCGGCAGGCTGGTGTGGTCGCAGGTCGTGCGGGGCGCCGTCGGCGTGCTGCCCGCCTCGGCCAAGTAGGGCTCAGCGGCGCAGGACGTCCAGCACGGCGTCGTGCAGCAGGCCGTTGGTGGACACCGCCGAGCCGCCGTCGAAGCGGGCCGCGCCCGCCAGGTCGGTGAAGCGCCCGCCAGCCTCCTGCACCAGCACCTGCACCGCGGCCACGTCCCACGGGTTCACGATGGCCTCGGCGGCGACGTCGATCGCGCCCTCGGCCACCAGGCAGTGCGACCAGAAGTCGCCGAACGCCCGGTTCTCCCAGCAGGCGTCCACCAGATCCAGGTACTTCTCCCGCGAGTGGAACTCCGTCCACGTGCCCAGGTGCGTGGTCGACAGGTACGCGTCCGACAGCGCGGCGACCCCCGAGACCGACAGGCGCAGCGGGTCGCCGCCCGCGCTCAGCCACGCGCCCTCGCCGCGCGCGGCGTGCCAGCGCCTGCCCAGCGCGGGCGCGCTGACCACGCCGACCACCGGCGCGCCGCCCTCGACCAGCGCGATCAGCGTCGCCCAGGCGGGTACACCGCGCAGGAAGTTCTTGGTGCCGTCGATCGGGTCCAGCACCCAGGTGCGGCCCGCGCGGACCTGGCCGCCGCGCTCCTCGCCCGCCACCGCGTCCCCGGGGCGCTCCTCGGCGATCATGGCCCTGACCGCGTCCTCGACGGCGGTGTCGGCGTCGGTGACCGGGGTGCGGTCGGGCTTGCTGGTCACCACGAGGTCGCGCGCCCGGAAGCGCGCCGAGGTGATCCCGTCGGCCAGGTCGGCGAGGCGGAGGGCGAAGTCGAGGTCGCTTGACACGCTCGCGATCGTGTCACGCCTACGCTGTGCACCGTGAGCGTGGTGCTTCTGGCCGAGGACGACACGGCCATCGCCGAACCGCTCTCCCGGGCGCTGCACCGGGAGGGCTATGAGGTCGTGGTCGTCGGCGACGGCCACCGGGCCCTGGACGTGGCCACCGCGGGCGGCTCCGACCTGCTGGTGCTCGACCTCGGCCTGCCCGGCCTCGACGGGCTCGACGTGTGTAGGCGGCTGCGCGCGGCGGGCCGCACCATCCCGGTGCTGATGCTGACCGCCCGCGCCGACGAGGTGGACTTCGTCGTCGGCCTGGACGCGGGCGCCGACGACTACGTCGCCAAGCCGTTCCGCCTGGCCGAGCTGCTGGCCCGCATCCGCGCGCTGCTGCGCCGCCAGGCCCCGGGCGCCATCGACGTCAACGGCGTGCGCATGGACCTCGCCGGCCGCGTCGTCACCGTCGACGGCGCGGAGATCAACCTGGCGAACAAGGAGTTCGAGCTGCTGCGCGTGCTCATCCAGCGCGCCGGGCAGGTGGTGACCCGCGAGGAGATCCTGTCCGAGGTGTGGAGCGACCCCGAGCTGAAGGGCAGCAAGACCCTCGACATGCACATGTCGTGGCTGCGCCGCAAGCTCGGCGACGTCGGCCCGCGCGCCGCGGAGCGGCGCATCTCCACCGTGCGCGGCGTCGGCTTCCGGTTCAACGCGGACTGACGTGCGCCGCCGCATCCTGATGGCGATCATGCTCGCGGTGCTGGTCACCGCGTGCTCCCTGGGCATTCCGCTCGGCTACACCGCGCTGCAGATCGTCGAGCAGATCACCCGCGCCGACCTGGCCACCCGCGCCCAGCAGATGGCGGCGGTGCTGGACGAGGAGATCGCCAACCGCCGCCCGGTCGACCTGCGCAAGGTGGCCGTGGTCATCCCGCCGGGCGGGCGGCTGGAGGTCATGCTGCCCAGTGAGGGCACCCGGGTGCTCGGGCCGGAGATCGAGGGTGACACCGTCGAGGAGTCCGTGCCGATGGTGCAGCGCGGCACGGTGCGGGTGATGGTCCCCGACGGGCAGATGCGCACCCAGCAGACGCAGGTCGCGCTGCTCGTGGCGCTGGTCATCATCATCACCATCGGGATCGGCGCGGCCGTGGCGACGGTCACCGCCAAGCGCATCGCACGGCCGCTGCGCCACGTCGCCGACCGGGCGAGCAGGCTCGGCGCGGGCGACTTCCGCCTCGACAGCACCCGCTACGACCTCGCCGAGCTGGACTCCGTCGCCGAGGCCCTGGACGCCTCGGCCACCGCTCTGGGCCTGCTCATCCAGCGCGAGCGCGACCTCGTCGGCGACGTCTCCCACCAGCTGCGCAGCAGGCTCACCGCCCTGCAACTGCGGCTGGAGACGCTGGCCACGATGTCGGACGAGGAGACCGCGGCCGAGGCCCGCGCGGGCCTTGCCCAGGCCGACCGGCTCGCCGAGGTGCTCGACGAGCTGCTGGCCGCGGCCCGGGTCGCCCGCTCCGGCGGCGCCGAGGTGGTGGACCTGGCCAGGGAGCTGACCGCCATCGCCGAGGAGTGGCGCAAGCCGCTGCGCCAGGACGGGCGCTCGCTGCGGCTGCGGCTGCAGGCCAACCTGGTCGTGCGGGCCACCCCGGCGCGGCTGCGCGAGGTCATCGGCGTGCTGCTGGACAACGCGCACCGCCACGGCGGCGGCACCGTCACGCTGACCGCGCGGCTGAGCGGGGAGACCGTGGTGGTGGAGGTCGCCGACGGCGGGCTGGGGGTGCCCGACGAGCTGGTGCCGCACATCTTCGACCGGGGCGTGTCGGGGGCGGGCTCGACCGGGCTCGGCCTGGCCCTGGCGCGGGCGCTGGTGGACTCCGACGGCGGCAGGCTGGAGCTGTCCACGGCGCGCCCGGCCACCTTCTCGGTGTTCCTGCGCATGCCGAAGGCGGGCGACTTCCCGGGCGTGCGGTGGCCCGCCGAGAAGATTCCGCGCTAGTCGTAGGTCTTCTGCTCGCGGAGCTGGTCGGGGAAGACCCACTTGCGGAAGCCCCAGAACCGGAAACCGGTCGCCAGCAGCATGCCGATGATCGAGCCGGAGATGAAGTCCGCGGTCTCCTGGACCAGCAGGCTGACGTGCGGGGTCTCCAGGTCGAGGACGTAGCGGGAGATGTAGGGCGGGATCAGGTTGATGCCGACGCCGCAGCCGCTGATCAGGAAGAACAGGGCCGCCTCGTGGTGGCGTTCGCGGCCGCCTCTGGTGCGGAAGGACCACTCGCGGTTGAGCACGTAGGACACGATCGTGGCGATGATGACGGCGATCGCCTTCGCGGTGATCGGCTTGTCCTCCAGGACCGTGAACTTCAGCACGAACCAGATGGCGTTGTCGATGACGAAGGTGGTCGCGCCGACGATCCCGAACTTGAGCAGCTCGCGGTGCTTGAGCAGCACCTTGCGCAGCGGCGCGGGCATGATGGCGAGCACCGATTCGACTACGGACACCGCCGCAGTCTACGGATTCGCGGCGGTCACGCCGCCTTGTCCGCCGGGGCGGGGACCGTGCGCAGGCGTCGCACGCGGGCGTCGGCCTGGGGGAAGACCCACTTCTTGAACGCCCACCAGCGGAAGACCATGGCCAGCAGGGTGCCGAGGACGATTCCCGAGGCGAAGTCGGCTACCTCCTGGGTGAACCTGGAGACCTCGGGGACCTTGAGGTGGAAGAGGTAGCGGGAGGCTGCGAGGGGGGCGGAGTTGATGGCCACGCCGATGCCGCTGATCAGGAAGAAGAGGGCTGCTTCGTGGGGGCGTTCGCGGCCGCCTCTGGTGCTGAAGGACCACTCGCGGTTGAGCACGTAGGACACGATCGTGGCGATGATGACCGCGATGGCGAGGGCGGTGACGGGGTTCGCGGTGAGGACGGTGAGTTTGAGGGTGTAGTTGACGGCGTTGGTGACGACGAAGCAGATGGCTCCGACTGTGGCGAAGCGGAGGAGTTCGCGGTGCTTGGCCAGGGTGGCTTGGACCGGTTCCGGGAGGTGGGACAGCACGGTCTCTGCGAACGCCATGTGGGCGGAGTTTAACCAGGCGTTTCGGGGGGTGGTTGATGAGGTCCGTGCCCTCGTGGTTCCGAGGGCGTGCCCTTCGCGGTTCCGCGAGTGTGCTGGGTGTGTCCGATGGAGTGGAGTTGTTTCCGCAGCGCCCCTTCTCTCCCCGCAGAATCAACTCCACCCCATCGGACAGTTGGCGGGAGGGTGTTGCGTTGGAGCGGGTGGGGGCGAAAGTTCTTGCGGACTGGGGTTTTGTGCCCGTGCCCGTGCCCGTGCCCGTGTGCTCGTGCGCCGTGTTCGTGTGCCTGTGTTCCTGTGTCAGCAGGGGAGGTCCCAGCGGAGCCATTTGGGTAGTGCGCCGTGGCAGAGGGGGGTGAGGTCCAGGACGGGGTGCTTCTTGGACGTGGTGGGCGGGGGTGTCGTGGGTGCTGTTGTGGGCTTGGAGGGGCGCGTGGTGGTGGGCTTGGTGGTGGGGGGCTT
>NZ_JBHSKF010000016.1:0-201923 GCF_042657845.1 Actinokineospora guangxiensis | reverse complement strand
ACAGCACCTTCGCCGGCTCGACGATGACCGACACCAGCGGCAGCAGGTGCGCGTCGACCAGCCACTGCACGCCGTTGCCGAGCGCCTTGGTGATGCCCTCGACCACCGGGCCGATGGAGAACAGGCCCGCGACGGCCAGCACACCGCCGATGATGCCCGCGCTGAAGTTGTCCACCAGCATCTTGAAGCCGGGCGCGACCTTGTGGCCGACCTTCTCGTCCCACAGCTTGATGAGGAAGCCGCCCAGCGGGCCCATCAGCATCGCGCCGAGGAACATCGGGATCTCGGCGCCGACCACGACACCCATGGTGGCGATGGCGCCGACCACGGCGCCGCGCTGCCCGTGCACGATCCGGCCGCCGGTGTAGCCGATCAGCACCGGGAGCAGGTAGGTGATCATCGGGCCGACTAGCTCGGCGATGTCCTCGTTGGGAATCCACCCCGTGGGGATGAACATCGCGGTGATGAGGCCCCACGCGATGAACGCGCCGATGTTGGGCATCACCATGCCGGCCAGGTGCCCCCCGAAGCGCTGCACACCCACCCGGATGCGCTGGCCCCTGGAGGTTTCCGCGGTCTCGCCGCGGGCTTCTCTGCTGTCGTTGGTCGTCATAGAACTACTTCCCGCCACTGTTGGACTTTCGGGGGAACACTGCCGTCGCAGCGCGACGGCTGTCGCCCGGGAGACCCGGGGTCCATTCCGGACCGCGGCCCCGGCACGCTGGGCTGGCCGGTCACGACTGCACGCGCCGTGTCCGGTCGATGTCCGGGTGCAGCACCACCCGGTGTGCGCTCACGTCCTCGGGGCCGGGCATCGTGCTGCCCGGCAGGGACACCGACGCCGCCCCCCAGGCGACGCCCGCGGCCAGCGCGGCGGGACCGGCCCCGCCCGCGGACAGGAAGCCCGCGAGCATCGCGTCTCCCGCGCCGACCGTGCTCTTCGGCTCGGCCTTGGCCTCGGCGTGCCAGACGCCGTCGGCCGAGACCAGGACGGCGCCGTCGGCGCCGAGGCTGGCCAGCACCGCGCCCGCACCCCGCTGCCGCAGCTCCTGGGCGGCGTCCACGGCGTCGCCGAGGGTGCCCAGCGGCCTGCCGACGGCCTCGCTCAGCTCGTCCACATTGGGCTTGACCAGCGACGGTCCCGCCTTCAGGGCGGCGATCAGCGCTGGGCCGCTGGTGTCGACGGCGATGCGGGCGTTCGTCGGGCGGATCTGGGCGACGAGGTCGGCGTAGAAGCCGTCGTGCACCCCCGGCGGCAGGCTTCCCGCGATGACGACCCAGGTCACGTCGGCGACGTGCGTGCGGATCGCCTCGCACAGCGCCTCGATCTCCGGTCCGCCCAGGTGGGCGCCCTTCTCGTTGAGCTTGGTGACCGTGGCGTCGGGTTCGACCACGGTGATGTTGGAGCGGACCGGGCCGAGGACCGGCACCCGCACCACGTCGATGCTGTACTCGGTGAGCAGGGCGATCAGCTGGTCGCCTTCCGCGCCGCCTGCCGGGACGACCGCGCGGGCCTTGAACCCGTTGCGCACCAGCGCTCTGGCGACGTTGATGCCCTTGCCGCCCGGGTGGACGAGGACGTCCGACGCGCGGTGCAACGACCCCCTGGTCAGCCGCTCCACCTCGACCGTGCGGTCGACGCTGGGATTGGCCGTAACCGTCAAGAACACAGCGATACCTCCGCCGAACACCTGTGGCTGTGACCCCCGGCACCCGCCGTTGGCTTTGCGTGACATTAGGTGTGTTCGTGTTGGAAATCTAGCCTTCACAGCAGGGCACTAGGAGTTTCCCTACCAAACCAACATGCGGCGGATCGCCGGCTGAGCCGGTTGGCCTACTTGACGAAGTCCGGGAGCACCCGGGGAGGCCACGAGCCGACGCCGAAGATGCCCATCGAGTACGCCTTGGACACCAGCGCCGGGCGGTTCTTGACCTTGAGCTTCCGCAGCAGCGTCGTGACGTGGTACTCCACGCCGCCGCGGCTGAGGTAGAGAGTGGCGGCGAGCTGCACGGTGGACACGCCCGCGGCAACGCCCTCCAGGATGCGGGCGTCCATCTCGGTCAGCAGCTTCTGCCTGCCGGTCGCCAGGCAGCCGCCGCGGTCGGACTTGTCCGGACGGATCAGCACCATCAGACACTCGACCGGACCAGCCTCGCCGTGCACAGCGAACCCGGTCAGCTCACCGGAGAGCGCGGTGTCGCCGGGGCGCAGCGCCACCACCCGCTCGGCGAAGCGGGGCCGCTGGTTCTCGGCCAGCCGGGAGAGCTGACCGGAGAGCTTGTCACGCACGCTCGGGTGCAGCAGGTCGGTGAAGTCGACGCCGTAGACCTCAGCGGGCGAGCGGCCGAACTGACGGAAGAAGTCGGCGTTGGCCTCGACGATGCGCAGCGAGCGGTCCAGCTGGGCCACACACATCCCGGAGCGCTCGAAGAACGAGCGGAATACCCCGCGGCCAGCGTCGGACCGCGCGAGAGGAGTCGTTTCCGACATCACTTCGACCGTTGCGTCCGCCATGCTGAGCGTCATGGGAACAACACCTCTCTCTCCGCGGTGAGACAAAGACCCGACGGGGAGAACCCCGGGGTTACCAGCAGATGAATCAGGGAAATGCTGGTTGTTACATCGTATGCACGGCAACCCACCCAAATCAACAGAACCTCAAGCGATCGGACTTAATCCCGTGGTGGTCGGAGATCGCGGTTCGGTCCGGTGCGGTGTGGGCCACACCACTGGTTCGGTACCTGCACACCAGCGGCACAGCATGGTTACAGGGGCTTTGACCAGGGTTTATGATGAGATGCGTCACCAACTCGACTAGCCCACGGACATCAGGCTAGGCCATCTGGAGCACTACGCGCCGGTACGGACCTGCGGGCTCGCCGATGTTGGTTCGGTCATCATCGGGCAGCGTCGTCCTCGTCCGGAGCCAGTGCCTTCCACTGCTCGACCAGCGCGGCGCGGTTCGGAACTCCGAGTTTCCGGTAGGTGCCGGTGAGGCTTTTCTCCACCGCCCTGCGGGTGATCCCGAGTGAATCGGCGATCCGCTGATTCGTCCACCCGCGCACCACGAGCGCGACCACGTTCTGTTCGGCTTTCGTCAGTTCCGCGATTCCACCGGAATCGATCACCAGGACCGGGCCCGCCCATTCCCCGTCGCGGTCTCCCGCCGCCCAGGACGCGCCGCACTCGGCGATCAGCCGGTCGGACTCGGCCAGCACGACGATCGACTCGGGGTCCCCCGCGCGAGCCAGGGCGCGGCCCAGGAGCAGCAGCGCGCGCGAGAGTTCGACCCTGTCCTCGCCGCGGCGCAGCGACTCGACGGCGGCCCGCAGCGCGCTGAGCGCCTCGTCCCCCTCGCCGAGCATGCCGCGCAGCCGCAACGCGCGGCCCACCACCGCGGGAGTGCCCCACGCGACCGCGGCGGCGTGCTCGCGCTCGGCGAGGGCCAGCGCGGCGTCGACGTCGCCGAGGCGCTTGTGCAGCACGGCCGCGTGCACGCGCCAGCCCACGACGGCCGGGTTCGCCCAGCCGTAGCGCACGGCGCGGTCGCCGCAGACGAGGAACTTGTCCAGAGCGGCGACGTGGTCGCCGCGCCCCACGTCGAGCAGCGCCCGCGCGGTCAGCGAGGCCAGCGCGACGCGCGGGTCGGGGGCGTCGAGGTCGTGGCGCAGCACCCGGTGGGCGAGGTCGGTGTCGTTGGTCTGCACCGCGATGCCCGCCAAGACCATGCGCGCGCTGATGGCCGCGGCGGGCCACACGCTGCCCGCGACGTCCAGCGCGCTGGCGGCCAGCGTCCGTGCCTTGCCGATCGCGCCCGTCCCGGCCGCGACCACCGCCCGCGCCGCGTTGACCACCGCCCGCTGGCCCACCGAGTCGTGGCGCTGCGCGGCGCGTCCCCAGCGCTCCAGCCACGGCTCGGCCGTCGACGCCGCGCCCGCGGCCACCACGGCCGTCACCACGACGGGGAAAGCCGTGTGCGCGTGGGTGACGGCGGGTTCCTCGCGCGCGAGCAGCGCGCGGCCGAGGCCGGCGACCTCGGCGGCGGGCAGCCCCGCCGAGACGGCAGCCGCGTGCGCGAGCACCGCCAGCAGCTCCCGGCCGCCCGCGCTGTCCAGCGGTTGCTCGTCGAAGCCGCGCAGCCGGGCGACGGCGTCGGCGAGCGGGACCGGGTCGTGGTCGTCCAGCGCACGCCCGCGTGCCTCCAGCCGCAGCACCATCTCCGGGTACCCGGAGACCAGCACGGGGTCGGGGCCGCTCGCGCCCGCGCGCAGCAGCGCCGACACCGACGGGCTGCGCATGGTCAGCGGGAACGGCACGGCGAGCAGCGCGCCCGCGTGGTCAGGGCCGGTCGGCAGGTCCGGCAGCGCCTGGGCGATGTGCCCGATGGCCGCGACCGGGTCGACGCCACGCTCGGCCACGGCGAGGTCGACCAGCAGCCGGGCCCGGTCGGGGCCGTCGGCCGGGCCCGCGAGCAGCGCTCGGCGCAGGTAGCGCACCGCCCGGTCGGCAGCGCCCTCGGCCGCGGCCTCCTCCGCGGCCGAGCGGAGCTGGTCGGTCTCCCAGTGCTGGTAGCCGCTGGTGACCATGAGCAGCTGGTCGGCGACCTCCCCGGCGGAGCGGCCCGCGTCGTGCAGGGCGAGCGCGGCCTGGCGGTGCAGCCGGTCGCGCTCCTCCACCGGGGTGCTCGTCTCGACCGCGACGCGCACCCCGCCGCGCACCAGCCGCGGCGGCTCGACCGAGGCCAGCAGGCCGAGCCGGTCGAGGGCGAGCAGCGCGTGCTTGTAGTCCAGCAGGTCGAGCCCGGCGACCTCGGTCACCAGCTCGGGGTCGGCGGCCTCGCCGAGCACCACGATCGCGCGGGCGACACCGATCACGGCGGCGGGCTGGTTGTCCAAGTAGTACAGCCTGCGGGCGAGCAGCAGTCCGTGGCTGTCCGCGCGGACGGTCTCCGCCGCGTCCGCCACCAGGGCCAGGCCCCGCCCGCGCAGCCCGTGCAGCACCGACATCAGCGCGGCCGGGTTGCCCGCCGTCACCTCGTGCAGCGCCGCCGAGAACGCCGGGTCCACCGGGCAGGCGGGCTCGGGCGGCTCGGCGTACTTCGCCACGACCACGGCGTGCGTTCCGGCCGGGGTCAGCACCGCCGCGGGCACCAGGTGCGCCGCCGAGGTCGTGACCTCCTCGACCAGCGCGGGCTCGGCGACGGAGTAGCCGTCGGCGACGGTGGCGACGACCAGCACCCGACTGCCCGCCACCCGGCGCGCCAGGTAGGCGAGCCAACGCAGCGACGGCCGGTCCGTCCACTGGAGATCGTCCACCGCGATCAGCACCGGCCGGTCGGCGGCGAGCGCGGCGACGAGGGCGTGCAGGCCCGGCAGCGCGGCGTCGGCGGCACGTGCCAGGCCCGCGGGGCCAGGGGCGTCCACCAGCAGCGGGCGCACCAGCGCGGCGGCCCCGCCGGAGAACCAGCGCTCGCGCTCGGCGTCGGTCGCCGCGGCCACGAGCGGGCGGAACAGCTGCTGCACGACGCCGAAGTCGAAGTCGCGCTCGGCCTGCGTCGCGTCGGCGCGCAGCACGCGCACGGTCCGGTCCCCGCGCTCGGCCAGCTCGGCGACCGCGCCGAGCAGCGCGGAGCGGCCCGCTCCCGGCGAGCCGGTGATGACCAGCAGGCCGCCGCGCCCGCCCGCGGCGGCCTCCAGCGCGGCGCGGGCGGCGGACAGGGCGGCGTCGCGTTCGACCAGCACCGTCACCACCCCCGCTCGGGAGTCCAGCGGGCGGCGTCGCGCCGCCCTCCCCGGTACACGCGCGCGGGTGCGGAAACGGTTCGCGCCGGGGGCCGATCGGCGCCCGGGGGTGCGGCGCCCACGGGTCAGCGCTCCCGGTCGACGGCGCCGCGGATGGCGGCGAGCCTGCGCCGCACCGTCGCGGGCGGCACCCCGAGCAGCCCGGAGATCTCCGCCGCGGTGCGCCCGGTCGCGGCGAGCACGGCGATGCGCTGGTCCGCTGTGGACAGCACGTGGCCCGCCCCGCTCAGCTCACCGGCCTCGGTGGCGTGCGAGGCCCAGTGCGCGGCTTGGGCCAGTGCGCTCGGCGCGCCCCACCGGGCGGCCCGGTTGAGCGCCTCGGCGGTCAGCACGTCGGCCGCGTCGGGCTCGCCGCGCGCGGCGAGCCCGACGGCGGCCAGCGAGCGCCACGGCGAGAGCGCCGGGTTCAGCCAGCCGCGCGCGGTCAGCACCCGGCCGCACGCCTCCGCCCACCGCAGGGCGGTCGCCGGGTCGCCGCCCGCCAGCGCGATCTCACCGCGCGCCGAGAGCAGCAGCCCCCAGGCCGCGCCCTGGTCGGCGCCCGCGGGCTGGGGCGCGGTGACGGCGCGCTCGGCCTCGTCCAGCTCGCCGCCCGCCAGGCTCAGCAGCCCGGACAGGGCGGCGAGCAGCGGCACCGCGCGCGGGTGCCAGGCGCTCACGGGCAGTCGCGCGGTGGCCGCGGCCAGGTCCTCGCGGGCTTGGGCGACGTTGCCCCTGCGGTGCTCGCACCACGCGCGCTGCACCAGTGCGGCGGCCCCGGCGGCGGGGATGCCCCGGCGGCCCGCCTCGGCGATGACCGCGTCGAGGCCGAGGACCGCGTCGGTGATCTCGTCGGCGTGCAGCAGCGCGCGGCAGGCGTGCACGCGCGGGCCGAACGGGCGTGGGCCCGGCGCCGTCTCGGCCAGCGCGGCCCTCGCCAGCGCGCGGGCCTGCGCCAGGTGCCCGCCGCGCAGCGTCAGCGCCCACGCGGCCACCCCGGAACGGGCCACATCGGACGGCTGCGGCGCAAGACCGGCGTCCGGGTGCGGGAAGAGGGGGGCGGGGTGCGGCACGCAGTCGTTCTCCGCCAGCCAGCCGATCGCGGCCAGTGCCGCGTCCCCGGTGCCGCGCGCACACGCGGTGGCGATCACCCGGCGGGCGGTGGCCGCGTCGCCGCGCACCTGCAGCAGGTCCGCGGCGCTCACGGCGGGCCCGCTGCCCGGGTCGGCGTCCAGCACGGCCTGGCGCAGCCTGCGGTCGGCGGCGTGCGGGTTGGTCACGACCTCGATGGAAGCCAGCTCGACCAGCAGCCGCACCCGCTTGGCCCGCGACACCGGCTCGCGCAGGGCGCGGGCGAGCATCGCGGTGGCGGCGACGTGGTCGCCGAGGTGCCTGCGGCGGGCGGCGACCCTGGCCAGCAGCGCGACGGGCCACTCGGCGCCGACCGGCGGCGCGGCGACCAGCAGCGCGGCGAGCTGGTCGTCGGGGATGGCCGCGCGCCTGCCCAGCTCGACGGCGCGGCGCAGCAGGTCCTGCTTGCGCGCGGCGGGCATGCCCGCCAGCGCCGCGGCGCGCACGCGCGGGCCCGCGGGGCGCGGGTCCTCCGGTGCGGCGATCAGGTCGGCGTGCGCGAGCAGGGCGAACAGGGGTGCGGTGTGGTGGGTCTCGACCAGGGAGGCGGCCAGCTCGGGGCCCAGCTGCTCGCCGCAGAGCAGCAGCGCGCGCAGCAGGTCGGTCGCGGCGGGGGGCAGCGCGGCCAGCACGGCGGCGGCCCGGTCGTCCAGGGCGGCGGCGGCGCGGTCCTCGGCGATCGGGGCGTGCTCGGCGACCGGGGACAGCGCGGCGTCGGCGAAGTGGCTCAGCACCGCGCCCAGCACGGCGGGGCGGCCGCCGGTGGCGGCGGTCGCGGCGCTGACGAACCCACCGTCGACCGGGCCCTCGTAGTGGTGGCCGATGACCTCGCGGACGGCGCGCTCGCGCAGCGGGCGCAGCCTGAGCACCCGCGCGGCGGCGGGCTCGGGGTGGGTGCCGGTCGCGGTGGTGGACTGCACGAGCAGCAGCGGGGCCTGGCCCGCCCGTCGGCCCATCGCGGTGAGCCAGGAGCGCGACAGCGCGTCGGCCCACTGCGCGTCGTCGACGGCGATGACCAGGGGGTGGGTGCGGGCGGCGGCCAGGAACTCCGCGCACAGCGCGGCCACGGCGGGCTCCCCGCCGCCGGTGAGCGTCCACAGCGCCGCACCCGGCGGGACGAGGCCGGTGGCGAGCTGGTGCACGACGCCGAAGGGCAGGTCGGACTCGCTGGGCGTGCACCGCGCGATGGCGACCCGCAGGCCGACGGCGGTCGCGCCGTCGACCAGGGCGTCGATGATCGCGCTGCGGCCGACGCCGTGCCTGCCCGCGAGGGTGACCATGCCGAGCCCGGGTCTGCGGCCCCGGCGCAGGTCGCCGACGGCCTTGGCGAGCAGTTCCAGCTCGTCGTCGCGGTCGACCAGCAGGACGGGGGCCGACCTGGCCCAGCGCCGGTCGGCGCCGGGGGTCGGGGGCGTCGGGGCGGCTACCGGCACCGGGCGACCGCCTCAGGTGCGCGCGATCTCACGCCGTGCCGTCCTCCGGACGCCTCGTCCATCGCCATCCCCGAATCGCCCCTGTGACCTGCGCCACGGGCGGCAGTGTAGTCACGGTCATGTGGGTTCTCAACCGAACTCGCGTGGGATTTCGTCCGTATGTGCGCGTGTTGGCGGAAGAACCCACAATGGCCCAACGCCCTTCCGGGGTCTTGCGGGGCACACTAGAACTAGGGAAACCCCCTGAATGGGCGTGGCACCATGCGCCGATCGCGGAGCACCCTGTCGGGGGACGGCCAACGGGACAGAGCTGAGCAGATGAAGCGCCCTAGACACGCGTCGAAAGCGACCTATCACCCGCAAGCCTTCGGTGGTTGGGGTGATTACCAGACGTGGGCGGACAATGACTTTCTGCCAAAGCCGCTGGAGCCCGAAGACACCGAGACCGACCTCGAGACCGACCCCGAGCCGGACCTCGAACCCGAGCCCGAGGAGCCCACCGCCGCTTCCGAGGCCTCCGCCGAGTCCCCCGACTTCGACGCCGAGGACCCCGCCCCCGCGAGCACCTACGCCGACCCCCCGACGCTGCCCGACGCCTTCGGCTGGGGCGAGGAGGAGCGCGCGCCCAAGGCCCGCCCCTACGTGCGCACCGGCGGACGCACCCGGGCCGCCCACGACCTGCGCCTGGAGACCCTGCTGTCGGTGGTCGCCTTGGCCCTGCCCCCCACCGACCCGACCCAGCGCACGATGCGCGAGCTGTGCCGCTCCCCCATCTCCGTCGCCGAGATCGCCGCCCGCCTCGGCGTGCCGCTCGGCGTCGCCCGGATCTTGATCAGCGACGCGATCACCGCGCACAGCCTCCTGGTCCACGAGCCCGCGATCGGCCGCGACGGCGAACCCCCGATGGACCTGCTGCACCGCGTCGTCTCGGGGCTGCGCAACCTGCGCTGACCCCGGCGCTCAGGCGCGGTCCTGCTCGGCGACCGCGTCCGGCAGGGCGGCGCGGCCGGGGACGGACAGCTTGCGGTACAGGCTGGTCAGGTGGGTCTCGACCGTGCGGAGGGTGATCAGCAGGCGCTCGGAGATCTCCCGGTTGGTCGCACCGGCAGCGGCCAGCTCGGCGACCCTGCGCTCGGCGGTGGTCAGGATGTCGCGGGCGTCGGGGGCGCCGTGGCGGCGACCGCCCGCGGCCACCAGTCGGGTGCGGGCGGCGTCGGCGAGGGCGCGGTAGCCGCAGCGGGTGGCGCGCTCGGCGGCGGCGCGGAAGCTGCGGCGGGCCGAGACGCGGTCGTCGGCGCGCAGGTGGGCTTCGGCCAGTGCCACTTCCGCGCGGGTGAGCCACCAGTCCGCCGACGCTCCGGTGAGGACGGTGACGGCGTCGGCCAGCGCGTCCACGGGTGGGGGCGTGTCGGCGGCCGAGGCGGCGAATCCCCGGGCAAGCAGGGCGAGGCCCGCGCCGGTCGGGGTCGACCAGCGCGCCGCCCGCTCCGCCAGGTCGGCGGCGGCGCGCGGCTTGCCGGACTCGGCCAGCAGCCGGGTGGCGTCGACCCACCACGGCGCGACGACCGGGTTGGCCACCCCCAGCTCCGCGAGCAGGCCCTCGCAGCTCAGCAGGTGCCCCAGCGCGGCGGCCGGGTCGGCGCGCTCGGCCGCGGCGGCGCGCACGAGCAGGGCGAGCGGCCTGCCGAGCACCGGCACGTCCGGGCCGGTCTCGGGCAGGGCCCGCACGGCGGCGTCGAGGTCGCCCGCGCGGTGCAGGGCGGTGGCCAGGGCGACGCGGGCGGTGTCGACCGAGCCCAGCGCCTCGACCGCGCACTCGGCGTCGGCGACAGCGGCCCCGGCGTCGCCGGCGTCGGCGAGGACGAGCGCGCGCAGCATCCCCGCCAGCGCCCTGGTCCAGCCGCTCGGGCGAGTGCCGACCAGCACCCTGTCGAGCCCGGCGAGCGCGGCGGGGACATCACCGGCGACGGCCAGCGCGTAGGCCGCCGCCGCGTGCGGCCAGCCGATCGGGCCGGGCTCGGCCAGGGCGGTGCGGGCGTGCTCGGCGCACGGGGCCGCCGGGCGCGCGGCGAGCATGTCGGTGAAGGCGCGCAGCGCCAGCAGCTCCCGCTCGGCCGGGGTGTCCCCGGCGGGGACCGGCCCGTCGGCGGCGATCGGCGGCCGGGTCCAGCCCGCGGCGAGGCGGGCGGCCGAGGCGCGGACCCGCAGGTCGCGGTCGGCTCCGGTGGGCCGGGGGCCGATCGCGGCGTCGAGGTGGGCGACGGCGTCGTCGAGCGCGGCCAGCGCGCTCGGCGCCGCCGCGGCGGCGGGGGTCAGGAAGGCCAGCTCGACGGCGAGCACGGCGCGGTCGCGCGGCGCGGTGGTGCGGTCCAGGCCGGTGGAGAGCATGCGGTGGGCGGTGAGCGGGTCCGCGTCGCCGACGGCGCGCGCGTACTCCACGAGGGTGCGCGGGTCGGCCGGGGCGGCGACGAGGACGTGGTCGAGGTAGCGGCCCGCGCGCCCGCGGTCGGCGGTGTCGCGGGCGGCGGCGCGCAGGGTGGAACGCATCCAGGGCTCGCTGGCGGGCAGCTCCAGCAGGTGCGGGGCGATCTCGGTGGGCGGGCGGCCCGCGTCGGCGAGCAGCCGGGCGGCCCTGGCGTGCCACCAGCGCCTGCGGCCGGGCGGCAGGTCGTCCAGCAGGGCGCGGCGCAGCTCGCCAATGTCGGCCGCGCCGAGCACGCCTTCGGCGCACAGCGTCTCGAAGACCTCGTCCACCACCGAGCGGGAGACGCCCGCCAGCATGGCGACGCTCTCCGGGTTGACCCGCCCGAGCACGGCGACCGCCTCGGCGACCGTCCTGGCCTCGCCGGGGTTCGGGCCGATGCGGCGCGGCAGCAGCTCGGCGAGCACCGCGGTGCCCGCGGCGGCGACAGCGGGGGCCTGTGCGGCCGTCGGGGGCAGCCCGGCGAGCCGGTCGATGATCATCCGCAGGGCCAGCGGATTGCCGCCGCTGGCCCGCGCGCACGCGGCGGTGAACCCCGGCTCGGGGGGCGTGCGCCAGCCGCGGCGCACCAGCACGGCGACCTCGTCGGCGGTGAACGGACGCAGCGTCAGCGGGTTGCAGCGCGGCGCGACCACACCCCAGCCGCCCGCGCCGTGCCCCGTCGCGCGGACCGCGGCGACGACGAGCAGCCGCTGTCCTCTGCGGACGAGCAGGTCCAGGGTCTCCACCGATCCGGGGTCGCACCACTGGGCGTCGTCGACGAGCAGGACGAGCGGCGCGGCGGCCGTCAGGTCGGCCACGTGGGCGCGGAAGCGCTGCGACGGCGGGACACCGGGCCGGTCGGGGGCGTCGGGGAGCAGCTCGGCGATGGCCGGGGCGCGGTCGTGTTCGGCGCGGACGACCCGGCGCACGGGGAGGTCGGCGGCGGCGGCGCAGGCGTCGAGCAGGGCCGTCTTGCCGGTGCCGAGCCCGCCGCGCACGACGATCATCGCGGTGCCGCCCGCGCGGGCGGTCGCGAGCCCGGACCGCAGCGCGTCCAGCTCGGCGTCTCGGCCGACGAGTCCGCTGTGCGCCATATGGCTCCCTGCCCCGCGGTCGGCCCGAACCCCGTTGTGCGGACCGGGCGTACCCGCACGCTACCTCTCCGCGCCCGGACGGCTCCGCGCCGCTCAGGAGAACTAGTGAATCCCTGGTGCCGTGACCGGTTTACTCACCGGTTGTGAGCGCTACCACCTCTGTCGCGAGCGCATCGACCGCCTGGCTGCGCCGCTACCACCCCGGCCCCGAGCGGCCGGTGCGCCTGGTCTGCTTCCCGCACGCGGGCGGCTCGGCGAGCTTCTTCCACCCGGCTTCGGCGCGCTTCGCCGACACCGCCGAGGTCCTGGCGGTGCAGTACCCCGGCAGGCAGGACCGCCGCCGCGAGCCCTGCATCGATGACATCGCCGTGCTCGCCGACCGCCTCGCCGCCGTGCTGCGCCCGCTGCCGAGCAAGCCGACGGTGTATTTCGGACACAGCATGGGCGCCGTCCTGGCCTTCGAGACCGCCTGGCGCCTCGGCGACGTCGGCCACCTGATCGCCTCGGGCAGGCGGGCCCCGTCGACCGTCCGCTCGGAGTCGGTGCACCGCCTGGACGACGACGGCGTGATCGCCGAGCTGAAACTCCTCAACGGCACCTCGACGGCCGTCCTGTCCGACGACGAGATCCTGCGCATGGCCCTGCCCGCCATCCGCGGCGACTACCGGGCCATCGAGACCTACACCTGCCCGCCCGAACGCGCCGTCTCCTGCCCCATCACGGTCCTGACGGGCGACTCCGACCCGAAGACCACCGAGGAGGAGGCCCGAGCCTGGTCTCGGCACACCGACTCCACCTGCACCGTCCGCGTCTTCCCCGGCGGCCACTTCTTCCTCACCGAGCACCTCCCCGAGGTCAACACCGAGATCGCCGCCGCCCTGCGCGCCCTCGGCGCCCCCTAGCGCGACCATGTACGCCGAGGAACGCCAACAGGTCATCCTGGAACGAGCCCGCTCCCGGGGCCGCGTCGACGTGGCGGCCCTGGCGGAGTCCTTCGCGGTGACCGCGGAGACCATCCGCCGCGACCTCACCGTGCTGGAGCGCCACGGGGTCCTGCGGCGGGTCCACGGCGGGGCGATCCCGGTGGAGCGGCTGGGGTTCGAGCCCGCGGTGTCGGCCCGGGAGGTCATCATGACCTCGGAGAAGGAGCGGATAGCGAAGGCGGCGCTGGCCGAGCTTCCCGCCGAGGGCTCGATCCTGCTGGACGCGGGGACCACCACGGGGCAGCTGGCGGATCTGCTGCCGATGGACCGGGATCTGACCGTTGTCACTCATTCGGTGAACCTGGCGATGCAGCTGACGAATCGGCCCAACCTGACGGTGATGCTGGTCGGGGGGCGGCTGCGGAGCCGCACCCTGGCGTCGGTGGACGCTTGGGCGTTGCAGGCTCTGAAGGATGTCCATGTCGAGGTGGCGTTCATGGCCACGAACGGACTGTCGCCCGATCGGGGGCTGACGACGCCGGACATGGCCGAGGCCCAGGTGAAGCGGGCGGCGATCGCGTCGTCGCGGCGGTGTGTGCTGCTGTGTGATCACACGAAGGTGGGGATCGACCACTTCGCGCGGTTCGCGGACCTGTCGGAGATCGACACGCTGATCACGGACACGGGGATGGATTCGGTGGTGGCGGCGGAGCTGGCGGCGGCCGGCCCTCGGGTGGTCCAGGTCTGATCCGTTATAGGGAAGCGACGAAGCGCGAGAGCCGGTGCTGGGTCTCGGCGGTGGAGCAGGCGGCCTGGTGCAGGTGGGTGGCTTGTCTTTCGTAGGGGGATGTCTCGGGGGCGTGCAGGTAGACGCTGGAGTCCTGTAGTTCGATGTGGACGATCGCGGGGTCCTGCGGGAATCTCATCAGGGTCCAGCCGTGACTGAGGGTGCTCAGGACCGTTCCCGCTCGGACGAGGCGCACCCGCACGCCGCTGTCGGTCAGGCGCAGGATCTGCTCTTTGAGTGCTGCCGGCCCGCCGAAGGGGGTCCGCAGCGCGAACTCGTGGATGTAGAGCGTGTGGTCTGCGGTGTGCGCTTGTTCCTGGCGTCGTGCGCGGGCGCTCCACCGGCGTTCGGCCTCGGCGGCCGGGATGCCGGCGGCGGCCATCGACGCGATCGCGTAGGCCGGTGTGTGCAGCAGGGCGGGAACCGTGGTGGGAGCCCAACTGGTCAGGTCGCGGACGCCGACTTCCTGGCTGGCCGCGCTGGTGTCGGGGAGGACGCCGGGGAGAGGTCGAAGCCACTGTCCGGCGGTTCGGCCGCAGTCGCGGACCGCGTTGACCAGTTCCGTTCGGTCGGCTGCCGGCACGCCGTAGATCGTGAGCAGCGTCGCGGCGTCCTCGACGGTGATGTGCCGTTTCCCGTTCTCGACCCTGCTCAGGGTCGCCTCGGAGAGCTGGGCGGCCTTTGCCGCCGCGTCGAGCAGGAGTGTGGTCCGGTTGAGCCGGATGAACCGAAGCTGCGCGCCGATCATGCGGTCCCGGGCATGCGGGTGTCTGCGTTCACCGCTCATGTCTTGCCCCCTTCGTGTCCATGCGATGCGCGTGTCGCGGCTATCAGTTCTTGTGACCGGCGCTCGTCCAGCGCCGTCTCCGCAAGGTCATCCAGGGCGTTCTCGTAGGGTCGGAGATCGACTTCAGCGGTGAAGTAGTGCGCGATCGCCAGGGATTCCTGGCACGCGACCGTCCAACTCTCCGATCGGTACACCCGAAAGTTGCCGTGCGTCGCGACGGGCGTGCCTGCGTCTGCCGAGACCACGCGAACTGAGGCGTTGGGTCGGCGGCTGAGGTCCTCCAGGCGCGACAACGGGCAGCGGGTCCGCTGCTCGGACATCCTGGCGAGCAAGTGTTGATCTACGAACAGGCGAAGTGCGACTGTCGACCGATCGCTCGCGACGAGACCTGGGCAATCTCTGGACGCCACAGCGGACATGGCGTAGACGTCGATGGCCGTCGCTTGTGTCGCCAGCGCCAGGGCCAGTTCGCCATCGCGGACCTGACGCCCGCAAGCTCCTGCGCTCTCGCTGTCCCCACGAGTGCGCGCGCGAGCGGATCGACCGATGGCCAAGGCTTCGGTCAGAACGGGTATCCGGTGGGACGCGCCGAGGTGCGTCAACGTCACTTCGAGAGCGGCCTGACTTGGCAGTGACTTGCCAAGCATCATCTGGGTCACCGAAGCGCGGCTCACTCCCAGCCTCGCCCCCAAGTCAGCGTGCCGGACGCGGGCGCGCGCACACCAGAGTTCCAACTCGAACCGAAGAAACCGCCGCGCCGCCACCGGGTCGACGTTCAAAGCGCGAGACATAACCTTCCCCACCATTTGTGCCAACCGTCGTCCACAGGCCGTGACACAGCCGCCACCCAGTGGCCAGTCGAGGCGAGAGCCGGTCGTCCGGTGCGGGCAGCTCAGCCAACGCGTGGACCATGTTCAAGACGGTGCCGTGCCGCTTCCACGTGATCTCATCACCACGCGCCCGGATCGCCTCGCACTCGTCCGGGCCGGAGAGCCGCAGGCCGTCCCACCAGTCGCTCGGCGGGGAGAAGCGGGCACCGAGACCTCGGGCGATGTCACCGTTGTCATCGCGCGGATAGTCGAAGGCCCACCCCTGCCGGGCCAGCTCCCGCAGCGCGCCAATGCTTTCGTTCATCGGCCGCGCCTCGGCGGCTTGCCGCTGTAGAGGCGCATGAACGCGATCGCGACCCGCTCCTGCTTGCGCGCGATGCGGCGGTCCTGCCACCAGCCCAGCCACACGTGGAACACCGCATACGCGGCGAGGGTGCCCAGCACCCACAGCGCTGATCCCATAGTCGGTCACCTCCTGCACGGAAGTGACGCTAGGAGTGCGCGCATCTGGCGCGTTGCCAGCTTGACAACACGGGCGCTACATCACCCGGTCGGGGCTATTCCCATGCGCCACGCCAGCCCGCGCAGGTCGCGCGCGGCCCCGGACGGGGCGCCACCGCCGAGCAGGTTCACCACCGCCTCGCGGGCGTATCCGTTGTGCCGGACGTGCTGCGGAGCGACGCTCTCGGCGCGCAGCAGCGCAGCGAGCCCTTGCCCGCGGCGGTGGCGGTCGGCGAGCAGCGTGCGGCCGACGTCGACCCAGTACGACGCTTGCCGGTTGACCGAGATCCCAGCCAGGCCCGGGGCAGCCTGGTCGTGCACCCACGCGTGCTCACCGATCTCGGCTCCGATGGTGGCCCGCCAGATCGCCACATTGGTGCGGCCGAACAGCATCATCCCGGCGCCCGGCCACGGGCTGACGTCAGCATCCATCGCCGCCGCGACGGCCTCGGCCTCGGCGAGGTGGGTCGTCACCCGGTCGACGTCGCCGAGCACTGCCGAGGACAGCGCCGCGGTGAGGTGCAGCATCCCCACGGTCTCCGGGTGCGTCGCGGGTGCGCGGTCCAGCGCGCCGACGGCGAGCCGGTACTGCCGTTCTCGGTTCATCCCGCGGTGCCGCTGGACCCGGGACCACTCGGCGACGGCCAGCCACACCGGGTCATCGAGCTGCTCGGCGACCTGCCGGACCCGGTCGACGGCGAGCAGCGTTCCGCCGGGCGCGCCGAGGGCGAGCAGCAGTCCGCCGAGGTTGTCGTAGAGGCGCAGCAGCGCCAGCAACGCCGCGCGCCGCTGGGCGGGCACGGCCACAGCGGCGAGCAGGTCGAGCACCAACGCGGGCACCAGCTCGGCCTGGCCCGCCAGGTCGCCCCCCAACCGCAGTCGCTCCTGCCGATCAAGGTCGGCCTGCACGGCCGCCCACGGCCGCGACGGGGTCTCCGGCGACTCGCCGAGCCGCCATTCCAGCGCGTCGAGCAGCGTGCCGACCGCCGACCTCGCCGCCGCGGACTGCTCATCGCTGGGCGGGTAGGGCTTGCCTACCAACTCCGCTGGGTCCACCCGCAGCGCGGCGGCCAGTGCCTCCAGCGTGGCCCGCTTGGTGACCGGTCTGAGGCCCCGCTCAATACGGGACAGCTGACCAGGCGACATGCCCGCCAGTCCAGCCAGCACCCGGACACTGATCTTCCTCCACGAGCGGACCTCGCGAACGCGCCGCCCGATGCTTGAGTCGTCCAGATTCACGGGACACCCTTCGCCGAGGGGACTTCGCCGTGGTGCCCGTCGGTCAAACCGGGGCCGCGGCTCACCTCGGCGAAGGCGTACCGGATTCCAGGTTAGATGACCGGCGTCGGATGGCGCAGTCTGTCTCTGACCGTAACGTGGAACGGTGTTCTGCGGTCACATCTCGGGTGGGGAGGTTCCAGACCCCACTCGATCGGGCTACGCAGCCATGACTCCTACTGCGTTGGCGAGCGCGCGCACGTCCTGCCGCAGTCCGGACGGCGGCGTGTCCACCAAGTCGAGCAGCATCTCCCGGGCGAACCCGTTGTAGCGGATCGTCTCGGGGGCCGTGCGGTGTGAGCGGTCCAGCAAGGCCCACACCGCGTGCCGTTCACCGCGCTGGTGGTGTGCGCGGGCGATCTCGATGAGGTGCCGGGCTCGACGCGGCACGGACGCGATGAGGTCCGGGTCAACGCGGTCGGCTGCCCGTAGTGCCTCGCCGGCGCGACGCAGCTCGACGTCGAGGGTTGTCGCGTGGGCGGCCATCACCGCCGTGGAGAACGAGGACTGGACATGCCGGTAGTCGTCGCCGAGACGGCGCGCGATGGCGTCGGCGCGTTCCAGGTGAGCCCACGCCTCGCCATGACTGCCGCGCCGGGCATGTACAAGAGCGATCTCAGCTTCGAGCGCCCCACACATTCCCCGCCAGTCCGGCGGCGCATCGTCGTTCAGGCTGCTTTCGAGGTTCCGGGCCGCGTCCGTGGCGAGCGCGATGGCCTCATCCCAGCGCCCGGCATCTCGAAGCGCTCCCACCATCGCCCAGCAGCCGGCGGCAATCGCGTACGGGTCATCGGCCTCCTGGCCCTCGGTGATGGCGCGGTCCGCGACCAGCCAGACGAGTTCAGGCGCGGGCTGATAGGCGACATAGAAGTCGGTGAGGCAGTAGACGCCGGAGAGGACGCGGCGGGAATCGCGTCGATCAGCCGGTTCGGCATGGGTTCGTACGGCGCGCTGCGCATCCCGGATGAGGGAGGGGAGAAGATTGCCCAGTTGCGTTCGGTGGTCCGGCGATGAGTGCCGGACCTGCCACGCGCTGCGGAGACGAGAACGGAGATGAGCGCTGCTCGGAGGCGGCGCGCTCGGCGCTATCCGATAGTCGGTCAGCGCGGCGCGCACCTCGGCGAGAGCAGCGTGCTGGGCACCCGCGAACACGGCCACGGGGACAGCGTGTCCGTTGCCGGCGAGGTCGGCCAGGTCTTCAAGCCGCAACGCGGACGCGATCCTGAGCAGGACCGGGAGGCGCGGCGTCTGGATGCGGCCGGACTCGACGGCCTTGACCCACTCCGCGGACTTGCCGACCAGGCCGCCGAGGACTGGCCTCGTCATGCCGATGCGCTCGCGGTGTCGTTTGATCCGCTGTCCGACGGTCAGGTGGGGATGCGCGTCCATGCCCGCTTGGGTCCCTTCGCCGAGGGGGCTTCGCCGAGCGGCCCCGGCGGCCGACCGGGAACCTGTGCACCTCGGCGAAGGTGTACCAAGTTCCAGGCTAGATGACTGGCGTCGGATGGCGCAGCCTGTCCCGCGACCGTCACAGGAGGGAGCAGGACCTCACCCCAGCCCTGCCATCCACCCCTTGATCACCTCAGCGGTCCCCTCCACCTCACCCTCCAGAATCGTGAAGTGGTTCCCCACCACATCCGCGACCGCGGTGGCCGTCTCCCAGCGAGACCGCCAGTCCGTCCCCACCTGCCCCTCAGACAACGGCTCCGTAGCCCGGAGCAACAACGTCGGAACCCCAGTCGCGGAAGGCCGCCACGACTCCAACAACGTGAAGCAGTGGGCCATGGCCGTCAGCCCATCACTCCCCGGAACGGCGAACGCGCTGTTCCGCTCCCCCAGCCCACCCAGCAGCGCCCCACCCGAGGAGTCGATGAACTCCGCGTCCATCAGGTAGGTGTCCGCCAACACCACGCCGGCGGGCGCGCTCCCCCGCGCCACCAGCTCTTCGGCCACCGCGTGCGCCAGCAGCCCGCCGGTGGACGAGCCCAACAACACCGTCCGCCCGGCCTCCTGGGCGACCGCGTCGGCCACGACCGACACCAGGGCCTCCCGGGAAGCGGGCACCGGCTCCCCCTCCCCGAATCCGGGGATCGGCACCGCGAGCACGGAGCTGTGCCCCCGGAACCGCGCGGCCAGCCGCGCGTACTGCTGCACCCCGGCCAGCGCCACCAGGGCAGGCACGCACACCACCCGCAGCTCCCCCGCACCGGAGGCCAGCCGCACCGGGCGCGGCGCGGCGACGTCCTCGCTGGAGCGGTACACCGGTCGCAGGGCGGCAGCGGCGCGGAGGAAGGCCATCCCGGCGTCGGCGTTCCCCTCGGCCTGCGCCTTCTGGAAGACCGCCGTGACCGTGTCCTCAGTAGACACCACAGCGGCGGCAGGGGTCTCCCTGGCGAGTTCGCGCTCCAGCCGGGCGACCAGCTCGGGAACGGTCGGGTGCTCGAAGACGACACCGGCAGGCAGCGCGACCCCGGTGGCCGCCTGGAGGCGGTTGCGCAGGTCCATCGCCGTCAGCGAGTCGAAGCCGAGGTCGGGGAGGTGGGCGTCGATCGGGATCGCGGTGGCGTCGGGGTGGCCGAGGGCGGCGGCGACGCGGTCGCGCACGAGGGCGGGGAGTTGGTCGGGGGTGAGGTCGTTCTCGGGGCGGGTGGCGCGGGTGGTGCGGCGGGGTGGGATCAAGGAGCGCAGGAACGGTGGGGGGTCGCCCGCGGCGCGCAGGGCGGCGATGTCCAGGCGGACGGGGGCCAGGGTCGGGGAACCGTCGGCCAGGGCGGCGTCGAGCAGGGTCAGGCCGTGGGGGGCGGTGAGGGGGATGACGCCACCCGCGGCGAGTCGGCGCAGGTCGGTGTCGGTCAGGTGGGCGGCCATGGCGCTGCCCGCGTCCGGGGCCCAGGTGCCCCAGGCCAGAGAGGTGGCGGGCAGGCCGTGGGCGTGCCGGAGGCGGGCGAGAGCGTCGAGGTAGGTGTTGGCGGCGGCGTAGTTGGCCTGGCCGGGGGTGCCCGCGAGGCCTGCGAAGGAGGAGAACAGGACGAAGGCGGAGAGGTCGTGGTCGCGGGTGAGTTCGTGCAGGTGCCAGGCGGCGTTGGCCTTCGGGGCGAAGACCGTGGCGACGCGGTCCTCGGTGAGGGAGGTCAGGACGCCGTCGTCCAGGACGCCCGCGGTGTGGACCACGGCCGTCAGGCGGTGCTCGGCCAGCAGTGCCGCCAGTGCGTCGCGGTCGGCGACGTCGCAGGCGGCCACGGTGACCTGGGCGCCCGCGGCTTCCAGGTCGGCGACCAGGGCCGGGGCGCCGTCGGCGGTGAGGCCGCGCCTGCCGACGAGCAGCAGGGACCGCACGCCGTGTTCGGTGACGAGGTGGCGGGCGACCAGCGAGCCGAGCCCGCCGGTGCCGCCGGTGATCAGGACGGTTCCGTCCCCGGCCCAGGGCCGGGGCTCGGGCAGCGGCCTGCGAACGAGCCTGCCGAGCGCGGCGGCGCCCTCGCGGAGGACGACCTGCCCCTCCCCCGCCAGTGCCGTGCGCACGAGGATGTCAGGCAGGGCGGCGGCGTCGGCTGCGACATCGGCGACATCGGCCACCAGGACCCGGCCGGGGTGTTCGGCCTGCGCGGTGCGGGCCAGGCCCCAGGCCGCGGCGGCGGCGAGGTCGGGCCGGTCGGCGGTCGCGCCTCGGGTGACGACGGCGACGCGGGTCGCGGAGAGGCGCGGGTCGCTCAGGCAGCGCTGGAGGTCGGTGAGCAGGCCGGCGACGACGGCCGCCGGGTCGCCGGTCGGGACCGGCAGCAGGGCGACGTCCGGCGGGCGCGGGAGGTCGGCCAGGGCGGCCGGGTCGGCGACGATGTCGGCGACGACACCCGTGGTGTGGAAGGCGGCGGCGAGGTCGGCGTCGCCGACGACCGCCCAGGCCACCGGCGCGGTCCGCGCGGCCTCGGGCAGCGGCGCGGACCACTCCCACCCGTACAGCGAGCGGGCGGTGGCCGCGGTGTCGGCGGCGGCGGGAGCGGCGGGGCGCAGGGCGATCTCGTCGACCCGCAGCACCGGCACGCCGTCGGCGGTGGTGGCGGCCAGGGACAGCTCGCGGTCGCCGACCGGGGTCAGCCGGACCCGCAGGGCGCTCGCGCCCGCCGCGCCGACGGTGGCGCCGGTCCAGGCGAACGGCAGGTGGGGCCGGTCGTCGGCCAGGTCGGTGAGGCCGATGGCGTGCAGGGCGGCGTCGAGCAGGGCCGGGTGCAGCCGGTAGGCGTCGGCTCCGTCCTTGGCGGGCAGCTCGACCTCGGCGAACACCTCGCCGTCGCGGGTCCAGGCGGCGGTCAGGCCCTGGAAGGCCGGGCCGTAGCCGAAGCCCGCCGCGGCCAGGCGCGCGTAGTGATCGTCCAGCGGCACGGCGGTCGCGCCCTCGGGCGGCCACGGGAAGCCGGCCAGCTCGTCGGGCTCCTGGACGAGGAAGCCGGTGGCGTGCTGGGTCCACGGCGCGTCCGGGTCGGCGTCCTCGCGTCGGGAGTGGACGGTCAGCGGCCTGCTGCCGTCGGCGTCCTCGGCGCGCACCGACACCCGCAGCCGCAGCGCGCTGTCCGGGGCGGCGGCCAGCGGGGTGTGCACGGTCAGCTCGGCGACCTTCGCGCAGCCGACCTCCTCGCCCGCCCGCACCGCCAGCTCCAGGAACCCGGTGCCGGGGAACAGGACCGTGCCGCCGAAGGCGTGGTCGGCCAGCCAGTCCGGCGAGCCTGGAGCCAGCCGGGCGCTGAGCACGACCTCGTCGCCCGGCAGCCGCACGACCGCGCCCACCAGCGGGTGGCCGGGCTGGTCCAACCCGGCCGAGGACACGTCGGCCGTCGCCTGGAAGGCGTTGCGCGGCCACAGCCGGTGCCGCTGGAAGGCGTAGGTGGGCAGGTCGAGGGCCCGCGCGCCGGAGTCGGCGAAGTAGCGCTCCCAGTCGACAGCCACCCCGGCGGCGAACGCCTCGCCGACGGCCGCGGCGAAGCGGCGCGGCCCGCCGTCGCCCTGGCGCAGCGTGGTGAGCACCCGTCCGGCGACGCCGTGCTCCTCCAGCGTCTCCTGCAGCCCGATGGCCAGCACCGGCTGGGCGCTGACCTCCAGGAACACCCGGTGGCCCGCGTCGGCGAGCGCGGCGACGCCGTCGGCGAAGCGGACGGGCTCGGCGAGGTTGCGGTACCAGTGCTCGGCGTCGAGTTCGGCGCCGCTGAGCCGCGTGCCCTCGGTGGTGGAGAAGAACGGCACCGCGGCCTCGCGCGCGGCGGTGTCCGCGAGCGCGGCGACCAGCCGCTCGCGCAGGCGCGCGACGTCCGGGGAGTGCGAGGCGAAGTCGACGCCCGGCAGCTGCCAGCGCATGACCCGCGCGCCCGCGAGCACCTTCTCGAACCGGCTGACCGCCTCCGGCGCGCCGGAGACGGTGACGGTGCGGGGCCCGTTGACCGCGCCGACGTGGACCTCCTCGGCGAGCCCGCTCTCGGCGAGCAGTTCCCGCACGCGCTCCTCGGCGGCCATGACGGTCAGCATCCGCCCGTGCCCGGAGAGGACCTCGCCGATCAGGGCGCTGCGCACGGCGACGACGCGGGCGGCGTCCTCCAGGGTCAGCGCGCCCGCGACGCAGGCGGCGGCGACCTCGCCCTGGGAGTGCCCGATGACGGCGGCGGGTTCGACGCCGGAGTCGCGCCACAGCCCGGCGAGGGCGACCATCACCGCGAACAGCGCGGGCTGCACGACGTCGACCCGGTCCAGCGGCGGTGTGCCGGGCAGGCCGCGCAGCACGTCGGCCACCGAGAAGTCCAGGTGCGTGGAGAGCGCCTTGTCGCACTCGGCGACGCGGTCGGCGAAGGCGGGCACGGTGTCGAGCAGTTCGGCGGCCATGCCCGCCCACTGCCCGCCTTGCCCGGGGAAGACGAACACGGGCCGGGCGCTCGCCCCCGTCGCGGCGACGTCCTCGCCGTCGGCGATGGCCGCGAGTCCGGCGCGGAAGTCCTCGGCCGCCGAGCCCGCGACCGCGGCGCGGTACTCGAACGCCGAGCGCGTGGTCGCCAGCGAGAAGGCGACATCCACCGCCGGCGAGTCCACAACGGACAGCAGTCGGCGGGCTTGGTCGCGCAGGGCGGCGGGGGTGCGCCCGCTGAGCACCCACGGCACGTCGCGACCGGTCGCGCGATCCGGGGCGCGCTGCTCGGGCTCGGCTGGGACCTGCTCCAGCACGACGTGCGCGTTGGTCCCGCTGACGCCGAAGGACGACACCGCGGCGCGCCGGGGCCGGCCGACGGCGGGCCACGGCTCGGCCGCGTCCAGCAGCCGCACCGCGCCCGCGGTCCAGTCGACCTTGCCGCTGGGCGCGTCCACGTGCAGTGTCTGGGGCAGGCTGCCGTGCCGCATGGCCTGGATCATCTTGATGACCCCGGCGACCCCGGCCGCGGCCTGCGTGTGGCCCAGGTTGGACTTGATCGACCCGAGCCGCAGCGGCTCGTCGCGGCCCTGCCCGTAGGTGGCCAGCAGCGCCTGGGCCTCGATCGGGTCGCCGAGGACGGTGCCGGTGCCGTGCGCCTCCACGGCGTCGACGTCGGCCGGGGTGAGCCCGGCGTCGGCGAGCGCGGCGCGGATGACCCGCTGCTGCGATGGCCCGTTGGGGGCGGTGAGGCCGTTGGACGCGCCGTCCTGGTTGACCGCGGAGCCGCGCAGCACGGCCAGCACGCGGTGGCCGTTGCGCTCGGCGTCGGAGAGCCGCTCCAGCACCAGCCACCCGACGCCCTCGGACCAGCCGAGCCCGTCGGCCTGCTCGGCGAAGGCCTTGCAGCGCCCGTCGCCGGCGAGCGCGCCCTGGGCGCCGTACTCGGTGAAGGCCGACGGCAGCACCATCACCGCGACGCCGCCTGCCAGCGCCAGCGAGCACTCGTCGCGGCGCAGCGCCTGCGCGGCCAGGTGCATGGTGACCAGCGACGACGAGCAGGCCGTGTCGACGGTGACCGCCGGGCCCTCCAGGCCGAGGGTGTAGGACACGCGGCCGGAGGCGATGCTGCCCGCGCTGCCGTTGCCCTGGTAGCCGGCGTAGTCGCCGTCGGAGGTCTGCAGCACGATCCCGTAGTCGCCGTACATGACGCCGACGTAGACGCCTGTTCGGCTGCCGCGCAGCGACGCCGGGACGATCCGCGCGTGCTCGAAGGCCTCCCACGCGGTCTCCAGCAGCAGCCGCTGCTGCGGGTCGGTGGCCAGCGCCTCGCGCGGGTTCATGCCGAAGAACGCCGGGTCGAAGTCGGCGGCGTCGTGCAGGAACCCGCCCTGGCGGGGCAGCCCGCCACCGCCGTGCAGCAGCTCGACCGGCCAGCCCCGGTTGTCGGGGAAGCCGGAGATGGCGTCGCCGCCGCCGTCGACCAGCCGCCACAGGTCGTCGGCCGAGGTGACGCCGCCGGGGTAGCGGCAGCTCATGCCGACGACGGCGATCGGCTCGGCGGACCGCGACCGCTCCTCGGCCAAGCGCTGCCGAGTCCTGTGCAGGTCGGCGGTCACCTTCTTGAGGTAGTCGAGCAGCTTGTCCTCGTTCATCGCGGCCCTCGCACGGCGTCAGTCGATCCGGAGTTCGTTGTCGATGAAGGCGAAGATCTCCTCGGCGCTGGACCCGCTGATGCGCGAGTCCACCCCCTCCTCGGCCGGGTCGTCGCCGCCCCACTTGAGCAGCAGGGCGCGCAGCCGGTCGGTGATCTCCCTGCGGGCGCCGGGGTCGGGCGCGGCCGCGGTGAGCAGCTTGTCGACCCGGTCGAGCTCGGCGAGCGCGTCCGGCCCGGTGTCGGCGGGGACCAGCTGCTCGGCGAGCAGCGCGGTGACCGCGTCGACGGTGGGGTGGTCGAACACCAGCGTCGCGGGCAGGCGCAGGCCGGAGGCGGCGTCGAGCCGGTTGCGCAGCTCGACGGCGGTCAGCGAGTCGAAGCCCAGCTCGGTGAAGCCGCGCGCCGGGTCGAGGTCGGCCGGGTCGTGGCCGAGCACGGCGGCCACCTGTCCGAGCACCACGGCCCGGATGGCGCCCGCGCGGTCCTCTTCGGACAGCACGGCGAGCTGGGCGGCGAGGTCGGCCGGTGCGGCCTCGGCCGCGGCCCGGCGGGCGGGTCCGCCGACGACCGCCGACAGCAGCGGCGGCACCGGACCGGCGGCGCGCAGCGCGGCGCGGTCCAGGCGCAGGGCGATCGGCACGGCGACGTCGGCGGCGCTCGCCCTGTCGAAGAAGGACAGGCCGTCCTCCGGGCCGATGGCGGGCGTGCCCATGCGGGCCAGCCTGCGCAGGTCGGCCTCGGCCAGGGTGCCGGTCATGCCGGACTCGGCCGACCACGCGCCCCACACGATCGAGCGGCCGGGCAGCCCGGCGGCGCGGCGCAGTTCGGCGATGGCGTCGAGCGCGGCGTTGGCGGCGGCGTAGTTGGCCTGGCCCGCGTTGCCGAAGGTGCCCGCCACCGAGGAGTACAGGACCAGTTCGGCGTCGGGGGCGAGTTCGTGCAGGTGCCAGGCGGCGTCGACCTTGGGCCGCAGCACCGCGTCGACCCGGTCGGCGGTCTGCGCGGCGAGGACGCCGTCGTCGAGGACGCCCGCGGTGTGGATGACGGCGGCGGGCGGGTGCTCGGCCAGCACCGCGGCGAGCGCGGTGCGGTCGGCGGCGTCGCAGGCCGCGACGGTGACCCGCGCGCCCAGGCCCTCCAGCTCGGCGGCCAGTTCGGCCGCGCCGGGCGCGTCGGGGCCGCGCCTGCTGAGGAGGACGAGTTCGCGTGCCCGGCCCTGGGCGGCGAGGTGGCGGGCGAGCAGACCGCCGAGTCCGCCGGTGCCGCCGGTGATGACGACCGGCCCGGTCCAGGGTGCGGGTTCGGCGGTGCTGGGTTCGACCGGCGCGAGCCTGCCGACCAGGACCTCTCCGCCGCGCACGAGGACCTGCGGTTCGTCCACCGACAGGGCGGCTGCGGTGTCCTGCGGGGTGGCGTCGATGAGCTGGAAGCGGCCGGGGTGCTCGGACTGCGCGGCGCGGACCAAGCCCCACGCGGCGGCGAGGGCGATGTCGGTCGTGGCCCCCCGCGTGCGCAAGGCGAGGCGGGTGCCCGCGCAGCGCGGGTCGTCCAGCCAGTCGTGCAGCAGCGCGAGCGTCTCGGTGGTGGCGGCGCGGACGGCGGCCGGCACCGGGCCGTCGGCGGTGATGTCGGCGACGACCACCAAGGGCAGGGCGTCGCGGTCGGCGTCGGCGAGGACCGTCCACTCCGGAGCGGTGCCGGGGGTGGCCGGGGTCCAGCGGACCGCGAACAGCGGGTCGGCCGGGGCGGGCCCGGCCACGGCGGCGGCGCGCAGGGCCAGGGAGCGCACCGTCAGCACCGGGTTGCCCGCAGGGTCGGTGGCGGTGATGGACACCGCGTCGACGCCTGACGGGGCGACTCGCACGCGCAGGTCGGCGGCTCCGGCGGCGTGCAGGGTCGCGCCGTCCCAGAGGAACGGGACCAGCGCGGCCCCGTCGCCGAGGTCGAGCAGGGAGACCGTCTGCAGGGCGGCGTCGAGCAGGGCCGGGTGCAGGCCGAAGGAGCCCGCTGCCGCACGCTGGTCGGTGTCCAGGGCGAGGTCGGCGTACACGGCTCCGTCAGCGCGCCAGGCGGCGCGGACGCCCTGGAACGCCGGGCCGTAGGCGAAGCCGCTGTCGGCGAAGGAGTCGTAGAAGCCGCCGAGGTCGATCGGCTCCGCGCCTGCGGGCGGCCATTCGGCGGGAAGCGCCTGCGGCGGCGTGGTTTCCGGGGTCAGGACGCCGTCGGCGTTGCGGACCCAGTCGGCGTCGGCCGAGGCTCGGGAGTACACGCGCACGGACCGCTCCCCCGCCGCGTCCGGCCCGCCGACGGCCACCTGCACCTGGACACCGCCCTCGGACGGCAGCACCAGCGGCGCGGCCATCGCCAGCTCGCGCACGGCCGGGCAGCCCACCTGGTCACCGGCCCGCACGGCCAGTTCCAGCAGCGCCGCGCCGGGGACGACGGTCGCGCCGAAGAGGGCGTGGTCGGCCAGCCACGGGTGCGACCGGACGCCGAGCCTGCCGGTGGCCAGGTGACCGGCCGAGTCGGGCAGGTCCACGGCCGCGCCGAGCAGCGGGTGCTCGGCCGCGCCCAGCCCGATCGCCGCGGCGTCGCCGGAGGGGGCGACGGCGACGGGCCAGAAGCGGCGGTGCTGGAAGGCGTAGGTGGGCAGGACCGCGCGGCCGGACGAGCCGAACAGCGGGGTCCAGTCGACCGGCACGCCGCTGACGTGCAGCGATCCCAGTCCGGACAGCAGCGCCTCGGGTTCGGGCCGCGAGGAGCGCAGCAGCGGCGTGGACCCGGTCGCCAGCGCGCTGAGCGTGCTGTCCGGCCCGAACTCCACGAACGCCTCCACCCCGTGGTCGGCGCACCAGGCGAGCGCGTCGCCGAAGCGCACGGCCGAGCGGGCGTGCCCGACCCAGTAGTCGACCCAGCGGGCGGCGGTGTCGGGGGTCTGGGCGGCGCCGGTCAGCGTCGACACGATCGGGATGCGGGGCTCGCCGAAGGTCAGCTTGTCCAGCACCGTGCGGAAGTCGGCCAGCATCGGCTCCATCAGTGCCGAGTGGAAGGCGTGGGAGACGCGCAGCGCGCGGACCTTGCGGCCCGCGGCGGCGAACAGGCCGGCGACCTCGCGGACGGCCTCGGCCTCGCCGGAGACGACCACGGACTCCGGGCCGTTGACGGCGGCGATGTCGACCAGCCCGGACAGCGCGGCGGCCACCTCGGCTTCGGTGGCCTGGATCGCGGTCATCGCACCGCCTGCGGGCAGCGCCTGCATAAGCCTGCCCCGGGCGACGACGAGCGCGGCCGCGTCGGCCAGGGAGAGCACGCCGGAGACGTGCGCGGCGGCGATCTCGCCGACCGAGTGCCCCACGAGGAACTCCGGGACCACGCCGAAGGACTCGGCGAGCCGGTACAGCGCGACCTCCAGCGCGAACAGCGCGGGCTGGGCGACCTCCGTGCGCTCCAGCGCGTCAGGGTCGGCGACGGCGGCGCGCAGCGACCAGCCGGACTCGGCGTCCAGCGCGGCGAGGGCGTCGTCGAACGCGGCGGCGAAGGCCGGGAAGGTCTCGGCCAGCTCCAGGCCCATGCCCGCGCGCTGCGAGCCCTGCCCGGCGAACAGCGCGCCCAGGCGCGGGGTGCCGCGCGTGACGCCTTCGACCAGTCCGGCGGCGGGTGCGCCGTCGGCGAGGGCGGCGAGGGCGGCGGGCAGGTCGCCGACGAGGACGGCGCGGTGCTCGAAGGCGGTGCGCTCGACGGCCAGCGTCCTGCCGACGGCGGCGGGGTCGTAGTCGGGGTGGGCGGCCAGGTGGGCGCGCAGGCGGGCGGCCTGGGCGCGCAGCGCGGCGGGCGTCCTGGCCGACAGCGGCCACACGACCGGGCCGTCCTGCTTCGGCGCGGCGGCAGCGGACTCGGCCTGCTCGATGACCACGTGCGCGTTGGTCCCACTGATGCCGAACGAGGACACCCCGGCCCGGCGCGGACGTCCGACCTCGGGCCAGGCGACGGTCTCGGCGACCAGTTCCACGTCGCCCTCGGCCCAGTCGACCTTGCTCGACGGGGTGCCCGCGAACAGCGACCGCGGGACCACCCCGTGCCGCATCGCCTGCACGACCTTGATCACGCCGGCGACCCCGGCTGCGGCCTGGGTGTGGCCCAGGTTGGACTTGACCGACCCGAGCAGCATCGGCCGATCCCGGTCCTGCCCGTAGGCCGCCATGACTGCCTGCGCCTCGATCGGGTCGCCCAGCGTCGTGCCGGTGCCGTGCGCCTCCAGGAGGTCCACATCGGACGGCCGCAGCCCGGCGTTGGCCAGGGCCTGGCGGATCACCCGCTGCTGCGACGGGCCGTTCGGCGCGGTCAGCCCGTTCGACGCGCCGTCCTGGTTCACCGCCGAACCCCGCACCACCGCCAACACCTCGTGCCCGTTGCGGCGCGCGTCCGACAGGCGCTCCAGCACCAGGATGCCCACGCCCTCGGACCAGCCGACGCCGTCGGCGCTGTCGGAGAAGGACTTGCAGCGCCCGTCGGAGGACAGGCCGCGCTGGGCGATGAACTCGGCGAACGGCGTCGGGGTCGCCATCACGGTGACGCCGCCCGCCAGTGCCAGGGTGCACTCCCCCGAGCGCAGCGACTGGGCGGCCAGGTGCAGCGAGACCAGCGACGACGAGCAGGCCGTGTCTACGGTGACGGCCGGCCCCTCCAGGCCGAGGGTGTAGGACACGCGCCCGGAGGCGACGCTGCCCGCGCTGCCGTTGCCCTGGTAGCCGCCGGTCTCCGGGGTGCCGCGCAGCAGCATCCCGTAGTCGCTGTACATGACGCCGACGAACACGCCGGTCCGGCTGCCGCGCAGCGAGCGCGGCTGGACCCCGGCGCGCTCCACGGCCTCCCACGCGGTCTCCAGCAGCAGCCGCTGCTGGGCGTCGGTGGCCAGCGCCTCGCGCGGGCTCATCCCGAAGAAGTCGGCGTCGAAGTCGCCGGCGGTGTGCAGGAAGCCGCCGCGCAGCACGTCGGCGTCGATGTCGAGGTCACCGGCGGCGGCGAGGTCCCAGCCGCGGTCGGCGGGGAAGGCGCTGGTGGCGTCCACGCCGTCGGCGACGAGCCGCCACAGGTCCTCCGGCGTCGCGACCCCGCCCGGGTAGCGGCAGGCCATGCCGACGATGACGATCGGGTCGGTGTCGGAGGACACCGCCGCGACCGGGCCGGCGACCGGGGCGTCCGCCTCGGACACCGAGGCCAGGATGTGCTCGGCGAGGGCCAGCGGGGTCGGGTAGTCGAACACCAGGGTCGCCGGAAGGCGCAGACCCGTGGCGGCGGTGAGGGTGTTGCGCAGTTCCACGGCGGTCAGCGAGTCGAAGCCGATCTCGCTGAACGCGCGCTCGGGGGCGATCTCGGCGGTGCCGGAGTGCCCGAGCACCTGGGCGACCTGGGTGCGGACCTGGTCGAGGACCAGCGCCCTGCGCTCGGCCTCGGACTTCCCGGCCAGCGCCTTGGCCAGCTCGCCCGCGCCCTGCGCGGCGCGGCGGGCGGGGGCGCGGACCAGGCCGCGGAACAGGTGCGGCAGCTCCGGGGCCTGGCGCAGCGTGCCCAGGTCCAGGCGCACCGGCAGCAGCGCGGCGGGGCCGTCGCCGAAGGCGGTGGCATCGAACAGGGCGATGCCCTGCTCCTCGGTCAGCGGCGGCATGCCGGAGCGGGCCATCCTGGCGACGTCGGCCTCCGACAGGGTGCCGGTCATGCCGCTGGTCTGGGCCCACGCGCCCCAGGCCAGCGCCCGGCCCCGGCCGCCGTCGGCGACGCGGCGGGCGGCGAGCGCGTCGAGAGCGGCGTTCGCGGCGGCGTAGTTGCCCTGGCCCGCCGCGCCCATGGTGCCCGCGACGGAGGAGAAGAGGATCAGGTCGGCGTCGGGGGCGAGTTCGTGCAGGTGCCAGGCGGCGTCGACCTTGGGCCGCAGCACGGCGTCGATCCGCTCGGGGGTGAGGGAGGCGATGACGCCGTCGTCCAGGACACCGGCGGTGTGCACGACGGCGGTCAGCGGGTGCGCGGCGACGACGCGGGCGAGGGCGGCGCGGTCGTCCACGGCGCAGCGCACGATGCTGACCTCGGCGCCGAGGTCGGTCAGCGCGCCCGCCAGCTCGGTGGCGCCGGGCGCGTCCGGGCCGCGGCGGGAGGCCAGCACGATCCGGCGCACGCCGTGCTCGGCGACGAGCCTGCGCGCGACCAGCGAGCCGAGGCCGCCGGTGCCGCCGGTGACCAGCACCGCGCCTTCGGGGTCCCATGTGGAGGGTTCGGGCTGGAGGCGGACCCTGGCCAGCCGGGGCGCGGTGCCCCTGCCGTCGCGGACGGCCAGCTGCGGCTCCCCGGTGGCGACCAGGGCGGGCAGCGCGGCGGCCGAACGGCCGTCGAGGTCGGACAGGTCGGCCAGCACGACGCGGCCGGGGTTCTCCGACTGGGCGGAGCGGGCCAGGCCCCACCCGGCGGCCAGCGCCGGGTCGACGGCCGGGCTCTCGACCGCGCCGGAGGTCACCAGGACCAGGCGCGCGGCGGCGAAGCGCTCGTCGGCCAGCCAGGTCTGCAACAGCGCCAGCACGCGGCCGGTCACCTCGCGGACCGCCTCGGGCAGCGCGCCGTCGGCGGCGGCGACCGGCAGGTACACCGTGGGCGCGCCCACGGCGGCGTCGAGGTCGGCGACCGAGGGCAGGCCGAGGCCCGGGATCTCGCCGACGACCACGCCGGGGCCGGGCTCGGCCGGGGCGACGGCGACCCACTCGACGCCGAAGACCGCGTCGCGGGCGGCGGAGGCGCCCACCTGGTCGGCGGCCAGGGCGCGCAGCACCAGCGAGTCGACGGTGGCGACCGGCGCGCCGGTCGGGTCGGCGACGGTCAGCGAGACCGCCGACGGACCGGCCGGGGCCAGCCGCACGCGCAGCGCCGAGGCGCCCTCCGCGTGCAGGGTCGCGCCCCGCCAGGAGAACGGGAGCCTGCCGCCGGAGAGGCCGGAGTCACCGCCGACGAAGCCGACGGCCTGCAGCGCGGCGTCCAGCAGCGCGGGGTGCAGGCCGAAGGCTCCGGCGGCGGCGCGGTGCTCCTCGGGCAGCGCGGTCTCGGCGAACACCTCGTCCCCGCGCCGCCACACCGCGGCCAGGCCCTGGAAGACCGGTCCGTAGGCGAAGCCGTCGGCGGCGGCGCGCTCGTAGAAGCCGTCGAGGTCGACGGGCTCGGCACCGGCGGGTGGCCACTGCCCGCCGAGCCCGGCGGCCGGGCCGGGCTCGGGGGTGGCCGTGCCGGTGGCGTTGCGGGTCCACGGGCCGTCCGCGTCGTGTCGTGAGTGGACGGTCACCGGGCGCGCGCCCGCGGCGTCGGCGGCGCCGAGGCAGACCTGCACGCGCACGGCGGTGTTCTCGGGCAGCACCAGCGGCTGCTCCAGGGTCAACTCGTCCACCCGGGGGCAGCCCGCGTGCTCGGCGGCGCGGCCGACGAGGTCGAGCAGCGCGGTGCCGGGCACGACCACCGCGCCCAGCACGGCGTGGTCGGCCAGCCACGGCTGCACCTCGGTGGACAGGCTGCCGGTGAACAGCCAGCCGCCGGTCTCGGTCAGCTCGACGGCGGCGGCCAGCAGCGGGTGCCCGGCCGGGCCGAGGCCGAGCGCGTCGAGCCCACCGGACATCAGGCGCAGGCCCTGCGGCCAGTAGTGGCGGTGCTCGAAGGCGTAGGTGGGCAGGTCGACGCGCCGGGCTCCGGTGCCGTCGAAGAACGCCGACCAGCGCACGGGCGCTCCGGCGACGGCGAGCGCGCTCAGCGCGGCGACGGCGGCGGACTCCTCGTCGCGGTGGCGGCGCTGCACGGGCACGACGGTGACGGCTGTCTCGCCCGCCGTGTCGGTCGCCGCCGCGGCGAGGGAGCCGTCCGGCCCGATCTCGACCAGCGTGCCGACGCCGTTGCCGACCAGCCACGCCACGGCGTCGGCGAAGCGGACGGCGGAGCGGACCTGGTCGACCCAGTAGTCCGGCGAGCACAACTCCTCGGCCGCGGCGGGCAGGCCGGTCACGGTGGACACGATCGGGATGGTCGGCGGGGTGTAGGCGAGCCCGGCGGCGATCTCGCGGAAGTCGGCGAGCATCGGCTCCATGAGCGCGGAGTGGAAGGCGTGGCTGACCCGCAGCCTGGTCGTCTTCCACGGCATCGTCTCGGCGGCGGCCAGCACCGCTTCCTCGGGCCCGGCGATGACGACCGCGCGCGGGGCGTTGACCGCGGCGATTTCCACCCCGTCGGGCAGCAGGGCGGCGATGTCGTCCTCGGGCGCGGCGACGGCGACCATGGCCCCGCCCCCGGGCAGCGCGCCCATCAGCCTGCCGCGGGCGACGACCAGCGCGGCGGCGTCGGCCAGCGACAGCACCCCGGCCACGTGCGCGGCGGCGATCTCGCCGACCGAGTGCCCCACCAGGTGGTCGGGCCGCACACCCCAGGACCGGACGAGGCGGAACAGCGCCACCTCGACGGCGAACAGCGCGGGCTGGGTGTAGGCGGTGTCGTGCAGCAGGTCGGCGTCCGGCTCGTCGGCGGCGGCGAACAGGATCTCGCGCAGCGGCCGGTCGAGTTCGGCGTCCACGGCGGCGATCGCCTCGTCCAGCGCGGCGGCGAAGACGGGGAAGCGGGCGGCCAGCTCGCGGCCCATGCCCGCGCGCTGGCTGCCCTGCCCGGCGAACAGGAACCCGGTCCTGGTGCGCCGGGTGATGCCCACCGACGCGCCTTGGGCGTGGCCGCCCGCGGCGAGCGCGGTCAGCGCGCCGAGCGCGTCGGCGCGGGTGGCGGCGGTGATCGCGGCGCGGTGCTCGAAGTGCGCGCGGGTGGTCGCCAGCGAGAAGGCGACGTCGAGCAGGTTCGCGGACGCCGGGTCGGAGCCGTCGAGGTGGTCGAGCAGGCGGGCGGCCTGCCCGCGCAGCGCGGCGGCGGTCTTGGCCGTCAGCAGCAGCGGCAGGTGCCCGGGGGCGGTCCCGGCGGCGGGCGCGGGCTCGTCGGGGGCCTGCTCGATGATGGCGTGCGCGTTGGTGCCCGAGATGCCGAAGGACGACACCCCGGCGCGGCGCGGGCGGCCGGTCTCCGGCCACGCCCGCGACTCGGCGAGCAGGGCGACGTGGCCTTCGGTCCAGTCGACGTGCGAGGACGGCTCGCCCAGGTGCAGCGAGCGCGGGGCGACGCCATGGCGCATGGCCTGCACGACCTTGATCACGCCCGCCACGCCCGCGGCGGCCTGGGTGTGGCCCAGGTTGGACTTGATGGAGCCCAGCAGCAGCGGCACCTCGCGGTCCTGGCCGTAGGTGGCCAGCACGGCTTGGGCCTCGATCGGGTCGCCCAGCGTCGTGCCGGTGCCGTGCGCCTCGACCAGGTCCACCTCCGAGGTCGAGAGGCCCGCGCTGGCCAGCGCGGCCCGGATGACGCGCTGCTGCGCGGGGCCGTTGGGCGCGGTGAGGCCGTTGGACGCGCCGTCCTGGTTGATCGCCGAGCCGCGCACGACGGCCAGCACGCGGTGGCCGTTGCGGCGGGCGTCGGACATCCGCTCCAGCACGAGCATGCCGACGCCCTCGGCCCAGCCGACGCCGTCCGCGCTGTCGGAGAAGGACTTGCAGCGCCCGTCGGCGGAGATGGCGCGCTGGCGGGAGTAGTCGACGAACACGTTCGGCGTCGACATGACGGTCGCGCCGCCGGCCAGCGCCATGTCGCACTCGCCGTTGCGCAGCGCCTGCGCGGCCAGGTGCAGGGTCACCAGCGACGACGAGCAGGCCGTGTCGACGGTGATCGCCGGGCCTTCCAGGCCGAGGGTGTAGGCGACGCGGCCGGAGGCGACGCTGCCGCCGCTGCCGTTGCCCTGGTAGCCCTCCGCGTCGGAAGCGCCGAACAGGGTGAAGGTGTAGTCGCTGTACATGATGCCGACGAACACGCCGGTGCGGCTGCCGCGCAGCTCGGCCGGGTCGATGCCGGCGCGCTCGACGGCCTCCCACGACGCCTCCAGCAGCAGCCGCTGCTGGGAGTCGGTCGCCATCGCCTCGCGCGGGCTCATGCCGAAGAACGCGGCGTCGAACTCGGGGGCCTCGTGCAGGAAGCCGCCTTCGCGGCTGTAGGAGGTGCCCGGGTTGTTCGGGTCGGGGTGGTAGAGCCCCTCGACGTCCCAGCCGCGGTCGGTGGGGAAGGTGGTGACCGCGTCCACGCCGTCGGTCACCGCCCGCCACAGGTCCTCCGGGGAGCGGATGCCGCCGGGGTAGCGGCAGCCCATGCCGACGATGACGATCGGGTCGTCGGCGGCCACGCGCGCGGTGGTCCCCGCGGCGGGAGACTCGGCGAGCGAGCCCAGCAGCTCCCCGCCGAGGTAGGCGGCGAGGGCGGCCGGGGTCGGGTAGTCGAAGACGAGGGTGGCCGGCAGGCGCAGACCGGTGGCGGCGTTGAGGCGGTTGCGCAGGTCCACCGAGGTCAGCGAGTCGAAGCCGAGTTCGGTGAAGGGCCGCTCGGGGTCGACGGCGTCGGTGCCCGCGTGGCCGAGAACGACGGCGACCTGGCCGGCGACGATCTCGGCGAGCGCGCCCTCGCGCTCGTCCTCGGGCAGCGCCGACAGCGCGTCGGACAGCGCGCGGGCGGCGTCGGAGGTGGCCTTGGCGGCCGAGCGGCGCACGGCGGGCACGAGGCCGCGCAGCATCGACGGCACCTCGAACTGCCCGCGCAGCACGGCGAGGTCCAGGTGCAGCGGGGCGACGACCGGCTCGGCGGTGGCGACGGCGGCGTCGAAGAGGGCGAGGCCGGTCTCGGTGGGCATGGCGGGCATGCCGGAGCGGGCCATGCGGGCCATGTCGGCCGCGGTGAGCGTGCCGGTGAGGCCGCCGTCCTGGGCCCACGGCCCCCAGACCAGCGCCTGCCCGGCGCGGCCCTCGGCGGCGCGGTGGTGCATGAGGGCGTCGACCCAGGAGTTGGCGGCGGCGTAGTTGGCCTGGCCGGGGCTGCCGAGTGTGCCGGAGACCGAGGAGTAGGCCAGGAACGCGGTCAGGTCGAGGTCGGCGGTCGCGGTGTGCAGGCTCCAGGCGACGTCGACCTTGGGCCGCAGCACCCCGGACATCCGCTCGGCGTCCAAAGAGGTCAGGACACCGTCGTCCAGGACACCGGCGGCGTGCACGACCGCGCCGACCGGCGGCTCGGCCGCCGCGACGAGCGCGCGGGTGGCGTCGGGGTCGGCGAGGTCGCAGGCGGCGACGGTGACCCGCGCGCCCAGCTCGCCCAGTTCGGCGACCAGCTCGGCCACACCGTCGGCGCTGTGCCCGCGCCTGCTGGCCAGCAGCAGCTCGCGGGCGCCGTGCTGGGTGACGAGGTGGCGGGCCAGCATCGCGCCGAGCCCGCCGGTGCCGCCCGCGAGCAGCACGGTGCGGTCGGGGTCGACCAGCGGCCACTCGCGCTGCCCGGCGTCGGCGGGGACGCGGGCCAGGCGGGGCACCAGGACCTTGCCGCCGCGGACGGCGACCTGCGGCTCGTCCACCGACAGCGCGGCGGCCAAGTCGGTCTCCGGGGCCCCGTCTTCCAGGTCGACGATGCGGAAGCGGCCGGGCTCCTCCTGCTGGGCGGAGCGGACCAGGCCCCAGGCCGCCGTCGCGGCGAGGTCGGCGACCGGCTCGCCCGGCAGGCCGGCCGCGCCGGTGGTGATGAACACCAGTCGGGCCTCGGCGGCCCGGGTGCGGGAGATCCACTCCTGGCACAGCCGCAGCACCCGCGCGCTCAGCGCGTGCGTGGCGGCGACCGGGTCATCGGAGCGGCCGTCGAGCAGGACCGCGACGGTGTCATCGACTTCGGACAGATCGAGGTCGGCGCCCGCGGTCGGCGGGAGGTCGGCTCCGGTGGCCGCGACCTCGATCCAGTCGACGCGCAGCACGGGGTCGAGCGCCGCGGCCGGGGCCTCGATGCCCGCGACCGGGCGCAGGGTGAGCGAGTCCAGGGTCGCGACCGGCTCGCCGTCGGTGTCGAAGACGGCGATGGCGACCGAGTCCGGCCCGGTGGGGGTCATCCGCACGCGCACGGCGGAGGCGCCGGAGGCGTGCAGGGTCACCCCGGACCACGAGAACGGGAGCCTGCCGCCGGTGTCGGCGGGCAGGGCGAACGCGGCGGCGTGCTGCACGGCGTCGAGGACGGCCGGGTGCAGGCCGAAGGCGGCCGCGTCGGCCTGGGCGGGGGTGTCGGGCAGGGCGACCTCGGCGAGCACGTCGCCGCCGCGCCGCCACGCCGCGGTGAGGCCCTGGAAGCCGGGGCCGTAGCCGAAGCCGCCGGAGGACAGGCCGTCGTAGAAGCCGTCGATGCCGATGGGCTCGGCGTCGGCGGGCGGCCAGGCCGCCTCGGTCGGGGCGGGGGTTCCGGCGTCGGCGGCGAGGACGCCGTCGGCGTGGCGGGTCCACGGGGTGGCGCCGTCCTGCGGGCGGGCGTGCACGCTGAACGGGCGGGTGCCGTCACCGGCGTCCGGGCCGACGGCGACCTGCACGTGCACGCGCCCGGTCGGCGGCAGCACGAGCGGGCTGTGCAGGGTCAGCTCCTCGACCCGGCCGCACCCGGCCTCGTCGGCGGCGCGGATGGCGAGTTCGAGGTAGGCGGTGCCGGGCAGCACGACCGCGCCCATCACCGCGTGGTCGGCCAGCCAGGCGTTCCCGGCCACCGACAGGCCGCTGGTGAAGATCAGCGTGCCGGAGTCGGGCAGGTCGACGGCCGCGCCGAGCAGCGGGTGCTCGGCCGGGCGCAGACCGGCGGCGGTGACGTCGCCCGCGGTGAGGTCGATGCCGTCGGGCCAGTAGCGGGTGGTCTGGAACGGGTAGGTCGGCAGCGGGACGCGGCGTGCTCCCGTGCCGTCGAACAGCGCGGCGAGCCGGACCGGCGCGCCCGCGGTGTGCAGGCGGGCGACAGCCTCGACCAGCGCGGTCTCCTCGTCGTCGCCGCGCTGGGTGGCCACGGCGGTCGCGTCGGGGGCGCTCTGCTGCGCGCCCGCGGCGAGCGCGCCGTCCGGGCCGACCGCGACGAACAGGGTCGCGCCGCGCTCGGCGGCCGCGGTGACGGCGGCGGCGAAGCGGACCGGCTCGCGGACCTGGCGCACCCAGTACTCGGCGGTGTCGAACGCGGCGTCCCCGCCGGTCACCGTCGAGACGATCGGCACCACGGGGGCGTGGTACTCCACTGTGGACGCGACGGCGCGGAAGGCCGCCAGCATCGGGTCCATCAGCGGGGTGTGGAAGGCGTGGCTGACGCGCAGCCGCTTGGTGCGGTGGCCGGCGTCGGCCAGGGCAGCGGCGGCGGCCAGCACCTCGGTCTCGGGACCGGCCAGCACACAGGCGGCGGGGCCGTTGACGGCGGCGACGACGACGCCGTCGGGCAGCTCGCCCACGTCGGCCTCGGCAACGCCGACGGCGACCATCGCCCCGCCGGTCGGCAGCGCACCCATGAGCGCGCCGCGGGCGACGACGAGCTTGGCGGCGTCGGGCAGGGAGAACACGCCCGCGACGTGCGCGGCGGCGATCTCGCCGACGGAGTGCCCGACCAGCAGGTCCGGCCGCACCCCCCAGGACTCCAGCAGCGCGTGCAGCGCGACCTCGAAGGCGAACAGCGCCGGCTGGGCGTTCTCGGTACGGGTGAGGTCGCCGTCGAGTGCCTCGCGCAGCGCGAAGCCCTCGGCGGCCAGCGCGTCGCCGACCGCGTGGTAGGCGGCGGCGAAGACCGGGTAGCGGGCCGCCAGCTCCAGGCCCATGCGGGCGCGCTGGGCGCCCTGCCCGGAGAACAGGGCGGCGGTGCGGGGGCGTCCGCGCACCGGGTCCGCGCCCGGTCCCTCCTCAGCGACGCGGCGCAGCCCGGCGATGGCCTGCGCGGTGTCGGCGGCGGTCACGGCCGCGCGGTGCGGGAACGCCGAGCGCAGGGTCAACGAGTGGGCGAGGTCGAGCGGCGCCAGGTCGGGGTGCGCGTCCAGGTGGTCGGCCAGGCGGGCGGCCAGGTCGCGCAGCGCGGCCGGGGTCTTGGCCGAGAGCGCCAGCGCGACGGCGGCGGGCACGGTCGGTTCGGCGGTTTCGGGCAGCTCCGGCGGTTCGGCGGCGGGGGGCTGCTCGATGATGACGTGCGCGTTGGTCCCGCTGACGCCGAAGGACGACACGCCGGCACGGCGCGGCGTCGCGGTCTCCGGCCATGGCCGCGCCTCGGTGAGCAGGTCGATCGACCCGGCCGTCCAGTCGACGTGCGTGGACGGCTTGTCGATGTGCAGGGTGCGCGGCAGCTCGCCCTCGCGCATCGCCAGGATGACCTTGATGACGCCCGCGACGCCTGCCGCGGCCTGGGAGTGGCCGATGTTGGACTTGATGGACCCCAGCAGCAGCGGCCGGTCGCGGTCCTGGCCGTAGGTGGCCAGCAGCGCCTGGGCCTCGATCGGGTCGCCCAGCGTCGTGCCGGTGCCGTGCGCCTCGACGGCGTCCACCTCGGAGGCTTCGAGGCCGGCGTCGGCGAGCGCGGCGCGGATGACGCGCCGCTGCGACGGCCCATTGGGCGCGGTCAGGCCGTTGGACGCGCCGTCCTGGTTGACCGCCGAGCCCTTGACCACGGCCAGCACCTCGTGCCCGTTGCGGCGGGCCTGCGACAGCCGCTCCAGCACCAGCACGCCGACGCCCTCGGACCAGCCGACCCCGTCGGCTGCGTCGGCGAAGGCCTTGCAGCGCCCGTCGCCGGACACCGCGCCGTTCTCGCTGAACTCGATGAACCCGGCCGGGGTCGCCATGACCATCACGCCGCCCGCCAGCGCCAGCGAGCACTCGCCGCGGCGCAGCGCGCCCGCCGCGATGTGCAGGGCGACCAGCGACGAGGAGCACGCCGTGTCGACGGTGACGGCCGGGCCTTCCAGCCCGAGCACGTAGGACAGCCGCCCGGACAGCACGCTGGCCGAGTTGCCGCTGTTGAGGTAGCCCAGCACCTCGCCGCGGGCGTGCGCGGCGACGCCGGCGTAGTCCTGCCCGCTGGTGCCGATGTAGACGCCGGTGTCGTGCCCGCGCAGGGTGGCCGGGTCGATGCCCGCGCGCTCCAGCGACTCCCAGGCGACCTCCAGCAGCTGGCGCTGCTGCGGGTCCATGGCCAGCGCCTCGCGCGGGGAGATCTCGAAGAAGGCGGCGTCGAACTCGGCGACGTCGTCGAGGAAGGCGCCCTGGCGGGTGCGGGAGCTGCCGAAACCGCTGTCGGCGTTGAGGGCGGCCAGGTCCCAGCCGCGGTCGGCGGGGAAGTCGCCGACGCCGTCGCGGCCCTCGGCCAGCAGCGTCCACAGGTCCTCGGGCGTGCGCACGCCGCCGGGGTAGCGGCAGGCCATGCCGACAATCACCACCGGGTCGGCGGGGTCGCCGTCCGTGGCGTCCCGGCCGCCGGTCACGGCGCGGACGAAGGTCTCGCCGCCGCCGACCAGCTCGGCGAGCAGGTGCGCGGCGAGCCCGGCCGGGGTCGGGTAGTCGAAGACGAGGGTGGCGGGCAGGGTGAGGCCGGTCAGCGCGCCGAGGCCGTTGCGCAGCTCGACGGCGGTGAGGGAGTCGACGCCGAGGTCGCGGAAGGGGCGGTCGGCGTCGATGGCGGCCGGGTCGGCGTGGCGCAGGACCGACGCGGCGACGGTGCGCACGGCGTCGAGGACGGCCTCGGCGCGGTCGGCCTCGGCGAGACCGACGAGCCGGTCGCGCAGGGCGGAGGCGACCGCGGCGGAGCCCTGGCGGTCGGCGTCGGCGGCGGTGGCGGCCCGGTGGGCGGCGGGCAGGTCGGCGACCAGCGGCACCGGCCTGCTGAGCAGCGCCATGTCCAGGAACGCGGGCCAGTCGACCGCGGCGACCACCAGATCGCCGTCGCCGCGGCGCAGCGCGGTCCACGCGGTGTCGGCCTCGACCGGGGTGACGCCGCGGCCGAAGGGCTCGGGGTCGCCCGCCAGGTCCCAGGGGCCGGAGGCGATGACGCGGGCGGGCAGGCCCTCGGCGCGGCGGCGGGCGGCGACGGCGGCCAGCGCGGCGTGCGCGGCGGAGTGGGCGGCGCGGCCGAGGACGCCGACCGCGCCCGCGAAGGAGGAGAGCAGCAGCAGCGGCACGGGTGCCGGGATCGCGGCGTGCAGGACCGCCGCGCTGGTCGCTACCGACTGGGCGGCGGCGAGGTGGTCGGCGTCGGCGGTGTCGATCACCTTGTCCGCCGCCTTGTCCGCCGCCTTGTCCGCACTGGCGGCGACAGCGTGCACGACGGCAACGAGGTCGGGGATGTCGGCGACGAGGGCGGCGACGGCGGCCGGGTCGGTGAGGTCGCAGGCGGTACCGGTGAGGCCGTCCTCGGCGTGCCCGGTGCGGGAGGCGAGCACGACGCGGTGGGCCCCGTCGCGCAGCAGCATCCGGGCGACGGCGTGCCCGACGCGGCCCGCGCCCGCGACGAGAACGGTGCCCTCCGCGCCGAGCGGGGACTCCGGCTCATCGCCGTCGGGAGCCGAGTGCAGACGGCGGGCGAACGCGCCGTCGGCGCTCAGGCGCAGTTCTTCCTCCCCCGAGGCGAAGGCGGCCGGGAGGGCAGCGGGGTCGGCTGCGGGGTCGGACAGGTCGACCAGTCCGCCCCAGCGGGTGGGGTGCTCCAGCGCGGCGACGCGGCCGAAGCCCCAGACGGCGGCCTGGGCGGGATCGGTCTCGGCGTCGGTCGTGGCGCACCACAGGGGGGCGTCGACGCCGAGGTCGCCGAGCGCCTGGAGGAGGGCGGCGGCGGTGGGCAGAGACGGGGTCAGCGCCAGGACTCCCGCGTAGACCGTGCCGTCGAGGAGGGCGGGGCGCAGGTCGTCGGCGACGCCTCGGCGGTCGGTCGCCGTGGTGGCGACGGTGGCGACCGCGCCGATGGCGGCGGCGATCGCGCTCGCCTCGCCCTCGGGCAGCACGAGCAGCCAGGGGCCTGCCGGGGCGGCGTCGGGCAGGGAGACCGGGGACCAGACGGCACGGTAGCGCAGCCCGTCGGTGATGAACCGCTCGCGGCGGCGGCGTCGCCACGCGGCGAGCGCGGGCACGACGGTGCCGAGGGAGTCGCCGTCCACGCGCAGGTCGGCGGCGAGGGTGTCGAGGTCGCCGGAGTCGACCGCGGCCCAGAAGCCCGCGTCGGCGGGGTCGCCTACCGGGCCGTCGGGGGTGCGCGGCCAGAAGCGCTCACGCTGGAACGGATAGCCGGGCAGGTCGGCGTGCGCCGGCGGCAGCACGGCGGAGAAGTCCACCGGCGCGCCCGCCACGTGCAGGTGGGCCAGGGCGGTGGTGACGGCCTCGTCCTCGCCGCGGTCGCGGCGCAGCACCGCCACCGCGGCGGCGCGGCCCGCGCTCGCCTCGATGTGCGGGGTCAGCGAGCCGTCCGGGCCGATCTCGGCGACGGCGGTGACCCCGGCCGCGGCCAGCCAGGCGACGGCGTCGGCGAAGCGCACGGTGGCGCGCACCTGGCCGACCCAGTACTCCGCACTGTCCATAGTGGACGGCTCACCGGTGACGGTGGAGACGATGGGGATCTGGGGGGCGGCGTAGACCAGATCGGCGGCGACCTCGCGGAACTCCGCGAGCATCGGGTCCATCAGCGGCGAGTGGAAGGCATGGCTGACCCGCAGCCGCTTGCCCTTGCCGAGCCGCGCGACGGCGGCGTCCACATCGGCCTCCGGACCGGCGAGCACGACCGACTCCGGGCCGTTGACGGCGGCCAGCGCGACCCCGCCGCCGAGCACCGGCCGGACCTCCTCCTCCGAGGCCCGCACGGCCACCATCGCGCCGCCGGGGGGCAGCGCGCGCATCAGCCTGCCGCGCGCGCTGACCAGGCGGGCCGCGTCGGGCAGCGTCAGCACGCCCGCGACGTGCGCGGCGGCGATCTCGCCGATGGAGTGCCCGACGAGGTAGTCCGGGCGCACGCCCCAGGACTCCAGCAGGCGGAACAGCGCGACCTCGACGGCGAACAGGGCGGGCTGCGTGTGGTCGGTGGAGTCCAGCAGGGCGGACTCAGGCGTGCCTGCGTCGGCGAACAGCGCCGTCCGCACACCGGGGTCCAGCAGGTCGAGGACGGCGTCGAGCGCGTCGGCGAAGACCCGATGGCGGCCGTGCAGCTCGCGGCCCATCCCGGCGCGCTGCGCGCCCTGCCCGGCGAAGGCGAACGCCAGCCCGCCGCGCCCGGCGACCCCGGTCCTGGGCCCCGGCAGCCCGGCCGCGACCGCGTCCAGGCCCGCCAGGAGCCCCTGGCGGTCGGTGGCGACGACAGCCGCGCGGCGCTCCAGCCCGGCCCGGCTGCGCGCCGCGGCGGCGGCCACCGCGGTCGGCGACCCGGACGCCAGCGCGTCCCGCAGCCCGGCCGCCCGCGCCCGCAGCGCGGCGTCGGTGCGCGCGGCGAAGACCAGCGGGACGACCTGGGCTTCGACGACCTCCGGCTGATCGTCGTGCGGGGCCTGCTCGATGATCACGTGGGCGTTGGTGCCGCTGAGCCCGAACGACGACACACCCGCCCGCCGGGTCCGCTCCCCCGGCTCCCACCCGACCGCCTCGGTGGCCAGCCGCACGGTCCCCGCCGACCAGTCGACGGCCGTGGTGGGCGTGCCGACGTGCAGCGTGGCGGGCAGCCGGTTGTGCCCCAGGGCGAGGATCACCTTCAGCACCCCGGCCACACCGGCGGCGGCCTGGGTGTGCCCCAGGTTCGACTTCACCGAGCCGAGCAGCAGCGGCCGCTCCCGGCCGACGCCGTAGGTGGCCAGCAGCGCTTGGGCCTCGATCGGGTCGCCCAGCGCGGTGCCCGTGCCGTGCGCCTCAACGACGTCCACATCGGACGGCCCGATTCCGGCGGACTCCAGCGCCTGCCAGATGACCCGCCGCTGGGCGGGGCCGTTGGGCGCGGTGAGGCCGTTGGAGGCGCCGTCGGAGTTGACCGCCGACCCGCTCAGCACGGCCAGCACGCGGTGACCGCGCGCCCGCGCGTCGGAGAGCCGCTCCAGCACGAGCACGCCGACGCCCTCGGACCAGCCGGTGCCGTCGGCTCCCTCGGCGAACGCCTTGCAGCGCCCGTCCTCGGCGAGCCCGCCCTGGCGCAGGAACTCCACGAACGCCCCGGGCGAGGACATGACCGTCACGCCGCCGGCGATGGCGACGCCGCACTCCCCCTTGCGCAGGGCGTGCGCCGCCCAGTGCAGCGCGACCAGCGACGACGAGCACGCCGTGTCCACGGTGACCGCGGGGCCTTCCAGGCCCAGCGCGTAGGCGACGCGGCCGGACAGCACGCTCGCCGCGCTGCCGGTGCCGATGTGCCCGCCGACGTCCTCGCCGGAGGCGTGCACGATGTGGCCGTACTCCTGGCCGTTGGTGCCGACGAACACCCCGGTGTCGCTGCCGCGCAGCCCGACCGGGTCGATGCCCGCCCGCTCGACGGCCTCCCACGCGGTCTCCAGCAGGACGCGCTGCTGCGGGTCCATGGCCAGCGCCTCGCGCGGGGAGATGCCGAAGAAGTCGGCGTCGAAGTCGGCGGCGTCGGCGAGGAAGCCGCCGTGCGCGGTGATCCGCGGGCCCAGCGCGGCCAGGTCCCAGCCGCGGTCGGCCGGGAACCCGGTGACCGCGTCGCGGCCGTCGGCGAGCAGCTCCCACAGCGCGTCGGGGGTGTCGACCCCGCCGGGGAAGCGGCAGGCCATACCCACCACGGCGATCGGCTCCCGCGCGGCGGCGGTGGCCTCGTCAAGCTGCCTGCGGGTGTCGCGCAGGTCGGCGGTGGCCCGCTTCAGGTACCCGAGGAGCTTCTCTTCGCTGGCCACGGACTCACTTCCCGAGGTCGTCTAGGAGGTCGAACAGTTCTTCCGCGGTCGCGGAGCCGAGGTCGTCGGTGTTCGCATGGGTGTTCGCGCCGCCGCCCGCCCCGCCGTGCGCGGAGCCGTCCCAGGCGCGCACGAGCGCCTTGAGCCGCCTGCCGATCGCCGCGCGCGCCTCGTCGCCCTGGGGCACCGCCGAGAGCAGCGCCTCGACCTTCGCCAGTTCGGCGTAGGCCGCCGCCCCGCCCGCCGCCGCGCCGCCGAGCTCGGCGTCGAGGTACTCGGCGACCGACTGCGGCGTGGGGTGGTCGAACACCAGCGTGGCGGGCAGCGCGAGCCGGGTGCGGCCCGCGAGCAGGTTGCGGAACTCCACCGCGATCAGGGAGTCGAAGCCGAGGTCCTTGAACGCGACCGCGGGCTCGACCTCCTCGGCGCGCTGGTCGAGGACCTGCGCGGTGGCCGCGGTGACCGCGTCGAGCAGCAGCTTCGCCCGGCCCGCCGGGTCGGCGGCGGCGAGCCTGCCGTGCCAGGCGTCGGCGTCTTCGGCCGCGCCGCGGGCGGCGGCCAGCAGCGGCCGGGCCGCCGGGACGCCGGTCAGCAGCGCGCTCGGTCGGGCGGAGGTGAAGCCGGGGACGAACCGCGCCCAGTCGATGTCGGCCACGGTGACGGCCGCCTCGCCCTGGGCGATCGACTGCCACAGGGCGGCGACGGCGCGGTCCGGGGCGAGCGCGGTGAACCCGCCGCGGCGCAGGCGCTCGGCGGTGGCCGCGTCCTGCACGCCCATGCCCGCGCCCGCCCACGGGCCCCACGCCACCGAGGTGGCGGGCAGGCCGTCAGCGCGGCGGCGCTCGGCGAGCGCGTCGAGCACGGCGTTCGCCGCGGCGTAGTTGCCCTGGCCCGCCGCGCCCACGGTGCCCGCGAACGAGGAGAACAGCACGAATGCGTCCAGGTCACCGGTCAGTTCGTGCAGGGCAAGCGCGCCGTCCACCTTGGCCCGCAGGACGCTGGCGCAGCGCTGCGGGGTCAGGCCCGCGACGACGCCGTCGTCGAGCACGCCCGCGGCGTGGAACACGGCGGTGAGCGGGCGCTCGGCGGGGATGGCGGCGAGCACGGCGGCCAGCGCGTCGCGGTCGGCGGCGTCGCAGGCGGCGAAGGTCGAGTCCGCGCCGAGCGCAGCCAGCTCGGCGCGCAGGTCGGCCGCGCCGGGCGCCTGCCCGCCGCGCCGCCCGAGCAGCACCACGTGCTCGGCTCCGGTCCTGGCGAGGTGGCGGGCCACGGCCGCGCCGAGCGCGCCCGTGCCGCCGGTGACCAGCACGGTGCCGCGTGGCCGCCAGTCGGGGACACCCGCGCGGGCCGGGGCCGGGGCGAGCCTGCGGCCGAACACGCCGCCCGCCCGCAGGGCCAGCTGGTCCTCGCCGTCGGCGTCGGCGAGCACGGCGGCGAGCCTGCCCGCCACCGCCGCGTCCAGTGATTCCGGGAGGTCGATGACGCCCGCCCAGCGGTCCGGGTGCTCCAGCGCGGCCACCCGGCCGACGCCCCACACCGCGGCCTGCGCCGGGTCGGCGAGCAGCTCGCCGTCGGAGACCGCGACCGCGCCGCGGGTCAGCCACCACAGCGGGGCGGCCACCCGCGCGTCACCGGCGGCCTGCACCAGCGCGGCGACCGCCATGAGCGCCGCGGCGGCGTCGCCGGCGGGGGCGATGCCGAGCAGGCCGTCGACCGGTCCGGCGGCGCGCAGCCGCTCGGCCAGCACGCCGCGGTCGTCGGAGCCGACGACCGTGCGCACCGCGACGCCCAGGGAGCCGAGCGAAGTGACCACATCGGACTCGGCAGCGGACTCCACGTCCGACGGCAGGACCGCCAGCCAGGTCCCGGACGGCACGCCGGTCCGGGCGGCGACGGGCTGCCAGGTGCTCCGGTAGCGCCAGGCGTCCAGTTCGCCCGCCTCGGCGGCGCGCCTGCGCCACGCGGCCAGCGAGGGCAGCAGCCCGGCGAGCGCGTCGGCGTCGGCGCCCAGTTCGGCGGCGATGGCGGCGGCGTCGGCGTTCTCGACCGCGGCCCAGAACGCCGCGTCGCGCGGGTCGGCGGCCGGGGCGTCGGTGGTCTCGGGCCAGAACCGCCTGCGCTGGAACGCGTAGGTGGGCAGCTCCGCGCGCGGCCCGTCGCCGAGCCCGGCGGAGAGGTCCACGGGCACTCCGGCGACGAACAGCCTGCCGAACGCGGCGGCGGCGGCCTCGGCCTCCCGCTCGCCGCGCACCAGCGCGACGGCGGTCCGCTCGGGCAGGCAGTCCGCGGCCATCGCGGTCAGCACGCCCTCGGGCCCGATCTCCACGAACACCGCCCTGTCGAGCGGGGCGTCGAGGGAGGCGACCGCGTCGGCGAAGCGCACCGCGCCCCTGACCTGGTCGACCCAGTACGCGGGGCTGGTGACGGGGTGCTCGCTGCGCGCCGTCGCCACCAGCGGGACGCGCGGCTGCGCGAAGGCGGTGTCGGCGATGGCCTCGGCGAACTCGGCCAGCATCGGCTCCATCAGGTGGGAGTGGAAGGCGTGGGAGACGGTCAGCCGCTTGGTCTCGGCGAAGCCCGCGGCGGCGGCGAGCACGGCGTCGGCGTCGCCGGAGAGCACGACCGAGTCCGGCCCGTTGACCGCGGCGAGGTCCACACCGGACCCGAGCAGCGGGGTGACCTCGGCCTCGGTGGCCCGGACGGCGACCATCGCGCCCGCCGCTGGAAGCGCCTGCATCAGCCTGCCGCGCACGGCGACCAGCCGGGCCGCGTCCTCCAGGGTCAGCACCCCGGCGACGTGCGCGGCGGCGATCTCCCCGACGGAGTGCCCGACGAGCACGTCGGCGACGAGGCCGCGGGACTCGGCGAGGCGGTGCAGCGCGACCTCGAAGGCGAACAGCGCGGGCTGGGCGAACTCGGTGCGGTGCACGTCGTCGGTGTCGAGGACCTCCTCGAGCGGCCGCGACAGGTGCGGGTCGAGCGCGGCGGCCGCGGCCTCCCAGGCCTCGGCGAACTCCGGGTGCGCGGCGCGCAGGGCGCGGCCCATGCCCGGCCGCTGCGCTCCTTGGCCGGTGAACAGGAAGGCGACGCCGCCCGGTTCGGTGGCCGCGCCGGTCACGCCGTCGCCATCGGCGAGGGCGCGCAGGCCGTCGAGGAGCCGGTCGCGGTCGGCGCCGACGACGACGCCGCGCTGGGCGAACGCGGTCCTGGCGGCGGCGAGGGTGCGGCCGACGTCGGCCAGTGGCAGGTCGGGGTGGGCGAGCAGGTGCGCGCGGACCTTCGCGGCCTGGGCACGCAGCGCGGCGCCGGTGGTTCCGGAGAGGGGCCACACGTGCACGGCCGGGTCGGCGCCCACGGTCTCGGGGGCCTCGGGGTTCTCGGGGGCCTGCTCGATGATCACGTGCGCGTTGGTGCCGCTGATGCCGAAGGACGACACCCCGGCCCGGCGCGGCGCGCCGGTCTCCGGCCACGGCTGGGCCGAGGCCAGGACCTCGACCGCGCCCGAGGACCAGTCCACGTGCGGGGTCGGCTCGTCGGCGTGCAGGGTGGCGGGCAGCAGGCCGTTGCGCAGGGCCAGCACCACCTTGGCGACACCGGCGACGCCCGCGGCTGCCTGGGTGTGGCCCAGGTTCGACTTGACCGAGCCGATGAGCAGCGGGTGCCGCCGGTCGCGGCCGTAGGCGGCCAGCAGCGCGCCCGCCTCGATCGGGTCGCCGAGCGCGGTGCCGGTGCCGTGCGCCTCCACGGCGTCGACGTCGGCCGGGGTGAGCCCGGCGTCGGCGAGCGCGGCGCGGATGACCCGCTGCTGGGCCTGGCCGTTGGGGGCGGTGAGGCCGTTGGACGCGCCGTCGGAGTTGACCGCGGTGCCGCGCACGACGGCCAGCACGCGGCGGCCGTTGCGCAGCGCGTCGGAGAGCCGCTCCAGCACGAGCACGCCCGCGCCGTCGGAGAAGGTGGCGCCGTCGGCGTCGGCGGAGAACGCCTTGCAGCGGCCGTCGGGGGCCAGCCCGCCCTGGCGGGCGAACTCGCCAAACACGCCGGGGGTGGCCATCACGGTGACGCCGCCCGCCACGGCCAGGGTGCTCTCCCCGGACCGCAGGGACCGCACGGCGGTGTGCAGGGCGACCAGCGACGCGGAGCAGGCCGTGTCGACGGTCAGCGCCGGGCCCTCCAGGCCGAAGGTGTAGGCGACGCGGCCGGAGAGCACGCTGGCGTTGTTGCCCACACCCACGTGCCCGCCGACCTCGGCGTCGGCGTCGCGCAGCAGGGTGGCGTAGTCCTGGCCGTTGGTGCCCGCGAACACGCCCGTGCGGGTGCCGCGCAGGGTGTCGGGGACGATCCCGGCGTCCTCGAACGCCTCCCACGTGGTCTCCAGCAGGAGCCGCTGCTGCGGGTCCATCGCCAGCGCCTCGCGGGGCGAGATGCCGAAGAAGGCCGGGTCGAACTCGGCTGCGTCGTGCACGAACCCCCCTTCCAGCGCGTACATCCGCCCACTCTCGTCCAAGGCCGAGTAGGCATTTCCTTGGACTTTCCAGCCGCGGTCGACCGGGAGCGGTCCGATGGCGTCGCCTCCGTCGGCCAGCAGGTCCCAGAGCTGGGCCGGGGTGGCGACCCCGCCGGGGAAGCGCACGGCCATGCCGACGATGGCGATCGGCTCGTCGGCGGGTCCGGCCGTCCCGGCCGCAGTGGTCTCGCCGGAGGTGTCCGCGCCGGTCAGCTCGGCGCGGATGTGCTCGGCGAGGGCCTGCGGGCTGGGGTGGTCGAAGACCACGGTGGCGGGCAGCGTGAGCCCGGTCGCGGCGTTGAGCCGGTTACGCAGCTCCAGCGCGGTGACCGAGTCCGCGCCGAGGTCGCGGAACGGGCTGCGGGCGCCGACGTCGCCGGGGGCGGTGAAGCCCAGCACGGCGGCGACGTGCTCGCGGACGACGGCCAGCGCGGCCGCGTCCTGCTCGGCGCGCGGCTTGCCCGCCAGCGTCGCGGCGAACCCGCCGACGGCCGCCTCCTGCCGCGGGGCGGCTGCCGCGCCCGCCGCGGCCAGGGCGCGCACCTCGGGCAGGTCGGCGATGAACGCGCTGGCCCGGCCCGCGGTGAACGCGGTGCCGAAGCGCTCCCAGCGCACGTCGGCGATGGCGACCGCGGGCAGCCCGGCGGCCAGCGCGGCGCGCAGCTCGGCCACGGCCCGCTCGGGGTCCATCTCGGCGAAGCCGTGCCTGCGGGCGGTGCGGCCGACCTCGCCGTCGGCCATGCCGCCCTCGGCCCACGGCCCCCACGCCACCGACAGCGCGGGCAGGCCCTCGGCGGCGCGGTGCTCGGCGAGCGCGTCGAGGTAGGCGTTGCCGGGGGCGTAGTTGCCCTGGCCGGGGACGCCGAAGACGCCCGCGATGGAGCCGAACACGACGAAGGAGGCCAGGTCGCGCTCGCGGGTCAGCTCGTGCAGGTGCCACGCGCCGCGCGCCTTGACCGCCAGCACGTCGGACACGCGGTCGGGGGTGAGGGCGTCGACCGTGGCGTCGTCCAGGGCGGCGGCGGTGTGGATGACGTCGGTCAGCTCGGGCAGGCCGTCGACCAGGGCGGCGAGCGCGGCGCGGTCGCCGAGGTCGCAGGCCGTGATCGTGACCCGCGCGCCCGCGGCCTCCAGCTCCGCGCGCAGGGCCTCGGCCCCGGGAGCGTCGGGGCCGCGCCTGCTGGCGAGCACGAGGTGCGCGGCGCCTTCGGCGGCCTTCCAGCGAGCGACGTGCGCGCCGAGCGCCCCGGTGCCGCCGGTGATGAGCACGGTGCCGGGCGCGGTGGCGCGGTCGGGAACGGGGGTGTCGGGAGCGCGCTCGAAGCGGCGGCCGTGCACGACGGAGCGGCGCACCGCGACCTGGTCCTCACCGCGCGGGTCCGCCAGGAACCCGGCGAGCGTGGTCGCGGCCCGGGCGTCGAGGTCCTGTGGGAGGTCGACGAGCCCGCCCCAGCGCTCGGGGTGCTCCAGGGCGACGACGCGGCCGAGGCCCCAGACGGCGGCCTGGTCGGGCGAGGCGGGCCGGTCGGCGCGGACGACGGCGTGCGCGGCGCGGGTGCCGTTCCACAGCGGGGCGCCCACCCCGGCGTCGCCGAGCGCCTGGGCGAGCGACAGCGTGGCGGTCAGGCCGCGCGGGGCGCAGCCGTAGGCGCGGTCGTCGACGGCGAGCAGCGAGAACACGCCCGTGTACTCGCCCCCGGCGGCGCGCAGCGCCTCGGCGTAGCCGTCGCGGTCGGGCCGGGCGGTGTCGAAGGCGACGACGGCCGGGTCGGGGAAGGCCGCGGTGACGGCGGCGGTCCAGGCCGGGTCCGGGTCGTCGGCGGGGACGGCGACGAGCCAGCGGCCGGTGAGGCGGCCGGGGTCGGAGTCGACCGCGCGCCAGGTGACCCGGTAGCGCCAGCGGTCGCCCGCGGGCTCGGGCAGCGGCGGCCAGAAGCGCTCGTGCTGGAAGGCGTAGGTGGGCAGCTCGGCGCGGACGCGCGACGGGCACAGCGCCGCCCAGTCGACGGGCAGGCCGCGCACGTGCGCCTCGGCGGCGGAGCGGACCAGCCGCAGCGCGCCGCCGTCGTCGCGGCGCAGCGACCCGGTGACGACGACGTCGGCCCCGGCGGTCTCCTGCACGCTGAGCGCGAGCACGGGGTGCGGGCTGATCTCCACGAACACACCGTGGCCGTCGGCGAGGGCGGCTTCGACGGCGCGCTGGAAGCTGACCCGCTCGCGCAGGTTCTGGAACCAGTAGGCGGCGTCCAGCGCGGTCGTGTCGACCCGCGCGCCGTCGAGCGCGGAGTAGAACGCGATCCGCGCCTCCCGGGGCGCGACCGGCGCGAGGTCGGCCAGCACCCGCTCGGCGATGGCGTCCACGCCGGGCCAGTGCGAGGCGTAGCTGACCGGGATGCGCCGCGCCCGGACGTCCTTGGCCACCAACTCGGCCACGATCTCGTCCAGTGCTTGGACTTCACCGGAAAGCACCGCTGCGCCGGGGCCGTTCACAGCGGCGATACCCGCGCGCCCTTCCCAGCGCTCCAGCAACACCTCCACCTCAGCGGCAGGAAGCGCCACCGACGCCATCCCGCCGTGACCCTCCAACACCTCCGCGATCGCCCTGCTGCGCAGCGCGACAACCCGAGCACCGTCCTCAAGCGACAGCGCACCCGCGACCACGGCCGCGGCGATCTCACCCTGCGAGTGGCCGACGACGGCGGCGGGCTCCACACCCAGCGACCGCCACACCTCGGCCAGCGACACCATCACCGCCCACAGAGCGGGCTGCACGACATCCACCTTCGCCAGGGCATCGGCGTCGGACAGCACGTCGAGCACCGACCACGACACGTACGCCGACAGCGCCGCGTCGCACTCGCGCAGCCGCTCGGCGAACACCGGGGACTCCCCGACGAGGTCGACGGCCATCCCGACCCACTGCGCGCCCTGCCCCGGGAAGACGAACACCACGGGCTGGGTGTCGAGCGCCGAGCCGGTCACCAGCGCGGCGTCGGCCCCGCCCGCGGCCAGCGCCGACAGCGCCCGCGCCCGGCTCTCGGCATCGGGGGCCAGCACGACGGCGCGGTGCTCGAAGCGGCTGCGCCCGGCCAGCGCCGCCGCGACGGCCGCCGGATCGGCGTCGACGGCGCCGAGCCGCGCGGCCTGCGCGGCGAGCGCGGCCGGGGTCTTGGCCGACAGCACCCACGGCGTCGCGGCCACCGGGGCGGCGGCCTCGGCGGCGGGCGCGGGGTCCGGGCCCTGCTCCAGGATCACGTGCGAGTTGGTGCCGGAGATGCCGAACGACGACACCGCCGAGCGCCGCGCCCGCCCGGTCTCCGGCCAGCTCACCGCGTCGGTCACCAGGTCGACCGCGCCCGCGGTCCACTCGACCTCGGGGGTGGGCCGGTCGACGTGCAGGGTCGGCGGCACGGTGCCGCGCCGCATCGACTCCACCATCTTGATCACGCCGGCCACCCCGGCGGCGGCCTGGGTGTGGCCGATGTTGGACTTGATGGACCCCAGCAGCAGCGCGGTGTCCCGCTGCTGCCCATAGGTGCTCAGCAGCGCCTGCGCCTCGATCGGGTCGCCCAGCGCGGTGCCGGTGCCGTGCGCCTCGACCACGTCCACATCCGACGGCGCGAGGCCCGCCGAGGCGAGCGCGGCGCGGATGACCCGCTGCTGGGACGGCCCGTTCGGCGCGGTCAGCCCGTTCGACGCGCCGTCCTGGTTCACCGCGGACCCGCGCACGACCGCCAGCACCTCGTGCCCGTTGCGCCGGGCGTCCGAGAGCCGCTCCAGCACCAGCATGCCCACACCCTCAGACCACGCGGTGCCGTCGGCCCCGGCCGCGAACGCCTTGCAGCGCCCGTCGGCGGCGAGGCCGCCCTGCCTGCTGAAGGTGATGAACTCCAGCGGCGTCGACATCACCGTCACGCCGCCCGCCAGCGCCATCGAGCACTCTCCCTGGCGCAGCGCGGTCGCCGCGAGGTGCAGCGCCACCAGCGACGACGAGCACGCCGTGTCGACGGTGACCGCCGGGCCCTCCAGGCCGAGGGAGTAGGACACGCGCCCGGACAGCACGCTGGCCGAGTTGCCGGTGTTCAGGTGGGCCTCGACGTCCACGCCGGAGTGCAGCAGCACGCCCGCGTAGTCCTGCGAGCTGGCGCCGACGAACACGCCGGTCGGGGTGCCGCGCAGCGCGGCGGGGTCGACGCCCGCGCGCTCAAGGGACTCCCAGGACACCTCCAGCAGCAGCCGCTGCTGCGGGTCCATGGCCAGCGCCTCACGCGGGGAGATGCCGAAGAACGCGGCGTCGAACTCGGCGGCCCCGGCGAGGAAGCCGCCCTCGCGGACGTAGGCGTCGCGGGTCAGCTCGGGCATGTCCCAGCCGCGGTCGGCAGGGAAGCCGGTGATGGCGTCCACGCCGTCGGCGGTGAGCCGCCACAGCTCCTCGGGCGTGCGGACGCCGCCCGGGTAGCGGCAGGCCATGCCCACCACGACGATCGGGTCCTCCGTGCTGCGCGCCGGGCCGCCGCTCTGGCGGATGACGACGGTCGCGCCGTCCAGCTCGGCGAGCAGGAAGTCGGCGAGGGCGCGCGGGGTCGGGTAGTCGAAGACCAGCGTCGTCGGCAGGGTGCGGCCGGTGGCCGCGCCGAGGCGGTTGCGCAGCTCGACAGCGGTCAGCGAGTCCACGCCGAGGTCGCGGAAGGCGCGCTCGGCCCCGATGCCCGCCGGGCCGTCGTGGTCGAGCACGGCGGCGGCCTGCGCGCGGACGAGGTCCAGCACGACCTGGGCGCGCTCGGCGTCCGGCTTGCCCGCCAGCTGCGCGGCCAGCTCGGACTTGTCCGCCGCGCCGGACGCCGAGCGCCTGGTCACGACCGGCGCGAGTTCCCGCAGCAGCGGGGCGACCGACGGCAGCGCGCGCAGCGCCCGGACGTTGACCTCCTGGGCGATGAGCACCGGCTCGTCACCGGCGATCGCGGCGTCGAACCAGCGCAGGCCGCGCTCCGCGGTCAGCGGCGGCAGGCCCGCCCGCGCCATGCGCTGGCGGTCGGCGGCGGTGAGCCCGCCCGCCATGCCGTCGGCCATGTCCCACGCACCCCAGGCGAGGGAGACCGCGGGCAGGCCTTCGGCGCGGCGGCGCTCGGCGAGCGTGTCGACGAAGGCGTTGGCGGCGGCGTAGTTGGCCTGCCCGGCCGCGCCGGTCGTGCCCGCCAGCGAGGAGAACAGGACGAACGCCGACAGCGGCAGCTCGCGGGTCAGCTCGTGCAGGTGCCACGCGCCGTCAGCCTTGGCCGAGAGCACCCTGGAGAGCCGCTCGGGGGTCAGCGCGGTGAGGACGCCGTCGTCCAGGACGCCCGCGGCGTGCACGACGGCGTTCACCGGGTGCGCGGCGAGCACGGCGGCGACCGCGCCCCGGTCGGCGACGTCGCAGGCCACGACCGTGGCGCGGGCGCCGAGGTCGGCCAGCTCGGCGACCAGGTCGGCCGCCCCGGGGGTGTCGGGTCCGCGCCTGCCGGTGAGCACCAGCTCGCGCACGCCGTGCGCGGAGGCGAGGTGCCGGGCGAGGACCGCGCCCAGGCCGCCGAGGCCGCCGGTGATCAGGACGGGGCCGGTGACCTGGTGGTCGGCGGGGGCGAGCGGGGCGCGGACGAGGCGGCGGGCGTGCGGGACGCCTGCGCGGACCTCGACCTCGGGCTCGCCGGTGGCGACGGCGGCCAGCAGTGACTCGGTGTCGGGCCGCTCCAGCACGACGAGGCTGATCCGGTCCGGGTTCTCCGTCTGCGCCGAGCGCACGAGGCCGCGCACGGCGCCGGAGGACGGGGAGCCTTCGCCCCACACGGTCACGACCAGGCGGGAGTCGGTGAACTCGGTGCCGCTGAGCCATTCCTGGAGCACACCGAGCACCCGCGCGGTGTCGGCGTGGGCGGCGGCGAGCGGGTCCGCCGACGGCGGGACGGGCACGACGACGACGGCGGGCGCGGGGATGCCCTCGCGCACGTCGGCGGCGACGGTCGCCAGGTCGGGAGCCACGACGGCGCCCGCGAACCCGTGCCGGTCCGCGCCGAGCACGGCGACCGAGCCCGACGGCGGCGGGTGCTCCCCCGCGATCGGCGAGAAACGCACGCGCAGCGCCGAATCCCCGGAGACCGGGCCGGTGGCGAGCGCTCGGACGGTCAGGTCGGCGATGGTGAGCACCGGCGCGCCGGACGGGTCGACAGCGGTGACGGTGACCGAGTCCGGCCCGGTCGGGGTCAGCCGGACGCGGAGTCCGGCGGCCCCGGCGGCGTGCAGGCGCGTGCCCGTCCACAGGTAGGGGACGCGGCCTGCGGCGGTGCCGACGCTGGTCAGCGAGATGGTCTGCAGGACGCCGTCGAGCACGGCCGGGTGCAGGCCGTAGCCGGTGCGGTCGAGGCCCTCGGGCAGGGCGACCTCGGCGAAGACCTCGCCGTCGCGCTGCCAGAGGCCGCGCACGCCGCGGAAAGCCGGGCCGTAGTCGGCGCCCTCGGCCAGGCAGCGGGCGTAGAAGTCCTCGACGGCGACGGGCTCGGCGGCGGGCGGCCACTCGGTGTCCCAGGCGGGCGACTCGATGGGGTGCTCGGTGGCGGCGGCCGAGAGCGCGCCGGTCGCGTTGAGCGCCCAGTCCGCGCCGTCGTCGGGTCGTGAGTGGACGGTGACGGGGCGCACGCCGCGGTCGTCGGCCGCGCCGACGCGCACCTGCACGGCCACCCCGCCGGAGGCGGGCAGCGGCAGCGGGGCGAGCAGCACGAACTCGTCCAGGGTGTCGCAGCCGAGGTCGTCGCCTGCGCGGATGGCCAGCTCGACCATCGCCGAGCCGGGCAGCAGCGGCACGCCTGCCAGGACGTGCCCGCTCAGCCACGGGTGGGCGGTGGTGGTGATGCGGGTGGTCAGCAGCCTGCTGTCGGTGTCGGCCAGGTCGACGGCCGCGCCGAGCAGCGGGTGCTCGGCCCGGTCGACGCCGACCGCGCCGAGGTCGTAGGCCGAGCCGGTGACGGTCGGCCAGAACCGCCGCTTGCGGAAGGCGGAGGTGGGCAGCGCGGTGCTCCGGGCGTGCGGTCCGGCCGCGGCGGCGAGGTCCACCGGGATGCCCGCGACGTGCAGGGCCGCCAGGGCGGTGAGCGCGGTGGTGGACTCGTCGCGCTCGGGGCGCAGCGCGGCGGCGGCGGGGACGGTCTCGGCGATGGCGGCGGCCAGCGAGCCGTCGGGGCCCAGCTCCAGGACCGCGGTGACCCCCTCGCCCGCCAGCGCGCGGACCGCGTCGGCGAAGCGGACGGTGGCGCGGACCTGCCGGACCCAGTAGTCGGCGGAGTCCAGCGCCTCGACCCGACCGGTCACGGTGGACACGATCGGCAGCGACGCGGGGCCGTAGGCGATGGACTCGGCGACGCGGCGGAAGTCCTCCAGCATCGGGTCCATCAGCGGCGAGTGGAAGGCGTGGCTCACCCGCAGCCGCCGGGTCTTGCGGCCCTCCAGCCGCGCCGCGAGGGCCAGCACCTCGGCCTCGACGCCGGCGATGACCAGCGATTCGGCTCCGTTGACCGCCGCGATGGACACACCGTCGGTCAGCAGCGGGGCGACCTCGGACTCCGGCGCGCGGACGGCCACCATCGCGCCGCCATCGGGCAGCGCGCCCATGAGCCTGCCGCGGGCCACCACGAGGCGGGCGGCGTCGGACAGCGACAGCACCCCGGCCACGTGCGCGGCGGCGATCTCGCCGACGGAGTGCCCGACCAGGAACTCCGGCCGCGCGCCCCAGGACTCGTAGAGCCGCAACAGCGCGACCTCGACGGCGAACAGCGCGGGCTGGGCGTGCTCGGTGCGCTCCAGCCGCTCGGCCGATCCGGCGAGGACGTCGAGCAGGGACCAGCCGGACTCGGCGTCAAGCGCGGCAGCGGCCTCGGCGAGCGCGTCGGCGAAGACGGGGTGGCGGGCGGCGAGCCCGAGGCCCATGCCCACCCGCTGCGCGCCCTGCCCGGCGAACGCCACGGCCAGCGCGCCGCGCTCGGCGACCCCGGTGGTGGCCTCCAGCGCGGCCAGCTTGGCGGCGGCCTCGGCCCGCTCGCCCGCGACGACGACGGCGCGGTGCGGGAACGCGGCACGGGTCGTGGCCAGCGCGGCGGCGATGTCGTCCAGGCGGTCGTCGCTGTCGCGGACGTGCGCGGCGATCCGCTCGGCCTGCGCGCGCAGCGCCTGCGGGTCTTTGCCGGACACGGCGAAGGCGAACGGCCCGTCGGCCTCCGGCCGCTGCTGCGCGGTCGGGGCGGGGTACTGCTCGATGACGGTGTGGGCGTTGGTGCCGGAGATGCCGAAGGAGGACACCGCGGCCCGGCGCGGGCGGCCGGTCTCCGGCCACGGCCGCGCCTCGGTCAGCAGCTCGACCTCGCCTGCGGTCCAGTCGACGTGGGTGGACGGGCTGCCGACATGCAGGGTCGCGGGCAGCACGCCGTGCCGCATGGCCTGCACCATCTTGATGACGCCCGCGACGCCCGCCGCGGCCTGGGTGTGGCCGATGTTCGACTTGACCGTGCCGAGCGCCAGCGGGCGCTCGCGGTCCTGCCCGTAGGCGGCCAGCAGCGCCTGGGCCTCGATCGGGTCGCCGAGGACGGTGCCGGTGCCGTGCGCCTCCACGGCGTCCACATCGGATGGACGGAGGCCGGCGGAGGCCAGCGCGGCGCGGATGACGCGCTGCTGCGACGGCCCGTTCGGCGCGGTCAGCCCGTTGGACGCGCCGTCCTGGTTGACCGCCGAGCCCTTGACCACGGCCAGCACCTCGCGGCCGTTGCGGCGGGCGTCGGAGAGCCGCTCCAGCACCAGGATGCCGACGCCCTCGGACCAGCCGGTGCCGTCGGCGTCGTCGGAGAACGCCTTGCAGCGGCCGTCCGGGGCGAGGCCGCCCTGCCTGCTGAACTCGATGAACGGGGTCGGGGTGGCCATCACCGTGACGCCGCCCGCCAGCGCGAGGTCGCACTCCCCCGCGCGCAGCGCCTGCGCCGCCCAGTGCAGGGCGACCAGCGACGACGAGCACGCGGTGTCGATGGTGACGGCCGGGCCCTCCAGGCCGAGGGTGTAGGCGACGCGGCCGGTGGCGACGCTGCCCGAGCTGCCGTTGCCCTGCGTGTCGGAGTCCACGGCGGCGGCCTGGGCCAGCAGCCCGTAGTCGCTGTACATCAGTCCCGCGAAGACACCGGTCTTGCTGCCGCGCAGCGACAGCGGGTCGATGCCGGTGCGCTCGACGGCTTCCCAGCTGACCTCCAGCAGCAGCCGCTGCTGGGCGTCGGTGGCCAGCGCGTCGCGCGGGCTCATGCCGAAGAAGCCCGGGTCGAACTCGGCGGCCCCGGCGAGGAAGCCGCCCTCGCGGGTGGCCGAGGTGCCGGGCCGGGTGCGGTCGGGGTCGTAGAGGGCGGCGACGTCCCAGCCGCGGTCGGTGGGGAACGCGCCGATGCCGTCGCGGCCCTCGGCGACCAGCGCCCACAGCTCCTCGGGCGAGGCGACCCCGCCCGGGTAGCGGCAGGCCATGCCGACGATGACGATCGGGTCGCCGTCCACCGCGGCGGGCGCGGAGGTGTCCTCGGGCGTGTCGGCCCCGCCGACCAGGTCGGCGGTCAGGCGCTCGACCAGGGCGAGCGGAGTCGGGTGGTCGAAGGTGAGGGTGGGCGGCAGGGCGAGGCCGGTGGCCGCGTCGAGGCGGTTGCGCAGCTCGATCGCGGTCAGCGAGTCGAAGCCCAGCTCGGCGAACGTGCGCTCGGCGGGGACGGCCGCGGCGTCGGCGTGGCCGAGGACGGCGGCGGCCGAGGAGCGGACCAGCGCCATCAGCGCCCGCTCGCGCTCGGCCGCGGACTTCCCGGCGAGGTCGTGGCGCAGCGCGGTCGCCTTCGGCGCGGCCTTGCGGGCGCGCACGGCCGGGACCAGCTCGCGCAGGACCGGTGGGACCTCGCCCGCGGCCCGGACGGCGGCGATGTCGAGGTGCAGCGGCACGAGGACGGCGTCCTCGGCTCCGCGCGCCGCGTCCAGCAGGGCGAGGCCGTTGTCCTCGGTGAGCGTGGGCATGCCGGTGTCGGCGGCCATGCCGGTCGACCACGCGCCCCAGGCCAGGCTCACGCCGGGCAGGCCGAGCGCGCGGCGGTGCTCGGCGAGCGCGTCGAGAGCGGCGTTGGCGGCGGCGTAGTTGGCCTGGCCGGGCGCGCCGAAGACGCCCGCGGCCGAGGAGAACAGCACCAGCTCGGCCTCGGGGGCCAGCTCGTGCAGGTGCCAGGCGGCGTCGACCTTGGGGCGCAGGACCGTGTCGACGCGCTCGGGGGTCATCGCGGCGAGGACGCCGTCGTCCAGCACGCCCGCGGCGTGCACGACGGTGGTGAGGTCGTCGATCCCGGAGAGCAGGTCGGCGACGGCGGCGCGGTCCTCGACAGCGCAGCGGACGACCTCGACGGCGGGGCCGAGGGCGAGCAGGTCGGCGGCGCCGGGGGCGTCCGGGCCGCGGCGGGAGGCCAGCACGATGCGCGGCACGCCCGCCCGCACGAGGTGGGCCGCGACGACCGCGCCGAGCCCGCCGGTCCCGCCGGTCACCAGGACGGTGCCGGTCCACGGGGTGCCGGTGGGCGCGCTTGCCCTGGCCAGGCGCGGGACGCGGATCTCGCCCGCGCGCACGCTCGTCTCCGGTTCGCCGGTCGCGGCGGCGGCGAGCGCGTCGAGCACCCGCCCGTCGGTCTCCACGAGGGCGACGCGGCCGGGGTTCTCGGTGACGGCGGTGCGCACGAGGCCGCGGGCGGCGGCGTGCCCGAGGTCCCCGGCCTGCGTGACGACGACGAGGCGGGAGCCGGGTCCGGCGAGCCAGCGGGTCAGGGTGTCCAGGGCCCATCCGGCGGCAGCGCGGGCGGCGGCGGGCAGGTCCCCGGCGGACGGCGGCAGCGGCGCGAGGACGGTGTCGGTGCCGCGCAGCGCGTCCAGGTCGGGGTGGACGGTGGCGGCCATGCTGAGCACCGGGTGCTCGTCGGGGTCGCCGAAGACGGCCCACTCGCCGTCGCCCGGCACGGTCGCCGGGGCGGGAACGCCCAGCCAGTCGAGGCGCAGCAGGTCTCCCCCAGCGGTCCGGGGCGCGCGCAGGGTCAGGCCGTCGACGGTCAGCACGGGCTGGCCCGCCGAGTCGGTGAGGGACAGCGCGACCTCGTCGGACCCGGTGGCCGCCAGGCGGACGCGGGCGGTGGTCGCGCCGGGGGCGTGCAGGGTGACGCCGCGCCAGGAGAACGGCAGCGCGCCCGCGAGTCCGGGGCGCTCCAGCAGCGCGACGGCGTGCAGGGCGCTGTCCAGCAGCACGGGGTGCGCGCCGAACCCGGTCCCCTCGGCGCGGACCTCGGCGCGCACCTCGGCACCCGCCCGCCACACGGCGGTCAGGCCGCGGAAGGCGGGCCCGTAGTCGAAGCCGCCGTCGGCGAGGCGCTGGTACAGCTCCTCGACCGCGATCGTGTCCTCGGGCCGCTCCGCCACCTCGACCACACCCACAGCAGTGTCCGATGTGGACACGAAGCCGGTGGCCGCGGTGCTCCACGGCTCGTCGTCGGCGCGCGTGGCCACGGTGACCGGGCGGCGTCCGTCCCCGGAGCCGACCACGACCCGCACGCGCAGCGCGCCGGTCTCGGGCAGCACGACCGGGGCGGCCAGGGTCAGCTCGTCCACCCGGTCGCAGCCGACCTCGGCGGCGGCGCGCAGCGCCAGCTCCAGCAGCACCGCGCCGGGGACGAGGGTGGTCCCGGCGACGGTGTGGTCGGCCAGCCACGGGTGCGTGCCGCGGGAGACCCGGCCGGTGACCAGGACGCCGTCGCCGTCGGGCAGGTCGATCGCCGCCCCCAGCAGCGGGTGGCCGGGCGCGTCGAGACCGGCGGCGGCGACGTCGGCGGCGCGGGTGCCGGGCGCGGGCCAGTAGCGCCCGCGGGTGAAGGCGTAGGTGGGCAGGGCGGTGGGCTTCGCGCCGGGCAGCAGCGCGGCCCAGTCGGGCTCGACGCCGAGCGCGTGCGCGCGGGCCAGGGCCAGCGCGGCGGTGTCGGCCTCGCCGCGGTCGCGGCGCAGCAGCGGCACGGCCTCGGCGGCCTCGCCCGCCGTGGTCTGCGCGGCGGCGCAGAGCGCGCCGTCGGGGCCCAGCTCGATGAGCGCGGTGGCGCCGCGGGCGAGGACGCCGCGCACGGCGTCGGCGAAGCGCACGGTGGCCCGGACCTGCTCGACCCAGTAGTCGGCCGAGTCGAGGTCGGCGCGCTCGGCGGTCACGGTGGAGATGACCGGCACGCGCGCGGGGGCGTAGCTCAGGCCGGCCGCGACCGCGCCGAACTCGGCGAGCATCGGCTCCATCAGCGCGGAGTGGAACGCGTGGCTGACGGTGAGCCGCTTGGTGCGGTGCCCGGCTTCGGCCAGCCGCTCGGCCACGGGCAGGACGGCGTCCTGCGGCCCGGACAGCACGACGGCCGATGGCCCGTTGACCGCGGCGACATCGACACCGGGCGGCAGCTCGCCGATCCGGTCGAGGTCCGCGCCGACGGCGACCATCGCGCCGCCGGAGGGCAGCGCGGCCATCAGCCCGCCGCGCGCGACGACGAGCTTCGCCGCGTCGGCCAGGGACAGCACCCCGGCCACGTGCGCCGCCGCGATCTCGCCGACGGAGTGCCCGACCAGGAAGTCCGGGCGCACGCCCCAGGACTCCAGCAGCCGGAACAGCGCGACCTCGACGGCGAACAGCGCGGGCTGGGTGATGTCGGTGGAGTGCACGCGGTCGGTCGCGATCGCCTCGGCAAGGGACTCGCCCAGCTCGGCGTCGACCGCCGCGCACACCTCGGCGAACGCGGCGGCGAAGACCGGCGAGACGGCGGCCAGCTCGCGGCCCATGCCGACGCGCTGGCTGCCCTGGCCCGCGAACAGGAACGCCGTCTTGGGCGCGGTGCGGGCGCTCGCGGTGACCAGGCCCGGCGCGTCCTCGCCGCCGACGAGGGCGCGCAGCGCCTCGGTCGGGTCGCCGACGAGCACGGCGCGGTGCTCGAAGCGGGTGCGGGTGGTGGCAAGGGAGAACGCGAGGTCGGCGTGCGCGGCCGGGGTGAGGCGCTCGGCCAGGCGCGCGGCCTGCCCGCGCAGCGCGTCGGCGTCGCGCGCCGACAGCGTCCACAGCAGCGGCCACCCGGGCTCGGCCGACGGAGCCGGGGGGACCGGCGCCGCCTGCTCCAGCACGATGTGGGCGTTGGTGCCGCTGATGCCGAACGAGGACACCGCGGCGCGGCGCGCGCGGCCGGTCTCCGGCCACGCCACCGCCCCGGTGACCAGCTCGACGGCGCCTTCGGACCAGTCGACGTGCCGGGAGGGCTCGGTGACGTGCAGCGACCCGGGCACCGCGCCCCGGCGCAGCGCCTCGACCACCTTGATGATCCCGGCGACGCCCGCGGCGGCCTGGGTGTGCCCGATGTTGGACTTGACCGACCCGAGCAGCAGCGGGTGCTCGCGGTCCTGCCCGTAGGTGGCGATGAGTGCCTGCGCCTCGATCGGGTCGCCGAGCGTCGTGCCGGTGCCGTGCGCCTCGACGACGTCCACATCCGACGGTGCGAGGCCGGCCGAGGCCAGCGCCGCGCGGATGACGCGCTGCTGCGACGGCCCGTTCGGCGCGGTCAGCCCGTTCGACGCGCCGTCCTGGTTCACCGCCGAGCCGCGCAGCACCGCCAGCACCTCGTGCCCGTTGCGCCGGGCGTCGGAGAGCCGCTCCAGCACGAGGATGCCGACGCCTTCGGACCAGCCGACGCCGTCGGCGCTGTCGGAGAAGGACTTGCAGCGCCCGTCGGCGGCCAGGCCGCGCTGGCGGGAGAACTCGATGAAGGTGCCCGGCGTCGACATGACGGTCACGCCGCCCGCCAGTGCCAGGTCGCAGTCGCCGGAGCGCAGGGCCTGCGCGGCCAGGTGCGTGGCCACCAGCGACGACGAGCAGGCCGTGTCGACGGTGACGGCGGGGCCCTCCAGGCCGAGGGTGTAGGCGATGCGGCCGGTGGCGACGCTGCCCGCGCTGCCGTTGCCCGCCATGCCCTCGTGCTCGCCGCCGGTGCCGAGCGCGGCGAGGTAGTCGTTGTACATCACGCCCGCGAAGACGCCGGTCTTGCTGCCGCGCAGCGCCACCGGGTCGATCCCGGCCCGCTCGACGGCCTCCCACGAGGTCTCCAGCAGCAGCCGCTGCTGGGCGTCGGTGGCGACGGCCTCGCGCGGGCTCATGCCGAAGAACGCGGCGTCGAACTCGGCGGCGTCGTGCAGGAACCCGCCGCGCTGGGTCATGGAGGTGCCGGGGCCGTCCCCGGTGAGCGCGGCGAGGTCCCAGCCGCGGTCGGTCGGGAAGCCGCTGACGGCGTCCACGCCGTCGGACACCAGCCGCCACAGGTCCTCCGGGGAGGACACCCCGCCCGGGTAGCGGCAGGCCATGCCGACGATCACCACCGGGTCGTCGGCCACGGCTCGGGACACGGCCGTGACCGGCGCATCGGTGGTGCCGTCGAGCTGGTCGAGCAGGTGCCGGGCGAGGGCGGTGACGGTCGGGTGGTCGAACACCAGGCTGCTGGGCAGCCGCAGACCGGTGGCGGCCTGCAGGCGGTTGCGCAGGTCGACGGCGGTCAGCGAGTCGAAGCCCAGGTCGGTGAAGGCGCGGGCGGGGTCGACCAGGTCGGCGCCCGCGTGCCCGAGCACCAGCGCGACCTGGCCGCGCACGACGTCGCCGACGACCTCGGCGCGCTCGACCGGGTCGAGCCCGGCGAGCCTGCGGCCGAGCGCGGCGTCCGCGGCGGCGCGGCGCGGTGCGCGGATCAGCCCGCGCAGCAGCGGCGGCACCTCGCCCTGGCGGCGCACGGCGGCGAGGTCCAGGCCCAGCGGGACGACGGCGGCGCGGCCTGCGGCGAGCGCGGTGTCGAAGAGGGCGATGCCCTGCTCGGGGCTCAGCGGCGGCAGGCCGATGCGCTCCATGCGGGCCCGGTCGGCGGCAGGCAGCGCGCCCGCCATGCCGCCGTCCCACGCGCCCCACGCCAGCGCCAGCGCGGGCAGGCCCGCGGCGGCGCGGTGGGCGGCGAGGGCGTCGAGGAAGGCGTTGGCGGCGGCGTAGCCCGCCTGGCCCGCCGCGCCGAGCACCCCGGCGGCCGAGGAGAACAGGACCAGGGTGGCCTCGGGGGCCAGGGCGTGGAAGTGGGCGGCGGCGTCGACCTTGGGCCGCAGCACGGCGTCGATCCGCTCGGGGGTCTGGGCGGCGAGCACACCGTCGTCCAGGACTCCGGCGGCGTGCACGACGGTGGCCGGGGCGTGCTCGGCCAGCAGCGCGGCGACGGTGTCGCGGTCGGCGACGTCGCCGGCCACCACGGCCACCCGCGCGCCCGCCTCGGCCAGCTCGGCGGCCAGGTCGGGCGCGTGGCCGCGCCTGCTGACCAGGACCAGGTCGCGCACGCCGTGCGCGGCGACCAGGTGGCGGGCCAGCAGCGCGCCGAGACCGCCGGTCCCGCCGGTGATGAGCACGGGGCCGGTGACGGCGGCCTCCGTGTCCGGGGCGGCCAGCCGGGCGAGCCGCGGCGCGTACGCCTTGCCGTCGCGGACGGCGATCTGCGGTTCGTCGGACCAGCCGACGGCCTCGACCGGGCCGTCGACGAGCAGGAAGCGGCCGGGGTGCTCGGACTGCGCGGTGCGCACCAGGCCCCAGACGGCGGCGGCGGCGAGGTCACCGACGGTGTCGCCGCCGGTCGCGGCGACCGCGCCTTCGGTGACCACCGCCAGCCGGGTGTCGTCCTCGACGGCGGTCTGCACCGCTCGCAGCACGAGGGAGGTGAGCCTGCGGACGGCGGCGGGCACGTCCTCGCCGGGGTCGGCGGAGATCCGCAGCACCGGGGTGTCGTCGGCGGCGGGCAGCGCGACCGGCGTCCAGTCGACGGCGTGCACGGGGGCGCGGCGGGCGCCGGCGGGCAGGGGGCGCAGAACCAGGGAGCCGACCGTGGCGACGGGATCACCGTCGGCGGTGGTGATCGCCAGGGCGACCGCGCCGGAGCCGGTGGGGGTGATGCGGGCGCGCACGGCCGTCGCGCCGGTCGCGTGCAGCGTGACGTCGGACCAGGCGAAGGGCAGGTTGCCGCCCTCGGCGAGCAGCGCGGTGGCGTGCAGGCAGGCGTCGAGCAGCGCCGGGTGCAGGCCGAAGCCAGCCGGGTCGGCGCCGTCGGGCAGCGCGGCCTCGACGAGGACGTCCTCGCCGTGGCGCCAGACGCGCCGCAGGCCCTGGAACAGCGGGCCGTAGTCGAAGCCGTCGGCGGCGAAGCGGGTGTAGGTGTCGGCCGTGTCGACCTCGACGGCGTCGCCGGGCGGCCAGGCGGTGTCGGCGGGAACCGTGACCGGGGCCGCGCCGAGCTGCCCGGAGGCGTGCCGGGTCCACGGCTCGTCGGGGGCGTCGGCGGGTCGCGTGTAGACGGACAGGGCGGTGCCGCTGACCGCGACCCGCACGTGCAGCGCGCCGTCGGCGGGCAGCGCGAGCGGGGCCTGCATGGTCAGCTCGCCGACGCCGTCGAGGCCGGTGGCGTCGGCGGCGTGCAGGGCGAGGTCGAGCAGCGCGGCGCCGGGCAGCAGGACGGTTCCCGCGACGGCGTGCTCGGCCAGCCACGGGTGCGTGCCCAGCGACAGGCTTCCGGTGAACAGCAGGCCGTCGGTGTCGGGCACGTCGGTGACGCCGTCGAGCAGCGGGTGCCCGGCGGCGGCCAGGCCCAGGGCGGCGGGGGTGGCCGCGGCGCGGGCGCGGCCGGGCCAGAACCAGCTGTGCTGGAAGGCGTAGGTGGGCAGCTCGACCCGGCGCGACGGGCCGTACCAGGCGGCGAAGTCGACGGGCAGACCGGTGGCGTGGGCACGGGCCAGCGCGTCGGCGACGGCGGCCTCCTCGGCGCGGTCCTTGCGCAGCAGCGGGACCACCGGGCCGGCGAAGCAGTCCTGGGCGAGCGCGGACAGCGAGGCGTCCGGCCCGATCTCCAGCAGCGCCCCGACGCCGTGGTCGGCCAGGGCGGCGACGCCGTCGGCGAAGCGCACGGTGGCGCGCACCTGCTCGACCCAGTACGCCGGGTCGTCCATCGCGGCGACCGCGCCGGTCACCGTCGAGACGATCGGGATGTCCGCCTCGCCGAACTCCAGACCGGCGACGACCTCGCCGAACTCCGCCAGCATCGGCTCCATCAGCGGCGAGTGGAACGCGTGGCTGACCCGCAGCCAACTCGCCCGCACGCCCAACTGGTCAACCACGGCGCGGACGGCGTCCTCGGCCCCGGACAGCACGACCGACTCCGGCCCGTTCACCGCCGCCAAGGCGACCTCGGGCCCGAGCAGCCCGGCCACCCGCTCCTCGGCGACGCGCACCGCGGCCATCGCGCCGCCGGACGGCAGCGCCTGCATGAGCCGTCCGCGCGCGGCGACCAGCGCGCACGCGTCGGCCAGCGACAGCACCCCGGACACGTGCGCGGCGGCGATCTCGCCGACGGAGTGCCCGAGCAGCAAGTCCGGCCGCAGGCCCCACGACTCGGCCAGGCGGAACAGCGCGACCTCGAAGGCGAACAGCGCGGGCTGCGCGATCCCGGTCCGCTCCAGCCCGTCACCGGACTCGACTGCGGACTCGACTGCGGCGCGCAGCTCGGGCTCCCAGTGCTCGAGCACGGCGGCGCGGGCGGCGGCGAAGACCGGGAACCGGGCGGCCAGCTCGTCGCCCATCCCGGCGCGCTGCGCGCCCTGGCCGGCGAACAGGAACGCGGTCGTCGGAGCGCCGTCGGCGACACCCAGCACCAGGTCGGGGTGCTCGTCGCCGTCGGCGAGGGCGGTGAGCGCGGCCCGCGCCCGCTCAGCGTCCGCCGCGACGACCACACCGCGCCGCTCCAGGGCGGCGCGCGTGGTGGCCAGGGAGAAGCCGATGGCGGCGAGGTCGTCGGTCCCCACCTCCAGCAGGCGGGCGGCCTGCTCGCGCAGCGCGGGCGCGGACTTCGCCGACACCGGCCAGACGGCCAGGCGGTCCGAAGTGGACTGGATGGCGGCGGAGGCGGGCGGCTGCTCCAGGATGACGTGGGCGTTGGTGCCGGAGATGCCGAAGGAGGAGACCCCGGCCCGGCGCGGGCGGCCCGCCTCGGGCCAGGTGACGGCGTCGGTGAGCAGGGCGACCGACCCGGCGCTCCAGTCGACGTGGGTGGACGGCTCGGAGACGTGCAGCGTGGCCGGGAGGGTGCCGTGGCGCATGGCGTGCACCATCTTGATCACACCGGCCACGCCGGCGGCGGCCTGCGTGTGGCCCAGGTTGGACTTGATGGAGCCCAGCAGCAGCGGCCGGTCGCGGTCCTGGCCGTAGGTGGCCAGCAGCGCCTGGGCCTCGATCGGGTCGCCCAGCGTCGTGCCGGTGCCGTGCGCCTCGACCACGTCCACATCGGAGGTAGTCAGCCCAGCGTCGGCCAGCGCCTGCCGGATGACCCGCTGCTGCGAGGGCCCGTTGGGGGCGGTCAGCCCGTTGGACGCGCCGTCCTGGTTGACCGCCGAGCCCTTCACCACGGCCAGCACGTCGTGCCCGTTGCGCAGCGCGTCGGACAGGCGCTCCAGCACCAGCACGCCGACGCCCTCGGACCAGCCGACGCCGTCGGCGCTGTCGGAGAAGGACTTGCAGCGCCCGTCGGCGGCCAGGCCGCGCTGGCGGGAGAACTCCACGAACACCCCGGGCGTGGCCATGACCGTGACGCCGCCCGCGAGCGCGAGGTCGCACTCCCCCGCCCGCAGCGCGCGGGCAGCCAGGTGCAGCGCGACCAGCGACGACGAGCACGCGGTGTCCACCGTCATCGCCGGGCCGACGAGGCCCATCGTGTAGGCGACGCGCCCGGACAGGACGCTGCCCGCGTTGCCGGTGCCGAGGTAGCCCTCGACGTCGGCGGGGAACTCCGCGTCGGCGGCGTAGTCGTAGTACATCAGGCCCGCGAACACGCCGGTCTGGCTGCCGCGCAGCGACCTCGGGTCGATGCCCGCGCGCTCCACGGCCTCCCACGAGGTCTCCAGCAGCAGGCGCTGCTGGGCGTCCATCGCCAGCGCCTCGCGCGGGGAGATGCCGAAGAAGTCCGGGTCGAAGTCGCCCGCGCGGTGCAGGAAGCCGCCCTCGCGGGTGTAGGAGGTGCCGATGCGGTCCGGGTCGGGGTCGTAGAGCGCGGCGAGGTCCCAGCCGCGGTTCTCGGGAAACCCGGTGATGCCCTCGCCGCCGGCGGCGACCAGGTCCCAGAGGTCGCCGGGCGAGGCGATGCCGCCGGGGTAGCGGCAGCCCATGCCGACGATGACCACCGGGTCGTCGTCGGTGGCGGCGCGGGCGGTGACGCGCTGCCCGGTCCCGCCCTCGCCGGTCACCTCGCCGATCTGCTCGGCGAGGTGGCCCGCGAGGTCGTCGATGGTCGGGTAGTCGAAGATCAGGGTCGCGGGCAGCCGCAGGCCGGTGCCCGCGGTGAGGGCGTTGCGCAGTTCGACGGCGGTCAGCGAGTCGAAGCCCAGTTCGGTGAACGCCTGGTCCGCGCCGATGCGCGCGCCGGAGGCGTAGCCGAGCACGGTGGTGACGTGCGCGCGGACCAGGTCGACCAGCGCGCGGCGGCGCTCGGCCGGAGTGCGCCCGACGAGCCGGGCGGCCAGTGCCGAGGCAGCGCCCTGGTCGGCGCGCACCACGCGGCGGGCCGGACGCACGAGGCCGCGCAGCAGCGCGGGCACCGGGTCGACACCGGCGAGGGTGGCCAGGTCGAGGCGCACGGCGGCGGCGACGGGGGCGGCAGCGGTCAGGGCGGCGTCGAACAGCTCAAGGCCGAGCGCGGCCGGGATGGCGGGCAGGCCGGTGCGGGCCATGCGGTCGAGGTCGGCGTCGGTGAGCCCGCCGGTCATGCCGCCCGCGTCGGCCCAGGTGCCCCAGGCGATGGACAGCGCGGGCGCGCCCGCGGCGGCGCGGTGGGCGGCGATGGCGTCCAGAGCGCTGTTGGCGGCGGCGTAGTTGGCCTGGCCGGAGGCGCCGAAGAGGCCCGCGATGGAGGAGAACAGGATCAGCGGGGTGCCGGGCAGCGCGGTGTGCAGGGCCCAGGCGGCGTCGGACTTGGCGCGCAGGACGGCGTCGAAGCGGTCGGGGGTCAGCCCGGCGACCGTGGTGTCGTCCAGGACACCCGCGGCGTGCACGACGGCGGCGAGGTCGCGGCCGTCGAGCAGGGCGGCGAGCGCGGCGGGGTCGGCGACGTCGCAGGTGGCGATCTCGACGTCCGCGCCCAGCTCGCGCAGGTCGGCCGCCAGGTCGTCGGCTCCGGGGGCGGCCTGCCCGCGCCTGCTGACCAGCAGCAGGCCGCGTACGCCGTGCTCGGTGGCGAGGTGGCGGGCGACGAGCGCGCCCAGGCCCCCGGTGCCGCCGGTGACCAGCACGGTCCCGCCGTCCAGCGCGACCACGCTATCCGAAGTGGACATGGGGGCGAGTCGAGGGGCGTGCGGGACGCCGCCGCGCACGGCCAGCGCGGGCTCGCCGATCGCGGCCAGGTGCGAGAGAGCCGTGTCGGTGTCGGTGCTGTCGGTGCTGTCGGTGCTGTCCGTGCTGTCCGTGCTGTCGAGGTCGAGCAGGGCGAAGCGGCCGGGGTGCTCGGCCTGCGCCGCGCGGACGAGACCGGCGACGGCGGCGGCGACCGGATCGGTGGTCTCGCCGGGCAAGGCCGCGGCGGCGCGGGTGACGAACGCCAGGGTGCCCTCGGGCCGCTCCAGCCAGCCGTGCAGGTGCGCCAGCGCCTCGGTGAGCGCGGCGCGGGACGCGGCGGGGAAGTCACCGCCGGGGGTCCGGCACTCCACGACGGTCAGGCCGTGGCCCGCGCCGTCGGGGCGGGCCAGGGCGGCGGGCACAGGCACCCATTCCAGCCCGTACAGCGAATCGGGGCCGACGCGGCTCGCCGAGGAGAGCCCGGCGGCCGACGCGGGCCGCAGCGCGAGCGAGCCGACGGTGGCGACCGGCGCCCCGGTGCTGTCGGCGACGACGAGCGACACCGCGTGCTGCCCGGCCGGGTCGAGGCGCACCCGCAGGGCGGTCGCGCCCACGGCGTGCAGCGCGACGCCGGACCAGGCGAACGGCAGCCTGCCCTCGCCGTCCCCCGCGCCGCCGCCGACGGCGATCGCGTGCAGCGCGGCGTCGAGCAGTGCCGGGTGCAGGCCGTATCCGTCGACGGGGTGGCCGTCGGGCAGCGCCACCTCCGCGTAGACCCGCTCCCCCGACGTCCACGCCGCGGTGAGCCCTTGGAACGACGGCCCGTAGCCGAATCCGGCGTCGGCGAGCGCCGCGTAGTGCCCGGAGAGGTCGACCGGCTCGGCCCCGGGCGGGGGCCAGGCGGTCAGCGACTCCTGCACGCCCGCGCCCGCGGGGGTGAGCACGCCGTCGGCGTGGCGGGTCCAGGACTCGGCGTCCTCTGGCCGCGAGTGCACCGACACCGAGCGGCGACCGCCGGAGTCGGCGGAGCCGACGACGACCTGGACGTGCACGCCGCCGTGCTCGGGCAGCACCATCGGCGCGGCCACGGTCAGCTCGTCAACGACCGAGCAGCCCACCGCGTCGCCCGCGCGCACCGCGAGGTCGACGTAGGCGGTGCCAGGCAGCAGCACCGCGCCCATGATCACGTGGTCGGCGAGCCAGGGCGCGGTCCTGGTGGACAGGTGCCCGGTGAGCACGACGCCGTCGCCGTCGGCCAGCGACAGGGCCGCGCCCAGCAGCGGGTGGTCGGCCGCGGTGAGCCCGAGGGCGGACGGGTCGCCCGCGCCGGGGCCCAGCGGCACGTCGATCCAGTACCGCTCGGTCTGGAAGGCGTAGGTGGGCAGGTCGACGGTGCGCGCACCGGTCCCGGCGAACAGCGCGGCCCAGTCCGGGGACCAGCCGCGCACGTGCAGGTCGGCGACCGCGCCGAGCAGCGTGCGGGCCTCGTCGCGGTCGCGGCGCTGGAACGCGGCGGCCGTCGCGCTCTCGGCGACGAAACCGGTGAGGGCGGCGTCGGGGCCGATCTCGGCGAAGCGGGTGACGTCGCGGTCGGCGAGCCAGCGCACGCCGTCGTGGAAGCGGACCGCGCCGCGCACCTGGGCGACCCAGTGCGCCGGGTCGGTGAGGTCGGCGGGCGCGCCGGTCAGCGTGGAGACGATCGGGATCTGGGGCCGCTGGTACTCCAGGCCGCGGGCCACGCGCTCGAACTCGGCGAGCATCGGGTCCATCAGCGGGGAGTGGAAGGCGTGGCTGACCCGCAGCCGGGTGACCTTCGTGCCGCGCTCGCGCAGCACCGCCTCGGCGGCGGTGACCGCGGGCTCAGCACCGGAGAGCACCACGGCAGAGGGCCCGTTGACCGCGGCGACGGCCAGGTCGGCGGTGACGAACTCGGTGACATCGGCCTCCGTGGCGGCCACGGCCAGCATCGCCCCGCCTGCGGGCAGCGCCTGCATGAGCGTGCCGCGCGCGGCGACCAGCGCGCAGGCGTCCGGCAGCGACAGCACACCCGCGACGTGCGCGGCGGCGATCTCGCCGACCGAGTGGCCCATCAGGTAGTCCGCGCGCAGACCCCAGGACTCCAGCAGCCGGAACAGCGCCACCTCGAAGGCGAACAGCCCGGACTGGGCGAAGACGGTGTCGTCCGCGCGCTCGGCCGGGACGGCGTCGAGCGGGACGGGCAGCAGCGGGTCCAGCGCGGCGGCGACCTCGTCCCAGGCGGCGGCGAACACCGGGAACGCGGCCCGCAGCTCGCGGCCCATGCCGTGGCGCTGCGCGCCCTGGCCGGTGAACAGGAACGCCGAGTGCCCGGACTTGGCCACGCCGACGCGCGGGCCGGGGAGCCCGTCGCGCACCGCGGCCAGGCCCTCGCGCAGCTCGGCGGCGTCGGCGGCGAGGACCGCGGCGCGGTGCGGCAGGGCGGCGCGGGTCGTGGCCAGCGAGTACGCCACGTCCAGCAGCCTCCCGGTGTCCACAGCGGACAGGAGCCGGTCGGCCTGGGCGCGCAGGGCGTCCTCGGTCTTGCCCGCCAGCACGACCGGCACGGCCGGGGCGGTCCACTCCCCCGACGCCTCCTCGGCCTCGGTGACGTCACTGGGCGGGGCCTGCTCCACGACGACGTGCGCGTTGGTCCCGCTGAGCCCGAACGAGGACACGCCCGCCCGGCGCGGGCGGCCCGTCTCCGGCCACTGGCGCGCCTCGGTCAGCAGCTCCACCGAGCCCGTCGACCAGTCGACGGCGTCGGTGGGCCGGTCGACGTGCAGCGTCCTGGGCAGCACGCCGCGCTGCAGCGCCAGCACCATCTTGATCACACCGGCGATGCCCGCGGCGGCCTGGGTGTGGCCGATGTTGGACTTGACCGAGCCCAGCCACAGCGGCTCGGCGCGGTCCTGGCCGTAGGTGGCCAGCAGGGCGGCGGCCTCGATCGGGTCGCCGAGCACGGTCGCGGTGCCGTGCGCCTCGACGGCGTCCACTTCCGACGCGGTCAGCCCGGCGTCGGCCAGCGCGGCCCGGATGACGCGCTCCTGCGACGGCCCGTTGGGCGCGGTCATCCCGTTGGACGCGCCGTCCTGGTTGATGGCCGAGCCGCGCAGCACGGCCAGCACGGGGTGGCCGTTGCGGCGGGCGTCGGACAGCTTCTCCAGCGCGAGCACGGCCGCGCCCTCGCCCCAGCCGGTGCCCTCCGCGGCGGCGGCGAACGAGCGGCAGCGCCCGTCGGCGGCCAGGCCGCGCTGGCGGCTGAACCCGATGAACAGCCCCGGCGTCGCCATCACGGTGACGCCGCCCGCCAGCGCCAGGTCGCACTCGCCGCGGCGCAGCGACTGCGCGGCCAGGTGCAGGGCGACCAGCGAGGCCGAGCACGCCGTGTCGATGGTGACCGCCGGGCCCTCCAGGCCGAGCACGTAGGAGACGCGCCCGGACAGCACGCTGCCCGCGGTTCCGGTGGCCAGGTAGTCCTCCGCGCCGGAGGGCATCCTGGCGACGAACTCGGCGTAGTCCTGGTAGTTGGCGCCGGTGAACACGCCGGTCCGGCTGCCGCGCAGGCCGGCCGGGTCGAGCTGGGCGCGCTCCAAGGCCTCCCAGCTGACCTGGAGCATCAGCCGCTGCTGCGGGTCCATGACCGCGGCCTCGCGCGGGGAGATGCCGAACAGACCCGGGTCGAAATCGCCCGCGCCGCTGAGGAAGCCGCCCTCGCGGACGTAGGAGGTGCCGCGGTGCTCGGGGTCGGGGTCGTAGACCGCGCCCAGGTCCCAGCCGCGGTCGGCGGGGAAGCCGGTGACCGCGTCGCGACCCTCGGCGAGCAGGTCCCAGTAGCCCTCGGGCCCGTCGACCCCGCCGGGCAGCCTGCACCCGATGCCGACGACCGCGATCGGCTCGCGCCCGCCCGCCTCCACCTCTTGGAGCCGCTGCTTGGTCTGATGGAGATCGGCGGTGACCCGCTTGAGGAAGTACCGCAGCTTCTCTTCGTTCTCCATCAACAACTCCCGTCGGGGACAGGCACTGGTCTCACGAGATGCCGAACTCCTTGCCGATGAACTCGAACATCTCGTCGTCGGAGGCGATCAGCAGGTCGGGGCCGTCGGCGGGCTCGGCGTCCCAGCGGGCGGCCAGCGCGCGCAGCCGCTCGGCGACCCGCGCGCGCTGCGCGGCGTCGGCGGAACTGTCGGCCAGCGCCTTCTCCAGCCGGTCGACCTCGGCCAGCACCGGGTCGTCGGCGGGCCGCTCGGGCAGCAGCAGGGCGCGCAGCCGCTCGGCGAGCGCGGCCGGGGTCGGGTAGTCGAAGACGACCGACCTGGCGAGGTCGAGCCCGGTGGCCGAGGCGAGCCGGTTGCGGAACTCCACCGAGGTCAGCGAGTCGAAGCCGAGGTCGGTGAAGGCCTGCTCCGCGGCGATCTCGCCCGCGTCGGCGTAGCCGAGCACGGTGGCCGCGGTGGCGCGCACGATCCTGGTCAGCGTGGCGTCGCGCTCGGGGCCGGACATGGCGGCCAGGTCGTCGGCCAGGCTCGCCGGGTCCTCGCCCGGCTCGTCTTCGGCGGACTGGATGGCGGCGCGGGCGGCGGGGATGCCGTCGAGCAGCCGGGTGGGGCGCACGGCGGCGAGGCCGGGGGCGTAGCGGGTCCAGTCGATGTCGGCGACGGTCAGCGTGGTGTCGCCGACGCGCAGCGCCCGCTCCAGCACCGCGACCGCGCGCGCCGGGTCCAGCGGGGTGACGCCCGCGCGCCGCATCCACGCCTCGACGGCGGCGTCGACGCCCATGCCGGACTCCGCCCACGGCGACCAGGACACCGACAGCGCGGGCAGGCCGAGCCCGGCCCGGTGCTCGGCGAGCGCGTCGAGCAGGGCGTTCGCCGCGGCGTAGCTGCCCTGGGCGGCCGCGCCGATGCTGCCCGCGATGGACGCGCACAGCACGAACCGGGTGAGCGGGCGCCCGGCGGTGAGGGTGTGCAGGTTCCACGCGGCGACGGACTTCGCCGCCAGCATGGCGTGCAGGCGCTCGGGGGTGAGGTCGGTGAGCATGCCGTCGTCCAGCACGCCCGCGGCGTGCACGACGCCGGTCAGGTCATCGATCCCGGCGAGCAGCGCGGCCAGCGCGTCGGCGTCGGCGGCGTCGCAGGCGGCGATCTGCACCTCCGCGCCGAGCCCGCGCAGCTCCTCGGCGAGTTCGACCGCGCCGGGGGCGGCGGAGCCGCGCCTGCTGGTGAGCACGAGGCGCGGCACGCCGTCGGCGGCGAGCGCGCGGGCGACGTGCCCGCCGAGCGCGCCGGTGCCGCCGGTGATCAGCACGGTGCCCTCGGCGGGGATGTCCGCGCCGCTCGCGGTCCCGGTGGGTGCGGGGACCAGCCGGCGGGCGTGGACGCCGGCACGCAGCGCCAGCTGGTCCTCGTCGCCGGGGGCGGACAGGAGCGCGGCGAGGCGGTCGGCGGTGTCGGTGGTGATCTGCTCCGGCAGGTCGACCAGGCCGCCCCAGCGGTCGGGGTGCTCCAGCGCGACACCGCGCCCGAGGCCCCAGACGCCCGCCTGGGCGGGGGCGCGCAGCCGCTCGCCCGCGACGGCGACGGCTCCGCTGGTCAGGCACCAGAGCGGGGCGGCGACGCCGGTCTCGCCGAGGGCGTTCACCAGCTCGACGGTGGCGGCGAGGCTGGCGGGCGCGGTGGGCTCGGGCTCGTCGGCCAGAGCCAGCAGCGACACCACACCGGCCAGGTCGGCGGGCAGGGCGCGCAGCTGGGACCGCAGGTCGGCCGCCGGGTCGACGGTGACCGCGGTCAGCGAGCCGAGGACGGCGGTGTCCACACCGGACGGGACGACCGCGGCCCAGGTCCCCTCGGGACGGCCGGTCGGGGCATCGACCGGGGTCCAGGCGACGCGGTAGCGCACGGAGTCGGCCCGGCCGCGGTCGCGATAGGCGGTGATCGCCGGGAGCACGGCCGCGGCGGCGGCGACGTCCACCCCGAGGGCGGCGGCCGGGTCCTCGGCGGTGGCCAGCGACGTCCACCAGCCGTCGTCCTGCGCTGGGGCCTCGGCGGAGTCCTCCGGCCAGAAGGAGCGGCCCTGGAACGGGTAGGTCGGCAGCTCGGCGAGCCCGACGCCGGCGAAGACGGCGGACCAGTCCAGCGGCACGCCGTGCACGTGCAGCGCGGCGAGCGCGGTCGCGGCGGCGGCGTCCTCGCGGCGGTCCCTGCGCAGCAGCGGCACGGCCGCGCCGACGTCCTGGGTGAGGGCGCTGAGGCTGCCGTCGGGGCCCAGCTCGATGAACACGTCCGCGCCGAGGTCGGCGGCGGTGCGCACGGCGTCGGCGAAGCGCACCGCGCCGCGGGCCTGGGCCGCCCAGTAGTCGGCGTCGCCGAGGTCGGCGACCACCTGACCGGTGAGGGTGGACACGACCGGGACCGCGGGCGGTCGGGCGTCCCGCCCGCGCACGGCCCGCGCGAACTCCTCGGTCATGGTGTCCATATGGCTTGAGTGAAACGCGTGGCCGACCGGCAAACGCCTAGTCTTTGCCCCCCGCTCCGCCAGCTCGGCGGCGACCGCGGCGACGGCGTCCTCGTCCCCGGCGATGACCGTCGCGGCGGGCCCGTTGACGGCCGCGATGTCCACTCCCGGCCCGATCAGCGGCTCGACCTCGGCGACCGGCAGGGCGACGGCGACCATCGCCCCGCCCTCCCGCGCGCCCTGCATGAGCCTGCCCCGGACCACGGCCAGCTCGGCGGCGTCGGCCAGCGACAGCGCGCCGCTGACGTGCGCGGCGGCGAGTTCCCCGACCGAGTGCCCGATCAGGAAGTCGGCCGTGACGCCCCAGGATTCGATGAGCCGGTAGAGCGCGACCTCCAGGGCGAACAGCGCGGGCTGGGCGTACTCGGTGCGGGCCAGCAGCGCGGCGTCGGCGAGCACCCGCTCCAGCGGGACGGGCAGGTCCAGGTGCGCCGCGGCCTCGGCGAGCGCGGCGGCGAACACCGGGTGGCGCGCGGCCAGCTCGGCGCCCATGCCCGCGCGCTGCGTGCCCTGGCCCGCGAACACGACGGCGACCTTGGCGGGCGCGCCGACCTCGCCGGCCAGGCCGGGCACGCCGTCGGCGACGGCGGCCAGTCCGGCGGCCAGCTCGGCCGGGGTCCCGGCGACGGCGGCGCGGTGGGCGAAGGCGGCGCGGCCGGTGGCGAGCACGCGGCCCGCGGCGGCCGGGTCGAGGCCGGGGGTGGCCGCCAGGTGCGCGGCGAGCCGGGCGGCCTGCTCGCGCAGGGCGGCGGGCGTCTTGGCCGAGAGCACCCACGGCACGGGCCCGCGGTCGGCGGGCTCGGGCTCGGCGTCCGGGGACTGCTCCAGGATGACGTGCGCGTTGGTGCCGCTGACCCCGAAGGCCGACACCGCCGCGCGGCGCGGCCGTCCGGTCTCCGGCCACGGGGTGGCGGCGGCGAGCAGGTCCACCGACCCGGCCGTCCAGTCCACGTGCGGGGTCGGGGTGTCGGCGTGCAGGGTCGGCGGCAGCACGCCGTGCCGCATCGCCTGCACGAGCTTGATCACCCCGGCGACGCCGGCGGCGGACTGCGCGTGCCCGATGTTGGACTTGATGGAGCCCAGCAGCAGCGGGCGCTCCCGCTGCTGCCCGTAGGTGGCGATGATCGCCTGCGCCTCGATCGGGTCACCGAGCGGCGTGCCCGTGCCGTGTGCCTCGACAGCGTCCACATCGGACGGCCGGAGCCCGGCGTTGGCAAGCGCTTGCCGGATCACCCGTTCCTGCGACGGCCCGTTCGGCGCGGTGAGCCCGTTGGACGCGCCGTCGGAGTTGACCGCGCTCCCGGCCACGACCGCCAGCACGCGGTGGCCGTTGCGGCGCGCGTCGGACAGGCGCTCCAAGACGACCACGCCCACGCCCTCGGCCCAGCCGGTGCCGTCCGCGCCCGCGCCGAAGGCCTTGCAGCGCCCGTCCGGCGCGAGGCCGCCCTGGGCGGTGAAGTCGATGAACGCCGCCGGGGTGGTCATCAGCAGCACTCCGCCCGCCAGCGCCAGGTCCGATTCCCCCGAGCGCAGCGAGCGCGCGGCCAGGTGCAGGGCGACCAGCGAGGAGGAACACGCGGTGTCCACGCTCAGCGCGGGGCCCTCCAGGCCGAGCAGGTAGGCGACCCGCCCGGACAGGACGCTGGAGGCGTTGCCCAGGCCGACGTGGGCGAGCACGTCGGCAGCGGAACGCTTGAGCAGTTCGGGGTAGTCGGTGACGTTGGCCCCGGTGAACACCCCGGTCGCCGTGCCCGCCAGCGAGCGCGGGTCGATCCCGGCGGCCTCGATCGCCGCCCAGGAGGTCTCCAGCAGCAGCCGCTGCTGCGGGTCCATCGCCACGGCCTCGCGCGGGGAGATGCCGAAGAAGGCGGCGTCGAAGCGGTCGATCCCGGACAGGAAGCCGCCTTCCATCGTCGCCGAGCCACCGGAGGCGGTCAGGCCCGCGAGGTCCCAGCCGCGGTCGGCGGGGAACGGGCCGATGCCGTCGCGGCCCTCGGCGACCAGCTCCCACAGCTGCTCGGGTGTGGTGACGCCGCCCGGGTAGCGGCAGGCCATGCCGACGACGGCGATCGGGTCGTCGGTCTCGGCGGTGTGCGCGACGGCGGTGCTCGTGCGGCCCGCGCCGCCGAGGTGCGCGGCGAGGGCGGCGGGCGTCGGGTGGTCGAAGACCAGCGTCGCGGGCAGCTCGCGGCCCAGGTCGGCGGCCAGCGCGGTGCGCAGCTCGACGGCGGTGAGCGAGTCGAAGCCGAGCGACTGGAAGGACCGGTCGGCTTCGACGGCGTCGGTCGAGGCGTGGCCGAGGACGGCGGCGGCGCGGGCGCGGACGAGGTCGAGCAGCGAGCCCGGGGGGACGGCGCGGGCCGCGGGCGGAGCCGGGCGGGTGTCCTCGGCGGACACCACGACGCCGTCGGCGTGCTCCAGCAGGTCCAGCGCGGTGTCCTCGACCGGGCCCGACGGCCAGGCGAGCAGGGCGGCGGGCGCGCCGCGCTCACGGCGCGCGGTGACCGCGGCGACGGCGGCGGCGTGCGCGAGCGCGTCGGCGGCGGACCCGTCCAGCGCGGCGGCGACGACCAGGTCCCCGGCGAGGGCGTCGACCACGGCGAGCCCGGCCCGGACGGTGTCGGCGGCGGCTTCCGCCGCGTCCGGGTCCAGCGCCGACAGCGCGGTGTCGTCCAAGCCGCGCACGGCGACGTAGGCGGCGTCCAGGGTGTCGCCGCCGAGGGCGGAGGCCATGGCGTCGGCGTCGGTGAAGGGGGCGTCCACGACGACCACGTCGACGGGGTTGTCGGTCCCGAGGCCGCGCAGGCGCTCGGCGAGCGCGTCGGCTGAGCCGCCGGTGCTCGTCAGGACGATGCGCCGGGCGCCCCGGCGGACCAGCCACTCCGCGATCCGGCCGCCGATGACCTCGGTGCCGATGACGAGCGCGGTCCCCGGGACCGGGCGGACGTCGGCGGGCGCGGCGGGCACCAGGCGCGGCGCCGAGACCCGCGCGCCGTCGATGCGCGTGTGGTTCTCGGTACCCGCCGCCAGCACCTGCGGCAGCAGCGCCGGATCGGCGTCGGCGGACACGGAGACGAGACCGCCCCAGCGCTCGGGGTGCTCGGCCGCGATCGCGGCGGCCAGACCCCACGCGGCGTCGGCCGGGTCGGCGAGCAGCCACAGCGGCGCGGTCGTCCCCGCGAGGGTCCGCAGGACGCCCGCCACCCCGATCGAGCCGAGCGCCAGCACGCCCTGGTAGGCGTCAGGGCGGATGGCGTCCACGGTCACCACATCGGTCTCGACACCGAGGTCGGGAACAGCCGCGCCCTCGGGGGCCACGGCCAACCACGGTCCACTGAGGACGGCGTCCGGGAGGGTGACCGGGGTCCAGGCGGTCTCGCGCAGGCCGGTCGGCTTCTCCAGCGGGGTCGGCCAGTGCCGGGTGCGCTGGAAGGCGTAGGTGGGCAGGTCGACGCGGCGCCCCGGCACGGCGGCGGCCCAGTCCACCGCCACCCCGCGCACGTGCAGCGCGCCGAGCGCGGACAGGGCGGACTCGTCCTCGGGCCGGTCGCGCCGCAGCAGCGGGACCGTGCCGGGGGTGACCGCGCTCAGCGAGCCGTCCGGGCCGACCTCGACCAGGACGTCGGCGTCCAGGTGCGCGACCGCGTCGGCGAAGCGCACGGGCCGCCGGATCTGCTCCACCCAGTAGTCGGCGGTGTCCATGGCGGCGGGCAGGCCGGTCACCGTCGAGATCAGCGGGATCTCGGCCGAGCCGAAGGAGATCCCCGCGATCGCCTCCCGGAACCGGTCGAGCACCGGCTCCATGGCCGGCGAGTGGAAGGCGTGGCTGACGCGCAGCCCGCGCGAGCCGACACCGGCCTCGGCCAGCCGCGCGGCGACGGCGTCCACGTCGGCGGACGCCCCGGCGACCACGAGCGCGTCGGGCGCGTTGACCGCGGCGATCACCGCCGACCCCAGCAGCGGGCGGACGGCGTCCTCGCCCGCGCGCACCGACAGCATCGCCCCGCCCGCGGGCAGCGCGGCCATCAGCCGGGCGCGGGCCACGACCAGCGTCGCCGCGTCGTCCAGCGACAGCACCCCGGACACGTGCGCGGCCGCGATCTCGCCGACCGAGTGCCCGACCAGCGCCTCCGGCCGCACGCCCCACGACGCCAGCAGCCGGAACAGCGCGACCTCGACCGCGAGCAGCGCGGGCTGCGCGTTCCCGGTGTCGTCCAGGCCTTCCCCGCTCGCGATGACCGGGCGCAGCGGCGCGCCCAGCTCGGCTTCGAGCGCGTCCAGCACCTCGGCGTAGGCGTCGGCGAACACCGGGAAGCGCGCGGCGAGTCCCGCGCCCATCCCGGCGCGCTGGCTGCCCTGGCCCGCGAACAGCAGCGCCGTCACCGGCTCGTCGGCGGCGGTCCCGGCGACGACACCGGGCGCGGCGCCGGAGGCCAGCCACGCGGTGAGGGCGTCCCGCCGGGCGGGCGCGCCGTCGCCGACGACGGCGAGCCGGTGCGGGAACGCCGAGCGGGTGACCGCGAGGGAGTGCGCGACGTCGCGCGGATCGCCGTCGGGGTGGGCCAGCAGCCGCACGGCCTGCGCGCGCAGCGCCTCGGCCGTCTTGCCGGACAGCACCCACGGCAGCGTCTCCCGAACGGCCTCTCGCACCGGCTGCCGCTCGGCGGGGTCCTCGGCGGGCGCTTCCTCGATGATCAGGTGGGCGTTGGTGCCGCTGAACCCGAAGGACGACACCCCGGCCCGGCGCGGCCGTTCCCCGCGCGGCCACGGACGGGCCTCGCCGAGCAGCGCCAGGCCGCCCTCGGCCCAGTCGACGTGCGGGCTGGGCTCCTCGACGTGCAGGGTGCGCGGCAGCACGCCCGCGCGCAGCGCCCCGACGACCTTCGCGATGCCCGCCACGCCCGCGGCGGCCTGCGTGTGCCCGATGTTGGACTTGAGCGAGCCCAGCCACACCGGGTCATCGCGCCTGCCGGAGCCGTAGACCTCCAGCAGCGCGGCGGCCTCGATCGGGTCGCCGAGGCTGGTCCCGGTGCCGTGCGCCTCGACGGCGTCCACATCGGACGGGGCAAGCCCGGCGTCGGCCAGCGCCGCCCGGAGGACCCGCTGCTGGGCGGGCCCGTTGGGCACGGTCAGCCCGCTGGTCGCGCCGTCGGAGTTGACGGCCGAACCGCGGATCACCGCGAGCACCGGGTACCCGAGCCTGCGCGCGTCGCTCAGCCTGGCCAGCACCAGCACCGCGACGCCCTCGGCCCAGGAGGTGCCGTCGGCCGCGGCGGCGAACGCCTTGCAGCGGCCGTCGGCGGCGATGCCGCCCTGCCGGTCGAACTCGGCGAACAGCTCCGGCACCGACACGATCGACACCCCGCCCGCGAGCGCCAGCGACGACTCCCCCGCGCGCAGCGACCGCACCGCCAGGTGCGTGGCGACCGCCGACGACGAGCACGCCGTGTCCACGGTGACGGCGGGCCCGTGCAGGCCGAGGGTGTAGGCGAGCCTGCCGGAGAGCACGCTGGCGGTGTTGCCGGTGCTGATGTGGCCCTCGTCGCGCTCCACGGAGGTGCGCAGCAGCTCGGCGTAGGTCTGGCCGCTGGTGCCGACGAACACCCCGACCTTCTCCCCGCGCAGCGCCAGCGGATCGATGCGGGCGTGCTCGACGGCCTCCCACGCGGTCTCCAGCAGCAGCCGCTGCTGCGGGTCCATCGTCACCGCCTCGCGCGGCGGCACGCCGAAGAAGTCGGCGTCGAAGCGGTCGACGGTGTCGAGGAACCCGCCGCGCCAGCGCCGCGCGGAGGCGGGCCAGCCGCGCTCGGCCGGGACCTCGGTGATGGCGTCGCGGCCGTCGGCGACCAGCCGCCACAGCTGCTCCGGCCCGGTCACCGACCCCGGCAGGCGGCACCCGATCCCGACGACGGCGACCGGCTCGGCCGCCCGCGAGCGCAGCTCATCCAGCGTCCGCCGGGTGCGGTGCAGGTCGGCGGTGACCCGCTTGAGGTAGTCGCGGAGCTGCGTCTCGCCTGCCATCGGGGTCCCTCTCGCTGAGCGTCACGAGCCACGCAGCTCGCGGTCGATGAACTCGAAGATGTCGTCGTCGCTGGCCGCGTCGATCCCCTCGATGAAGTCGTCCTCCACCGCGCCCGCCGGGGCGGGTGCGGTCGGGTCGATCGCGGCCAGCAGCGCGCGCAGCCGGTCGGCGGCCTCGGCGCGCACGTCGTCGGGCACGTCCTCGGGCAGCCCGCCCGCCCACTCGACCTCCAGGGCGGCCAGCTCGGCGAGCGGGTCGGCGGGGGCGGCGGCGAAGGCGGGGGCGAGGCGCTCCAGCAGGTGCGCGGTGAGCCCGGCCGGGGTCGGGTGGTCGAAGACGGCGGTGGCGGCCAGCCGCACGCCGGTGGCCGCGGCGAGCCGGTTGCGCAGCTCCACCACGGTGAGGGAGTCGAAGCCGAGGTCGGTGAACCCGCGGCCGGGGTCGACCTTCTCGGCCGCGCCGTGCCCGAGCACCGCGGCGACCTGCTCGCGGACGAAGCGCAGCAGCGCGCGCTTGCGCTCGGCCCCGCCGAGCCCGGCCAGGACGTCCACGAAGGACCCGGACGCGGCCGAGGTCGCCGTGGTGACCGCGGCGCGGCGGGCGGAGGTGGCGACCAGCTCGGCCAGCAGCACCGGCAGCTCCGGGTTGGCGCGCAGCGCGGCGGTGTCGAAGCGGATCGGCACCGGCGCGGTCTCCCCGGTGGCCAGCGCGGCCCCGACGAGGGCGAGCCCGTCGGCGTGGGCGAGCGGCCGGGTGCCCGCGCGGGCGGCCCGGCGCCGGTCGGCGGCGCTGAGCTCGGCGGTCATCCCGGAGTCGGCCGCCCACGGCCCCCAGCCCAGCGACGCGGCGGGCAGGCCGAGTGCCCTGCGGTGCTGGGCGAGGGCGTCGAGCACCGCGTTGGCGGCGGCGTAGGCGCCCTGGCCCGGCCCGCCGACCGTGCCGACGACCGAGGAGTAGGACACGAACGCGGCCAGGTCCGCGGACTTGGTCAGCTCGTGCAGGGCGAGCGCCGCCCCCGCCTTCGGCGCGAGGACCGCGGCCAGCTGCTCCGGGGTGAGGGCGGAGAGGACGGCGTCGTCGATGACGCCCGCGGCGTGCACGACGGCGGTCAGCGGGTGCTCGGCCGGGATGGCGGCGAGCGCCCCGGCGAGCGCGTCGCCGTCGGTGATGTCGCAGGCGGCGACCGTCGCGTGCGCGCCGAGGGCGGCGAGGTCGGCGACGAGGTCGGCCGCGCCGGGCGCGTGCGGGCCGCGCCTGCCCAGCAGCAGGAAGCGGGTGGCGCCGCCCGCGGCGAGGTGGCGGGCCAGGCCCGCGCCGAGGGCGCCGGTCCCGCCGGTGATCAGGACGGTGCCGTCCGGGCGCCAGGGGGCGGGGACGGTGAGCACGACCTTGCCGATGTGGCGGGCCTGGCGCATGTGCCGCAGCGCGGCGGGCGCCTGCCGGATGTCCCAGGCGGTGACCGGCAGCGGTCGCACGACGTCGGCGGCGGCCAAGGCGCTCAGCTCGGCCAGCATCTCGGCGATGCGGTCCGGTCCGGCCTCGACGGTGTCGAAAGCCCGGTAGGTGACGCCGGGGTGCAGCGCGGCGACGGCCTCCGGGTCGCGCACGTCGGACTTGCCCAGCTCGGCGAAGCGCCCGCCGGGGCCGAGCAGGGCCAGCGACGCGTCGGTGAACTCGCCCACCAGGCAGTTGAGGACGACGTCGACCGGGCCGAACCGTTCGGCGAACTCCAGCGTCCTGGACGAGGCGATGCGCTCGTCGGGGACGCCGAGCGCGCGCAGTGCGGGCCACTTGGCCGGGCTGGCGGTGGCGTAGACGGTCGCGCCGAGGTGCTGGGCGAGCCGGATCGCCGCGGTGCCCACGCCGCCCGCGCCCGCGTGGACCAGGACCTTGTCCCCCGGCCGCACCGCGGTGATGTCGGCCAGCGCGTAGAGGGCGGTCAGGTAGGCCATGGGCACGGTCGCGGCGTCGGCATAGGTCCAGCCGTCGGGAACCCGGGTCAGGGCGCGGCGGTCGGCGGTGGCCGTCGGGCCGAACGCGCCCGCCAGCACCCCCATCACCCGGTCGCCCGGGGCCAGGTCGGTGACGCCGGGGCCGACCTCGGTGACCACGCCCGCGCCCTCGACCCCGAGCGGGCCGGGCTGGGCGCCCGCGGCCAGCCCGAGGGTGGCGAGCACGTCGCGGAAGTTGACGCCCGCGGCCCGCATGCCCAGGCGCACCTGGCCTTCGCCCAGCGCGGCGGAGTCGATGGGTTCGGCGACGAGCCCGTCGACGGACCCGGAGCCGGTGGCGGCCAGCCGCCACGCCGGGTCCGCGCCGATGCCGCCGGGCACGGTCACGATGTCGCCGCCCGCCACGCGGACCAGCCGCGGCACGAGCACCTCGCCGCGCCGGACCGCGGTCTGCGGCTCCCCCGAGGACAGGGCGAGAGCGAGGTCGTCCCCCATCGCGGCGCTGTCAGTCGCGGTGCCCTCGGCACCGTCGAGGTCGACCAGGACGAGCCTGCCGGGCTCCTCCCACTGCGCGGCCCTGACCAGACCCCACGCCGCGGCGGCGGCCGGGTCGCAGACGGTGTCGCCGGGGTCGGCGGCCACCGCGCCCCGGGTGACCACGGCCAGCCGGGCCCCCGGCCGGTCCTCGCGGGCGAGCCAGTCCTGAACGGCCGCCAGCACCCGCTCGCTGGAGCCGTCGGCACGCAGGACCGTGATCAGCTCGTCCGGTGCGGCGGATTCGGTGGATTCGGTGGTCACGGGCCGCCAGCGCACGGTGTGCAGGGCGTCGCTCGGCGCGGGGACCTCGACGGTCGGGGCCGAGCGCATCACCAGGTTCCGCACGGTGGCGACCGGGTTGCCCGCGGTGTCGGCGAGGTCGATGGTGACCGCGTCCGGGCCCGACCAGGACAGCCTCGCCCGCAGGCGCGTCGCACCTGCCGCGTGCAGGGTGACGCCCTGCCAGGCGAAGGGCAGGCGCGCCGGGTCGCCGTCGGGGTGGGCGAAGGCGATCGCGTGCGCGGCGGCGTCGAGCAGCGCGGGGTGCAGGCCGAAGCCCGCGTCGACCGCGCTGTCGGGCAGCACGACCTCGGCGTGCACGGTCTCGCCGTGCCGCCAGACCGCGCTCAGCCCGCGGAACACCGGCCCGTAGTGGAAGCCGTCGGCGGCGAGCTGGTCGTAGAACCCGGTCAGGTCGGCGGGTTCGGCGCCCGGCGGCGGCCACGCCCCGGGGGTGGGCTCCGCGGTGTCGGCCCCGGGCTCCAGGAGGCCGCTGGCGTGGCGCACCCAGTCCCCGCCCGCCACCCGCGAGTGCACCGCGACGGTGCGCTTGCCCTCGGCCTCGGCCGGGCCCACGGTCACCCGCACCTGCACGGCGGCGGCGGCGGGCACCACCAGCGGCTGCTCGATGGTCAGGTCGTGCACGTGCGGGCAGCCGACCTCGTCGCCCGCGCGCACGGCCAGCTCCAGGTAGCCGGTGGCGGGGAACAGCACCCGCTCGCCGACGCGGTGGTCGTCCAGCCACGGGTGGGTGTGCCGGGCGAGCTGGCCGGTGAGCAGGACGCCGCCGGAGTCCGGCAGCGCGATGGCCGCGCCCAGCAGCGGGTGGCCCGCGGTGTCGAGCCCGGCCGCGGTGATCGCCTCCGCGCTGCCGGAGTCCATGCGCGCGGGCCAGTACCGCTCCTGGCGGAAGCGGTAGGTGGGCAGCGCGGTGCGACGGGCCCCGGTGCCGTCGTGGAAGGCGGTCCAGTCGACCGGCGCGCCCGCGGCGTGCAGGCGGGCGGCGGCGGTGGCGGCCGCGGCGACCTCGTCGGTGTCGCGGCGGCCCAGCGGCACGGCGAGCACGTCGGCGGAGGCGGCCACCGCGCCGCTGAGCCCGCCGTCGGGGCCGATCTCCACGAACGCCGTCACGGTGCGCGCCGCTGCGGCGACGGCGTCGGCGAAGCGGACGGGCAGGCGCACCTGCTCGACCCAGTACTCCGGGGTGTCCACCGCCGCGACCTCTCCGGTCACCGTGGACACGATCGGGATGGCGGCGCCGCCGAAGGCGATGCCGTCGATGGCGGCGCGGAAGTCGGCCAGGACCGGCTCCATGAGCGGGCTGTGGAAGGCGTGGCTCACCTGGAGCGGCCGCACGCGGTGCCCGGCGTCGGAGAGCGCGCGGACGGTCGCGGCGACGGCGTCGCGCTCCCCGGCGACCACGACGGCGTCGGGGGCGTTGACGGCGGCGATCACCGCGCCGGGCGCCAGCGCGGGGGCGACGGCCGCCTCCGGGGCGCGCACCGAGGCCATCGCCCCGCCGGGCGGCAGCGCGGCCATGAGCCGGGCGCGGGCGCTGACCAGCAGGCAGGCGTCGTCCAGGGACAGCACCCCGGCGACGTGCGCGGCGGCGATCTCGCCGACCGAGTGCCCGACCAGGACCTCCGGGACCAGGCCCCAGGACTCGGCGAGCCGGTACTGGGCCACCTCGAAGGCGAACAGGGCGGGCTGGGTGTGGCCGGTGTCGTGCACCCGCTCGTCGGCGATCGCCTCGCGCACCGGGCAGCCCAGCGCGTGCAGGCGGTCGGCGGCCTCGGCGAACGCGGCGGCGAAGACCGGGAAGCGGGCGGCGAGGGCGGCGCCCATGCCGACGCGCTGGCTGCCCTGCCCGGCGAACACCGCGCCGAGCACGGGCGGCTCGTCGCCGCGGCCGGTGATCGCGCCGGGGTCGCCGTCGGCGAGCGCGGTCAGCCCGGCCACCAGCCCGGCGCGGTCGGCGGCGACGATGGCCGCGCGGTGCTCCAGGTGGGCGCGCGTCACGGCCGAGGAGAAGGCGGTGTCGAGCAGCGATCCACCCAGATTGTCCACTTCGGACAGCCAGTGTCGGGCCTGCGCGCGCAGCGCGTCCTCGTCGCGGGCCGAGAGCAGGACCGGTACGGGAGCCTCGGTGCGCGTCCGCTCGGGCGCGGGCGCGCCCGGCTCGGCCTGTTCGACGATGACGTGGGCGTTGGTGCCGCTGGCCCCGAACGAGGACACCCCGGCCCGGCGCGGGCGGCCGGTCCGCGGCCAGTCCACGGCGGCGGTGACGAGGTCGACCGCCCCGGCCGACCAGTCGACGCGGGTGCTCGGGCGCTCGGCGTGCAGGGTCGCCGGGACGCGGCCGTGCCGCATCGCCTGCACGACCTTGATCACGCCCGCCACCCCGGCGGCGGCCTGGGCGTGGGCCATGTTCGACTTGATCGAGCCCAGCAGCAGCGGCCGCTCCCGGTCCTGCCCGTAGGTCGCCAGCAGCGCCTGCGCCTCGATCGGGTCGCCCAGCACGGTTCCCGTGCCGTGCGCCTCCACGACATCCACATCCGACGGTGCGAGACCGGCGGCGGTCAGCGCCGCGCGGATGACGCGCTGCTGGGCCGGTCCGCTCGGCGCGGTCAGCCCGGCGGAGGCGCCGTCGGAGTTGACCGCCGACCCGCGCAGCACCGCCAGCACCTCGTGGCCGTTGCGGCGCGCGTCCGAGAGCCGCTCCAGCACCAGCAGCCCGACGCCCTCCGACCAGCCGGTGCCCTCGGCGTCGTCGGCGAAGGAGCGGCAGCGCCCGGACGCGGCGAGCCCGCCCTGCGCGGTGAACCCGGTGAAGGCGTCCGGGCTGGACATGACCATCACGCCGCCCGCCAGCGCCAGCCCGCACTCCCCCGCGCGCAGCGCCTGCGCGGCCAGGTGCATCGCCACCAGCGACGAGGAGCAGGCGGTGTCGATGGTGACGGCCGGGCCCTCCAGGCCGAGCGCGTAGGCCACGCGGCCGGACAGCACGCTGGCGACACCGCCCGCGAGGTGGTGCCCGCGCACGTCGGCGGGCGGGCGGTAGTCGGTGCCGACCGCGCCGACGAACACGCCGGTCGCGCTGCCGCGCAGGCCAGCCGCGTCGATCCCGGCCCGCTCCAGCACCTCCCAGGCGGTCTCCAGCAGCAGTCGCTGCTGCGGGTCCATGGCGATGGCCTCGTTCGGCGAGATGCCGAAGAAGCCGGGGTCGAAGGCGGCCACGTCGGCGAGGAAGCCGCCCTCCAGCGCGGCGCTGCTGCCGGTGAGGCCGGCGAGGTCCCAGCCGCGGTCGGCGGGGAAGGCGGTGATGGCGTCGCGGCCCTCGTCGACCAGGCGCCACAGGTCATCCGGGCTGAGCACGCCGCCCGGGTAGCGGCAGGCCATGCCGACGATCACGACGGGGTCGGTGGCCTCGACCGGGGTCGCGGCGGACACCAGCTCGGGCGAGTCCGCGCCGAGCAGCAGCCCGCCGAGGTGGGTGGCGAGGGCGTCGGGGTTGGGGTGGTCGAACACCGCGGTCGCGGGCAGCCGCACCCCGGTCGCCGCGGCGATCCGGTTGCGCAGCTCGACCCCGGTCAGCGAGTCGAAGCCGAGGTCGGTGAAGCCGCGCCGGACGCCGACCTCGGCCGGGTCGGCGTGCCCGAGCACGGCGGCGGCGGTGTCGCGGACGATGGCGAGCAGTTCCCGGGCGGCTTCGGCGCGCGGCAGCGCCCGCAGCCGGTCGGCGAACCCGGCTTCCCGGGTCTCGGGGTCCTGGCGGGTGGCGGTGGTCAGCTCGGAGATCAGCGGGCTCGGCCGGGAGGCGGCGAACCACTCGGCGAAGCGGTCCCAGGCCACGTGCGCGGCGAGAACGGCCGGGCCCTCCCCCACGGCCGCGCCGTCGAGGACGCCGAGCGCGGTGGCCGGGGCCAGCGGCGGCAGGCCGCGGTCGGCGAGGTCCGGCCCGGCGCCGGTGTCCCACAGCCCCCAGGCGACCGAGCGGACTCCGGGCAGGGAGCCCGCGAGCGCGTCGGCGACGGCGTCGGCCGCGGCGCGGGCGGCTTGGCCCGGCCCGCCGACGACCCCCGCGAACGAGGTGAACACGACGAACGCGGCCAGCGGGTGGCCCTCGGTGGCCGCGTGCAGCGTGCGCACGCCCGCCGACGCGGTGCGCACGGCGTCGGCGAGCAGCGGCCCGGTCAGCGTGGACAGCGCGCCGTCGCTCGCGGAGTGCGCGGTGTGCACGACCGCGCTGACGCGCCGTTCGCCGATCGCGGCGGCGACGGCGATCGGGTCGGCGACGTCGCAGGCGACGAAGTCCACCGGCACACCGAGGTCGGTGACCGGCTTCGGCGCGCGGTCGAGCACCAGCAGCCGGGTGGCCCCGCGCTCGACGGCCCACCGGGCGACGTGCGGGACGGTGTCGACGCCGGTCACCAGCACGGTCCCGGTGAACTCCGGCGCGACGGCGGCGGGCGCGGGCGCGGGGCGCAGCCTGCGGCCGTAGGCGCGGCCACCGCGCACGGCGACCTGGTCCTCGCCGCCGGTGAGCGCGGCGGCGAACGCCGCGGCGGTGGCGTCGTCCAGGCCGCCTGAGCCGTCCGGCTCGGGCAGGTCGATCAGCCCGCCCCACCGGTCGGGGTGCTCGACCGCGGCGACCCTCCCGAGCCCCCACACCGCGGCCCGCGCGGGTGCGGTGACCGCCTGCCCCGCGACCGGCACCGCGCCGCGCGTCACGCACCACAGCGGCGCCTCGGCGCCCTCCAGCGCGCGGATCGCCTCGGCGGTGGCCAGCACGCCCAGCGGGCAGCCGTCGCTCTCGCCCTCGGTCAGGGCAAGCAGCGACAGCACCCCGGCGGGCGCCGCCTCGGCGACGGCGTTGCGGACCCGCTCGGCCAGGCCGTCGTGGCGGCCGTCGACCAGGACCGCGTCCACGCCGAGCGCCTTGACGACCTCGGGCGCGAGGTCCGCGCCGAGTACCAGCCAGCGCCCGGACGGGCTCTCCTCGCCCACGGCCAACTCCGTCCATTCCGGACGGTAGAACAGCTCCGGCACCGCGGCCACCGGCCAGAACCGGGTGCGCTGGAAGCGGTAGGTCGGCAGCTCGGCGCGGGTGGCATCGGTGCCGGCGAACAGCGCGGCCCAGTCCACCTCCACACCCCGGGTGAACGCTTCGGCGAACGAGCGGTGCACTCGGTCGACGCCGCCGTCGTCGCGGCGCAGCGACCCCACCGCCACCACCGGCCCCGCGTCCGAAACCTCGATCGACTCGATGGCCGAGACGAGAACGGGGTGCGCGGACACCTCGACGTAGGTGCGGTGGCCCTGCTCGACCAGCGCCCGCACGGCGTCGGCGAAGCGGACCGTGCCGCGCAGGTTCGCGAACCAGTAGCCCGCGTCCAGCGCCCCGGTGTCCAGCCAGTCGGCGGTCACGGTGGAGAAGAAGGGGATCTCGGCGGAGACCGGGCGGATGTGGGCGAGCGCGGCGATGAGGTCGTCGCGGATCAGGTCGACGTGCGCGGAGTGCGAGGCGTAGTCGACCGGGAGCCGCCGGACGCGGACCCCGTCGGCCGCCAGGTCGGCGGCCAGCGCCTCCAGCGACTCGGGCTCCCCGGCGACGACGGTCGACGACGGGCCGTTGACCACCGCGACCGACAGCCCCGGTCCCATCCGGGACTCCACGGCGGCGGCGGGCAGCGCGACCGAGAGCATGCCGCCGCGGCCGGACAGCGTCGCCGCGATCGCCTTCGACCGCAGCACCACGACGGACGCCGCGTCGGCGAGCGACAGCGCGCCCGCGACGCACGCGGCGGCCACCTCGCCCTGCGAGTGCCCCACGACGGCGGCGGGCTCCACCCCGTGCGCCCGCCACAGCGCCGCCAGCGCCACCATCACCGCGAACGACGCGGGCTGCACGACGTCGACCCGGTCGAGCCCCGGCGCGCCCGGCGCGCCGCACAGCACCTGCGACAGCGACCAGTCCACGTGCTGGGCCAGCGCGTCCTCGCACTCGGCGATCGCGGCGGCGAACACCGGGGACTCGACCAGCAGCCGAGCGCCCATTCCCGCCCACTGCGCGCCCTGGCCGGGGAAGACGAACACGACCGGCCCGGCCGCCTCGGCCGTGCCGGTGACGACGCCGGGGGCTTCCCGGCCGTCGGCGAGCGCGGGCAGGTCGGCGGGGTCGAGCACGACCGCGCGGTGCGCGAGCCGGGCGCGGCCGGTGGCCAGGGTGTAGGCGGTGTCGACGGGGCGGGCGGGGTGCCCGACGAGCGCCGCCGCCTGGGCGCGCAGCGCCGCAGCGGTGTGCCCGGAGACGACCAGCGGCGCGGCGGCAACGGCAGTGCTACCAGTGCCACAAGTGCCACCAGCGCCACCAGTGTTCTCGGGGTCCCCAGCGCTTTCCGGCGCGGGCGTGCTCGCGGCGGCTTCCAGGATGACGTGCGCGTTGGTCCCGCTGACCCCGAACGACGACACCGCGGCCCGGCCGGGCCGGTCGACGGCGGGCCACGGCGCGGACTCGCGCGGCAGCGCCAAGGCCCCCGAGGACCAGTCGATGTGCGGGGACGCCGCCTCGGCGTGCAGCGTGGCGGGCACGCGGCGGTGCCGCAGCGCCATGACCGCCTTGATGACCCCGGCGACCCCGGCCGCGGCCTGCGTGTGCCCGATGTTGGACTTGACCGACCCGAGCAGCAGCGGCCGCTCCCGCTCCGGGCCGTAGGCGGCGATCAGCGCCTGCGCCTCGATCGGGTCGCCCAGCGGTGTCCCGGTGCCGTGCGCCTCCAGAAGGTCCACATCAGACGGTGAGAGTCCGGCGTCGGCGAGCGCGGCCTTGACGACCCGGCGCTGCGCCGGTCCGCTGGGCGCGGTGATGCCGTTCGACGCGCCGTCGGAGTTGACCGCGCTGCCGCGCAGCACCGCCAGCACGGGGTGGCCCTTGCGGCGCGCGTCGGACAGGCGCTCCAGCAGGACGACGCCCGCGCCCTCGCCCCAGCCGACGCCGTCGGCGCCCTCGCCGAAAGCCTTGCAGCGCCCCGAGGGCGACACCGCGCCCTGCCGCCCGTAGAGGACGAACGCCGTCGGCCGCGACATCACGGTCACCCCGCCCGCCACGGCCAGGGAGCACTCCCCCGCGCGCAGCGCCTTCACCGCGAGGTGGATGGCGACCAGCGACGACGAGCACGCCGTGTCGACGGTGACCGACGGCCCTTCCAGGCCGAAGGTGTAGGACAGCCTGCCGGAGACGATGCTGGCCGCGTTGCCGGTGCCCGCGTGCGCGGTGCCCGCCTCGCCCGCGGCTTCCAGGACGGACGCGTACTCCTGGCCGTTGGTGCCCATGAACACGCCCGTGCGGCTGCCGCGCAGGCCCGTCGGGTCGAGCCCGGCGCGCTCGAAGGCCTCCCAGGTGGTCTCCAGCAGCAGCCGCTGCTGCGGGTCCATGGCCAGCGCCTCGCGCGGGCCGAGCCCGAACAGGGCGGCGTCGAAGTCGGCGACGCCGCGCAGGAATCCGCCTTCGCGGGTCGGCCCCTCGGCGATCTCGGCCGGGTCCCAGCCGCGGTCGGCCGGGTAGGGCCCCACCGCGTCGCGGCCCTCGGCGACCAGCTCCCACAGCGCCTCGGGCGAGTCGACGCCGCCGGGCAGCCTGCACCCCATCGCCACCACCGCGATCGGCTCGGAGCGGCCCGCCGACAGCCTGCGGTTCTGCCTGCGCAGCCGCTCGTTCTCCTTCATCGCGGCCCGGAACGCCTCGACCAGCTGCTTGGTGGGGTCGGCGGCGGTCTCTCGGGAGAGCATCAGTCGGCTCCGTGGGGTCGGCGGTCGTCGAGGGCGGCGCGCACGAGGTCTTCCAGCGCCATGCCATCGATGTCGGTGTCGTCGGTGACGTCCTCATCACCGGTGAAGTCGTCCTCGGGCGCGGGGTCCTCGGCGGTCCGGGTGGGGTCGGCCAGGGCGATGAGCCGGTCGAGCAGGTCGGTGCCGCGCAGCTTCTCGATCGGCACCGCGGCCAGCACCGCGCGCAGGCGGCTCTCGTCCGCGTCCAGGTCGGGGTCCCGGTCGACGTCGGCGTCTTGCTCGCCGACCAGGCCGGACAGCAGGTGCCCGGCGAGGTCCGCGGGCGTCGGGTGGTCGAAGACGAGCGTGGCCGACAGCGGCAGCCCGGTCGCCGCGGCGAGCCGGTCGCGCAGCTCGACCGCGGTCAGCGAGTCGAACCCGAGGTCGGTGAAGGAGCGCCCGGCGGCGACCTTCTCCGCGCCGCTGTGCCGCAGCACGGCCGCGGTCTCGCCGCGCACCAGGCTCAGCAGCGCGTGCCGCTTGCCCGCCGATCCGGCGGCGGCCAGCTCGGCGCGCAGCGCCGAGGCCGGGTCGCCCGCCGGTCCGGCGAGGTCGGCGGTGAGCGGCCCGCGGCGCAGCCGGGCGAACGCCGTCCAGTCGATGTCGGCCACCACGGCGGTCGGCTGCGGCTCGGCCACCACCGCGCGCAGCAGCCGGACCGCGAGGTCCGGGGCCATCGGCACGGCCCCGGCCCGGGCCGCCGCGGCGCGCGCGGCCGGGTCGGCCGCCATGCCGCCCCCGGCCCAGGCTCCCCAGGCGATGGAGGTGGCCCGCAGCCCCGCGGCGGCGCGGGACTCGGCGATGGCGTCCAGGACGGCGTTGGCGGCGGCGTAGTTGGCCTGGCCGACGCTGCCCAGCACACCCGACGCCGAGGAGAACAGGGCGAACGCGTCGAGGTCGCGGTCGCGGGTCAGCTCGTCGAGGGTGCGCGCGGCGGCGGCCTTGGCGGCGAACACGGCGGCGAAGCGGTCGGGGGTGAGGCTGTCGACGATGACGTCGTCCAGCACACCCGCGGCGTGCACCACGGCGGTCAGGTCGGGCAGTCCGGCGAGGACGGCGGCGAGGGCGTCGCGGTCGGTGGCGTCGCAGGCGGCGAAGGACACCCTGGCGCCTGCGGCTTCCACATCGGCGCGCACCCGCTCGGCGCCGGGGGCCTCGGCCCCGCGCCTGCTGAGCAGCACCAGGTGCTCAGCGCCCGCCCCGGCGAGCCCGCGGGCCACGGCCGCGCCGAGCGCGCCGGTGCCGCCGGTGACCAGGACGGTGCCGGTGGGTGTCCACTCCGCATCGCCCGCGGCGGCGCGGGCGATGCGGCGGCCGAACGCGGCGTCCCCGCGCACGGCGACCCGGTCCTCCGCGCCGTCGGCGAGCACGGCGTCGAGGGTGGCCGCGGTGGCGGCGTCGATCTGCTCGGGCAGGTCGACCAGTCCGCCCCACCGGTCGGGCAGCTCCAGGGCGAGCACCCCGCCGAGGCCCCAGAGCGCGGCCCGCGCCGGGTCGGCGGGCGTTTCGCCCGCCACCGCGACGGCGGCCTTGGTCAGGCACCACAGGGGCGCGTCGACGTCGGCGTCGCCGAGCGCCTGGGCGAGGGCGGTCGTGGTCAGCGCGGAGGTCGGGACGGCCCCGGCTGTTCCCTGGTCGGCACTGTCGTCGGAGCCGAGCAGCGACACCACCGAGGACACCGGCTCCAGGCCGCGCAGCCGCTCGGCGACGGCGGCCCGGTCGGGTCCGTCCACTTCGAGCACTTCGGCGGGGTCGAGCGCGGCGAGGAGGGCGGCTGTCCACGGGTCCTCGGCCGTGCCCGCCGCGATGACGGCCAGGCGCGGGCCGGGTCGCGGCGCGGCGGCCGGGGTGATCGGCTTCCACTCGACGCGGTAGCGCCAGTGGTCGGGCCGGTCGGCGGCCACCGGGGTCTGCGGCTGCGGCCAGAACCGCTCGCGCTGGAAGGCGTAGGTGGGCAGCGGAACGCGGCGCGCGCCGCTGCCTGCGTGCACGGCGGCCCAGTCGACGGCGACGCCCCGGGTGTGCGCGGCGGCGAGCGCCGCCGTCGCGGCGAGCGCCTCGTCGCGCTCCGGGCGCTGCATCCCGACGGCGAAGGCCTCCGGTGCGGACTCGCGGGCCGCGGCGGCGAGCGAGCCGTCCGGGCCGATCTCGACGAACGCGGTGACCCCGCGCCCGGTCGCCGCGGCGACCGCGTCGGCGAAGCGGACCGGGCGGCGGACCTGCTCGACCCAGTGCTCCGGGTCGGCCAGGTCGGCCTCGCCGCCGGTCAGCGTGGACAGCACCGGGATCGTCGGCGGGCGCAAGTCCAGCGCGGAGACGACGGCGCGGAAGTCGGCGAGCATCGGCTCCATCAACGGGGAGTGGAAGGCGTGGCTGACGCGCAGGCCCCGGGTCTTGCGGCCGAGCGCGGCGAGCCGGTCGGTCACCGCGGCGACCGCGTCGGCGGCGCCGGAGAGCACGACGGAGGCGGGCCCGTTGACGGCGGCGACGGCGACACCGTCGGGCAGCAGCGGCAGCACCTCGGCCTCAGTCGCGCGGACGGCGACCATCGCCCCGCCCACCGGCAGCGCGCCCATCAGCCTGCCGCGCGCGGCGACGAGGCGGGCGGCGTCGGCCAGGCCGAGCACGCCCGCGACGTGGGCGGCGGCGATCTCGCCGATGGAGTGTCCGATGAGGACGTCGGGTCGCAGGCCCCACGACTCGGCGAGGCGGAACAGCGCGACCTCGACGGCGAACAGCGCGGGCTGGGTGACGTCGGTGCGGTCGAGCAGGTCGGCCTCGCCGGTGCCCTCCGCCGCGGCGAGCACCGCGGCCAGGCCGGGCCCGGTGGCCATCTCGGCGTCGAGCGCCGCGCACACCTCGGCGAGCGCGGCGGCGAACACCGGGTAGCGGGCGGCGAGGCCGCGGCCCATCCCGGCGCGCTGGCTGCCCTGCCCGGAGAACAGCAGGCCGAGCCGGGTGTCCGGCAGGGCCGTCCCGACCACCAGTTCGGCGGCGGGGGCCCCGGCTGCCAGGGCGGTCAGCCCGCGCACCAGGCCGTCGCGGTCCTCGCACACCACGGCGGCGCGGTGCGGCAGGTGGGCGCGGCTGGTCGCGCTGGAGAACGCCAGGTCGGCGGCCGGTCCGCTGATGGCGGCTCCCGCCAGCAGCTTCCGGGCCTGGGCCCGCAGCGCCTCGGGGGTCTTGGCCGACAGCAGCACGGGTGCGGGGCCGTCGGGCTCGTCGGCGCGGACCGGGGCGGCGACCGCGGGCGGCGCCTCGACCACCAGGTGGGCGTTGGTGCCGCTGGCCCCGAACGAGGAGATGCCCGCGCGGCGCGCCCGGCCGGTCTCCGGCCAGGCGAGCGCCTCGGTGACCAGTTCCACGGCCCCAGCGGTCCAGTCGACCTTCCCGGACGGGGCGTCGACGTGCAGGGTCGCGGGCACGGTGCCGTGGCGCATCGCCTCGATCACCTTGATCAGGCCCGCCGCGCCCGCGGCGGCCTGGGTGTGGCCGAGGTTGGACTTGACCGAGCCGAGCAGCAGCGGACGCTCCCGGTCCTGCCCGTAGGTGTTGAGCAGCGCCTGCGCCTCGATCGGGTCGCCCAGCACGGTTCCCGTGCCGTGCGCCTCCACGACATCCACATCCGACGGTGCGAGACCGGCGGCGGTCAGCGCCGCGCGGATGACCCGCTCCTGCGACGGCCCGTTCGGCGCGGTCAGGCCGTTGGACGCGCCGTCGGAGTTGACCGCGCTGCCGCGCAGCACGGCCAGCACCTCGCGGCCGTTGCGGCGCGCGTCGGAGAGCCGCTCCAGCAGCAGCAGCGCGACGCCCTCCGACCAGCCGGTGCCCTCGGCGCCGTCGGCGAAGGAGCGGCAGCGCCCCGAAGCGGCCAGCCCGCCCTGGTGGGTGAACTCCTCGAACGCGATCGGCGTCGACATGACGGTCACGCCGCCCGCGACGGCCAGGGAGCACTCCCCGGCGCGCAGCGCTTGGGCCGCCAGGTGCATCGCCACCAGCGACGACGAGCACGCCGTGTCGACGCTGACGGCCGGGCCTTCCAGGCCGAGGGTGTAGGAGAGCCTGCCCGCCAGGACACTGGCCGCGCGGCCCATCAGCAGGTGCCCGCGCAGGTCGGCGGGCGGCTGGTAGTCCGAGCCGGTCGAGCCGACGAAGACGCCGGTCGCCGAGCCGCGCAGCGCGGTCGGGTCGATGCCCGCCCGCTCGGCGACCTCCCACGCGGTCTCCAGCAGGACGCGCTGCTGCGGGTCCATGGCCAGCGCCTCGCGCGGGGAGATGCCGAAGAAGTCGGCGTCGAAGTCGGCGGCGTCGGCGAGGAAGCCGCCCTCGGCGGTCGCGCTGCGCCCGGCCAGGCCCGCGAGGTCCCAGCCGCGGTCGGTCGGGAAGCCCGCGACCGCGTCGCGGCCCTCGGCGACCAGCGCCCACAGGTCCTCGGGACCGGCGATCCCGCCGGGGAAGCGGCACGCGACGCCGACGACGACCACCGGGTCGTCCTCCACCGCCGCGCTCACCGCCGGGGACGGGGCCTGCTCGGATCGGGCACTGCCGTGCAGGGCGTCCACGAGCCGGTCTCGCAGCGCCAGCGGGGTGGGGTGGTCGAAGACCGCGGTGGCGGGCAGGCCGACCCCGGTCGCGGCGACGACCCTGTCCCGCAGCTCCACCGCGGTGAGCGAGTCGAAGCCCAGGTCGCCGAAGGCGCGGTCGGGGGCGACGTCGGCGGCCGAGCCGTGGCCCAGCACCGCCGCGACCGACGCGCGCACCAGGTCCAGCAGTTCGCGCTCGGACTCCGCGCGCGTGGCCGCCCTGGGCCGCGCGGCCAGCGGCGGCGGTCCGGCCAGGTCCTCGGCGATGCGGACCCGGCCGAGCAGGGCGGCCTGCTTGGTCCAGTCGACGTCGGCGATGACGGCGTCCTCGGCCGAGAGCAGCGCGGGGGCGGCGATGTCGGCGGCGAGCGGGGTGATGCCCGCGCGGCGCAGCCGGTCCGCGCCCGCCGGGGTGGCGGCCGACCACGGGCTGAAGGTGATGAGCGCGGCGGCCTTGCCCGCCGCGCGGCGGCGGCCCACCAGGGCGCGCACGGCCCCGTCGGCGGCGGCGTCGTCGGCGTGGCCCGCCACACCCCAGACGCCGGCGATGGTGCCGGGCACCGCGAACAGCTCCCACTCGGCGAGCGCGTCGAGTGCGGACGCGCCCGCCAGGCGGGCGCTCGCCGCGTGCACGACGCCGGTCGGGCGGTGTTCGGCGAGGACGGCGGCCAGCGCGTCGCGGTCGGTGACGTCGCAGGCCACGACGCTCGCCCGCGCGCCCAGCGCGGTGATCTCCTCGGCCAGTGCCTCGGTGCCGCCGCGCCTGCTGAGCAGCACGACGTGCTCGGCCCCGCGCGCGGCCAGCAGCCGGGCCGCGGCCGACCCGAGCGCGCCGGACGCGCCGGTGACCAGCACGGTCGCCGGGACCGCCAGCACCCGGCCCGGCTCGGGGTCGCGGGCCAGGCGCGGCGCGGTGAGACCGGCGGCGGTGGCGGTGATGTCGTCCTCGCCGGTGGTGAAGGCCCGGTCGACGGGCACGCCCGCGAGGTCGGCGGGCAGGTCGACCACGCCGCCCCAGCGGTCGGGGTGCTCCAGCGCGATCACCCTGGCCTGCCCGCGCACCGCTCCGGTGCGCCGGTCGGTGCCCGCGTCGCGGGTCACGCACCACAGCCGGACGTCCGCATCGGACAGTACGGCCAGCGCGCCGCGCACGTCGTCGTGGAAGCACAGCGCGCCCGCGTACTCCCCGGCCGGGATGTGGTCGTTGGCGAGGGTGACCGGCACGCCGAGCGCGTCGAGCACGGCCTCGCTCCACGGGTCGCCCGCGCCCAGGGCGAGCCAGTGGCCCGCGGCGGGCGCGCCCGGCTCGACGCTGCGGTGCACGACGCGGTGCCGCAGCCCGCGCAGGACGCCGTCGGCGGTGTTCTTGCGCCGCCAGGCGGCGATCGCGGCGCCGAGGGTGTCGGTGTCGAGGGCGAGTTCGGCGGCCAGCTCGGCGAGGTCGCCGTCGAGCAGGCCGGAGTCCTGGCGCGGCTCGGGCCAGTGGCGGTCGGGGGCGAAGGGGTAGGTCGGCGCGGCGCCGAGCCGCCCGCCCGTGCCCGCCAGCACGCCCGCCCAGTCCACGGCCACACCGCGCACGTAGGCGCGGGCCAGGCCGGTGGCGAGCGCGGTCTCCTCGTCGCGGTCGGCGCGCAGCAGCGCCACGGCGTCGGCGTCGGTGCTCTGCCGGATGAGCGCGGTGAGCGCGCCGTCCGGCCCGATCTCGATCACGACGTCGACGTCGTGGTCGGTCTCCAGGGCGCGCACGGCGTCGGCGAAGCGCACGGTCCCCAGGACCTGGTCGGCCCAGTGGTCGGCGTTGAAGGCACTGGCTTGCCGCCCGGTGAGGGTGGAGACGACCGGCACCGACGGCGCGGCCGGGCGCAGCGCGGCGAGTTCGGCGCGCAGGGCCTCGGCGGCCGGGGCCATGTCCGGCGAGTGGAAGGCGTGGGAGACCGCGAGGCGCTTGGTGCGCCTGCCCCGTCCGGCCCAGGCCGCGGCGAACCCGTCGACCCGATCGGCCGGACCGGACACCACGATCGAGCCCGGCGCGTTGACGGCGGCGACCACGAGCCCGTCGGGCAGGGCCGCGTCGGCGGCGTCGACCTCCACGGCGGCCATCGCGCCGCCCCCGGGCGCGGCCTGCATGAACCTGCCGCGCACCACGGCGAGCCGGACCGCGTCGGCGAGGGTGAGCGCGCCCGCCAGGTGGGCGGCGGCGATCTCGCCGACCGAGTGGCCGGTCACGACATCGGGCGTGACGCCCCAGGACTCCAGCAGCCGGGCGGTGGCGATCTCGACGGCCACCAGCGCGGGCTGCGCGTACTCGGTGCGGGCCAGCAGTTCGGCGCTGGTGACGACCTCGGCGAGCGGCACGTCCAGCAGCGCGTCGGCCTCGGCGGCGACGGCGGCGAACGCGGCGGCGTAGGCCGGGAAGCGGGCGGCGAGCCCGGTCCCCATCCCCGCGCGCTGGCTGCCCTGGCCCGCGAAGGCGAACGCCACGCGGGGCCGCTCCCCCGCCGTCCCGGCGATCTCGACCCCGTCGAGCAGCACGGCCCGGTGCGGGAACGCGGTTCGCTTGGCCAGCGACCAGGCGAGGTCGACCGGTCGGCCTGCGGCTGCCGCCACCCGCTCGATCTGCCGGCGCAGCGCGGTTTCCGTCTTGGCGGAGACCACCAGCGGCACAACCCCGATCTCGGCCACGGGCTCTGCCAACGGCTCGGCGTCCGGCAGGTCCAGCACGACGTGCGCGTTGGTGCCGCTGACCCCGAACGACGACACCGCGGCCCGGCGGGTCCGGCCGGTCTCGGGCCACTGCTCGGCGGCGGCGGCGATGCGCACCGCGCCCTCGGCCCAGTCGACGTGGCTGGACGGCGCGTCCACGTGCAGGGTCGGCGGGACGACCCCGTTGCGCATCGACAGCACGGCCTTGATCACGCCCGCCACGCCCGCGGCGGCCTGGGTGTGGCCGATGTTGGACTTCACCGAGCCGATGAGCACCGGCTCGGCGCGGTCCTGCCCGTAGGTGTTGAGCAGCGCCCGCGCCTCGATGGGGTCGCCCAGCGCGGTGCCGGTGCCGTGCGCCTCGACGAAGTCCACATCGCAGGCGTCCAGCCCGGCGTTGGCGAGCGCCTGCCGGATGACCCGCTCCTGCGACGGCCCGTTCGGCGCGGTCAGCCCGTTCGACGCGCCGTCCTGGTTCACCGCCGAGCCGCGCAGCACCGCCAGCACCTCGTGCCCGTTGCGCCGGGCGTCGGAGAGCCGCTCCAGCACGAGCACACCGACGCCCTCGGACCACGAGGTGCCGTCCGCGCCGTCGGCGAAGGCCTTGCAGCGCCCGTCGGCCGACAGCAGGCCCTGCCTGCTGAACTCGGTGAACACCCACGGCGTCGAGAGCACCGACACGCCGCCGACGAGCGCCAGCGACGACTCCCCGGAGCGCACCGACTGGCCCGCCAGGTGCAGGGCCACCAGCGACGACGAGCACGCGGTGTCCACGGTGACCGCGGGTCCTTCGAGCCCGAGCGCGTAGGCCACCCGGCCGGAGAGCACGCTGCCCGCCGACCCGGTGCCGACGTGCCCGTCGGCCTCGTGGCGGGAGCCGAGCAGCAGGCGGTCGTAATCGTGGCCGTTGGTGCCCATGAAGGCCCCGGTCGCCGTGCCGCGCAGCGCGGCCGGGTCGATGCCCGCGGTCTCCAGCGCCTCCCATGCGGTTTCCAGCAGCAGCCGCTGCTGCGGGTCCATCGCGATGGCCTCGCGCGGGGAGATGCCGAAGAACGCCGCGTCGAACTCGGCGACGCCGTCGAGGAAGCCGCCCGCGCGGGTGGCGCTCTCGCGCAGGTCGGACTCGGTCCAGCCGCGGTCGGCGGGGAACGGGCCGATGGCGTCGCGGCCTTCGGTGAGCAGCGCCCAGTAGTCGCCGGTGGTGCGGACGCCGCCGGGCAGGCGGCAGGCCATGCCGACGATCGCGACCGGGTCGTCCCCGGTCACCGCGGCGGTGACCGGGGCGACCGTCGCGCTCTCCCCCGCCAGGCGGGCGCGCAGCACCTCGGCCAGGGCGGCGGGCGTGGGGTAGTCGAAGACGGCGGTGGCGGGCAGCGCGACGCCGAGCGCGGCGGCGAGGCCGTTGCGGAACTCCAGCGCGGTCAGCGAGTCGAAGCCCAGGTCGCGGAAGCGGGTGTCGACGCCGATGGCGGCCGGGTCGCCGTGGCCGAGCACGGCGGCGGCGCGGTCGCGGACGACGGCGAGCAGGTCGGCGTGCTCGACCCGGGTGGCGGGCCCGGTCTGCTCGGGCCGCGCGGGCGCGGCCGGGAGCAGGTCGCCGACGAGGCGGTCGGAGCGCCCGCGCAGGCCGGACTCGGCCCAGCGGGCCCAGTCGACGTCGGCGACGGCGACGACGGTGTCGCCCGCCGCGATGGCCGTCCACAGGGCGGCGACGGCCTGATCCGCCGCCATGGGGCGGAATCCGTCGCGGCGTGCCCCCGCGGCGACGGCGGCGGCGTCGGCGGCCATGCCGATGTCGGCCCAGCGGCCCCAGGCGATCGCGGTCGCGGACCGCCCGGCGGCGGCGCGGCGCGCGGCGATGGCGTCGAGCGCGGCGTTGGCGGCTGCGTAGTTGGCCTGGCCGGGGTTGCCGACCGTGCCCGCCATCGAGGAGAACAGCACGAACGCGGCGGCGTCGGGGACGAGCGCGTCAAGGTGCTCGGCGGTCTCGACCTTCGTGCGCCACACGCCCGCGAACCGCTCGGGGGTCAGCGCGGCGAGCACGCCGTCGTCGAGGACACCCGCGGCGTGCACGACGGCGGTCGGCGGGTGCTCGGCGACGAGGGCGGCGAGCGCGTCGCGGTCGGCGACGTCGCACGCGGCGATGACGACCTCGGCACCGGAGGCGGCCAGTTCGGCGCGCAGGTCGGCAGCGCCGGGGGCCTGCTCGCCGCTGCGGCTGGCGAGCACGATCCGCGCCGCGCCGTGCTCGGCGAAGCGGCGGGCGACGTGCGCGCCGAGCAGGCCGGTCCCTCCGGTGATGAGCACGGTGCCGGTCAGGTCGGCGGTGAGGGCGGGCCTGCCCGCCGGCGCGCGCTCCAGTCTGCGGGCCAGCACGGCCCCGGCGCGGATGGCGATCTCGTCCTCGCCGGAGGCCCCAGCGAGCACGGCGGCGAGCCGGGCGGCGGAGTCGGCGTCGAGGTCGGCGGGCAGGTCGATGAGCCCGCCCCAGCGGTCGGGGTGCTCCAGGGCTGCGACACGGCCGAGGCCCCACACGGCGGCCGCGCGCGGCTCCGGCGCGGGATCGCCGGGCGCGGCGGCGACCGCGCCCCTGGTCACGCACCACAGCGGCGCGGCGATCGCCGCGCGCACGGCGGCAGCGGCGGTGACCGGGTCGTCGGCGACGAGGACGACGCCTGCGAAGTCGCCGTCGACCGGCTCGGTGGCGCGGACGGTGTCCGGGCCGAGGAGGGCGGCCAGGTCGTCGGCGCGCCCGTGCGGGGAGAGGAGCAGCCAGCGCCCGGACGGGGCGGCGGGCGGCGGAGAGACCTGGCGCCACGTGACGCGGTAGCGCCAGGCGTCGGCGGTCGTGGCGGCGTCGGGCAGCGGCCAGTAGCGCTCGCGCTGGAAGGCGTAGGTGGGCAGGTCGGCCTTGCCCGCGCCGGGCAGCAGGGCGGCCCAGCGCACGGCGACCCCGCGCACGTGCAGTTCGGCGGCCGAGCGCGCCAGGCGCACCAGCCCACCCTCGTCGCGGCGCAGCGACCCCGTCACCACAACGTCGGCACCGGCGGTCTCCTGCACGCTCAGCGCGAGCACCGGGTGCGGGCTGACCTCCACGAACACGCCGTGGCCGTCGGCGAGAGCGGCTTCGACGGCGCCCTGGAAGCTGACCCGCTCGCGCAGGTTGCGGAACCAGTAGCCCGCGTCCAGCCCGGCGGTGTCCACGCGCGCGCCGTCGAGCGCGGAGTAGAAGGCGATGTCGGCGTCCCTCGGCGCGAGGTCGGCAAGATCGGCGACGACCCGCTCGGCGATGGCGTCGACACCGGGCCAGTGCGAGGCGTAGCTGACCGGAATGCGCCGCGCCCGAACATCCTTCGCGACCAACTCGGCCACGATCTCGTCCAGCGCATCGACCTCACCGGAAAGCACCGCCGCACCAGGACCATTCACCGCCGCGATCCCCGCGCGGCCCTCCCAGCGCTGCAGCAGGACCTCGACCTCGGCGGCGGGCAGGGCGACGGACGCCATGCCGCCGTGGCCCTCCAACACCTCCGCGATCGCCCTGCTGCGCAACGCCACCACCCGCGCACCATCCTCAAGGGACAACGCACCCGCGACCACGGCGGCGGCGATCTCACCCTGCGAGTGCCCCACCACCGCGGCAGGCTCCACACCCAAGTCCCGCCACACCGCGGCCAGCGACACCATCACCGCCCACAGCACCGGCTGCACCACATCGACGCGCTCCAGCGCGTCGGCGTCGGAAAGCACGTCGAGCACCGACCACGGCACGTGCGCCGACAACGCCGCGTCGCACTCACGCAGCCGCTCGGCGAACACCGGCGATTCGGCGACCAGCCCAGCGGCCATCCCGACCCACTGCGCGCCCTGCCCCGGGAAGACGAACACCACCGGCCCCGGCGCCCCCGCGGAGCCGACCACCGCGGCCGGGTCCGCGCCACCGCGGGCGAGAGCCGACAGCGCGCGGGCGCGCTCGTCGGCGTCCGCCCCGACCACGACGGCGCGGTGGGCGAAGCGGGTCCGGTCCAGCAGCGCGCCCGCGATGTCCTGGGGCGCGGCGGCCACGGCGAGCAGCCGCTCGGCCTGCCCGGCCAGCGCGGCGGGCGTGGCCCCGGCCAGCACCCACGGCACGGCCCCCGGCTCGGCCGAGGCGACCGGGGTCGCCGCGGGCGGCTGCTCCAGGATGACGTGCGAGTTGGTGCCGGAGATGCCGAACGAGGACACCCCCGCCCGGCGCGGGCGGTCGCCCTCGGGCCAGTCGCGGGCCTCGGTCAGCAGCTCGATCGCCCCCGCCGACCAGTCGACGTGGCTGGAGGGCCGCTCGACGTGCAGGGTCGCGGGCAGCACCCCGCTGCGCATCGACCACACCGCCTTGATCACCCCGGCGACACCGGCGGCGGCCTGCGTGTGCCCGATGTTCGACTTCACCGAGCCCAGCCACGCCGGGCTGGTGCGCTCCTGGCCGTAGGTGGCCATCAGCGCGCCCGCCTCGATCGGGTCGCCCAGCACGGTGCCGGTGCCGTGCGCCTCGATCAGGTCCACATCGGCGGCCGAGAGCCCGGCGTCGGCCAGCGCGGCGCGGATGACCCGCTGCTGCGCGCGCCCGTTCGGGGCGGTCATGCCGTTGGACGCGCCGTCGGAGTTGACCGCGGTGCCGCGCACGACGGCGAGCACCTCGCGGCCCCGGGCGCGGGCGGCCGACAGCCGCTCGACGACCATGAGCCCGACGCCCTCGGCCATGCCGAAGCCGTCGGCGGAGTCGGAGAACGCCTTGCAGCGCCCGTCCACCGACAGGGCGCGCTGCCTGCTGAACCCGGTCAGCGTCTCCATCGACGTCATGACCGTCGCGCCGCCCGCCAGCGCCCGCTCGCACTCCCCGTCGCGGACCGCGCGCACCGCGAGGTGCAGGGCGACCAGCGCCGACGAGCAGCCGGTGTCCAGGGTCAGCGCCGGGCCCTCGGTGCCCAGGGCGTAGGCGAGGCGGCCGGAGATGATGCTGGTGGCGCGGCCGGTGAGCAGGTGCGCCTCGTAGCCGTCCTCATTGGTGAGCACGCCGGTCGCGTAGTGCTGGTAGGCCGCGCCGACGAACACGCCGGTCGTGCTGCCGCGCACCGAGCGCGGGTCGATCCCGGCGCGCTCCAGCGCCTCCCACGCGGTCTCCAGCAGCAGCCGCTGCTGGGGCTCCATCGCCAGCGCCTCGCGCGGGGAGATGCCGAAGAACGCGGCGTCGAAGTCGCCCGCCTCGGGCAGGAACGCGCCGCGCAGCGTATAGGTCTTGCCCGGGCGCTCCGGGTCGGGGTCGTAGGCGCCCGCGATGTCCCAGCCGCGGTCGGCGGGCAGGTCGCCGACGACGTCGGCGCGCGCGGTGACCAGGTCCCACAGCTGCTCGGGGGCGGTCACCCCGCCCGGGAAGCGGCAGCCGATGCCGGAGATGACGATCGGGTCGTCCTCCACGCGCGCGGCAACCGTCGCCACGGCCACGGAGTCATCCGCGCCGGTCAGCTTCGCGTGCAGGTGCGCGGCCAGTTCGGCGGGGCTCGGGAAGTCGAACACCACGGTGCTGGGCAGCGCGACGCCGGTCTTGGCGACCAGGCGGTTGCGCAGGTCGACGGCGGTGACCGAGTCGAACCCGGTCTCCCGGAAGGCCCGGTCGGCGGCAACGGCCTCGGTGCTGCGGTGCCCGAGCGCGGCGGTCGCCTCGGCCCGCACCAGGTCGAGCAGCCCAGCCCTGTCCACATCGGACACCTGGGCGCGCGGGGCGGCGGGCGCCTCGTCGGCGAGCGCGCGCACCTCGGGGATCTCGGCGAAGAGGCGGCTCGGCCTGCTGGAGGTGAAGACGGCGTGGAAGGTCGGCCAGTCGATGTCGGCGACGGCCGGGACCGGGTCGAGTCCGTCCACCGCCCTGCCGAGCGCGGTGAGCGCGGTCCGCACCGGCAGGAACGGCAGGCCGCGGCGGCGCACCTGCTCGGGGTCGACGTCGGCGCGGGCCATCGTCTGCTCGTCGGCCCAGATGCCCCAGCGCACGGCGGTGGCGGCCAGCCCCCGCGCGGCGCGGTGCGCGGCGAGGGAGTCCAGGTAGGCGTTGGCGGCGGCGTAGGCGGCGTGGTCGCCGCTGCCCCAGGTGCCCGCGATGGAGGAGAACAGCACGAACGCGTCCAGTTCGCGCTCGCCGAGCAGCTCGTGCAGGTGGCGCGCTCCGGTGACCTTGGCGTCGACCACGGCGGCGAGGTCGGCCGGGTCCGAGGCGTCGATCGAGCCCAGTTCGGTGAGGGCGGCGGCGTGGAAGACCGAGCGGACCTCGTGCGCGGCCAGCAGCGCGGCGAGCGCGGCGCGGTCGGTGACGTCGCAGGTGGCGAACTCCAGGTCGGTGCCGTGGGCGGCCAGCTCGGCGGTCAGCTCGACCGCGCCGGGCGAGTCCGGGCCCCGGCGGGCGGCGACGACGACGTGCCGCGCGCCGCGCTCGGCCAGCCACCGGCACAGGTGCGGGCCGAGCGCGCCCGTGCCACCGGTGACCAGCACGGTGCCCTGCGGGGACCACCGGCGCACGGCGGGTGCGCCCGCGGCGCGGACCAGCCTGCGGGCGCGGACAGCGCCCGCGCGGACGGCGACCTGGTCCTCACCGCTGGTCAGCGCGGCGGCCAGGCCGTCGGCGGACGCGCCGAGGTCGACCAGCCCGCCCCAGCGGCGGGGGTGCTCCAGGGCGGCGACGCGGCCGAGGCCGACGATCTGCGCCTGCTCCGGCTCCGGCACCGCCTCGCCGGGGGCGGCGGGGACCGCGCCCCAGGTCAGGCACCAGAGCGGGGCGTCGACGCCCGCGTCGCCGAGCGCCTGCACGAGCAGCAGGGTCGCGGCGAGCCCGGTGGGCAGCGCGGGCGCGGCGGGGTGCGCATCGGTGGCGGCGGCCAGCGACGACACCACACCGGTCAGCGGGCCGACCTCGGCCAGGCGCGCGGCGAGCGCGGCGCGGTCGTCGTCGGCGGTCACGGTGAGGGCGAGGACTTCGGCGCCCGCCGCGGCCAGCTCGGCGGCCACCGCCGAGTCGGCGCGTCCCTCGGCGGTGACGTGCAGCCAGCGGCCGGACAGCTCACCCGCGCCACCGGGCACCGACCGCCACACCTCGGTGTACCACCACGAGTCCACAGTGGAGGTCTCAGTGCGGCGCGAACGCCAGGCGGACAGGGCGGGCAGGACGTCGGCGAGCGCGGCGCGGCGGTCGTCGGACAGCTCCAGCAGGTCGGCGACCGCGCTGGGATCGCCGCCGGTCACCGCGGCCCACAGGCGCTCGTCGGCCGGGTCGCCCGCGGCAGGCTCGGCGGGGCTGACCCAGTAGTGCTCGTGCTCGAAGGCGTAGGTGGGGATGAAGGCGCGCGGCGCGCCCTCGACCAGCGGCAGCCAGTCGACGGCGACACCGCGCACGGACAGCTCCGCGGCCGAGAGCAGCACCCGGGCCAGGTCGCCCTCCTCGCGGCGCAGCGTCCCGGTGATCATGGCTGCCGCACCGGTCGATTCCGCGATGTCCTGCACGCTCGCCGCGAGCACAGGGTGCGGGCTGATCTCCACGAACACGGTGTTCTCGTCGGCGATGGCCGCCCGCACCGCGGCGTCGAAGTCGACGCGCTCGCGCAGGTTGCGGTACCAGTACCCGGCGTCCAGCCCGGCGGTGTCGACGCGTCCGCCGGTCAGCGAGGAGTAGAAGGCGACCTCGGCGGTGGCGGGCTCGACGCCTGCCAGCACGTCGGCCAGCCGGTCCTCGACCGCGGCGACCCCGGCGCAGTGCGAGGCGTAGCTGACCGGGATGCGGCGCGCGCGGGCACCGCGCGCGGTCAGCTCGGCCACCAGCTCGTCCACGGCGTCGGACTCGCCGGAGAGCGCGACCGTGGCGGGCCCGTTGACGGCGGCGACGTCGACCCGGCCCGCCCAGCGCTCATCGATCAGCGCCTGGACCTCGGCGGCGGGCAGCGCGGCCGAACCCATGCCGCCGCGGCCTTCCAGCTCCTCGGCGATGGCCTTGCTGCGCAGGGCGACCACGCGCGCGCCGTCGTCCAGCGTGAGCGCGCCCGCCACGACCGCGGCGGCGATCTCGCCCTGCGAGTGCCCCACCACGGCGGCGGGCTCCACACCCAGCGACCGCCACACCTCGGCCAGCGACACCATCACCGCCCACAGCACCGGCTGCACCACATCGACCTTCGCCAGGGCATCGGCGTCGGCGAGCACGTCAAGCACCGACCACGGCACGTGGAAGGACAGCGCCTCGTCGCACTCGGCGAGCCTGCCCGCGAACACGGGCGACTCCTCGGCAAGCCGCAGCGCCATGCCGACCCACTGCGCGCCCTGGCCGGGGAAGACGAAGACGACCCGGCCGGCGGCGGACGCGGTCCCGGTGACCACCGCCGGATCGGGCTCCCCCGCCGAGAGGGCCCTCAGCGCGGCGTGCACCCGATCGCCGTCGCCGACGACCACCGCGCGGTGGTCGAACGCGGTCCGCGCCAGCAGGGAACGCCCCGCCGACGCGACCGCCACATCCGGGTTCTCCCCCAGGAACGACGCCAGCCGGGCCGCCTGCGCGCGCAGCGCCTGCGGGGAGCGCGCCGAGAGCGTCAGCGGCACCGGGCCCGCCGCAGGCTCGGCGGCGGCAGGCTCCTCATCGGGCGACTGCTCGATGATCACGTGCGCGTTGGTGCCGCTGAGGCCGAAGGAGGACACGCCCGCGCGGCGCGGGCGGTCGACCTCGGGCCACGCGGTGTGCTCGGTGAGCAGCCGGACCGCGCCCGCCGACCAGTCCACGCGGCTGGTCGGGGTGCCCGCGTGCAGGGTGCGGGGCAGCTGGCGGTGGCGCAGCGCCATCACCACCTTGATGACCCCGGCGACGCCCGCGGCCCACTGCGCGTGCCCGAAGTTCGACTTGATCGACCCGAGCAGCAGCGGCTCGGCGCGGTCCTGGCCGTAGGTGGCCAGCAGCGCCTGCAGCTCGATCGGGTCGCCCAGCTTGGTGCCCGTGCCGTGCGCCTCGACCGCGTCCACGTCGGCGGCGGCGAGGCCGGCGTCGGCGAGCGCGGCGCGGATGACCCGCTGCTGCGCCGGGCCGTTGGGCGAGGTCATGCCGTTGGACGCGCCGTCGGAGTTGACCGCCGAGCCGCGCAGCACCGCCAGCACGGTGTGCCCGGCGGCGCGCGCGGCGGAGAGCCGCTCCACGATGAGGACGCCGACGCCCTCGGCCCAGCCGGTGCCGCCCGCGTCGTCGGAGAAGGCGCGGCAGCGCCCGTCCGCCGACAGTGCGCCCTGCCTGCTGAACTCCACGAACATGCCGGGGTCGGTGAGCACGGTGACTCCGCCGACCAGCGCCATGCCGCACTCGCCGTTGCGCACCGCCGACGCGGCGCTGTGCAGGGCGACCAGCGACGACGAGCACGAGGTGTCGATGGTCAGCGCGGGGCCCTCCAGGCCCAGGAAGTAGGAGATGCGGCCGGACATGACGCTGGCCGCCGAGCCGGTGACCCGCAGGCCCTCCAGGCGGGCCCGCTCCTCGGCGGTCGCCGGGTCGTAGTCGGGGGCGGTGGCGCCGATGAACACGCCGGTGCGGGTGCCGCGCACGGCGGCGGGGTCGATGCCCGCGTGCTCGAAGGCCTCCCAGGCGGCCTCCATGAGCAGCCGCTGCTGCGGGTGCATCGCCAGCGCCTCGCGCGGCGGGATGTCGAAGAACCCGGCGTCGAAGTCGCCCGCGTCGGGCAGGAAGCCACCGGAGCGGGTGGACGAGGTGCCCTGGTGGGTGGGATCGGGGTGGTAGAGGCGGTCGAGGTCCCAGCCCCGGTCGGTCGGGAACTCGCCGACGGCGTCCACACCGTCGGCGACCAGCCGCCACAGCGCGTCCGGGCTGTCCACGCCGCCGGGGAAGCGGCAGCTCATGCCCACGATGACCACCGGGTCGTCGTCCAGGGCGGAGGGTTCGGCCGGGACGTGCGCCTCGACGCCGACGAAGTCCGCGCCGAGCAGCTCGACAGCGAGGAAGCGGGCCAGCGCCGACGGGGTCGGGTAGTCGAAGACCGCGGTCGCGGGCAGCCGCAGGCCGGTGGCGGCGTTGAGGCGGTTGCGCAGGTCCACCGCGGTCAGCGAGTCGAAGCCGAGGTCGCGGAAGGCGCGCCGGGTGGGGATGCCCTCCGGGCCGCCGAAGCCGAGCACGCCCGCGGCGTGCGTGGTGACGAGGGTGTCGAGCGCCTTCTCCCGCTCCGCCGGGCCCATCGCGGCGAGCCTGCCCGCCAGGTCGTCGCCGCCCGCGGCGGCCGCGCCCGCGGCGACCCGGCGCGTGGTGGCCCGGCCGCCCAGCTCGCGCAGCACCACCGGGACACCCGGGCCGCCGAGCGCGGCCGGGTCGACCGCGGCGGGGACGAGCACCGGGTCGGCCGCGGCCAGCGCCGCGTCGAACAGCGCGAGTCCATCCTCTGTGGACAGCGGGAGCAGGCCGGTGGCCGCCAGCCGGGCGGCGGCGCGCTCGTCCAGGTGCCCGGTCATGTCGCCGCGCTGCTCCCACAGGCCCCAGGCCAGCGACTGGCCCGCGAGGCCGTGGCCGCGGCGCTGGAAGGCGAGCGCGTCGAGGAAGGCGTTGGCGGCGGCGTAGTTGGCCTGCCCGGCCGCGCCGATGGTGCCCGCGATGGAGGAGAACAGCACGAACGCGGCGAGGTCGCGGTCCTCGGTCAGCTCGTGCAGCGCCCAGGCGGCGTCGACCTTGGGGCGCAGCGCGGCGGCCAGGCCTTCGGGGGTGAGGTCGGTGAGCAGCGCGTCGTCCAGGACGCCGGCCAGGTGCACGACGGCGCTCAGGTCCGCGATGCCCGCGACGAGGTCGGCCAGGGCGGCCGGGTCGGCGGCGTCGCAGGCGGCGGCGGTGGCGCGCGCGCCCGCGCCGGCCAGGTCGGCGAGCAGTTCGGCCGCGCCGGGGGTGTCGGCCCCGCGGCGGCCCGCGAGGACGATCGACGCCACACCGTGCGCGTCGACCAGGTGGCGGGCGATCCGGCCGCCGAGCGCGCCGAGCCCGCCGGTGACCAGCACGGTGCCCGAGCCGAGGTCGACGGGCTCGCCCTCGGCGGCGGGGACGCGCACGAGCCTGCCTGCCAGCGGCCTGCCCTGCCGGACCACGACCTGGGGCTCTCCGGCCTCGGCCAGGGAGGCGACCAGCGCGATGGACGCGGGCTCGCCGTCGATGTCGACGAGGACGACGCGGCCGGGGTGCTCGGACTGCGCGGTGCGCACCAGACCCCAGACGGCGGCGGCGGCGATGTCGGCGGTGACGTCGTCGGGGGCCGCGGGGACGGCGTCCTGGGTGACCAGCACGAGTGTCGCGGTCTCGGGGGCGCGCTCCAGCCAGGTCCGCAGCAGGTCCAGGGTGGCCGCGGTCAGGGTGTGGGCTTCGGCGGCGGCGTTGCGCGACTCCGCGGCGACCGCGACGACCACGGCGTCGGCGTCCCCGGCGAGAGCGGTGTCGAGGGCGGTGTCGAGGTCGGCGGCGGTGTCGAGACCGAGGCCGAGCGGGTCGGCCGGGCCGACGAGCACGCAGCGCGCGGGGGCGCCCGCGGCCATGGGCGTCCAGTCCATGCGCAGCAGCGCGGCGCGCTGGGAGTGCGCCGTCCCGGCCGCCACGGTGACCGGGCGCAGGGCGAGGGCGTCCACGGCGGCCACGGGAGCGCCCGCGGGGTCGAACGCGGCGATCGCGAGCCCGCCGTCGACCTGGGTGGCGCGCACGCGCAGCGAGGTGGCCCCGGTGGCGTGCAGGGTGACGCCGGTCCAGGCGAACGGCAGCCCGGCGAGGCGGACCTCGCCTGCGGTGAGCGCGGCGGGGTGCAGGGCGGCGTCGAGCAGCGCGGGGTGGATGCCGAAGCCGTCGGGCCGCTCGGGCTCGGGCAGGGCGATCTCGGCGAACAGGTCGTCGCCGCGCCGCCACGCCGAGGTCATGCCGCGGAAGGCGGGGCCGTAGCCGTAGCCGTCGGCGGCGAGGGTGTCGTGGAAGCCCGTGAGGTCGACGGGCTCGGCGTCCGCGGGCGGCCACGCGCCGAGCGCGGGCACCTCGGCGGGGGCGTCGGCGCTCAGGGAGCCCGCGGCGTGCCGCGTCCACGGCAGGTCGACGCCCTCGGGCCGGGAGTGCACCTCGACGGCGCGGTCGGCGTCGACGCTGACCTGCACGCGCACAGCGCCGTCGGCCAGCACGAGCGGGGCGTGCAGCGTCAGCTCGCGCAGGTGCGGGTGGCCGACGTGCTCGCCGGCGTGCAGCGCCATCTCGACCAGCGCGGCCCCGGGCACGACGACCGAGCCCCCCACGGTGTGCTCGGCCAGCCACGGGTGCGTGCGCACCGACAGCACGGCGCTGAACACGACGGCGGTCGAACCGACCAGCTCGACGGCCTCGCCGAGCAGCGGGTGCCCGCCCGCGGCGGCGGCGCGGCGGGGCGCGGGCCAGTAGCGGCGGCGCTGGAAGGCGTAGCCGGGCAGGTCGGCGCGGTCGCCGTCGGGCAGGGCGGCGGTCCAGTCGACCGGCCCGCCGCGCACGGCCAGTTCGGCGAGCGAGGTGAGCAGCCTGCTCGCGCCGCCGTCGTCGCGGCGCAGGGTGGCGACGGTGACGCCGCGGCCGGCGGCCTCGGTCGCCGCGGTCAGGCCCTGCTGGAGCACCGGGTGCGGGCTGACCTCGACGAAGAACGCGTGGCCGGCGTCGAGCATGGCGGCCACGGAGGGTCCGAACTGGACGGTCTGGCGCAGGTTGCGGTACCAGTAGGCGGCATCGAGCCCGGCGGTGTCCTGCCACTGCCCGGTGACGGTGGAGAAGAACGGAACGGTCCCGTCCTGGCCGTCCAGGGGGCGCAGGTCGGCGAGGTCGGCGAGCAGCCGCTCCTCGATCTCGGCGACGTGCGCCGAGTGCGAGGCGTAGTCGACGTCAACGCGCTTGGCGCGCACCCCGGCGTCGGTCAACTCGGCGAGGACGGCGTCGAGCACGGCGGTGTCACCGGAGATGACCACCGACGCCGGACCGTTGACGGCGGCGACGGACACGCCGTCGCGCCCGGCGATGCGGGCCCGGACCTCGGCCACCGGCAGTGGCACCGACACCATCCCGCCGCGGCCCGCCAGCACCTCGCGGATCGCCCTGGCCCGCAGCGCGACCACGCGCGCGCCGTCGGCCAGCGACAGGCCGCCCGCCACCACGGCGGCGGCGATCTCACCCTGGCTGTGCCCGATGACGGCGGCGGGCCGCACGCCCGCCGCCCGCCACACCTCGGCGAGGGAGACCATCATGGCGAACAGCGCGGGCTGCACGACGTCGACGCGGTCGAGGCCGGTGTCCGACAGCCCGCGCACGGTCTCCACGACGGGCCAGTCGACGTGCGGGGCCAGCGCTTCGGCGCACTCGGCGAGCCGGGCGCGGAAGACCGGGGACGCTTCCCACAGCGCGGCGCCCATGCCGCTCCACTGGGACCCCTGGCCGGGGAAGACGAAGACGACTTTGCCGTCCTCGTCGGCCATCCCGGACACCGCGGCCCCGTCGACCTCGCCGTCGGCGACGGTCCGCAGCCCGGCGACGAGGGCGGCGCGGTCACCGCCCACCACGACGGCGCGGTGCGGCAGCGCCGCCCGCACGGCGAGGGCACGGGCGATGTCGGCCGCGTCGTCGGTTCCGGGGATTCCGGTGGTCCCGGTGGTCCCGGTGGTGTGGTCGAGGAGTCGGGCGGCTTGGGCGCGCAGCGCGGCGGCGCTCTGCCCGGAGAGGACCCAGGGCAGGGCGGGCGCGTCGAGGAACGCGGGGGCCGTCTCCTCAGGCTCGGCGCCGGTTCTGGTGCCGCTGTCGGGGCTCGGCTGGGCCCCCGCCTCGCCCGCGGGCTCGGGGTGGGCCTCGGCGGCGTGGTCGGCGGAGGGGGCCTGTTCGAGGATGACGTGGGCGTTGGTGCCGCTGATGCCGAAGGACGACACGGCGGCGCGGCGCGGGCGGCCGGTCTCCGGCCACGGCTCGGCGGCGGTGAGCAGCCGGACCGCGCCGGAGTCCCAGTCGACCTTGCCGCTCGGGGCGTCGACGTGCAGCGTGGCGGGCATGACGCCGCGCGCCATGGCCTCGATGACCTTGATGACCCCGCCGACGCCCGCGGCGGCCTGCGCGTGCCCGATGTTGGACTTCAGCGACCCGAGCCGCAGCGGCTCCTCCCGGTCCTGCCCGTAGGCGGCCAGCAGCGCTTGGGCCTCGATGGGGTCGCCGAGCACGGTCCCGGTGCCGTGCGCCTCGACCATGTCCACATCGGACGGCGAAAGCCGGGCGTCGGCGAGCGCGGCGCGGATGACCCGCTGCTGCGACGGTCCGTTGGGGGCGGTGAGCCCGTTGGAGGCCCCGTCGGAGTTGACGGCGGTGCCGCGCACGACCGCCAGCACGTTCCTGCCCTGCTCCAGCGCGTCGGCCAGCCGCATGAGCACGAGCACGCCGACGCCCTCGGCCCACCCGGTGCCGTCGGCGCCGTCGGCGAAGGCCTTGCACCGCCCGTCGGCGGCGAGCCCGCCCTGGCGGGTGAAGTCGATGAACATCGTCGGCGTCGCCATGACGGTCACGCCGCCGACCAGCGCCGTGGAACACTCCCCCGCCCGCAGCGCCTTGACCGCCATGTGCAGGGCCACCAGCGACGACGAGCACGCGGTGTCGACGGTGAGCGCGGGCCCCTCGGTCCCGAAGAAGTAGGCCAGCCGCCCGGAGAGCACCGAGGTCGTGTTGCCGGTCAGCCGGAAGTCCTCGGCCTCCCTGGGCAGCCCGGCCGCGTACTCCTGGGCGAACCCGCCGACGAACACCCCGGTCCGGCTGCCCCGCAGCGACGACGGCGCGAGGTGCGCGCGCTCGACGGCCTCCCAGGCGACCTCCAGCAGCAGCCGCTGCTGCGGGTCCATCGCCAGCGCCTCGCGGGGCGAGACGCCGAACAGCTCGGCGTCGAAGCCCGCCACGTCGCCGAGGAACCCGCCGCGGCCGGTGGCCGCCTCCTGGCGCAAGCCCTCCAGGTCCCAGCCGCGGTCGGTCGGGAAGTCGGTGGCGGCGTCGCGCCCGTCGGCCACCAGCTGCCACAGCTCGGCGGGGCTGCCCACCCCGCCGGGGAAGCGGCAGGCCGTGGCGACGACCGCCAGGGGCTGGGCGGCGGCTTCCTCCAGCTCGCGCACCCGCGCGCGGGTCCGCACGAGATCCGCGCCCGCCCGCCGCAGGTAATCCCGGAGTCGCTCCTCGTTGCCCAATTCAACCAACCCATCCACCGGTGGACGATTGCGCCGCAGGACGCGCGTCCGACAAGTCTCGACCGCCCGGCCCCGGGAAATCCCTAGGACTGATCGCCGCCGGGGAACGCCCCCGCCGACCTCGGCCCCTACCCCGCCGGTAATCCGTGCGAGGGTCAGAGCCGGTGGTCAGAGCCGGTGGTCAGAGCCGGTGGTCACAGCCGGTGGTCAGCGCCTGCGGTCGCCGGGGAGGACGTAGCGGCTGTAGAGCAGGTCGCGCATGACGTCCTCGCCGCCCTCGACCAGGGCTGTCCAGCGCAGGTCGCGGGTGAGCTTGCCGATGATGTGGTCGTTGGTGTAGCCGAGGCCGCCGAAGAGCTGCGACCCGGTGGAGGCCACCGCCCAGCCGAGCTGGCCGCAGGCCATCTTGGCCGCGAGCGCCGAGCGGGTGCTGCCGACGCGCAGGAACTCGTCGGCGGCGTCGGGGCGCGCCATGATCGCGTCGAACTCCGCGGCCGCCGCGCGGCACTGGTTGAGCATCAGGTCGATCTGCATCTCGATCTCGCCGAGCTTGGCGGCGAAGACGTTGTTGGCGGTGAGCCGCTCGCCCTTGATGGTCTTGGTGGCGGCGTAGGACATGGCCTCGTCGCGGACCCGGCGGGACAGGCCGATCGAGGTGGTGGCGATGAGGACGCGGCTGGCGTTGAGGCCAGCCTCCAGCACCCGGATGCCGTTGCCCCGCAGCACGTGCGACGCGGGCACCCGGACGTTGCGCAGGCGGACCTCGTAGGTCGCCGAACCGCGCATGCCGAGGACGTCCCAGCGGCGGACGACCTTGATGCCCGGGGCGTCCCTGGGCACGACGACGGCGCGGAAGTCCTGGTCGGACTCGGCGGAGCGGGTCACCACCACCAGGAACTCGGCGAGGTCGGTGTTGGTGGAGAAGTACTTGTCGCCGGTGATGATGACCGCCCCGCCGCGGCGGGTGCTGGTGGTCTCGGTGCGGCCCAGCTCGCTGCCCGCGGCGTCCTCGCTCGCCAGGGTGGCGCAGACCCCGCCGCTGCCCGCGAAGTCCGTCAGCAGCGGCTTGCGGACCTCGTCCTCCCCGTACAGGTGCACCATCGTGGTGGCCAGGATCGACAGGTACGAGGTGAACGCGAACCCGGCGTCGCCGTAGGACAGCTCGGAGACGATGTCGACGCCCTCGCGCAGCGACACCCCCGGCCCGCCGTACTCCACGGGCATCCACCAGTTCGCCAGCCCCGCGTCGGCGAGCCGCGCCTGCTGGGGCATCGGCGGCTCGGGCAACCCGTCGAAGTAGCGGTGGTCGGTCAGTTCAGCGGCGGCGAAGCCGCGGGCGGCGCCAGCCAGGTCGGCCGGGCGGGTGGCAGTCATCGTTCCCCCTGTCCTGACCTGGGTCAGGACAATCCGAGTTCGTTGTCCAGCAGGGCGAAGACCTCGTTGTCGGTGGCGACGTCGAAGTCGAAGTCGGTCGCGGTCTCCGGCCTTCCCCACCGGGTGCGCAGCAGTTCCAGACGCAGCGCGACCTGCTCGTGCAGTTCGGGATCGGGCGCCCCCGCGGCGCACAGCGCGTCCAGGCGGTCGAGTTCGACCAGGATCGCCGAGCGCTCCACCGGGTCGAGTCCCAGCCCGGCCACCAGGTGCTCGGCCAGCGCGGTGGGCGTCGGGTGGTCGAAGACGGCCGTCGGCGACAGCCGCGCCCCGGTGGCCGCGGCGAGCCGGTTGCGCAGCTCGACCCCGGTCAGCGAGTCGAACCCGGTGTCGCGGAAGGAGCGCCCGGAAGGCACCTGCTCCGCTCCCGGCAGCCCGAGCACCGCCGCCGCCTCGCCGCGGACGACGGCCAGCACGGCATCCCCGCGCGCGGCGGGCTCCATGCCCGCGATCCGCTCGGCGAACCCGCCGCCGCCCGCGGGCACCGCAGCCGCGGCCCGCCGGGTGGTGCGGCCCAGGCCCCGCACGGCCGCCGGGGCGTCGGCGGGGACGGCCGCGGGATCGATGCGGGTCGGCACCGGCGCCGGGTCCGCCCCGGCGAGGGCGGCGTCGAACAGGGCCAGGCCGTGCTCGAGCGCCAGCGGCGGGGTGTAGCGGGTGAGCCTGGCCAGGTCGCCCTCGGCGAGCCCGGCGGTCATCCCGCCCGCCGCCCACGGTCCCCAGGCCAGCGTCTGCGCGGGCACCCCGCTCGCCCGCCACTCCCGCATGACCGCGTCGAGGTGGGCGTTGGCCGCGGCGTACCCGGCCTGCCCCGGCGCGCCCAGGGTCCCCACGATCGAGGAGAACGCGACCACCCAGGCCAGGTCCGCCCCGAGCGTCGCCGCCCACAGCGCGTGCGCGCCGTCGGCCTTGGGTCTGCGCGCGGCGGCCAGGCTCTCCGGGGTGATGGCGGGCAGCACGGCGTCGTCCAGGACCCCGGCGACGTGCGCGACGGCGGTCAGCGGGTGCTCCGGCGGGATCGCCGCGAGCAGGTCGGCCACCGCGCGCGGGTCGCCGACGTCGCAGGCCGCGACGGTGACCTCGGCCCCGAGCCCGGCCAGCTCGGCGAGCGCGTCCGGCTCGACCGCCCCCCGCCTGCCGGTGAGCAGCAGCCGCCGCACACCGTGCTCGGCGGCGAGGTGCCGCGCCAGCGCCAGGCCGAGCCCGCCGGTGCCGCCGGTGACCAGGACGGTCCCCTCGGGCCGGGTGGCGGGCGGCACGGCCAGCACCACCTTGCCGACGTGGCGCGCCTGGCTGACGTGCCGGAACGCCTCCGGCGCCCGGCGGACATCCCATGTGGACACCGGCAGCGGCCACACCGCGCCGTCGGCGATGAGCGCGTCCAGGTCGCCGAGCAGTGAGGCGATGTGGTCGTCGGGCAGTTCCAGCAGGTCGAAGGCGGTGTACTCGACGTTGGGGCGCACGGATTCGCGGATGTCGGCCTTGCCCATCTCGACGAACCGCCCACCCGGCGCCAGCAGGCCGATGGAGGCGTCCACCAGCTCGCCCGCGAGGCAGTCGAGCACCACGTCGACACCCCGGCCGCCGGTGGCCGCGCGGAACCGCCCGGCGAACTCGGTGGTGCGCGAGGAGGCGATCCGCTCCTCCGGCAGCCCCATCGCGCGCAGCGCGCCCCACTTGCCGGGGCTGGCCGTGGCGTAGACCTCGGCGCCGATGTGCTGGGCGATCCGCACGGCCGCGGTGCCCACCCCGCCCGCCGCCGCGTGCACGAGCACCGACTCCCCCGGCTTAAGGCGGGCCAGCTCCACCAGGGCGTGCAGGGCGGTCAGGTGCACCACCGGCATCGCCGCGGCCGCCGTCCACGCCCAGCCATCGGGCACCCGGGTGACCCGCCGCCGGTCGACGGCCACGCGGGTGCCGAACCCGCCGGACACCAGCCCCATGACCTTGTCGCCGACGGCGAGGTCGGTGACCGCCGACCCGACGGCGACGACCGTCCCCGCGGCCTCGATGCCCAGCGGCCCCGGGTCGCCGGGGTACATGTCGAGCGCGGTCAGCACGTCGCGGAAGTTCACCCCGGCCGCCCGCACCGCGACCACGACCTCGCCCTCGGCGGGCTCGGGGTCGGCCACCGGGGTCAGGGCCAGCGAGCGCAGGTCGCCGGGTGTGTCGGCGCTCAGCCGCCAGTGCGGCGCGTCCGGCGGGGCGAGCACGTCGGCCGCGTTCTGCCGGACGAGCCGCGCCGCCCGCGCCACCCCCCGGCGCACGGCCACCTGCGGGTCGTCGGCGACCAGCACGGTCGTCGGGTCGTCGAGGTCGATGAGCAGGAAGCGGTCCGGCTCCTCCCGCTGCGCGGACCGGACCAGGCCCCACGCCGCCGCGGCGGCCGTGTCCTCCACGGAGTCGCCGGGGTCGGCGGCCACCGCGCCCCTGGTCACCACCGCGAGGCGGGTGCCCGCGGGCGGGTCGAGGCGCTGCCAGGCCTGCACCTCGGCGAGCACCCGGTCGAGTTCGTCGCCGCGCACCGGCAGCAGCGCGAGCGCGGTCGAGCACTCCCCCGCCGCGATCGCCTTGGCCAGCGCCTCGACGTCGGCGTACTGCGGGCCGACGGGCAGCCCGAACGGGTCGTCGCCCACCAGCACCGCGTCGGCGGGCAGCGGCGTCGCGGGCACCTCGGACCACTCCAGCCGGAACAGCGACGAGGCGTCCGGCCGCGACGCGCTGGGCGCGGGCCGCAGGACCAGCGACTCGACGGTGGCGACCGGCGCGCCGGTCGGGTCGGCCATCGCCAGCGCCACCGCGCCCGAGCCCAGGTCGCGCACCCGCACCCGCAGCGCCGCCGCCCCCTCGGCGTGCACCCGCACGCCGGTCCAGGCGAACGGCAGCCCGGCCAGGCGCGGCGGGTCGTTCAGGAACGCGGTGGCCTGCAGCGCGGCGTCGGCGAGCGCGGGGTGCAGCCCGTACCCGTCGGCTCCGTCCGCGCCGTCCACCGACACCTCGGCGAAGACCTCGCCGTCGCGGCGCCACACCGCCCGCAGCCCGCGGAAGGCGGGCCCGTAGGCGAAGCCGTCCTCGGCCATGCGCTCGTAGAAACCGTCGAGGGCGACCGCGGTCGCGCCGGGCGGGGGCCAGGCGCCGACCTCGGCGGGCGGCGCGTCCTCGGCGCTCAGCAGGCCCGCGGCGTGCTGGGTCCAGATGCCGTCGCGTCGCGAGTGGATGGCGAACGCGCGCTGCCCGGAGTCCACCGCGCCGACTGCGCCGACTGCGCCGCCTGTGCCGTCCGGACCGCCTGTGCCGTCCGGGCCGACTGAGCCGGGGCCGTCCACGACCACTCGGAGCGGGACGCCGTCGGCGGGCAGCGGCAGCGGCGCCGCGATCGTCAGCTCTGCCAGGACCGGGGCGCCGACCTGGTCGCCCGCACGCACGGCCAGCTCGGCGAACGCCGTCCCGGGGACGATCGCGACGCCGTTCACCACGTGGTCGGCCAGCCAGGGGTGCCCGGCCGCGCCGAGCCTGCCGGTGAGCACGACCCCGCCGGTGCCGGGCAACTCCACGGCCGCGCCGAGCAGCGGGTGCCCGGCGGGCTCCAGCCCCGCGGCCTCGACGTCGGCCCCGGCGGCGCTGGCCCAGTAGCGCCGCCGCTGGAAGGCGTGGGTGGGCAGGTCGGCCGGCCGCGCGCCGGTGCCGTCGAACACGGCCGCCCAGTCCAGCGGCACGCCGTGGACGTGCAGGCGCCCGAGCGCGGCGGCGAGCGCGGCGTCCTCGCCGCGGCCGCCGCGCAGCACGGGCACGACCAGCGCGCCGTCAACGGTCTCCTCGACCATCGCGGCCAGCGAGCCGTCGGGACCGACCTCCACCAGGACCGCGGCGTCGCGGGCGGCCAGCGCCCGCACGCCGTCGGCGAACTGGACGGGCTCGCGCACCTGCCGGACCCAGTACTCCGGATCGCCGATGACCTCCGCGTCGACCAGCCCCCCGGTCAGCGTGGAGACGATCGGCACGGTCGCGGCGCCCCAGCTGATCCCGGCGAGGACGTCGCGGAAGCTGTCGAGCATCGGGTCCATCAGCGGCGAGTGGAAGGCGTGCCCGACCCGCAGGCGCTTCGTGCGGTGGCCCGCGGCGGCCAGGGTGTCGGCGGCGGCGAGGACGTCGGCCTCCACACCGGACAGCACGACCGAGCGCGGGCTGTTGACGGCGGCGACGACGACCCGGCCGGGCACGAGCACCGACCGCACCGTCTCGGCGTCGGCGCGCACCGCGACCATCGCCCCGCCGGGCGGCAGCGCCCGCATCAGCGCGCCCCGCGCCACGACGAGCGCGCACGCGTCCGGCAGGCTCAGCACCCCGGCGACGTGGGCCGCGGCGATCTCGCCGACGGAGTGCCCGAGCAGCAGCTCCGGCCGCACGCCCCAGGACTCCAGCAGCCTGGCCAGCGCCACCTCGACGGCGAAGAGCGCGGGCTGGGCCATGTCGGTGCGGTCCAGCTCGGCCGGGTCGGCGCCGGAGATCGCCGCGCGCAGCGGGCGGCCGATGAGCGGGTCGATGTGCGCGCACACCGCGTCGAACGCGGCGGCGAAGACCGGGTGCCGCGCGGCGGCCTCGGCCCCCATCCCGAGTCGCTGGGCCCCTTGGCCCGCGAAGAGGAAGGCGACCTTGGGCGTCGTGACGGGCTCGCCGGTGACGACGCCGTCGGCGGGGGCGCCGTCGGCGAAGGCGGCCAGCGCGCGGCCGGGATCGGCGGTGACGACAGCCGCCCGGTGCCGGTGGTGGGTGCGCGCGGTGGCCAGCGCCAGCGCGACCCCGGCGGCGTCGCCGTCCACAGTGGATAGCCGGGCAGCCTGGGCGCGCAGCCCCTCCGGGGTGCGCGCGGAGATCAGCCAGGGCAGCGCCCGCTCAGTCGGCGGCGCGGGCTCGGGCTCCGGGTCGCCCTGCTCGATGACGACGTGGGCGTTGGTCCCGCTGATCCCGAACGAGGAGACCCCGGCCCGGCGCGGGCGACCGGTCCGCGGCCAGGCCCGCGCGTCGGCGACGACCTCGACAGCGCCCGATCCCCACTCGACCCGGCTGGACGGCGCGTCGAGGTGCAGCGTCGCGGGCACCACCCCGTGCCGCAGGGCGTGCACCACCTTGATGACCCCGGCGACGCCCGCGGCGGCCTGGGTGTGCCCGATGTTGGACTTCAGCGACCCGACCAGCAGCGCCGCGTCCCGCTCCTGCCCGTAGGCGGCCAGCAGCGCCGTCGCCTCGACCGGGTCGCCCAGGCGCGTGCCGGTGCCGTGCGCCTCGACGACGTCGACCTCCGCGGGACGCAGCCGCGCGGCGGCCAGCGCCCGTGCGATGACCGCGCGCTGCGCGGCCCCGCTGGGCGCGGTGAGCCCGTTGGACGCGCCGTCGGAGTTGACCGCGCTGCCGCGCACCACGGCCAGCACCCGCAGCCCGCGCCTGCGCGCCTCGGACAGCCGGGCGAGCACCAGCACGCCGACGCCCTCCGACCAGCCCGTCCCGTCGGCGGCCTCGGCGAACGGCTTGCACCGCCCGTCCGGGGAGAGCCCGCCCTGCTTGGCGAACTCCACGAACAGCCCCGGCTCGGACATGACCGTCACCCCGCCCGCCACCGCGAGGTCGCAGTCCCCGGAGCGCAGCGCCTGCGCGGCCAGGTGCAGGGCTACCAGCGACGACGAGCACGCCGTGTCCACGGTGATCGCCGGTCCGGCCAGCCCGAGGGTGTAGGCGACGCGGCCGGACAGCACGCTCGGCGTGGTCCCGGTGAGCGCGAACCCCTCGGCCGTGCCGGACGTGCGGTGCAGCGGCGGCCCGTAGTCCTGGGCCATCGACCCCAGGTAGACACCGGTGCGGCTGCCGCGCAGCCCGGCCGGGTCCAGGCCAGCCCGCTCGACGGCCTCCCAGGACACCTCCAGCGCCAGACGCTGCTGCGGGTCCATCGCGGTGGCCTCGCGCGGGGCGATCCCGAAGAACTCGGCGTCGAAGTCGGCGGCGTCGGGCAGGAACCCGCCCAGGCGTCCGGTCCCGGTGACCGCGGCGCTCCAGCCCCGGTCGGCGGGCATCGGCCCGACGGCGTCGACGCCGTCGGCCACCAGCCGCCACAGCGCCTCGGGCGAGTCGACCCCGCCCGGGTAGCGGCAGGCCATCCCGACGATGGCCACCGGCTCGTCCACGCCGACGACCGCGCCCACCTCGGGCGCGACATCCCCGGCGCCCGCCAGGTGCTCGGCGAGCAGCTCGGGGGTCGGGCGGTCGAAGAACACCGAGGTCGCCACACCCAGCCGGGCGGCCAGCTCGACCAGCATCGGCGAGTCGAAACCCTGTGCCCGCAGCGGCGTCCCGGCCTCGACCCGCGCCGCGTCGCGGTAGCCGAGGACGGCCGCGCACTCGGCGAGGACCAGCGCCCGCGGGTCCGGGGCCGACGCCCCACGAGCGGCGCGCTCGGGGAGCGCCCGGCCGGAGTCGGTCTGCCCGGAGTCGGTCCGCTCGGGCGCGATCGGCTCGGCGGCGAGTCGGTCCAGGTCGTCCAGCCAGTGGCGTTCTCGCTGGAACGCGTAACCCGGCAGCGGCACCCGGACCGCGCCCGCCAGCAGCGGCGACCAGTCGACGTGCGCGCCGTGCGCGGCGAGGGTCGCCGCGCCTGCCAGCACCTTCTCCAGCCCGCCCTCGCCGCGCCGCGTCGTGCCGACGACGACAGCCTTGCCCCCGGTGGTGTCGCGCACGGCCCCGGTGAGCACGGGGTGCGGGCTGACCTCCACGAACCGCCCGTGCCCCGCCTCGGCGAGCCCGGACACGACCCCGTGGAAGTCGACCACGCCGCGCAGGTTCCGGTACCAGTACTCGCCGTCCAGCGTGGTGGTCTCCACCGGCCCGCCGGTCACCGTCGACCAGAACGGCACGCTCGACGCCCTGGGCGCGACCTCGGCCAGCAGCCTGCCCAGCCGGTCCTTGAGCCGGGTGACCAGGTGCGAGTGGGAGGCGTAGTCCACCTCGACGCGGCGGGCGCGCCCGCCCTCGCCCATGGCCGCCACGAACTCGTCCACGGCGTCGGCCGCCCCGGTCACCACGACCGAGCCCGGCCCGTTGACCGCGCCGACGGCGAGCCTGCCCGCCCACGGCTCCAGCAGCGCACGGACCTCCGCCGCGGGCAGCGCGACCGACACCATCCCGCCGTCGCCCGCCAGCGTGTGGGCGATGAGCGCGCTGCGCAGCGCCACCACCCGCGCACCATCCTCATAGGACAGCGCGCCGGCCACCACGGCGGCGGCGATCTCCCCCTGGGAGTGCCCCACCACCGCCGACGGCTCGACCCCGAAGGAGCGCCACACCGCCGCGAGGGCGACCATCACCGCCCACAGCACCGGCTGTACGACATCGACCCTGTCGTACCCCGGGGCGCCGTCGGCGCCGCGCAGGACGTCTTCCACCGAGTAGTCCACGAACAGCGACAGGGCCTTGTCGCAGCGGCGCAGCTCGGCCAGGAAGGCCGGGACGTCGAGCAGGTCGACCCCCATGCCGATCCACTGCGAGCCCTGCCCGGGGAACACGAAGACCGGTGCAGGACCCTCGGACGCGACACCGCGCGCCAGCCCGGGGGACGGCAGCCCGTCGGCCACCGCGCGAACCCCGGCCATGAGGTCGGCGGTGTCCGATCCGACGACGACCGCTCTGTGCGGCAGTGCTGTCCGCCGGGTCAGCGAGTACGCGACGTCCCGGGCGGACAGTCCGTCGAGAGTGGACGCCAGGCGGTCGGCTTGGGCGCGCAGCGCTTCGGCAGTGCGCCCGGACAGGGTCCAGGCGACGAGTCGGGTTCCGGCGAGGTCGGGGGCGAGTGCTGTGCTCATAGTTCCACTGTGACCACCGGCTTCCGCCGCCGTCATCCCGAGTTCGCCTGCCTGTGGACAACTCGGCCCAGCGGACAGCACGAGGTGGCAGTTCGTCCCCCCGACGCCGAACGACGACACCCCCGCCAGCCGCTTCCCACCGGGCCCGACCGGCCACGGGGTGGCCTCGGTCGCCACCCGCAGCCCCCAGTCGTCGAACCGGATCGCCGGATTCGGCTCGGTGAAGTGCAGGCTCGGCGGCACGGTGCCGTGCGCCAGCCCGAGCACCGACTTCAGCAGCCCGGTGATCCCGGCCGCACCCTCAAGGTGCCCGACGTTGGTCTTCACCGACCCCACCAGCAGCGGCGCGTCCCGCCCGGTCCCGTAGACCGCGCCCAGAGCCTCGGCCTCGACCGGGTCGCCCACCTTCGTCCCGGTGCCGTGCAGCTCGACGTGCCCGACGGCGGCGGGGTCGATCCCGGCCCTGGCGCAGGCCGCACGGGCCACGGCCGCCTGGGCCGCCGCGCTCGGCACGGTCAGCCCGGTCGCGGGCCCGTCGTTGCCGACCGCGGACCCCTCGATGACCGCGAGCACCGTGTCGCCGTCGGCGAGCGCGTCGGCGAGGGTCTTGAGCAGCACGAGACCGCCGCCCTCACCGCGCACGTAGCCGTTGGCGCGCGCGTCGAAGGTGCGGCACCGGGACTCCGGCGACAGCGCGCCGAAGCGGGCCACCACCTCGGCGGCGTCGGCGGCGAGGTTGAGCTGGACGCCGCCCGCCAGCGCGGCCCGGCACTCGCCCGCGAGCAGGCTGGCCGCCGCCATGTGCACCGCGACCAGCGATGAGGACTGACCGCTGTCCACCGAGGCGCTCGGCCCGGTCAGGCCGAAGAAGTGCGAGATCCGGTTGGCCGCCGCGGCGCGCGCCAGGCCGGTGAGGGTGTGCGGCCCGAGCGCGCCCGCGCGCCGGGTGAGCACCGCGTAGTCGTCGGCCATCGCGCCGAGGAACACCCCGGTCGCCGTGCCGCGCAGTTCCTGGGCCGGGATGCCCGCCTGCTCGACGGCCTCCCACGCCAGCTCCAGCGCCAAGCGCTGCTGCGGGTCCATCGCCGCGGCCTCGCGCGGGGAGATGCCGAAGAAGTGCGCGTCGAAGGTGTCCGCGCGGTCGAGGAAGCCGCCGACGCCCCGGCCGGGCACCTCGGCCACCGCGTCGCCGCCGCCGACCAGCAGCCGCCAGAACGCCTCGGGGTCCGGGGCTGCGGGGAGCCTGCACGCGATGCCCACCACCGCGACAGCGGTCGGGGCGCTGCTACCTGCGGGGGTGTCGGTCACGGCGGGGCTCCCAGCGGTGGCGCGCGGCGCGGACCCGGGGGGCGCCCGCGCCGCGCTGTCGGCGGGTGGGGTCCTCCAGTGTGGTCGTGCGCAGCGGGGTCGGGGCCGCGCCTTCCTAGGGCTTTCCCCAGACCTGCGCTCCTATCGTCATCGGCCGTACCCCTCGCTCCCGGTCATGAGAAGGTGACGATGAACATCACCATGCTGACCTTCGGCACCCGAGGCGACGTGCAGCCGCTCGTCGCCCTGGGGCTGACGCTGCGGGCGCGCGGGCACTCGGTCGCCATCGGCACCGCGCCCGGGTTCGAGGGGCTGGTGACCGGCTCCGGCCTGGACTTCCGCGCGGTCGTGCCGCCGCCGGGCATGCGCGAGGACCTGTTCTCCCAGCCCAAGCTCAACGCCGCGGTGCGCAAGAGCCCCGGCTTCGTGCGCACCGTCCGGTCGGTGACCCCGCCGACCGACGAGGAGATCGTCGGCATGTTCACCGGCATGGCCGCCGCGACGGAGGACGCCGACCTGGTGGTCACCGCGCCCGTCACGCACATCGCCGGGTTCGTCGGCGACAAGCCGTGGTGCTCGGTGTCCTGGATCCCGGCGAACAAGACCCGCGAGTTCCCCGCCTACCAGGCCAAGCCGCGCCTCGGCGGCGGGTACAACCGGCTCACCCACCGCTTCTACGACACCTTCCAGTGGACCTCGGCGTGCTGGATGGCCAACAAGTACTTCAAGGCGACCGGCGGCCAGGCCATGGGCGGCAAGTCCCGCTTCGCCGAGATGGGCCGCGACCGGCCGATGCTGTACCCGTTCAGCGCCGCGGTCGTGCCCCCGCCCGCGGACTGGCCCGAGCGCGCCCACATCACCGGCTACTGGTTCTACGACCGTCCGGAGTGGACCCCCAGCCCGGAGCTGGCCGCGTTCACCGACGGCACCGCGCCGGTCCTGCTGACCCTCGGCAGCACCTGGCCCTTCCACGACGCCGACACCACCGTCGACCACGCGATCGCCGCCGCCCGCGCCGCGGGCAAGCCGCTGCTCATCGTCGGCGGACCCGACCGCGACTACCCCGACGACGTGCACCGCGCCACCGAGGTCGACTACGGCTGGCTGATGCCGCGCTGCTCGGCGGTGGTGCACCACGGCGGCTGCGGCACCGCGGGCGCGGCGCTGCGCGCCGGGGTCCCCCAGGTATCGATCCCGGCCGTGTTCGACAACCCGTTCTGGGCCACCCGCATGCACGCCCTCGGCGTCAGCGCGACACCGGTCCCGCTGACCAAGCTCACCCGCGAGGCCCTGACCTCCGCTGTCGCCGCCGCTGTCGGCGACGCGGGCATGCGCGAGCGCGCCGTGGCGACCGGCGCGCGCATGGCGGGCGAGAAGGGCCTGACCACAGCGGCCGACATCGTGGAGCACTGGCACGCCGAGTCCGCGGCGGCCGTCTGATGATCACCGTGTTCGGCGCGGGGACGATGGGCTCGGCCATCGCCGCGCTCGCCTGCGGCCACGGACTTCCCGTCACCCTGGTCGACACCGACCCGAACGCCGCCGAGGCCGGGATCGCCAGGGCCAGGACCGGCCTGCGGCACGGCGCCCTCATGGGCGCGTTCCCGCAGGGCGTCGAGCACGCCCCGATCACCGCGGCCCACTCCCCCGACGCCGCGGCGGGCGCGGAGATCGTCATCGAGGCGATCACCGAGGACACCGCCCGCAAGGCCAAGCTGCTCGCCGAGGTCGCCGCCGTCGCCCCGGGCGTCCCCCTGGTCACCAACACCTCCGGCATCCCGGTCGACGAGCTGGCCGACGCAGTGCCCGACCCATCATGGCTGGTCGGGGCCCACTTCATGAACCCGGCCTACCTGATCGCCCTCACCGAGGTCATCCGCGGCCCGCGCACCGGCGAGGCCGCCCTCGCGGCCATCACCGGGGTGCTGGAGCGCCTGGGCAGGCGGGCGATCGTGGTCAGCGACTCCCCCGGCTTCGTCACCAGCAGGCTGCTGCACCCGATGCTCAACGACGCCGCGCGCGTCGTGCAGGCGGGCACCGCGACCGCCGAGCAGGTGGACGAGCTGATGCGCGGCTGCCTCGGCCACCGCACCGGCCCCCTGGCCACCGCCGACCTGATCGGCCTGGACAACCTCGCCGACGCCCTCAGCGCACTCGCCGAGCGCACCGGCGACCCCCAGCACGCCCCGTGCGCGCTGCTACTGGAGAAGGTCGCCGCGGGCGACCACGGCCGCAAGACCGGACGCGGCTTCTTCGACTACCGAAAGGTGCTGTCGTGACAGCGAACGACACCGGCACGGACCGCGCCACCGCCGAGGCGATCGCGGAGTTCCTGGAGGGCAGGCTGGGCGCCGCGGTGCCGCACGACCAGGACCTCTTCGCCTCCGGCCTGGTCTCCTCGCTGTTCGCGATGGAGCTGGTCGTGCACCTGGAAGGGGTGTTCGGCATCGCGATCACCGGCTCGGACCTCAAACTCGACAACTTCCGCACGGTCGAGTCGATGACCGCGCTGGTCGACCGGCTGCGCGCCAGCGATGCCTGACCCACTGCCTGGCCCACTGCCTGGCCCACTGCCGGACATCCCCTTCGGCGCGGACGAGGCCGCGGCGTGGGACCTGGCGGGCGAGGTCCCGCTCGAGGTGCTGCGCGGGCTCGGCAAGTCCGGCCTGCTGTGCGCCGAGGTACCGGTCAAGCATGGCGGACTGGGCGAGAGCAGCGCCTGGACGGGAGAGTTCACCGCCCGGCTGGGCAGCGCGTGCAGTTCGGTGCGCAGCGTCCTGACCTCGCAGACCATCGCCGCGGGGATGATCGCGCGCCTCGGCAGTGCCGCCCAGCGCGCCGAGCTGCTGCCCAGGCTCGTCTCCGGCGACCTCGCCGCCGCCGCGTTCAGCGAACCGGACGCGGGCAGCGACCTCGGCGCCATCGCCACCGAGATCCGCCGTGAGGGCGAGGACGTCGTGCTCACCGGCCGCAAGTCCTGGACCACCGCGGCCCGCTACGCCGACCTGATCGTCGTCGTGGGCCGCGAGTCCGACGGCTCGGCCGCCGCCGTCGTGGTGCCGCGCACCGCGCCGGGGCTCACCATCACCCCGGTCGCCCACCCGTCCGGGTGCCGCGCCGCCGGGCATTCCGACCTCACCGTCGACGACGTCCGGCTGCCCGCAGACGCGGTGCTGGGCGGCGGCGGGCTCCCGCTACCGCTGCTGATCACCGCCGCGATCAGCCCGGGGCGGCTGTCGGTGGCCTGGGGCTGCGTCGGCATCCTGCGCGCGTGCCTGGACGCGGCCACCGCGCACGCCGCGCGCCGGGTCCAGTTCGGCAAGCCGCTGGCCCAGCACCAGCTCGTCGCCCGGCACCTGGCCGACCTGCTGGTCGCCGAGCGCTCCGCGACCCTGGCGTGCGAGGCCGCCAGCGCCAAGGTCGACGCCCGCGACCCCGGGCACGTCCTGGCGACCGTGCTGGCCAAGCAGCTCGCCGCCACCTCCGCCGCGCGCGCGTCCGCGACCGCGGTGCAGGTGCTGGGCTCGGCGGGTGCGCACGACGGCCACCCGGTCGCCCGCGCGCACCGCGACGCCAAGCTGATGGAGATCATCGAAGGCAGCTCGGAGATCTGCTCCCTGCTGCTCGCCGAGCACGCGCTCGCGGGAGGTGGCCGGTGAGCACCAGCACCGTCAAGTGCCTGGTCTGGGACCTGGACAACACGCTGTGGCGCGGAACGCTGCTGGAGGACGGCGAGGTCCACCTCACCGACGAGATCCGCGACGTCATCGCCGCGCTGGACAGCCGCGGCATCCTGCAGGCCGTGGCGAGCAAGAACGACCACGACCACGCGTGGGCGCGGCTGGAGGAGCTGGGCGTCGCCGAGTTCTTCGTCGCCGCCCGCATCTGCTGGGGCGCCAAGTCGGTGTCGGTGCGCGAGATCGCCGACGAGCTGGGCTTCGCGCACTCGGCCATCGCCTTCGTCGACGACCGCCCGGCCGAGCTGGCCGAGGTGGCCCACCACCTGCCGGACGTGCGCTGCTACGACGTCGAGGTCCTGCCGAGGCTGCTCGGACTGCCCGAGTTCAGCCCGGAGCACGTGACCGAGGACGCCCGGCGCAGGCGCTCCATGTACCAGGCGGGCGTGCGGCGCAAGAGCGCCCAGACCGAGCACGCCGGGCCGGACGCGGACTTCCTGCGCACGCTCGACATGCGCATGGAGATCCGCCGCGCCGAGCCGGAGGACCTGACCAGGGTCGCCGAGCTGACCGTGCGCACCAGCCAGATGAACGCGACCGGCGTGCACTACTCCGACGCCGACCTGCGCGCCCTGCTCACCGATCCCGACCACGAGGTGCTGGTCGCGACCATGTCCGACAAGTTCGGCCCGCACGGGGCGATCGGCGTGGTGCTGCTGTCCACATCCGAGCGGCGCTGGCACATCAAGCTGCTGGCGACCTCGTGCCGGGTGGTCTCCTACGGCGCGGGCGCGGCGATCCTCGGCTGGCTCAGCGACCAGGGCCACCGCGCAGACGTGCACCTGGTCGCCGACTTCAGGGCGACCGACCGCAACCGGATCATGGAGATCGCCTACCGGTTCAGCGGTTTCGACGACGAGCCGTGCCCGTGCGCGGCCGGTCTCCCGGACGCGCCCGGTGTGCGGCGCCTGCACCTGCGGCCAGGCCCCCGGCCCGCCCCCGACACCCTGCGGCTGACCGCGCCCGAGCTGGCCGCTCGGGCGGTGCGGCCCTGAGACGAAGCGAGGTCGCCCGTGGCCATCCAGGCATCCCGACCCGACGTGGGCGAGGCCGAGCTGCGCTACGTCACCGAAGCGGTGCGCAGCGGATGGCTGACCGCCGCCGGGCCGTTCGTGAAGCGCTTCGAGTCCGAGTTCGCCGCCTACACCGGCCAGGAGCACGGCGTCACCTGCGCGTCCGGGACGGCGGCGCTGCACCTGGCGCTGCGGGCGCTCGGGGTCGGCCCCGGCGACGAGGTCATCGTCCCGGAGTTCACCTTCGTCGCCTCGGCGTGGGCGGTGACCTACCTGGGCGCGACCCCGGTGTTCGTGGACGTCAAGGACGACCTGCTCATCGACCCCGGGCTGGTCGAAGCCGCCATCACCGAGCGCACCAAGGTGATCATGCCGGTGCACGTGCACGGCCGCCGCTGCGACATGGCCGCGATCATGCGCCTGGCCTTCGACTACGGCCTGCGGGTCGTGGAGGACTCCGCCGAGGCGCACGGCATCCCGGTCGTCGGCGACATCGGCTGTTTCTCCCTCTACGCCAACAAGATCATCACCGCCGGCGAGGGCGGGATCTGCGTGACCAGCGACCGCTGGCTCGCCGAGCAGATGAAGCACCTGCGCGGCATGGCGATCGGGCCCGCGCACGACTTCATGCACAAGAAGCTCGCCTACACCTACCGCATGACCAACCTCCAGGCCGCCGTCGCGCTCGGGCAGTTCGAGCGCATCGAGGAGTTCCTGGCCCAGCGCGCCGCGATCGCCGACCACTACGACAAGGGCCTGGCCGACATCGCCGAGATCACCCCGATGCCCGCCCGCGACGTGCTGTGGATGTACGACCTGCGCGCGGCCCGGCGCGAGGAACTGCGCGCCTTCCTCGCCGATGCGGAGATCGAGACGCGGCCGTTCTTCCCGCCGATGAGCCGCCAGCCCATGTACCTGGACCCGTCGTGGCCCGAGCTGAACGCCGCGCGCCTGGCCGCCGACGGGCTCTGCCTGCCGACCTACAACGGCATGACCCGCGCCGAGCAGGACCACGTCATCGAGCACGTCCGCCGCTTCCACGGCGCCTGACCCCGGAGGAGGACCTGTGACAGGGCCCATCATGTTCGCGGGGGCGCCGTACAGCGGCATGACCCCGATGATCGTCACCGCGGCCGAGATCGCCCGCCGCGGTCACGAGGTGCACTTCGTCGGCATCGAGCGCTACCGCGGCGAGTTCGACCACCACACCGCGGGCACCGGCGCCCAGTACATCTCCCTCGGCGCGGGAGAGTCCCCCGCCGACCCGGAGGGCTGGGACGACGCCACCTACTTCTCCTTCACCCAGCGCTCGCGCTGGAAGAGCGCGCTGGCGTTCATCACCCACAACCTCGACGTCGACCTGCAGATCGAGTGGTACAAGAAGCTCGACGCCGAGGTGGAGCGGGTCAAGCCCGCCCTGCTGGTGGTCGACTGCCTCTCCCAGCACGCCATCGACGTCGCCATGACGCGCGGCATCCCGTACGTCATCAAGGCGTGCCTGATGCCGAGCTTCGTGATGCAGCCCTGGTTGCCGCGCGGCTACCCGTGGCCCTACTCCGGCCTGCCCGCCGAGATGACCTTCGGCCAGCGCGTGGCGAACTCGTGGTTCAAGTTCCGCATGAAGACGGTGATGTTCCGCCCGAAGGTCTTCCCGCGCGCGGTCAAGTACGCCAAGGCCGTCCGCGAGCTGGGCATCAACGCCAAGTCGATGCAGCCCCGCGCCCGCATCGACAACGCGGCGCTGGTCATGTTCCACACGGTGCTGGACCTGGAGTACGACTTCCCCAAGCCCGACAACGTGGTCTCGGTCGGCTCGATCGCTCCCCCGCTGCCCGAGCTGCCCGACGAGAAGGACATCTCCTCGTGGCTCGACGCGCACGAGTCGGTGGTGTACCTGGCGTTCGGCACGATCAACCGGCTCTCCACCGAGAGCATCGGGCAGATGCTGCAAGCCGCGCGCAGGCTGGCGCCGCACGCCCTGCTGTGGAAGATCCCCAAGGACCAGTGGGAGAACCGGCCCGCCGGGGTGGAGGTGCCCGACAACGTCCGCGTCGAGCACTGGGTGCCCTCGCAGTTCGACGTGCTGGCCCACCCCAACGTCAAGGTGTTCTTCTGCCACGCGGGAAGCAACGGCATGCACGAGTGCCTGAACTTCGGCAAGCCGATGGTCTCGCGCCCGGGCTGGATCGACTGCCACGACATCGCCCACCGCATCGACGACGCCGGCATGGGCCTGACACTGGACGACGTCCACGAGGTGAAGGCCGATGACGTGGTGGACAAGCTCACCCGCGTCCTGGAGGACCCCTCCTTCACCGAGCGCGCGCAGCACTGGACGGCCAAGCAGCGCAACGCGGGCGGCGTCACCCGCGCCGCCGACCTGATCATCGAACTGGCGTCCTGACAGCCCGCGACGGCGATCGGCCCCCGCCCGGTGATCCGGGCGGGGGCCGATGTCGTTGGCAGCGGTTATCCGCGGTCGGCGACGAACTCGCGGATCGTGCGGCCCATGTAGGAGATCATCTCGTCGGTGACGCCGGGGTAGCAGCCGATCCAGAAGGTCTTGTCCACCACCCGGTCGCTGTTCTCCAGACCGCCGACCACCCGGTAGTCGACGTCCTGGTAGGCCGGGTGGCGGGTCAGGTTGCCGCTGAAGAGCAGCCGCGTGCGGATCTGCTGGGACTCCAGGTGCTGCTGGATGTCGTTGCGGGTGAAGGGCGCGTCGTCGGTCAGCGACAGGACGAAGCCGAACCAGCTGGGCTCGCTGCCCGGGGTGGCCTCCGGCATGACCAGGTGGCGGGTGCCGTCGAGCTCACCGCGCAGCCGCTCCCAGTTCTTGCGGCGGGCGTCGCCGAACTCGGTCACCCGCTCCAGCTGGCGCAGGCCGAGCGCGGCCTGCAGGTCGGTCGACTTCAGGTTGTAGCCGACGTGGGAGAAGGTGTACTTGTGGTCGTAGCCCTCCGGCAGGGTGCCCAGCTGCCAGCCGAAGCGCTTGTGGCAGCGGTCGTCCTCGCCGGGCTCGCACCAGCAGTCGCGGCCCCAGTCGCGGTAGGACTCCACCAGGTGGGCCAGCTGGAGGCTGTCGGTCAGGACGCAGCCGCCCTCGCCCATCGTGATGTGGTGGGCGGGGTAGAAGCTGACGGTGCTCAGGTGGCCGAACGTGCCGGTCAGCGCGCCCTTGTAGGTGGAGCCGACGGCGTCGCAGTTGTCCTCGATGAACCAGAGCCCGTGCTCCTCGGCCAGCGCGGCGATCTCCTCGGCCTCGAAGGGGTTGCCGAGGGCGTGGGCGATGATGATGGCGCGGGTCTTCGGGCCGATGGCGGCGGCCACGCGCTCGGCGGTGGTGTTGTAGGTGGCCATGTCGATGTCGACGAAGACCGGGACCATGCCGTTCTGGACGATCGGGTTGACCGTGGTCGGGAAGCCCGCGGCGACGGTGATCACCTCATCGCCCGGCCGGAGCCTGCGGTCGCCGAGGTCGGGGGCGCGCAGGGCGGAGAGGGCCAGCAGGTTCGCCGAGGAGCCGGAGTTGGTCAGGTGGGCCTTGCGCAGGTCGAAGTACTTGGCGAAGAGGCGCTCGAACTTCACCGAGTAGGTCCCGGAGGCGATGCGCATCTCCAGGGCGGCCTCGACCAGCGCGACCCGGTCCTCGGCGTCCAGCACCGCGCCCGAGGACAGGATCGGGGTGGTCCCGGGCGCGAACCCGGTCGTCGGGGCGCGCTCGGCGTCCAGCTTGCGCACCAGCGCCAGGATCTCGGCCTTCGTGGCGTCACTCATCGGCTTCCGCCTTCCGTGCGGGTGCTGGGTCGGGCGCCCAGGGGAATGGAACCCAGGGGACCGGCGCCCAGGGGATGTGCCACCGCGGCCCACACGGCGGCGAGGGTGCTGGGCAGCGGGGTGGTCGGGGCCCAGCCGAGCAGGTCGGCGGCGCGGCGGATGTCGGCGCGCTGCCAGGCGCCGTCCGCGCGGGTGGTCGCGGGCGCCTTGTCCACCCGGTGCGCGATGCCGGTGTGCTCGGCGAGCCCGCGCACCAGGTCCTCGGCCGTGGTGGCGACCCCGGAGCCGATGTTGACCAGGTGCCCGCCCGCCAGGTCGGCCTCGGCGGCGGCCACCACGGCCCCGGCGACATCACCGACGTCGACGTAGTCGCGGTAGGCGGGCGTCTCCAGCACCTGGAGCCGGGCGACGTCCCCGGCTCGGTGGGCGCGCAGCAGCTCGGCGGACACCCGGCCGAGCAGGCTCGCCGGGGAGACACCCGCGCCGATGGCGTTGAACACGCGCAGCACCACCACGTCGAGGCCGAGGTCGTCGGCGCTCTGCAGGACGCGGCGGGTGCTGGTCAGCTTGGTCCTGGCGTAGCTGCTAGAGGCCGCGACCGGGGAATCCTCGTGCAGCGCGGCGGGCGGGTCGACCGGCGCGTACTCCAGGGACGAGCCCAGGTGCACCAGCCGCGCCCCGCGCCCGGCGAGCGCGACCAGCAGCCGGGTCGGGAAGTCGACGTTGGCCGAGGCCTGCGCCCCCGCCGACGGCGCCCAGATCTCCCCCACCGCGTTGACCACCGCGTCAGGGCGCAGCTCGGCGAAGATCCCGGCCAGGCTCTCGCGCACGGGCTCGCTCAGGCCGACCGCGTCGGCCACGCCCGGTGGCACGAGGTACGGCCTGCGGGTGACCACGGTGACGTGGTGCCCGGCGGCCTGCAGGGCGGTCACCACGTGCGTCCCGAGGAACCCGGTCCCGCCCAGCACCACCGCGCGCATCAGGCGTTCTCCCGCTGGAACGAGCGGACGCCGAACCACAGCGCCACGACGGCCAGGCCGAGCAGGGCGAGCCCGCCCGTGGCCATCTCCGACAGCGCGAAGTCGCCGCGGAAGCCCGCCCGCCCGGTGTCGACGATGTGGGTGAACGGGTTCACCGACGACGCCGTGACCAGCCAGTCGGGCGCGAGGCCGCGGGTGATCGGGATGAGGATGCCGGAGAGCAGCAGCAGCGGCAGCAGCACGGTGTTGAGCAGTCCCAGGAACGCGTCCTCGTTGCCCAGCCGCAGCGCCAGCCCCTGCGAGATCGAGGCCAGTGCCACGGCCATCAGCGCGGCGATCACCAGGACCAGCGCCACTCCGGCGGCGGGCACGCGCAGGTCGAAGACCAGCACCGCCAGCAAGATGATCAGCACGGCCTGCACGACGGTGTGGGTGGCGTTGGTCAGCACCTTGCCCAGCAGCAGCGCCACCCGGCTCGCCGGCGTGACGCGCAGCCGCTCGACCACTCCGCCCTTGAGGTCGGCCAGCAGTCCGAACCCGGTGAAGGAGCTGCTGAACAGCGCGAGCTGCACGATCAGCGCCGGGGTGAACACCACCCACGCGCCGCCCGGCGGGAAGCCGGGCAGGTTCGCCGCGATCTGCTCGGTGAGCGGGCCGAACAGCAGCAGGTACAGCACCGGCTGCATCAGCCCGATGACGATCCAGGCCGGTGTCCGCAGCGACGGCACCAGCTCCATGCGGTACAGCAGTCCGATGTCGCGCAGCACGGCTACCGCCCCGCGCCGACGGTCGCCGCGCCCTCGCGCAGGCTGCGGCCCGTCAGAGTCAGGAACACGTCGTCGAGGGTCGGCCTGCGCACCTCGACCGAGGTGGCGGTGACGCCGGCGAAGTCCAGCTCGCGCAGCAGCGGCACCAGCAGCGCGTCGCCGTTGGCGACCCGGAAGTCCAGCCCCGCGACCGTGGCGGCCACCTGGCTCACGCCCGGCAGCGCGATCACCGCCGCGCTCGCCCTGGGCCGCTGGTGGTCGGGCACCCCGATGGTGATGCGGTCGTCGGCCACCTGCGACTTCAGCTCCTCGGGTGTGCCGGAGGCGACGATCGTGCCGTTGTCCATGATGAACACGCGGTCGGCGAGCGCGTCGGCTTCGTCCAGGTAGTGGGTGGTGAGGAAGACGGTCGCGCCGCGCTGGGCGCGCAGGTCGGCGATGTGCGCCCACAGGTTGGCCCGGCTCTGCGGGTCCAGCCCCGTCGTCGGCTCGTCCAGGAAGACCAGCCGCGGCGTGTGCACCAGGCCCAGCGCCAGGTCGAGCCTGCGCCGCTGGCCGCCGGAGAGGGTCTTGGCGACCCGCTTGTCCAGACCGGACAGCTCCAGCTCGCCCATCAGCTTCTCGGCCTGAGCGGCCGCGGTGGCCTTGTCCGCGCCGTAGATGCGCGCCTGCAGCTCGATCTGCTCGCGCACCTGGTGGTCCGGCGCGGAGCCGTGGCCCTGGGCGACGCAGCCGATGCGCCGCCGCACCCCGCGCTGGTCGGCCAGCAGGTCCTTGCCCGCCACCACCGCCTGGCCCCCGGTGGGGCGCAGCAGGGTGGTGAGCATGCGGACGGTCGTGGTCTTCCCCGCGCCGTTGGGCCCGAGGAAGGCGGCGATCTCGCCCGCGCCGATGTCGAAGTCGACCCCGCGCACCGCCTCGACCGTCCGGCCGCGCACGGCGAACGACCTGCGCAGACCCCGGGCGGTGATCATTCGGGCTCCCTTCTCCGGTCGGACCCCCGGCACGACGCTAGGCGCGCGGCTCCAAGGAAAACCCTGGACTGTCCGCCGGTCTCCCCAGACCGCGCCGGTGTGTCATGTGGAGCACCCGTGGCAGCAGCAATCGACTCCGAGTGAGGTTCCGCCCATGTCGTCGATAGCACCCGAGCAGAGCCGGATCGGGATCGTCGGACTCGGCTATGTCGGCCTGTCCCTGGCCGCCGCGATGGCCCGCAAAGGCTTCGTGGTGTACGGCGCGGACAGCAGCCCGGACGTGGTCTACACGCTCTCCCAGGGCCGTTCGCACCTGTACGAGCCGGGGGTGAACGACATCCTGGCCGAGGAGGTGGGCAAGCGGATCTTCATCGGCGCCCAGCTCCCCAAGGACGGCGTCGACGTCGCGATCATCTGCGTGTCGACCCCGGTCGGCGACGACCACGAGCCGGTTCTGGAGAACCTGGCGAGCGCCGCCGAGGAGGTGGCAGGCCGCTGCGCCCCCGGCACGCTCGTCGTCGTGCGCAGCACCGTCCCGGTCGGGGCGTGCCGCTCGGTCGTCCTGCCGCCGCTGATGGCGGCGTGGGGCTCGGCGCGGCTGGTGATGGCCCCCGAGCGCACCATCCAGGGCAGGGCGATGGAGGAGCTGGCGTCGCTGCCGCAGGTCGTCGGCGGCGTGGACGAGGAGTCGCTGGCCGCGGGCCTGGCGCTGTTCGAGCCGATGGGCAACCGGCTGCTGCCGGTGTCGTCGCTGGAGACCGCCGAGTTCGTCAAGCTGGCCAACAACTGCCACATGGACGTCATGTACTCCTTCGGCAACGAGCTGGCGCTGCTGACAGACCGGCTCGGCCTGGACCCGTTGGAGGTCCTGCACGCGACGAACACCGACTACCCCAGGCAGGACTTGGCCAAGCCCGGTTACGTCGGCGGCGGCTGCCTGTCGAAGGACCCCTACATCATGATGTCCAGCGCCCGCGGCGTCGGCCGCTCGCTGGGCCTGATCGGCGCGGCCCGCGCGCTGAACGAGGAGCTGCCCGAGCACGTCGGCGACCGCATCGTCGACCTGATGCGCGAAGCCGAGGTGAAGACGCTGCTGGTGCTCGGCTGGGCGTACAAGGGAACGCCGCCCACCGACGACATCCGCGGCACCCCGATCGAGGTCATGGCCTCGGCGTTCTCCTCGGCCGGGCTGCGCGTGCTCGGCCACGACCCGCTGGTGCGCCCGGACGTGGTCCGCTCGCTCGGCGGCGAGCCGGTCACCCTGGTCTCCGGGTTCGCCCAGGCCGACGCGGTGCTGGTCATCACCGACCACCCCGAGTACCGGAGCCTGGACGTCGCCGCGCTGCTGGCCGGGTCGGACGTGCGGCTGGTCTACGACTCGTGGCGGGTGCTCGACGGCCAGGAGATCCTCGCCCGCGGCATCCGCTACTACGGCCTCGGCTACGCCGCGCCGGTGCCCGCCCCGGTCGTGGCGGAGGTGTCCGCGTGAGGTCGCTCGTGCTCGGCGGCGCCGGGTTCATCGGGATGCACCTGTGCAGGCGGCTGCTGGCCGACGGGCACCAGGTGACCGTGGTGGACAACTTCTCCCGCGGCCGCCGCGACCCGGAGCTGGCCGCGCTCGACGTCGAGGTGATCGACGCCGACCTGACCAGGCTGGAGTCCTACGCGGCCATCCCGGCCGAGGGCTGGGACCACATCTACCAGCTGGTCGCCGTCGTCGGCGTGCGGTACTTCGAGAACGAACCCGCGCGCACCCTGTGGGTCAACACGATGTCGGTCATGCACATGCTCGACTGGCTGCCGCAGGACTGCTCGGCCAAGGTGTTCTTCGCCTCCACCAGCGAGGCGTACGCGGGCGGGGTGTCGGCGGGCGTGGTCCCGGTGCCGACGCCGGAGACCGTGCCGCTGATGATCGAGGACATCACCGCGCCCCGCTGGGCCTACGGGGCCAGCAAGCTCCTCGGCGAGGCGGCGGTCATCCACATCTGCAACGCCAAGCGGGTCAAGCACGTCGTGGCGCGCTTCCACAACGTGTACGGGCCGCGCATGGGCGCATCGCACGTGATCCCGGAGCTGTCGCTGCGCGCGATGCGCCGCGAGGACCCGTTCGAGGTCTTCGGCGTCGACCAGTACCGGGCGTTCTGCTACGTCGACGACGCCGTGGAGGGGATCGTCCTGGCCATGGGGACCGAAGACCTGACCGGCGAGATCGTCCACATCGGCAACGACGTCGAGCACACCAACATCGGCGACCTGGCCGACCTGGTCCTCTCCGTGGCGGGCTTCGCCCCCGAGCTGGACCGCAAGCCCGCCCCGCCGGGGTCGGTGGCCAAGCGGTGGCCGGACATCACGAAGCTGCGCTCGCGCACGGGCTACGCGCCCAAGGTGAGCCTGGAGGACGGCGTGCGCCGCACCTTCGAGTGGTACCGCGACGTCTGGCGGGCCGATCCCGGCACCGCGTGATGTGGCCGGGCCGGGCCACGACCGGCCCGGCCCGAGTTCTGGGGATTTCCCTGGTGCCCGCGCGGTTAGCGTCGGGGCGTCCGTAGGCGGGATCGGAGGCTGCTGTGCCAGGTCACGTGCTGGTGATGGGGATACCGGCGCACGGGCACATGCGGCCGGTGCTGGCGGTGGTCGAGGAACTGGTGCGCCGCGGTGTGCGCGTCAGCGTGCTCGCCACGGCCGAGTTCGTGGCGGCGGTCGAGGGCATCGGCGCCGACGCCGTGGTCTACCAGACGCAGATGGCCGACTGGCTCGGCGCGGGCCGGATGGGCAACGCCGACCCGGACGCGGACTCGCTGGCGTGGTCGCGGGTGCTGTTCTTCATCGAGGCCTCCCACCTGGCCGACAAGGCGCTGGAGCACTTCGCCGCCGACGTCCCCGACCTCGTCCTCTACGACATGTCCGTGGCCCCGGCCGGACGCGCGCTGGGACACCTGTGGGGCAGGCCGGTGGTGCAGTCCACGCCGTCGTTCGGGTCGAATGCGCGCTACTCGCAGGTTGATGTCGTCCTGGCGGCGGCGGGAGTGGGACCCGGCCACCCGGCGGGCGCGGAGCTGCGGAAGCTGGCCTCGGAGTTCGCCGAGCGCCACCGCCTCCCGCACTCCCCAGAGTCGCTTGTGGACTGGGCGGCCGATGACGCGGTCGTCTACGTGCCCAAGGAGTTCCAGGTCGCGGCCGACGGCTTCGACGACCGGACCGCCTTCGTCGGCCCGTGCCTGGGCGCGGGCGATCTGAACGGGGAGTGGTCCCCCGAGGACGGGCGGCCGCTCGTCGTCGTCTCGATGGGCACCACGGTGAACGGGGGAACCGCGTTCTTCCGCGAGGTCGCCGACGCGTTCGCGGGCGAGCCGTGGACGGTGGTCATGACCCTCGGCGCATCGGCCGACGACCTCGGCCCGCTGCCCCCCAACGTCTCCGCGCACGCCTGGATACCGCAGTTGGCCGTGCTGGAGCACGCCGCCGCGTTCGTCACCTCCGGCGGGCTCGGCAGCGTCACCATGGCGCTGCGCCAAGGCGTGCCGATGGTCGTCGTCCCGAAGATCCCCGAGTGCAAGGTCGTCGCCCGGCGCGTGGCGGCGCTCGGGCTCGGCACGGTGGTCGCCTCGGCCGAGGCGACCGGGCCGCGGCTGCGCACCGCTGTGGCCGACCTGCTCGCCGACGCCGCCACCCGCGAGCGGGTCGCCGCGATGGGCGAGCGCACCCGCGAGGCCGGTGGCGCGCGAGCCGCCGCCGCGCTGGTCGAGTCCCGGCTCGCCGTCCCAGCAGGCTGACCCGAGGAGGCCCCCGTGCACGACACCGTCGAGCTGCGCCTGCCCGACCCGCTGCTGGCCAAGCGGATCGCGGAGTCCACGCAGACCAGGGACAGCGCCGTGCTGCCCACCGCCAGGATCGGCGAGTGGCTGCACGGGCGGCGGCAGGTGCAGACCCAGCGCGTCACCCGCATGCCGCTGACCGGGCTGCGCGGCTGGTCCTTCCGCGACGACACCGGCGACCTCGTGCACGCCAGCGGCAAGTTCTTCGCTGTCGAGGGGCTGGCGGTCAGCACCGACCAGGGCCCGGTCGGGCACTGGACCCAGCCGATCGTCAACCAGGCCGAGATCGGGGTGCTGGGCATCGCCGTCAAGGAGATCGACGGCGTGCTGCACTGCCTCATGCAGGCCAAGGTGGAGCCGGGCAACATCAACGGCGTCCAGCTCTCCCCCACCGTGCAGGCGACCAAGAGCAACTACACCCGCGTGCACGGCGGCGCGGAAGTGCCCTACCTGGAGCACTTCCGCGATCCCGAGCCCGGTTCGGTCATCGCCGACGTCCTGCAGTCCGAGCAGGGCGCCTGGTTCTTCCGCAAGCGCAACCGCAACATGGTCGTGGAGGTCGGCCCGGACGTGGAGGCCGCCGACGGCTTCTGCTGGCTCACCCTCGGCCAGGTGCTGGACCTGCTCGCCGTCGACAACCTGGTCAGCATGGACGCCCGCACCGTGCTGTCCTGCGTCCCGTTCGGCACCGCCGGACCGCGCTCGGCGGCCGACGGTTTCGCCTGCGCGCTGGCCCTGTCCTGCGACCCCGCCTCCGGCAGCCTGCACACCACGACCGACGTGCGCAGCTGGATGACAGGCGTGCTCTCCAGCGTCGAGGTGTCCGCGCGGCGCGTGCCGCTCAACACGGTCACCGGCTGGTCGCGCACCGACTGGGAGATCCGGCACGACCGCGGCCTGCACTTCAGCGTCATCGGCGTGGACGTCGAGGCGCGCGGGCGGGAGGTCGCCGCCTGGCAGCAGCCGCTGGTGCGCCCGCACGGCATCGGGATCGCCGCGCTGCTGGTGCGCCGCTTCGGCGGGGTGCTGCACGCGCTGGTCAACGCCCGCATCGAACCCGGCTACCTCAACGCCGTCGAGCTGGCGCCGACGGTGCAGTGCACGCCGTCGAACTACGCCGAACTGCCGCCCGGGAGCCTGCCGCCGTTCCTGGAGGTGGTCAGGGGCAGGCCGGACGGAGCCGTCCGGTTCGAGGCCGAGCTGTCGGAGGAGGGCGGGCGCTTCCACCACGCCCGCACCCGCTACTCGGTGATCGAGGTCGGCCGGGGTGTCGCCGACACCGAGCCGCCGGGCTACCGCTGGCTGGCCCCGCACCAGCTCGCCGAGCTGCTGGCGCACAGCCACTACGTCAACGTCCAGGCCAGGACCCTGGTCGCGTGCCTGGTGGGACTGCGATGACCCTGCGCTTCGGCATCCTCGGCTGCGCGGACATCGCCCGCCGCCGCGTCGCCCCCGCCCTGCTCGCCCTGCCCGGCGTCGAACTGGTCGCCGTGGCCAGCCGCACGCCGGGACGGGCGTCCGCGTTCGCCGACGAGTTCGGCTGCGCCCCGACGACCTACACCGCCCTGCTCAACCGCCCCGACGTCGACGCCGTCTACCTGCCGCTGCCGCCCGCCCTGCACGCGGAGTGGACCGAAGCCGCCCTGCTGGCGGGCAAGCACGTGCTCGTGGAGAAACCGATCACCCCGTCGGCCGACACCGCGCGGGCCCTGGTCTGGCTCGCCGAGGAACGCGGCCTGGTGCTGCGGGAGAACTTCATGTTCCCCCACCACCGCCAGCACCACACCGTCCGCGACGCGATGCGCGCGGGCCTGCTGGGCCGCGTGCGCTCGCTGTCGGCGGAGTTCGGCATCCCGGCCCGTCCCGACGGCGACATCCGCTACGACGCGGCCCTGGCCGGCGGCGCCCTGGTCGACCTGGGCTGCTACCCGCTGCGCCTGGCCCAGTTCCTCTTCGGCGACGGCATCACCGTCCGCGACGCCGAGCTGTACTCCACCCCCGCCCACGGCGTCGACCTCATCGGCCGCGTCACCCTCAGCTGCCCGGACTCCGTCACCGCCACCATCCACTTCCACCTCGGCGGCGACTACGTCAACGAGTACACCGTCCGCGGCGAGTCCCGCTCCATCCGCGTGGAACGGGCCTTCACCCCGCCCGCCGACTGGACACCCCGCCTGACCCTGACCGACGGCGCGGGCCTGGTCGCCCCCGCCCACGACCAGGTCACCGCCGCACTGGCCGACTTCGCCACCGCGTGCCGGGACCCCCACTCAGACCACAGCAAACGCGCCGCCGCCATCCGCACCACCGAACTGCTGGACGACATCCGCGCCGCGGCGGGCTGGGCCCTCACCACCGTCCGCTGACGCCCCGGCGACCGGTTCACGGGAGCGTGGGCATCCCCAGGGAAGCCGACGTCCGCGCCTGATTGCACATCGTCTGCACGGACCCTTCCCGTACACCACGATCCGTGCTTCTTCCCGCCACGCCGTCACTTCGGCCCCGGTGGCGACGAACTCCGCCGTCCGCCGGGGGATCGGCCCTGCCGCAGCGTGGCCAGCGCCCCCACGGCCACCGCTTGGGCCATGTCGCACAGCTCCGCCCTCCGCGGACCCATATTGTGCGCATCTCCCGTCCTTCTCGACGGGCGCGTGGGGTCGGCGGTGCGCGGGTCCAGCACCGAGCCCGCGGCGGGAGGCTCGTCCGCGGCGACCTCGGGCCCTAGGTGGGCGGGGGTGCCGATGCGGGCTGCGGTCTCGGGGGTGACCGGTCCGTCGGTGCGGATGATCTCCAGGAGACCGCGGGACTCCAGGTACTCCATGACCAGCCACTTGGTGTCGCCGTCCACGACAGTGCTGTACACGGTGATCACGTTCGGAAGCCGCAGCTGCACGCCGCTGTTCCTGCGCGGCTCGCGCGGGCGCCGCCGCGACGCTGGCGGCTCTCCGCCGAGGAGCACCTGGCGGTGGTGGTCATCGGCCAGCGCCACCTGCTGGACGACGTCACCGTGGCCTGACGGGGCGGAACCGGGCGTCGAGGGGTCGACCGGTTCCATCCGTCAGCATCCACTGACATTCTGTATATCTGGTGACCGCCCACCGTGAACGGCATCACCCGGCCGCGACCTGCGAACTCTCCGTCCCGACTGGCGAAATGCCTGGTGACCGGCCGACTCCGGAAAGCGACATCGGCTCGGAGTCTTGCCTGCGTCGCTGGCGCGTAATATTTTTCACGCAACGGAGGTGCGTCGATGCAGCTGAGCCGGTCGGAACGACGGGAGCCCGATCCCCGCCCGAGGGTGGTGCGGACGGGTGGCGGCCTCCGGATCGCGGCCTGGCGGTGCGCCGGGTGCCAGACCACCCGGACCGAGCCCGTGCTCCGCTGCGGCCGGTGCGGCGGCGCTCCGCGGCCCACTTCGCTGAGCCCGCGGGGAACCCTGTGGTCGTGGACCACACCCCGCGTCGGGCCGGACAGCGGTGTCCCGGTGGCCTACCTCGACCTCGATGACGGCGGAAGGCTGCTCGTGCGCCTTGCCGGACCCGTCGCGGTCGGCGCGCGGGCGGCGGTCACCGGGGAGACGGCCGACGGCGACCTGCTCGCGGAGGTGCAGCGGTGACCGCGCAGATATACGGAACCGGGACGACCTGGTTCGGCCGCTCCCCCGACGCCGAGGTCGCCGACCTCGCCGCGCAGGCCGCGCACGACGCGCTGGCCGACGCCGACGTCGCGGGCGTCGACGCGGTCTACGTCGGCACCGTGTTCGGCGAGATGGGGGCCGCCCAGCGCGCGACCCACCGCCTCGGCCTGCACGGGGTGCCCGTCGTCCGGGTGGAGAACGCCTGCGCCAGCGCGACCACCGCGCTGCACGAGGCCGCCGCCGCGGTGTCCACCGGCCGCTACGGGCGGGTGCTGGCGATCGGTGTCGAGCACATGTCCCGGATGCCGAAGGGCCCGCTGGCCCCCGAGCCGCGCGACCCGCACGGCCGCGCCGGGCTGCTGCTGCCCTCGATGTACGCGATGGCCGCCACCCGCTACCTGGAGCGCACCGGCCTGACCGTCGGGGACCTCGCCGCGGTGGCGGTGAAGAACCGGGGCAACGCCCTGCTCAACCGCTACGCCGAGTTCGGCGCGACGCTCACCGCCGAGGACGTCCTCAGCAGCCGGATGATCTCCGACCCGTTCACGCTGCACCAGTGCTCACCGGTCTCCGACGGAGCCGCCGCGGCCGTCGTCGGGCCGCCGAGGGGCCGCGACCGGGACGTCGAGATCGCCGGGATCGCCCTGCGCTCCGGCGCGGAGTGGGACGACCGCTCGCCGCACGTCTGGGGGTTCGACATCGTGGTCGACACCGCGGACGCGGCCTACAAGCAGGCCGGGATCACCCCGGCCGAGGTGCAGGTGGTCGAGTGCCACGACGCCTTCACCATCGGCGAGGTCGTCGCCTACGAGACCCTCGGCCTGGCCGAGCCGGGCAAGGGCTACCGGCTGGTGCGCGACGGCTCGACCGCGCTCGGCGGCGACGTGGTGGTCAACCCGTCCGGCGGCCTGCTCGGCCGGGGCCACCCGCTGGGCGCGACCGGCCTGGCCCAGGTGCACGAGGTCGTCCTGCAGCTGCGCGGCGAGGCCGAGGACCGCCAGGTCGCCGACGCGCGGGTCGGGGTGGTCGAGACGATGGGCGGCGGCGTCACCGGCATCGACGGCAACGCGTGCGTGGTCGTCGTGCTCCGCGGGAGGCTCCCGTGAACCTCGCCGCGCCGCTGCACCGCCACGCCCGCGACGCCGGGGACCGCCTCGCCGTCGCCCAGGGCGAGCACTCCCTGACCTACGCGGGTCTGTCCGAGCGCGTCGCCCGGCTCGCCGGGGCGCTCTCGGCACTCGGCCTGGAGCCCGGTGACCGCGTGGGCATCCTGCAGCGCAACGGGTCCGCGCTGCTGGAGTCGCTGTACGCGTGCTTCCACGGCGGTTTCGCCGCTGTGCCGGTGAACGCGCGCAGCACGCCGGTGGAGGTGGGCGTCGTCGCCGAGGACTCCGCCGCCCGCGCATGGCTGGTCACCGCCGAGTACACCGACCACGTCCGCGGCCTGCCGAACGTGCTCCTGCCCGGCGGCCACGATGCCCCCGCCGGGGAAGCGAACCCGGTGTCCGCCGACGACCCCGCCTGGCTGTTCTACACCTCGGGCACGACCGGCAGGCCCAAGGGCGCGATCCTCAGCCACGGCAACCTGATGGCGATGACGATGGCCTACCTGGCCGACATCCGCCCCCTCTGCCCGGCGGACCTGGTGCTGCACGCCGCGCCGCTGACCCACGGCTCCGGCCTGTACGCGCTGCCCGCCGTGGCGCGCGGCGCGGGCCAGCTGATCACCTCATCGCGCAGCTACGACCCGCACGAGGTGCTGGGACTGGTGCAGGAGCACCGGGTCAGCGACATCGCCTTCCTGGCCCCGACCATGGTCAACCGGCTGGTGCGCGCGCAGGAGGACCGGCCGAGGGACACCGCGTCGCTGGTGAACGTGGTCTACGGCGGCGCGCCCAGCTACCCGACGGACATGACCAGGGCGCTCAGCGTCCTGGGGCCGGTGTTCACCCAGATCTACGGGCAGGCCGAGGCTCCCGTCACCATTGCCACCCTGCGCAGGCACGAGCACACGCCGGACCTGCTGGGGACCGTCGGCAGGCCGTACACCAGCGTCGAGGTCGGCGTCGTGGGCGAGGACGGCGAGGTCCGCCCGCGCGGCGACGGCGAGATCGCGGTGCGCGGCGCGGTGGTGACCGCCGGGTACTGGAACGCGCCGGAGGCGAGCGCCGCGGCGCTCATCGACGGCTGGCTGCGCACCGGCGACGTCGGCCGGATCGAGGCCGACGGCGTGATCCGACTGCTGGACCGGAACAAGGACGTGATCATCAGCGGCGGGGCGAACATCTACCCGCGCGAGGTGGAGGAGGCGATCCTGCTGCACCCGCTGGTGCGCGAGGTCGCGGTGATCGGCGCGCCCGACCCGGAGTGGGGTGAGCGGGTCGTCGCCGTCGTCGGCGCCGAGGACGGCGCGGACCGCGACCGTCTCGGCGAGGAGGTCATCGCGCTGTGCCGCGAGCGGTTGTCCGGCTACAAGGTGCCCAGGGCGCTGGACTGGGTTTCCCAGCTGCCCAAGAGCCCCTACGGCAAGGTTCTCAAGCGCGAGCTGCGCGCTCACTACTGGAGTGGCCGTGATCGAGTCATCTGAGAGGCCGGGCGTGCTCGGCTGGCCCGCGCGGGTGGAGATCCCCGACGACTACGCCATCGCGCACGCGGCCTGCGACCGCTGGGCCACCGACCCGGCCCGCCGCGCGCTGCTGGACCTGGCCGACGGCCGCTGGTGGACCTTCGCCGAGGTGCGCGACGCCTCGCTGCGCCTGGCGACGGCGCTGTCGCGGCGCGGGGTCGGCCCCGGCGACCGGGTGGCGATCGCGCTGCCGCAGAGCGCCGCCGCCGCCGTCGCGCACATCGCGGTCTACCGGCTGGGCGCGATCGCGGTGCCGATCAGCCTGATGCACCGCGAGGAGGCGATCGAGCAGCGGCTCTCCGACAGCGCCGCGGCGGTGGGGATCACCTCGGCGGAGCACTGGTACGAGGTCATCGCGGGAAGCTCGGTCGCCGACTCGGTGCACTGGGCGCTGACCGGCACGCCGGAGTACGCCGCGCTGATCGACAGCGGCCCGGTGGAGCTGCCCGCGGTGCGCCTCACCAAGGACACGCCCGCCGTCATCGTCTACACCTCCGGCACCACCGGCGCGCCGAAGGGCGTGGTGCACGCGCACCGCGTCGTCGCCGCGCACGCCGCCCCGATCTCCCTGGCGCACGACGGCTTCCCGCAGGACGGCGATCTCCTGTGGAGCCCGGCGGACTGGGCGTGGGCGGGCGGACTCATCGACTGCCTGCTCTCGGCCTGGCACGCGGGCGTGCCGGTCCTGGCGCACCGGGCCCGCAAGTTCGACCCGGACGAGACCTTCGACCTGCTCGCCGAGCACGGCGTGCGCAACGCCTTCCTGCCCGCGACCGCGCTGCGCCTGCTGCGCCGCTCGGGCAGAAGCGCCCGGTTGCGCAGCATCATGACCGGTGGCGAGCCAGTTGACGACGACATCGTGGCGTGGTCGACCCGGGAGCTGGGCGCGGCGCCGAACGTGGTGTTCGGCCAGACCGAGGCCTCCTGCGTGATCGGCAACTCCCAGGGGATCGCCCCGCAGCGGCCGGGCGCGCTGGGCCTGCCCTACCCGGGCAGCGAGATCGCCGTCATCGACCAGGAGACCGGCCGCGAGTGCGGTCCGGACGAGCTGGGCGAGATCGCGGTGCGCGCCGACGGCCCCGCGGTGATGCTCGGCTACTGGGGCAAGCCCGCCGACACCGCGGCGAAGGTGCGCGACGGCTGGCTGCGCACCGGGGACCTCGGCAAGCGCGACGCCGAGGGCTACTACTGGTTCGTCGCCCGCGCCGACGACCTGATCATCAGCAGCGGCTACCGCATCGGCCCCACGGAGATCGAGCACTGCATCGCCGGGGACGCGCGGGTGTCGGAGGTCGCCGTCGTCGGCAGGCCGGACGCCGAACGCGGGCAGGTGGTGTGCGCGCTGGTCGTGCCCGCCCCGGGGGTGGCCGGCTCCGACGCGCTGGCCGACGAGCTGCGCGGCCGGGTCCGCGCGCGGCTGGCCACCTACGAGGTGCCGAGGATCGTGGAGTTCCGGGACGCGCTGCCCAGGACGACCACCGGCAAGGTCCAGCGCTCCGCTGTCCGGGAGGGCTCATGAGCTACCAGACGCTGGATCTGACCGTCGCCGACGCGGTCGCGGTCCTCACGCTGAACCGGCCCGACCGGCTCAACGTCATGAACATGACCATGCGCGACGAGCTGGGCCACTGCTTCGAGCACCTGCGCACCCGGGTCGACGACGTGCGCGCGGTCGTCATCACCGGCGCGGGCACGGCGTTCTGCGCGGGCGGGGACGTCAACGACTTCGACGGCACCGCGGCCGAGCAGATGCACGACCTCATGCGCGGTCGCAGCCACCACTGGTTCCAGCGGCTCTGGCACCTGCCCCAGCCGACGGTGGCCGCGGTCAACGGCACGGCGGCGGGCGGCGGGGCGAACCTCGTGCTGGCCACCGACCTCGCCATCGCCTCGGACCGGGCGCGCTTCGGCGAGACCTTCGCCAAGGTGGGGCTGATGCCCGACCTCGGCGGGCTCTACACGCTGCCCAGGATCGTGGGCCTGCGCCGGGCCAAGGAGCTGTGCCTGCTCGGCGATCTGCTCAGCGCCGAGGAGATGGCCGAGCTTGGCCTGGTCAACCGGGTGGTGCCGCACGAGGAGCTGCTGCCCGCGGCGCTGGAGCTGGCGGGCAGGCTCGCGGCCAAGCCCCGGCACACGATGGCGCTCACGAAGATGGTGCTCAACCGCTCGACGGAGCAGTCCATGGAGGAGGTCCTGCTCAGCGAGCTGCTGGGGCAGTCCTACCTGTTCGGCACCCGGGACCAGCGCGAGGCCCTCGACGGATTCCTGCGCCGCAACGGATCGCAGAAGGCGGGTGTGGACGGTGCCAGGTAGGTACTTCGAGCAGTTCGCCGTCGGCGATGTCTACGTGCACGTCCCGTCCAGGACCGTGACCGAGGCCGACAACGTCATCTTCTCCACGATGACGATGAACCCGCAGCCGCTGCACCTCGACGTCGAGTTCGCCCGCGGCACCGAGCACGGCAGGCCGGTGGTGAACGGGATGTTCACCCTCGCGCTGATGATGGGCCTGACCGTCCACGACACCACGCTCGGCACGACGCTGGGCAACCTGGGCTTCTCCTCGATCACCTACCACGCCCCGGTGTTCGCCGGGGACACGCTGACCGCAGAGACCGAGGTCGTGGGGGCGCGGGCCTCGCGCAGCAAGTCCGACCGGGGGGTCGTGGAGTTCGAGCACCGGGCCCGCAACCAGCGCGGCGACCTGGTGATCACCTGCCGCCGCGCGGGCATGATGATGCGCGCCCCGGCCACCTCCGAGGCGGCGTCATGACCCCCCGGCAGGCGCCGCGCTCCTGGCTGTACGTCCCCGCGCACGACTCCCGCAAGGTGGAGAAGGCGCGCGGGCTCACCGCCGACGCGATCATCCTGGACATGGAAGACGGCACCCCGGCCGACCGCAAGCAGGCCGCGCGCGATGTCGTCGCCGCCGAGCTGGCGCGGCCCGCGCCCGCCTCGGCGGAGTACTGGGTGCGGATCAACGCCGTCGAGGACGGCACCGGGTGGGCCGACGACATCGCCGTCGTGGTCGGCACCCGCGCCGTCGGGGTGGTGGTCCCGAAGGCGGACACCGCCGCGCGGGTGGCCGCCGCCGCCGAGCGGGCGGTGGGCCTGCGCGTCGCGCCGATCGTCACCGAGACCGCGGCGGGAGTGCTGGCGATGCCGTCCACGCTGAGCGCGTCACCGAAGATCACGACCGCGTTCTGGGGCACCGAGGACCTGCACGCCGACCTCGGCACCGCCGTCGTCAGCGACGAGGACGGCCTGCTGGACCCGTTCCGGGTCGTGCGCGCGCTGTTCCTCGTCCACTGCGCCGCGGCCGGGATCGCCGCGGTGGACACGCCGTGCCTGGGCATCGGCGACCTCGACGCGGTCGCCCGGGACTCACGCAGGGCGAGCAGGCTGGGGTTCAGCGGGAAGCAGGTCATCCACCCGTCGCATGTGGACGGCGTCAACGCCGCTTTCCTGCCGACCGATGCGGAAGTGGCCCGTGCCGAGGCAGTGGTCGCCGCGTTCGGCGGCACCGACGGCGGGGCCTACCGAGTGGCCGATTCGATGGTGGACCAACCGCACCTGCGCAGCGCCCGCCGGGTGCTGGCCAGGGCGGCGACGTGGGGAGCGCACGCATGACCGGCAAGACCGATGACGCCCAGAACACCGCGATCGCGATCGCCGAGCACCTCGCCTCGGTGCGCGGGGCCACCTTGCCGGACTCGGCGATCGCGGCCGCGCGCACCGGGATGCTCGACACCTTCTCGGTGCTCACCGCGGGCTGCGACACGCCGGTGATGCAGAAGGTGCTGTCGGTGGTGCGGGCCTGGGGCGGCGCGGAGCAGGCGACCGTGTGGGGCACCGACCTCATGACCAGCGACTACGCCGCGGCCTTCGCCAACGCGTCGATGGTGCACCAGTACGACTTCGACGACACCCACGACACCGCCGTCTGCCACCCGACGAGCGCGTCGCTGACCGCGGCGCTGGCGGTCGCCGAGGCCGAGGGCGGGGTCAGCGGCGAGCTGCTGGTCAAGGCCGTGGTGGCGGGCAACGACCTGTCGTGCAGGCTCGCGGGCGCCATCGACGGCGGCCTGTGGGACTTCCCGTGGGTGCGCGCCCCGGTCGTCGGGATCTTCGGCGCGACCGCCGCGGCGGGTGTGGTGCTGGGCCTCGACGCCGAGCAGATGCACGCCGCGCTCGGCATCGCGCTGCCGCAGGCGGCGGGCACCCTGGAGTCGGTCACCGGGCACCGTTCGATGGTCCGCTCGATGCGCGACGGACTGGCCTACAAGGACGCCGTCGCCGCCGCCCGGCTGGCGCAGGCGGGCATGCGCGGCGACGACCGCGTCTTCGACGGGCCCTACGGGCTCTTCGGCGCCTACTTCCAGGGCAGGTACCGCCCCGAGCACCTGCTCGACGGGCTCGGCGCGCGCTACACCGGCGAAGAGGTCTCGCTGAAGCCGTGGCCGTCGTGCAGGCACACCCACGCCACCATCACCGCCTACCTCGACGTGCTCACCCGGCCCGAGTTCGCCGACGCCGAGGTCGCGCGGGTGACCGCGTTCGTCGGCAACGGCAACCTTCGCCTCGCCGAGGGCAAGCCCTGGCCCGCCAACCACATCGACGCCCTGTGCCACCTGCCGTTCGTGCTCGCCGCGGCGACGGTGCACCGCGCGGTGCCGCTGCGCGCCTTCGAGACCGAGGGCCGTGAGGACCCCGCGGTGCGCGCCGCGGCCGGACGGGTGGCCTGGGAGCTGGACCCCGCGCACGACCGCCTCGGCACCATCGAACCCGGCCGCGTCCGGGTCGAGTTCGCCGACGGCCGGGTCGCGGAGGGCTCGGCCGAGCGCGGGTTGGGGCATCCAGAGAACCCGCTCTCGGCCGAGCAGCAGGAAGCCAAGTGGTGGGACTGCGCCGCGCACGGCGCCCCGCACCTGACCCGGGCGGGCGCCCAGCGGCTGTTCGACGCCGTGCGGCGCGTGCCGCAACTCGACGACGTCCGCGCTCTCGGAGTGGAGGTCCGCGATGCGGTGAAGGACTAACATGCCCCCGACCAGCGGCAAGATCACGCCGGTTTCAGGTGGACCACGGCGAAGGACAGTGCGAGGAGAGGTCATGGCGTCGACACGGAGCCCGTTCGCGGCGACCCTGCGGGACCGCATCGCCCAGCAGGTGCGCGACCGCATCCTCAGCGGGGTGCTGCCCAACAACAGCAAGATCGAGATCGACGAGCTGGCCGCGGAGTTCGGCAGCAGCCGCACCCCGGTGCGCGAGGCGCTCATCGAGCTGTCGCACCAGGGGCTGGTGGAGATCATCCCCCGGCGCGGCGCCCGGGTGACCGGCATGTCGATCGAGACCGTGCGGGACAACTTCAACGTCTTCGGCGGCCTGTCCGGCCTGGCGGCGGAGTGGGCCACGATGCGGGCCACCCCGGACCTGATCGCCCGGCTCAACGCCGTGCACGCCGAGGTGGGCCCCGACTCCACCGACGAGCAGCTGATCAAGGTGAACTGGCGGCTGCACCGCGAGATCAACCGCGCCTGCGGCTCCGACCGGCTCATCGCGCTGATCGGCCAGCTCTCCTCCACCATGCCCGCCACCTACTTCACGCTGATCCCCGAGCAGGTGGAGATCAGCCAGCGGGAGCACCAGGACCTGATCAACGCGATCGGCCGCGGCGACGCCGCGGGCGCGCGGTTCCTCGCCGAGCACCACATCCGGCACGCGGGCGAGCAGATGGTGGAGCGCATCGAAGCCGCTTCACGGGAAGCGGGATGACATGAGCGCACCGGCACGCCGCCGCACGGGCGGACTGGACGACCGGGACGCGGCCACCCTGGCCGCCGCGGCGATCGAGCTGGCCAAGGCCGACGGGCTGCGGGTGGCCGCGGTCGTCGTGGACGACGCGGGACAGCTGCTCGCCGCCCAGCGGCAGAGCGACGCCTATCCGTCGGCCTACGCCATCGCGAAGTCCAAGGCGCTGACCTCGGCCAACTTCGGCCGCGAGTCCGGGGCCATGGGCCAGGCGCTGGCCTCGGTCGAGCGGGCCATCCACATCACGCAGGCCGACGGGCGCCTGCTGTTCATCGACGGCGGCTGCCCCGTCGTCCGCGACGGCGAGCTGCTCGGCGCGATCGGCGTCAGCGGGGCGTCGGCGGAGCAGGACCTCGCGTGCGCCCGCGGCGCCATCGAGCACTGGCTGACCCGGCGGGGCTGACCCCCCGCGCACCACTATTGATCATCCGACCATCGGTTGATCTTGAGGCATAAAAAGTATCACCGTCGCCTGACAGACGGAGAGGTGGTTGACCGCATGGCTTCGACGAGTGCGTCCGGCGCGCACGTGGCGCTGTCCGGGTTCTCCCAGTGGTTCCGCAGCGGCGGGACCGCCCGCTGGGCGACCCGCGACGTCAGCCTGGACATCCCGGCCGGGCAGTTCGTGTCCGTCGTCGGACCGTCCGGCTGCGGCAAGTCCACCCTGCTCAACGCGATCGCCGGCCTGCGCACGCCGTCGGCGGGGCAGGTCAGCATCGACGGCCTGCCGGTGTCCGGTGTGGACAGGGGTGTCGGCTACCTGTTCCAGCGGGACGCGCTGCTGCCCTGGCGCTCCGTGCTGTCCAACGTGATGCTGCCGCTGCAGTACCGCGGTGTGCGCCGCAAGGAGGCCGAGGCCCGCGCCCGGGACTGGGTCGGTCGGGTGAAGCTGGCCGGGTACGAGGACCACTACCCCCACCAGCTCTCCGGCGGCATGCGCAAGCGCGTCGCCCTGGCCACCGTCTTCTGCTACGAGCCGCGGGTCCTGCTCATGGACGAGCCGTTCAGCGCGCTGGACGTGCAGACCCGAAACCTGATGGAGAACGAGCTGCTCGACATCTGGCAGGAGACCAGGCCGACCGTGCTGTTCGTGACCCACGACCTCGAAGAGGCGCTCGGCCTGTCCGACCGCGTGGTGGTCTTCACCGCGGGGCCGGGCCGGATCAAGTCCGACTACGAGGTCGACCTGCCGCGCCCGCGGCAGCTCACCGAGATCCGATTCGACAGCGGCTTCCAGGCTCAGTACGAGACCTTGTGGAACGACCTGCGCACCGAGGTCATGACCGCCTACGAGGCGGAATCCGGCTCCGCGGGGGGAGCCGCCCCCGAGGCGCGAGCGGCCGACCGGCCCGCCGCCCCGGACCACAGCCACTCACCCGCATGAGGAGCAGACACAACGATGTGGACATCACCTTCGCAACTCAGGAAAGTCCTGGCCATCGGCGCGGTCGCCGCGCTCACCGCCACCGCGGCCTGCGGCGGCGGTGACACCGCGGGCGGCGGCCCGGCCCCCGTCCCCGAGAAGGTCACCATCGGCATCGGCGGCGCGGGCGTGATCGCCTACGCCGCGACCTACGTGGCCCAGCAGGAGGGCTTCCTCGACGAGGAGCTCAAGGCCATCGGCAGTTCCCCCGCCTACATCGACCTGGAGGGCTCCGTCGCCGCCGTGCAGGCGCTGGCGACCGAACAGGCCGACTTCATCACCAGCGTCTCCTCGGCCGGGCTGGCCGCGGTCGCCGAGGGCGGCGAGATCGTGCAGGTCTCGCAGTTCCTCACCACCGACATGGTGTTCCTGACCGCGACCCCGGGCCTGCCGGACACCGACGCCGACCCGAAGCAGATCGTGGAAGGCCGCAAGTGGGGCATCCCCGGCTTCGGCTCCACCGCCCACCTGACGGCGCTGGCGGCGCTGGTCAAGTGGGGCTACAGCCCGAGCGACGTCGAGTTCGTGCCGATCGGGCACGTGGCCAGCTCGGCCGCGGCGGTCGAGCAGCAGCTGGCGGACTACTACTGGCTGGGCACCGTCGCCGAGGGCCTGATCGCCGACGGCACGGTGAACATGGTCCTGGACTTCTTCGACCCGGCCACCACCGAGAAGTACTACGGCGGCACGTACGCCACGGCCGGGCTGTTCGCCCTGCCGGAGTACGTCCAGGCCAACCCGACGGTGGCCACCGCGGTGGTCAAGGCGCACACCAGGGCGATGGAGGCCATCCAGGCCAACATCGACGACCCCGCCGCGGTGATGGCGATGCTGCCCGAGGAGCTGCGCAAGGACGCCACCCTGGCGCTGCTCAAGCGGGTGCTGCCCGGCTACTCCCCCAGCGGCGAGGTCGACGCGACGGCGCTGGAGCGGGTGGTGACCGTCAGCAAGGCGGGCGAGCTGATCGACCCGGGCGCGGAGATCGACGTGGCCGCCTTCGCCGACAACAAGCACCGGTAGGCCGCCGTGGTGACGCGAACGGCCGAGCGCAACGCATCCCCCGGCGAGCCAGGGGGGCCGTCCACCGACGAGCCCACCGTGGCCAAGGCGCCCCGGTCGTGGCCGTGGCAGCTGGTGGTCTTCGCCGCCTTCCTCGCCGTGTGGCACGTGGGCGTGCAGGCCGGGTGGCTGTCCCGCCGGTCGTTCGCGGAGCCGGGGCAGGTGCTGGCCTGGATGTGGGAGTGGCACTCCACCGGGGAGAGCCTGCCGCACCTTGGCTTCACCCTGTCCGCGGCGGCGATGGGCTACCTGGTCGGCATCGCCCTGGGCTCCACGATCGCGGTGCTGTTCTTCTTCGTGCCGTTCCTCGGCCGGGTGTTCAACCCGTTCATGGCCCTGGTCAACGGCATCCCGAAGATCGTGCTGGCGCCGCTGCTGGTCCTGGTGTTCGGTCTCGGCCTTGAGTCGAAGATCGCCACCGCCGGGCTGCTGGTGTTCTTCGCCTCGTACTTCAACTTCTCCGGCGGCCTGCGCAGCGTCAACCAGGTGCTGATCGACAACACCAGGGCGATGGGCGCGTCCACGCCGCAGATGGCCACCTCGCTCTACGTGCCGGCGCTGGTGGCGTGGACCATCTCGACACTGCGGGTCGGCATCGCCTTCGCGCTGCTGGGCGTGGTCGTGGGCGAGTTCGTCGGGTCCAACCAGGGCGTCGGCTGGAACATCCGGCTCGCCGGCGAGCTGGCCGAGCCGGAGCGGCTGCTCGGCGCGCTGATCACCCTCGGGCTGATCGCCGCGCTGGTCGACCGGCTCCTGGTCGGGGTCGAAAGGAGGTACTCGCAGTGGAAGCTGGCCTGATGGTCGCCTCGCGCGGGCGCGCCGCCGAGTTCGAGGTCGAGGGGCTGGGCGGGCAGCGGCGCAGGACCGCCGCCGTCACCGGACTGGTGTGGGTGTGCCGGGCGCTGGTCGTGGTGGTGCCGCTGTTCGTGTGGCAGGCGCTGTCGGACAACGGTTCCATCCCGCGGTTCCTGTTCTCCTCGCCCAGCGCGGTGTGGGATCAGCTGACCCGCTGGCTGGGCAACGGCACGATCCTGGAGCACGCGTCCTTCACGCTGATGAACGCCTTCCTCGGCTACTTCATCGGCCTGGCGGTCGGGGTCGGGCTGGCGGTGCTGTTCACCGCGTCGCCGCGGCTGGGCGGGATCTTCATCCCGTTCCTGACGATGATCAACGCCATGCCGAGGATCGCGTTCGCGCCGCTGTTGGTGGCGTGGTTCGGCTTCGGCATCGCCTCCAACATCGCGCTGGTCGTGCTCGTCGTCATGTTCGTCAACTTCTTCGCCGCCTACGGTGGTCTGTCCGCTGTGGACGAGGGGAACCTGATGTGGGCGCGCGCTCTCGGCGCCTCCGGCCGGCAGACCTGGCGCACCGTGCGGCTGCCCGCGATCGGCGTCTGGGTGCTCAGCTCGCTGCGGATGAGCATCGGCCTGGCGCTGAGCGCGGCGATCGTCTCGGAGTTCGTCGGCGGCGCGACCGGCATCGGCTACCTGGCCTCCTCCTCCACCAACACCTTCCGTTCCGCGGGCGTGTACGCCTCGATCACCGTGACGATCGTGGTGGCGGGCCTGCTCGACGTCCTGCTGCGCACCGCGGAACGGCGGATGTCCCGCTGGTCCGCCCACGTCTGACAAAGGAGCCCCATGACTTGGCGCATGCACCACATGAACATCCCCGCCCACGACGTCGAGGCCTCGGCAGAGTTCTACGAGCACGTCCTGGGCATGACCCCGAGCATGCCCCCGTTCCGCTCGGACTACGACCCCGGCCGCAAGATCGGCTGGTTCGAGACCGAGGGCTCGGCCCAGCTGCACCTGGCCAAGCCGGACCCGAACTTCGCCCAGCGCAACGGGATGCACGTGAACCCGACCATCAACGGGCACGTGGCGATCGAGGTGGACGACCTGGACGCGGTCAAGGAGCGCCTGCGCGCCCGCGGCCTGTACTTCGCCGACCCGGGCAACTGGGCCCTGCGCGACTACCGCCAGATCTACTTCCTGGACCCGTCGATGAACTGCGTGGAGGTCAACCAGCACCTGTGAGCGGCCGAGCGCTCAGAAGTCCTCGTCGTCGCCGTCCTCGATGGTCTTCTTGATCGCCCGGCCGCTCGCGACCGACCCGGCGAACTCCAGGCCGATGGCCTCGTACTCGGGCTCCCAGCCGTCGAGTTCGTGCAGCATGAGGAGAGCCTGCTCGACATCCTTGACGTGGTCGGCGGCGTCATCGGGCTCGTAGCCCTTCGCCACGAGCCGGGCGATGGCGGTGGCGATGACCTTGTCCGGGTCGCGCACGTCGAAGTCCCACCTGGCCATGAGAGACACCTTCTTCGGGTGCTTCTTCCGGCTGGACCCAGCGAGTTCGCACGCGTCGTCCGACCGTCGTCGCCGGAACAGTCCCATCTCTGTCCTCGTGTTCGGAGGCGGCTGTCCACCGCCACTGCCCACAGTGTGGCAGCAGGCAGCTCAACGGCGTCTCGACGCAGGTACCCCTGCCGAGGCAGGGGGTGGAGGTGACCGAGCCCAGGGGTGGGGAGCTGCCCCTCAGGCCCCGGGCCACGGCTCGGCGGTGTCGAGCAGGCCGATCATGCCGGAGACCAGGCGCATCTGGTCGACCGTGCGCATGTCGGCCTCGACCAGCCGGGGCGAGCAGACGAGGACGGCGAGGGCCTGGGCGCGGGACAGGGCGACGTTCAAGCGGTTGCGCGAGAGCAGGAAGTCCAGGCCGCGCGGCAGGTCGGTGGCCGAGGACGAGGTCATCGTGGCGATGACCACCGGTGCCTCCTGGCCCTGGAAGCGGTCCACCGTGCCGACCCGCACGCCGGGGAAGCCCGCCTGCGCCAGCGCCCGGCCGACCACGCGCGTCTGGAGGTTGTACGGCGCGACGACCAGGATGTCCTCATCGGACAGCGGCCGGGCGGTGTCCCCGTCGCGCCACTGGCGGCCGTGCAGGCCCGCGACGAGGTCCACGACCGCGGCGGCCTCCTCCGGGGAACGGGTGGTGTTGCCGTCGTGGGCGATCTCGGCGACGTAGAGGCCGGGGGTGACGCCATCGACGGCGCGGCGGGCGGCCGTGGTGTGGGCGGTGAGTTTGCCCGCGTAGGACAGGCGGGAGACCGGCGCGCACACGGCGGGGTGCATGCGGCGGGTCTGGTCGAGGAAGTAGCCCAGGTCGGGGTGCACGATGTCGGCGTCGCCGATGAGGTGGCCGAGCGCGGAGGCGTCCGCGCCGTGCGGGTGGGTGCCCTGCACGACCTGCGGGAGCTGCTGCGGGTCGCCCAGGAGCACCAGGTTGCGCGCGCACGTCGAGACGGCGAGGGCGTCGGCGAGGGAGAACTGGCCCGCCTCGTCGACGATCAGCACGTCGACCGGGTCGGCGCGCAGTTCGGCGCTGGTGAACTGCCATGCGGTGCCGCCGACGAGGTGGCCGTCCGGGTGGTCGGCGCGCCAGCCCGCCAGCGCGGCGTTGGTCTTGGGCTGGTCCCAGGGCAGCTCGGGGTCCGCGGCGGCGCGGGCGCGCTTGGCCGTCGGTAGGCCGGGGTCGATGGCCAGGGCGGCGGTGAGGACGTTCTCCACGGCCTTGTGGCTGTTGGAGGTGACGCCCACGGTGCGGCCGGTGCCGACGAGGTGGCGGATGAGATTCGCGGCCAGGTAGGTCTTGCCCGCACCCGGCGGGCCCTGCACGGCGAGGGTGGACCCGTCGAGCATGTCGACGCTGTGCAGCACGGTCTCGATGAGGTCCAGGCCCGGTTCGCTCAGCGCGGTGCGGTCGCGCATGCGGGGCTTGACGCGGCGCAGCAGGTCGATGCCGGGGTGCGCGGGCAGCCTCGGCAGGCGCTCGGCCACCGCCTCGGCCAGGTCGGCGATCGCCTCGTCCTTGGGCGAGGGCCGGACCGGCTCGCCGGGCAGCACGGCGTCGGGTGCTCCCGGGGCCGTCTCGTCCGGCTTGCACTTCTCCACCAGCTCGATGCGGTCGGGCCCGGCCGCGGCCACCTCGGCGTTGCGGGCGTCGCCGCCGTAGCGCAGACGGACCTTGTCGCCCTTCTCGAACGGGTGCGGGCGGTCGGGGTCGCAGCGCAGGACCACGGTGCGGCGGGCCAGGCGCGCCCGGCCGCTCGGCTGCTCCCACTCCCCCGCGTCGACCTCGACCGGGACGGCGCAGGAGGCGTCGGACTCCAGCTCGCCCAGCGGGGCGGCGAGCTGGCGGAAGAACTCCCACCACGCCGGGTTCGTCTCCCGGCGGTGGTAGCCGACCAGGGCGGCGAGCAGCACCCTGGCGCGCTCGTCGTCGGACTGCTCGGCCGGGTCGTCGGGCACGCCGTCGACCAGCGCGGTGACGATCCGCTCCAGCCGGGCCGCCTTCTCGATCTGCTTCTCCGAGCGCTCGTCGGCCTCCGGCGCCGCCTCGACCTCGGCGACCCGGGTCTCGATGCCGTTCTCGGCGCGAACGCCGTGCAGGAAGCCGAACAGCTTCTCGGTGGAGACGCAGTCGTACTCGTTGTAGTCGGCGATGCCGCGCAGCACCTCCTCGGCGCTGTCGACCTCGCCTTCGGCGGTGTGCTGGAGATAGCGCTCGTAGGCCTCGATGCTGGAGACCGCGTTCTTCACCTCGCCCTCGCGGGCATCGGGCATGTACAGCGGTTCCAGCGCCTTGATCGAGTACGAGCGCTGCGAGACCCGCAAAGCCTTGCGCACCACCGCGTACAGGTCGACCAGCGCGCCACGGCGCAGCAGGTCGTCCACGGCCGCCTCCCGGGTGCCGTGCAGCGCGGCCAGGCGCTTGAGCGCGGTCGCCTCGTACGGCGCGTAGTGGTAGACGTGTGCGTCGGGGTGCTCGGCGATGCGGGCGACGGCGATGTCGACGAACCGCTCGAACGCGCGCCGCTCCTCGCCGTGGTTGTGGGCCCACAGCGCGGTGAACTCGCCGTCGGCGACCAGGCCGAACAGGTACTCCAGGCCGGCGCCGGAGGCGACGTACGGGTCGCCCTCCATGTCGAAGAACACATCACCCGGGCTCGGCGGCGGCAGCTCGGCCAGCGCGTCGGGGTCGACCACCTCGTACTCGACCTGCCCGGTGGCGTCCTGGCGGACCTGGATGGCGGCCTGGGCGCGCAGCGCCGTGAACGACGCCGTGGACAGCGCGGGCGGCCGGTCGGCCTGCTCGGCGCGCGCGAGGGCGTCGATGGTGGAGATCCCGACGTCCACCAGCTTGCGGCGCTGGTCGGAGCGCATGCCGGCGACCAGCGCGAGGTCGCGGTCGGCTTCGCGTCCGGAGGCGCAGTGCTCGGCGAAGCGGCAGCCCGAGCACGACGCCCGCTCATCGCCCCACAACCGCTGGGGCAGCCGGGCGGGCCTGCCGACCAGCCGAGCGCGCAGCCTGCGCAGCAGCGGGAGGAAGTCGTCCACGCGGAGGCTGACCTTGCTGCCGTCGCCGAGCAGCAGGTGCATGTGCGGCCCGACCGGCCAGCCCGCCTCGGCCAGCGCGTCGGCGTAGGCGGCGAGCTGGATCACCGCCGAGGGGCGGGCGTGGCGGGCGAGCTTGGTGTCGTAGACCTCGTAGCGGCCGTCGTCGGTGCGCATGAGGAAGTCGGCGCGGCCGCTGAACTCCGCGTCGTGGAAGACCGCCTGGTAGACCACGGGAGCACCGGAGCGCAGCGCCTCGGCGGTCTCGGCGGCGCCGACGACCGGGTCGCGGTCATCGATGCGGATGACCGTGCGCTGGGCGCCGACCTTGGTCAGCGTGGCCTGCTCGTGGGCGCGGCCGTGCTTGACGGTGATCTGGTCGGGCCCGGCCCCCGGCCGCGGCGCGTCCGGGAGCCCGGCGGCGTGCGCCTGCGCCAGGACGCTGCGGTGCTCGCACTCGAGCAGGTCGGCGAGGTCCGATGGCGTGTGCATCGCCGGGCAGTCTCCCACCGCGGCGCGGCGCGGCGGCCCCGACACGCCCGAAGGCCGCCCACCCGCCGCGGGGGAACGGGTGGGCGGCCGGGTCCCCTACCAGGGGGACGGCGCCGGGGGCACGACGACCGGCGGGCGGTCGTCGCAGGTGATGGTGTTGGGCAGCATCCACGGTTGCAGCCAGCCGTCGTTGCCGCCGCGGTCGACCACGGTGAACTCCGAGCCCGCCGGTCCGAAGCCGAAGCTGCCGCAGTTGTTGGCCCCGACCGCGCCGACGTTGCGCGCGTCGACGTTCTCGAAGGTCGCCGAGCCCGCCACCCTGGCGCTGAGCACCGAGGTGCCCGCCCCGTCGACCCTGGTGTCCTTGAAGTGCACGCCGGTGATCGAGTAGAGGTCCTTCACCGCCCACTCGCTCACCATCATGATCGCGTTGTACCCGTTGTCCAGGAAGTGGTTCCCGGTGGCGCGGATGTCGGCGGCGATGTCGCGGTCGAGGGCGTAGAGCCAGATCGCGCCGAGGCCGATCCGCCAGTTCAGCTCGAAGGTGCCCGCCCGGGCGGTGGTGTTGTCGGTGAAGCGCAGCGTGCCCTGGAACGGCAGCGCGCCGAAGCGGGCGCCCGCGTGCAGGCCGCTGCCCTCGCGCACCGGGTCGGCGACCAGGTTGCCCGCGACGGTGATGTCCTCGCCGCCGTAGACGGCGATGCCGTTGGCCAGCGTCGGCGACTGGACCGTGTTGCGGGAGAAGGTGTTGCCGCTGTTCTGCTCGCTCATCGCCCACATGGCCAGGCCGTCGTCACCGGTGTTGCGGACGAAGGTGTTGGTGACCGACGAGCCGGTGACGCCCCGGTGGAAGTTCACCGCGTCGGCGATCTGGTCCACGATGATCGTGTCGGAGATGCGGGTGTTCGACATCGGCCCGTCGAACCACATGCCGACCTTGGTGTGGCGGATGTGCAGGCCGGTGATGGTGGAGTCGCTCAGCGCGCCGCCGATGCCGTTGACCTGGTCGGTGTCGATGCGCTCGCGGACATCGCCCTCGATGGCGAACCCGGACAGGTGCACGTCGCGGCTGCCGCCCTCGGCGGCGGGCTTGCCGTAGAAGCCGACCCCGGTGTGCACCGAGCCGTCGGGCGCGGGCTTGTCGAGCGCGACTTCCCTGCCCTTGATGGTGGTGTGCCAGTTGCCCGCGCCCGCGATGGTCACCTTGTCGACGATGATGTGGCGGTTGACCTGGAACACCCCGGGCGGGACGTACACGGTGAGCCGGTGGCGCTTGGCGAAGGCGATCGCCCGGTCGAAGGCGGCGGCGGAGTCGCGCCTGCCGGTGGGGTCGGCGCCGAAGAGCAGGACGTTGGCCGCCCAGCCGACGATGCGCGGCTTGCCCACCAGCTCGGAGTCCATCAGGTCGATGACGGTCCACGCGGCACCGCTGCCCGCGGGCATCGTCAGGCGCACGACGGTCCCGGCCTTGTGCGTGCGGCCCAGCTTCAGGCGCTGCTCGTCGTAGAACTTCGTCGGCCGAAACGGCTTGGTGATCACCGGGGCCGGGGTGGTGTCGGCGGGCACGCAGGCGCACTCGGTGATCCACCAGTCCGGGTGCAGCAGGTCGGCCTGCGGGTCGTTGCTGAACGGGTACTGGTTGTAGAGCCAGGCGTACTCCGAGGTCAGCGTCATCGTCTTGCGCTCGCCGCCCGCCGAGACCGCCAGCGGGGCGCGGATGCCGCCGCCGCGCGGGGCGTCGGGAATGCTGTAGCGCACGGTGATCGCGTTCGCGGCCGCGGGGAGGGTGAACTCCACGTACTGGCCCGCCGTCAGCCGGACGGCTGTGCGGCCGGAGGCCTCCGACGGCAGCGTGTAGGCGGTGCGGTCGGGGCCGATGACGGTCCCGGTCGTGCGGGCGTTCTCGGCCTCCTGCTCCAGGAACGGCACCTGCGCGCCGCGCCCGGCGACCAGCGCCGGGTCGAGTGCCGCCCTGGTCACGACCGGCGCGGGCGTCGCGGACGCCACCGGGCCGGGGAGGACCGCCGCGCCTGCCGCCAGCGCGGCGGCCATCGCCACCACCGCGCTCCTTCTCCTGGATTCCATCGCTCGACCTCACTCGCCCGGGACCGGATGTGACGGGAACCATAGGCCGCCGGCCGGCAATCCCACAAGGTAAAGTCGATTTCTTGCGCGACTTTCGTCGCACTCTTTCAGCTCCGCAATGCGGCGATGGCGGTGTGCACCCGCTTGTCCGACACCGAGCCCGCGGTGCCGAGGGTCTGGGCGAAGTAGCTGATCCGCAGCTCCTCGATCATCCACTTCACCGACCGGACCCCCTCGGAGTCCAGCTCCCAGGCGGGCAGCGCGTTCAGCGCCTCGTGGTAGGCGTCTTCCAGGTCCTGCACGATGTGCATCCAGGTGCGGTCGCGGTCGGGCCGCTCGGGCAGCTTGTCCAGGCGCCGCTCGATGCCGCGCAGGTACCGCTCGACGTCCTCCAGCCTGGCGTGGCCGGTGGCCGTGGCGAACCCGGGGAACACCAGCCCGGCGAGCTGCTCGCGGATGTCGGCCAGCGGCTCGGTGAAGATCGGGCCCTTGGTGGCCGCCAGCCGCGACGTCACCGCCTGCCACGCCGCGATGACCCGCCGGACCCGGTCCAGCGTCTCCACCGTGGTGGGGACCAGCTCCTTGCGGACCGACTCGCGCAGCCGGGCGAACCCGGCCTCGTCCCACGCCGGGCCGCCCGCGGCGGTGATCAGGTGGTCGGCGGCGGCCTCGACGCAGTCGGCCAGCAGGCCGTTGACACTGTTGTGCGGGTTGTGCGAGAGCGTCAGCTTGGCCTGGTTGGACAGCGACCGCACCACCTGCTTGACCGGCGAGGGCACCCCCAGCAGCACCAGCCGCCGCGTGCCCAGCCACATCGCCTGCCGCTGCTCGGGCTCGGTGTCGAACAGCCGCACCGCCACCGTCTTGCCCTCGTCGACCAGCGCCGGGTACGCCGTCACCGACATGCCGTTCTGCGCCGTCCTGGCCACCTTCGGCAGCGCGCCGACGCTCCACTCGGTGAGCCCGGAGCGGGCCAGGTCGGTCGCGGCGGTCAGCGACTCGCGCAGCTGGGCCTTGAGCTGCTGCTTGAGCTTCTCCAGGTCCTTGCCGGTGGCCAGCGTCCGCTCGGCGTCGACCACCTCGAACGTCGTGCGCAGGTGGTCGGGCACCGCCGCGAGGTTCCATGCCTCGCGCGGGATCACCACGCCGGTCAGCGCCTTCAGCTCGCGGGCCACCGCCTCGGGCAACGACGGCTCGTCCGGGGCCAGCCGGGCCACGACCGCCTTGGCGAAGTCCGGCACGGGCACGAACGCGCGGCGCAGCGGCTTGGGCAGCGAGCGGATCAGCGCCGTCACCGCGTCGGTGCGCAGTCCGGGCACGGTGAGGGAGAAGCCGTCGCCGGTGAGCTGGTTGAGCACCGCGATCGGCACCCGCGCGGTCACCCCGTCGTCGGCGCGGCCGGGCTCGAAGCGGTAGGTCAGCGGCAGCGTCAGGCCGCGCTGGGTCATGGTGTCCGGGAACGCCTCCGGGGTGAGGTCGCGCGCGGAGTCGTTGACCAGCAGGGTCCTGGGGTAGGTCAGCAGCTCCGGCTCGCTGTGGCGGGCCTTCTTCCACCACGAGTCGAAGTGGCGCGCGGAGACCACGTCGGCGGGGACGCGCTGGTCGTAGAAGGTGAACAGCGCCTCGTCGTCGACCAGGATGTCGCGCCTGCGCGCCCGGTGCTCCAGCTCCTCGACCTCGGCCAGCAGCTCGCGGTTGGCGTGGAAGAAGCGGTGCCGGGTCTGCCAGTCGCCTTCGACCAGCGCGTGCCGGATGAACAGCTCGCGCGCCATCTCCGGATCGATGCGGCCGTACTGGACCTTGCGCGAGACGACGATCGGCAGGCCGAAGAGCGTCACCCGCTCCAGCGCGACCACCGAGCCCTGCTTGGCCTCCCAGTGCGGCTCGCTGTAGGTGCGCTTGACGACGTGCCCGGCCAGCGGCTCGATCCACTCCGGCTCGATGCGCGCGCAGATGCGCCCCCAGAGCCGGGTCGTCTCCACCAGCTCGGCGCTCATCACCCAGCGCGGCGGCTTCTTCGCCAGCGTCGAGCCGGGGAACACCGCGAACTTCGCGTTGCGCGCGCCGAAGAACTCCCGGCCCTGCGGGTCGCGGTAGCCCACGTGCGAGAGCAGCCCGGACAGCAGTGCTATGTGGACGTTGCGCGGCTCGGCCGGGGAGTCGTTGACGGTGATGCCCAGCTGGCGGGTGATCTGCTTGAGCTGCGCGTGGATGTCCTGCCACTCGCGGATTCTCAGGTAGTTCAGGAACTCCGCCTTGCACGTCTTCCTGAACCGGTTGCCGGACAGCTCCTTCTGCTGCTCGCGCAGGTGGTTCCACAGGTTGAGGTAGGACAGGAAGTCCGAGTCGGGGTCGGCGAAGCGGGCGTGCTTCTCGGTCGCGGCCTGCTGCTGCTCCTGCGGGCGCTCGCGCGGGTCCTGGATCGACAGCGCCGCGGCGATCACCATGACCTCGGCCACCGCGCCGGTGTTGCCCGCCTCCACGACCATGCGGCCGAGCCGGGGGTCGACGGGCAGCTGGGCGAGCGTGCGGCCGAGGGCGGTGAGCGACTTGCCGTCCTTGGTGAGCGCGCCCAGCTCGTGCAGCAGGTTCACGCCGTCGGCGACGTGGCGGCGGTCGGGGGGCTCGATGAACGGGAAGTCGGCCATGTCGCCGAGGTCGGCGGCGGTCATCTGCAGGATGACCGAGGCCAGGTTCGTGCGCAGGATCTCCGGATCGGTGAACTCCGGGCGGGCCAGGAAGTCGTCCTCGGTGTACAGCCGCACGCACACGCCGTCGGAGGTGCGTCCGCAGCGGCCCTTGCGCTGGTTGGCCGAGGCCTGCGACACCGGCTCGATCGGCAGGCGCTGCACCTTGAGCCGGTTGCTGTAGCGGGAGACGCGCGCGGTGCCGGGGTCGATGACGTACTTGATGCCCGGCACCGTCAGCGATGTCTCGGCGACGTTGGTGGCCAGCACGACCCGCCTGCCCCGGTGCGCCTGGAACACCCGGTGCTGCTCGGCGGAGGACAGGCGCGCGTAGAGCGGCAGGATCTCGGTGTCGCGCAGCTTGCGGGCCGCCAGCGCCTCGGCGGCGTCGCGGATCTCGCGCTCGCCGGAGAGGAACACCAGGATGTCGCCGGGGCCTTCGGCCTGCAGCTCGTCCACCGCGTCGAGGATGCCCTGCACCTGGTCGCGGTCGGGGTCGGCGTCGGGGTCCTCGGGGTCGACCAGCGGCCGGTAGCGCACCTCCACGGGGTAGGTGCGGCCGGAGACCTCCACGATCGGCGCGTCGCCGAAGTGCCGGGAGAAGCGCTCCGGGTCGATCGTCGCCGAGGTGATGACGACCTTGAGGTCCGGGCGCTCGGGCAGCAGGCGCGAGAGGTAGCCCAGCAGGAAATCGATGTTGAGGCTGCGCTCGTGCGCCTCGTCGATGATGATCGTGTCGTACTGGCGCAGCAGCCGGTCGTGCTGGATCTCGGCGAGCAGGATGCCGTCGGTCATCAGCTTCACCAGCGTGGTCGGCCCGACCTGGTCGGTGAACCTGACCTTCCAGCCGACGACCCCGCCCAGCTCGGTCTTGAGCTCCTCGGCGACGCGCTCGGCCACCGTGCGCGCGGCGATGCGGCGCGGCTGCGTGTGCCCGATGTGACCGGTGACACCCCGCCCCAGCTCCAGGCACATCTTGGGGATCTGCGTGGTCTTCCCCGAGCCCGTCTCGCCCGCGACGATCACCACCTGGTGCTCGCGGATGGCGGCCATGATGTCGGCGCGCTTGGCGCTGACCGGCAGCTCCTCCGGGTACTCCGGAACCGGCACGGCGGCCCGGCGGGCGGCCACCCTGGCCTCGGCGGAGGCCACGTCGGCCCCGATCCGGGCCAGCACGGCGCGGCGCTTGTGCTTGTCGCGCAGCCTGCGGACGCCGTCGAGCCTGCGGGCGAGGCGGTCGGAGTCGTGGGCCATCAGCCCGCCCAGGCGGTCGCGCAGCTCGCCGGGGGAGGCGTCGAGGTCGGTGCTCATCTCAGCGCCAAGGGTAATGGGCCCGTCATCACGGTTTCCGCCGTCAGCCATTTTGGTTAGCATCGCCTAAGCAGCTCAGCGGGAAGGGGCAGCATGACGACCGACCAGGTGGCCGAGCCGTTCTCGCGGGGCCTGCGGATGGCGATCGAGGACGGGCACGCCCGCGCGCAGGGCTCGGTGTTCGTCGAGGCGCTGGTGGAGGGTCGGCTGAACCTGGCCGGGTACACCGCGCTGGCCAGCCAGCACTACTTCATCTACACCGCGCTGGAAGCCGCGGGCGAGGCGATGGCCGAGCACCCCGTGGCGGGCCGCTTCGTCGTCGACGGCCTGCGCCGGGTGCCCGCGCTCGCCGACGACCTCGCCGAGCTGATCGGCCCCGACTGGCGCGACCGCGTCGAGCAGCGCCCGTCCACCGCGGCGTATGTGGCGAGGCTCACGGAGGTCGCGGCGGTCTCCCCCACCGCGTTCGTGGCGCACCACTACACCCGGTACCTGGGCGACATCGCGGGCGGCCAGGTGGTGCGCGCGCAGCTGCGCTCCCAGCACGGCTTCACCGACGCGGGCGCCCGCTTCTACGACTTCAGCGCCATCGCCCCCGTGCCGACCTTCCGCAAGCGCTACCGCGAGCTGCTGGACACCGCGCCGTGGTCGGCGGCCGAGCGGGCCGAGGTGATCGCCGAGGCGGGCACCGCCTTCGACCACAACGTGGCCGTCCTGACGGATCTGGCCGCCGACCTGCCGACCTTCCGGGCGGCCTGACCCGGCGCACGCCCCGATCCGAACGGGTGTTCTAATTCACTCCGGTCCAGCGAGTCCTGAGAGGGAGTGGATGGTGTCCATCGATACCGAGACCGTGCCCGTGGCAGCCCCGCAAGCGACGGGGTCGACCGAGCCGCAGGCGACCCCGGACCCGGCTCCGGCAGCCGAGCCTGCCGAGGCCCCGGCCGCCGCCGAGAGGAAGGCCCCCGAGGCGAAGCCGGAGCCCCCCGCCCCGGCGAAGAAGCCGCGCGCGCCGAAGGTGGCCAGCACCGCCAAGAAGACCCGCACCGTCGAGCTGACCCTGACGGTCACCGGCACCGCCGACGGCGACTGGCAGGCCGAGCTGACCCAGGGCGGCAAGCGCGTCCTGCAGGGCCTGGAGATCCCCGCCGCCGCCGTCTCCCGCGCCGCCGCCGAACTCCACACCGACATCGCCACCGCGATCGAGTCGGTCCTGGAGACCGCCCGCGAGCAGCACCGCGCCCGCATGGCCGAGCTGGAAGCGGAGCTGGAGAAGGTCAAGGCCGCGCTCTCGGAGCTGCAGAGCGACTGAGCGTCTTCCGTCCTGCCGCGCCGGTGGCCTGGGCGCGGCAGGACGGGGTTCGCGCCGCTTCTACGATGGGCGGCGACGAACAGCACGGCCTTCAGTACGGGGACCCCATGACCGGCATTGACGACGACCGCCTCCAGACCTGCCTGCAGGTCCTCTCCGAGGTCGAGTCGCTCCCCGACGACCACCCGCACGCCGTCGCGGTCCGGCGGGCCACGGCGGGCATCTTCAAGGCCGTCCGCAAGCAGCGCAAAGCCGCCAAGCGGGCCGCCGAACTGGCCGCCGACCGCGCCGTGATCGCGGCGACGGCCACCGGTTCGCCGCAGCGCATCGATGACGAGACCCGCGGCATTCCGCTGGTCTCGGCCACCCCCGGCGCGACGGCCGGAACGCTCATCAGGGCGGGCGCCTGCTACGTCTGCAAGCAGCGCTACACCGCGGTCGACGCCTTCTACCACCAGCTCTGCCCCGCCTGCGCCACCGTCAACCGCGCCAAGCGCGACGCGGGCGCCGACCTCACCGGACGCGCGGCCCTGCTCACCGGCGGGCGGGCCAAGATCGGCATGTACATCGCGCTGCGGCTGCTGCGCGACGGCGCGCACACCACGATCACCACGCGCTTCCCCGCCGACGCGGTGCGCCGCTTCACCGCCGAGCACGACAGCGCCGACTGGCTGCACCGGCTGCGCGTGGTCGGCATCGACCTGCGCGACCCCGCCCAGGTCGTCGGGCTCGCCGACCTGCTGTGCGCCGCCGGGCCGCTGGACATCCTCATCAACAACGCCGCGCAGACCGTGCGGCGCAGCTCGGCCGCCTACGCGCCGCTGCTGGCCGCGGAGTCGGCGCCGCTGCCCAGCGGGCCGCTGCCCGAGCTGGTCTCGCTCGGCCGCGCCGACCGGGCGCACCCGGCCGCCATCACCGGCATGGTCACCGCCGAGCACCAGCTAGCCGCCATGGACATCGCCCGCAAGGCGCTCACCGCGGGCACGGCGGACGGCATCGACGCGGGCGGGCTCGTGCCCGACCCGCACGCGGTGAACAGCTGGACGCACAAAGTGCACGATGTGGACCCGGTCGAGCTGCTGGAAGTGCAGCTGTGCAACCAGACCGCGCCGTTCATCCTCGTCAGCAGGCTGCGGGAGGCCATGCGGCGCTCCCCCGCGCGGCGCAAGTACGTGGTGAACGTCTCGGCGATGGAGGGCGTGTTCGCGCGCGGCTACAAGGGGGCGGGACACCCGCACACGAACATGGCCAAGGCCGCGCTCAACATGCTGACCCGCACGAGCGCCGAGGACCTCTACCGCGACGGCATCCTGATGACCGCCGTCGACACCGGCTGGATCACCGACGAGCGGCCCGCCCCGACGAAGGAACGCCTGGCCACCGAAGGCTTCCACGCCCCGCTGGACCTGGTCGACGGAGCCGCCAGGGTCTACGACCCGATCGTGCGCGGCGAGGCCGGAGAGGACCTGTACGGGGTGTTCCTCAAGGACTTCCAGCCCGCCGCGTGGTGATCACGGCAGCTTGACGACCGTCACGAAGAACTCATCGATCTTGCGGATGACCTCGATGAAGCGGTCGAAGTCCACCGGCTTGGTGACGTAGGCGTTGGCGTGCAGCTGGTAGCTGCGGACGATGTCCTCCTCGGCCTCCGACGTCGTCAGCACCACGATCGGGATCGAGCGCAGCGAGTCGTCGGCCTTGATCTCGGCGAGGACCTGGCGGCCGTCGAAGCGGGGCAGGTTCAAGTCGAGCAGGACCAGGTCCGGGCGCGGCGCGTCGGAGAACTGGCCCTCCTTGCGCAGGAACTGCACGGCCTGCTCGCCGTCGCGGACGACGTGCAGCTCGTTGCGGATCTTGTAGTGCTCGAACGCCTCCCGGGTCATCAGCACGTCGCCCTCGTCGTCTTCGACGAGCAGGACGTCGATGGCCTTCAGGTTCGATCCGGTCACTGGGTTTCCTCGCTCACGTCCGGTGTCTCGGGCGCCTCGGCGTCCTCACCGGCCAGGGTATCGATCGCCGGGAGGGTGAAGCGGAACCGCGTCCCGGGAGCGTACTCCGGGTCGAGCCAGATCCGGCCACCGTGGTACTCGATGATCTTGCGGCACATCGACAGGCCGATGCCGGTTCCCGGGTACTCGTCCTTGGGGTGCAGCCGCTGGAAGATGACGAAGACCCGCTCGGCGTACTCGGGCTGGATGCCGATCCCGTTGTCGCTGAAGGTGAACTCCCAGAACTCGCCGTCGCGCACCGCGGCCACGGCGATGCGCGGCGGGTCCTCGCCGCGGAACTTCACGGCGTTGCCGACGAGGTTCTGGAAGACGGCGGTCAGCAGCGCGGCCTCACCGCGCACCACGGGCAGCTCGCCCTTCTCGACCGTCGCGCCGGACTCCTCGACCACGTGGTTGAGGTTGGCCACCGCCTGGTCGACCAGAGCGCCAGTGGGCACCGAGACGTGGTCGTTGACGTGCCTGCCGACGCGGCTGAAGGCGAGCAGGTCGTTGATCAGGATCTGCATCCGCTTCGCCCCGTCGACGGCGAAACCGATGTACTGGTCGGCGCGCTCGTCCAGCTGGCCCTTGTAGCGGCGCTCCAGCAGCTGGCAGAAGCTCGCGACCTTGCGCAGCGGCTCCTGCAGGTCGTGCGAGGCGACGTAGGCGAACTGCTCCAGCTCGCTGTTGGACCTGGCCAGGTCCTCGGTGCGCAGGTCCAGCTCGGCGTTGATGTCGCGCTGGGCGGCCAGCTCGTCGACGATGCGCTGGCGCATGGAGTCCACGTCTTGGGCGAGCACGACGATCTCGCGCGGCCCGCCCACCTTCGGCGCGTGCTGGAAGTCGCCGTCGGCGACCTTGCGCACCTGCCCTGCCAGGCTGGTCAGCGGGCCGACGAAAGCCGAGCGCAGCACCAGGATGAGCACGACGAAGACGAGCAGCAGCATGACCGCGAGCCCGATGGACACCCAGGTGACCTGGCTCGCCGAGTCGTCCAGCACATCGCGCCCGATGATCCTGACCGACTCCAGCTCGCGCTGGAGATCGGCCGAGGTGGCCCGCACCTGGTCGAACATCGCCTTGGCAGCGGTCACCCGATCCGCGATCAGGCTGTCGTCCCCCGGTATGGCGGCGGTGACGACCGGCTCGGCGTAGAAGTCGCGCCACTGCTGCGCGAGCCTGTCGAGTTCGTTCAGCCGGTCGAGCACACCCGGCATGCCCCCGGCCACGCCGCGCAGGCTGGCCTCGGCGGCCTCCGCCCGCTCAAGGCCGAGGGTGTACGGGGCGAGGAAGTCCGCGTGCTGGCTGAGCGCGAACCCGCGGACCCCGGTCTCCTGGTCCACGAGCGCGGCGTCGAGGCGCAGCGCGTGCTGCAATGCGGGGTCGATCCGGTCGACCAGGTCGACTCGGGCGTCCGACAGGCGGGCGATGGTGATGGCGCCGAGCACGATGCCAGCCACGCACAGCGCGATGGCCGCGCCGATGGTGACGGTGATCCAGCGGCGCAGCGACCAGCGGTTCTTCCCGGCCCTAGGCATCGGCGAAACCGGCGTCGTCGGCGACCCGGGTGAGCATGAGCGCCGCGACGTCGTCCACCAGGTCGCCGCGGTTCAGCTCGCACACCGCTCTGACCAGGTCGTCGAGCAGGGTGGCCCGCCAGTCCCCGCCCTCGGCGGCGAAGCGGCCCGCCAGCCCGGCCAGGCGCTCGGGGCCGAGGCGCTCGGGGCCCTCGCCGACGCGGCCCTCGATCAGGCCGTCGGTGAACATCAACACCGACCACTGGGGGCCCAGTTCGACCGTGCGCGCCGCCCAGGACGCGGACTCGACCACGCCGAGCGGGATGCCGATGGGCGCGCTGAGCAGGGTGGCGCCGTCGGGGGTGAGCAGCACGGGCGCGGGGTGGCCCGCCATGCGCAGCTCGGCGGTCTCGCGGTCCGGGGCGACCGACAGCGTGCAGATGGTGGCGAAGAGGCCGTCGAGGTGGCGTTCGTGGACGAGGATGCGCTGCATCGTGTTGAACACCTCGTCCACCGGTCTGCTGGCCAGCACCATCGTGCGCCAGGCGACGCGCAGGTAGACCCCGAGCGCGGCCTCGTCGGGGCCGTGCCCGCACACGTCGCCCACCATGGCGTGGACGGTGCCGTCGGCGGACTGGACCACGTCGTAGAAGTCGCCGCCGAGCAGCGCGCGCTGGCGGCCCGGCTGGTAGCGGAAGTCGGCCTGCAGCCGGGGGTCGTCCAGCAGCGGGGAGGGCAGCAGGCCGCGCTCCAGGCGGGCCTTCTCCATCGCCAGCAGCCGCTCCTCGCGCAGCTGGCGCTGCATGTCCTCGGCCCGGACGCGGCCGACGGCGTAGCGGATGACGCGGGCGAGCAGGTCGCCGTCGACCTCACCCTTGAGCAGGTAGTCCTGGGCGCCCGCCGCGACGGCCGCGACCCCGAGCTGGGCGTCGGAGCGGCCGGTCAGCACGACGACGGCCACGCCCTCCGGGCCGTCCAGCACGCGCAGCGCCTCAAGACCGGTGGCGTCGGGCAGGTCCAGGTCGAGCAGCACGCAGTGCTGCCCGTGCTGGCCTTCCAGGCAGTGCCTGGCCTCAGCGACGGTCCGCACCGTGGTGAGCCGCACCTCGGCGTCGCCGTCGGAGAGCAGCTCCTCCACGAGCAGGGCGTCCCCGGCGTCGTCCTCGACCAACAGCACGTTGACGACGTCGCGTGCTGTCACGGACAGGTCCATGCACCCGACTCCATGGTGAACTCGCGGCTCGAACAGGGCTTGGCGATCCTAGTCGCCCGGGCGTGACGGCCGGCGCACGGACGCGCGGGATGTCCACCGGCTGGGCCGCCCGGCCGAGTCGGCGTCGCGCCGATGGGTGAGACTGGGTCGGTGTTCCCCGACTGGTCGCCATTGCGCGGGCTCGACGCGCTGCTGTCGGCGGGCCGGGCGATCCTGCCGGTGCCGACGACGCCCGCCGGGGTGCTCGAAGCCGCGGTGCGCGTCGCGGCCGAGCGGCTCCGGGACCGGCGGGTGACCGTGCGCGCCGCCGACCGCGCCGTGCCGATGACGGTGGTGGACCTGGCGGTGTCCGGCGACACCGTCGGCCTGGCTCAGGGCCGGGTCGGGTCGGTGCTGTTCTCCGCGCGGGACGTGGGGTGGCCGGGACTGCCGCTGGAGCGGCTGGAGGTGCGCTGCCACGACGTGCGCTTCGCCGGTCCGCTCTCGACGAAGGTGGTCGTCGGCGAGATCCGGCTCGCGGCGCGGATCTCCCCGGACGCGGTCGCCGCGGCGGTGGCCGCGGCCGACGCGCGGCTCTCGGCGCGGGTGCTGGGCGGGCAGGTGTGGGTGCGGCGGCGGCCGTGGCCGGGCGCGCTACGGGTGGTGCCCGAAGTGGACGGTGACCGGCTGCGGGCCCGGCCGGTGGCGGTGCGCCTCGGCCGGTGGAGCCGGGCGATCGCACCGGCCCCCGTGGACATTCCCGTCGCGCTGCCCAAGGGGCTGCGGATCTCCGCCGTCGCGGTGTCCGACGGCGGGCTGGACGTCGAGGCGGCGGCGACGGACTGGCGCGACCGGCTCTCCGGCACACCGGTGGCCGAGCTGGTCTCGCTGCTGACCGCGGCAGCGACCACGTTCACCGTGGGATTGCTGCCCGCGGGCCAGTCCTGACCAGACCGACGACGAGCACCGCGAGCGCGGCGACGCCGAAGCCCGCGATCATCCGCTCCACCAGACCGAGCGGGACGAACCGCCACCAGCTCACCCCGCCCATGGCCATGTTGACCACCCCGACCACGATCGTGCCGAACCAGAGCAGTGACGCGGCGCTGAGGAGACGGGCCAGCCACCGCCACGCCGCCGCGGCGGGGAACACCGCGCCGGCAGCGGCGAGCACGGCCAGCGGCAGCGACAGGAAGGCCGTGACGCTGGCGTAGCGGTGGATGGTGCCGCCGATGCTCGGCCCGACCGACCAGTTCGTCTTGGTGAAGACGACCACCAGCACGAGGCTGGCCACCCACACCGCGCCGAGCGCGACGGCGACCCGGCCGTGCCCGCGGCGCAGCAGTTCGGCGAACACCAGCGCCGAGCCGAGGGCGATGAGCACGACCGCGAGGTCGAAGGCCCACTTGCTGGTGCCGAGGGCGTACTCGCTCAGCGTGCGCCGCACAGGGCTGATGTCGCTGGTCGGCGGCAGCACGTGCAGGGCGAGGAACATCCCGATGCCGCCCGCCAGCGCGACCAGCCCGGCCAGGGGAAGTCTGCGATCGGGCTCCACAACCAGACAGAGTAGGCAAACAGGCTGAAAGGCACCTGTGAGCGCGTCCCGGGAACATCGGGTCACCGGACGAACGTGACGAAGATCGCTTCCGCGACCGGACGACCACGCCACGTGATCATGACAGAGCGCGACCGGTTCGCCATCACCTGTCCGGACAGTCCGATCCGTACAGTTCAGGACGGCCGCCGGTAACCAATTCGACAAATAGCTGCCAGATTCCATCAATTAGGGTTCAGACACCCTGCGTCACGAAAACGGGTCCTTATCACACCCTATGTGGACCAGACAAGGAGACATTCGTTCGGCCCAATCTCTTACCCTGTGTGAGGGCAGCCGCCCGAGGATGTCACCAACTTGGCGGGTAGCTTCCGCTCAGTATCACCCGTACGTTTGCCAGCGAACCTCAGCTGATCGCGGGCGGAAACTCGGAGTCTGGATGAGTGCGAAATCACTCGGCGCATATGCGGACGCCCAATTGCGATCGCTCGGTGCGGCGATTGGCCTGGGGGCGACGACGACGGCGCAGGTGTGCGCACTGCTCCCCGACCTGCTCGGCGCCGCGGCGGGCTGGCCGCTCGGCAGTCCACCGTGGCCGTCCGAGATCGCCGATGACCACTCCCCCGTCGAGTACTCAGTGGCCTTCGACCAGCACGGCGTCCCCACGCTGCGGCTGCTGGTGGAGTGCGTGGCCGACGCTCCGTCCCCACTGGGCAACCAGATCGCGGCGCTGAGCGCCGTGCACGCGCTGTCGGCGAAGGTCCCGCTGTCGATCGAGCGGCTCGCCGACGTCGCGGGCCCGTTCCTGACCAGCACGCCCGCGGAGCCGTTCTCCGTCTGGTTCTCCCTGGTCGCGCGCCCGGACACAGGCCCGATGCTCAAGGTGTACCTGAATCCGCACGCCCGCGGCCGGGCGCAGGCCGGCGACCTGGTCGCCACCGCGCTGGACCGCATCGGGTTCATCGGCGGTGAGCGCACCATCCGCGCCGCCCTGCGCGGGCTCTCCACTGTGGATGACTACTCGTTCTTCGCACTCGACCTCGACGACCGCCCGGACGCCCGGGCCAAGGTCTACGTCTCGCACACCGCGGCCACCACCGCCGACGCGTGCCGCGCCGCGGCCGTCAGCCGCGACGGCGACCCGGCCGAAGTGGCCGAGTTCTGCGCAGCCGCCGCGGGCACCGACGGTCCGTGCCAGGGCAGGCCGCTGGTCTCGGCCTACACCTTCCTTCCCGGCGACGGCGCGGTGCCCAGCGGGTACTCCCTCTACGTCCCGATCCGCGACTACGTCGGCGACGACGCCGAAGCGCTGGCCAGGACCATGTCGCTGGCCAAGCGTTACGGCCTGCCGGACACCGCGGTGCGCGCGGCGGTGGACGCCGTGCGCGGCCGCGACCTGGCCGACGGCCGCGGGCTGATCGCGCACCTGTCGCTGCGCACGGGTCCGCCGCACCCCGGGATGACGGTGTACCTGTCCAGTGAGGCGTACGGGGTCACCACAGCGCGCCACCGCGTCGGGGCGGCGTGACCGGCCCGAGACGGGCCGGTGGCAGGACGAGCAGGGAACGAGGGCGCAAGTGCCGCTGATGGAGCCGTACCGCATCAAAGTCGTGGAGCCCATTCCGGTGCTCACCCGCGACGAGCGCACTGCCGCGATGCGGGCGGCGGGTTACAACCCGTTCAACCTCAACGCCGACCAGATCACCATTGACCTGCTCAGCGATTCGGGAACCGGCGCCCTTTCCGCCGCACAGCAAGCGGCCGCCGCCCTCGGCGACGAAACATATGCGGGCGCACGCTCCTATTACCGATTCCGCGACGCCGTCGCCTCCCTCACCGGATTCGAGCACATTCTTCCGGTGCACCAGGGCAGGGCAGCCGAGCGAATCCTGTTCGGCGCGCTCATCGCCCCGGGCCAGCTGAGCGTGTCGAACACCCATTTCGACACCACCCGCGCCAACGTGCACCTCTCCGGCGGCACCGCCGTCGACCTGCCCTGCCCCGAGGCCGCCGACCTCGACAGCGACACGCCGTTCAAGGGCGACATCGACCTCGTCGCGCTGGCCGAGGCCCTGGAGGGCCCCACCGAGGTGGCGGTGGTCGTCATGACGATCACCAACAACGGCGGCGGCGGCCAGCCGGTCTCGATGGCCAACCTCGAAGCCGCCGCCGCCATCACCCGCGCCCACGGCGTCCCCTTCATCCTCGACGCCGCCCGCTTCGCCGAGAACGCCTGGCTCGTCATCCAGCGCGAGCCCGGCTGGTCCGACAAGACCCCCACCGAGGTCGCCCGCGCCGCCTTCGACCTCGCCGACGGCGCCGTGGCCAGCCTGAAGAAGGACGCGATCGTGCACATGGGCGGCTTCCTCGCCCTCCGCGATCCAGACCTGGCCACCCGCTGCGAGGCCGTGCTGATCGCGACCGAGGGCTTCCGCACGTACGGCGGCCTGGCGGGCCGCGACCTGGAGATGATCGCCGTCGGCTTGGAGGAGGTCGTCCAACCCGACTATCTGCGCGCGCGGGCCGGGCAGGCCGAGCACCTGGCGTCGCTGATCGAGAAGGCGGGCGTCTCCATCGTGCGTCCACCGGGAATGCACGCGCTGTACCTCAACGCGGGACGGCTCCTGTCCCACCTGACCCCAGCGCAGTACCCGGGTCACGCGCTGGCGTGCGAGCTGTACGTGGCGGGCGGCATCCGGTGCGCCGAACTGGGGTCGCTGTACCTCGGCGTGGAAGACGAAACCGGCACACTGGTCAAGCCCGCCCCTTACGAACTGGTCCGCTTGGCGATCCCGAGGCGGACGTACACGCAGAGCCACCTGGAGTACGTGGCCGAAGTGATCGCCGAGATCGCCACGTCCCCCGAGTCAGTCCCCGGCCAACGCCTGGTCTCAGCCCCACCCCTCCTACGCCACTTCCACTGCCGCACCGAGCCAGTGGCGCCGTAGCCCGCACCCCGGCACCATTCCGCCACCGACCAACACCAGCAACCCTCCACACAGGGCGCGCCGGCCACCCTCCACACGCGACATACCCGCGCTCCGCGCCATCGGACACAAGGCAGACGCGCGTGGCGTTGGGAGGGTGGTCGGCGGCCAAGGCCCGGAGCTATACCGGCGCGCGTTCCAACCTGCGCATCGTGTGCTGGACCAGTTCCACCAAGACCCGCTTCGCCGACTCCCGGTCTCGGGCGTCGCAGGGGACGATCGGGATGCCTCGGTCGATGTCCAAAGCGAGGCGGACTTCTTCTGTCGTGTGGGGCCATGAGCCGTCGAACTCGTTGACCGCGACGATGAAGGGGATGCCGCGCCGCTCGAAGAAGTCGATCGACGGGAAGCTGGAGTCGAGTCTGCGGGTGTCGACCAGCACGATGGCTCCCAGGGCGCCGTGGGCCAGTTCGTCCCACATGAACCAGAAGCGGTTCTGGCCTGGGGTGCCGAAGAGGTACAGCACCACCCTGGCGTTGATCGTGATCCGGCCGAAGTCCAGGGCGACGGTGGTGGTTTCCTTGCCCGCCACCATCTCGTCGACTCCGACGCTGGCCTCGGTCAGCACCTCTTCGGTGCGTAGCGGCGGGATCTCGGAGACGGTGTTGACCAATGTGGTCTTGCCGACCCCGAATCCGCCCGCCACCACGATCTTGATCGAGGTGGGGATCAGCGGCGTCTCGCTCACCTGTTCAGATCCTCCGAATGCCATCGAGTACGGCCTGCAGGAACGTGGTGTCGTTGATGTCGGAGGTCTGGAACAGCGCGCCCGCGGCGATGTGGCCGCGCTCGATGAGGTCGCCGAGGAGGACCTTGGCGACCACGAGCGGGACGTCGAGGTAGGCCGCGACCTCGGCGACGGAAAGCGGGGCTGTGCAGATCTCCAGGATCTGGAGGTGCTCAGGGCTGAGCGACCCCGGATCGGTGGGGGGTGCGGCCGCCCTGACCTGGGTGACCAGATTCAGGTTGGGCGTGTTCGCCCGGGTGCGGCCGCGGGTCATCGCGTACGGTCTGACCAGCGGTCCGGCCGCTTCGTCGTACCACCAGTCGTGGTCCGGGTTCATCCCACCGCCCTACGACGGCCTGCGGCCCGGCACCGCCATGGGTGGCTGGCCGGGCGCCGCGGGTCCCGCGCCCGAGCGGGGAGCCGACGCCAGGTGGGCGCCGACCCGCTTGACCAGCATGTTCATCTCGTAGGCGATCATGCCGACGTCGGCGTCCTCCTCGGCGAGGACAGCGAGGCAGGCGCCTCGGCCCGCCGCGGTGACGAAAAGGAAGGCGTGGTCCATCTCGACGATCGTCTGGCGGACTTGGCCGCCGCCGAAGTGGCGGCCGGTCCCGCGCGCCAGGCTCTGGAACGCCGAGGCCATGGCGGACAGGTGCTCGGAGTCGTCTTTGGACAATTCGGCGGAGCGCCCGAGCAGCAGGCCGTCCGCGGACAGCACGACCGAGTGGCGGATGCCGACGACCCGGCGAACCAGGTCGTCCAAAAGCCAGTTCAGCTGCTGGTCCTGGCCGATCTTGTCGTTCACCTTGCGCGGTCCTTCCCAGGGTTAAAGGACAAACTGCCGACGATCATGACTCGACCCCGGGCTCGGCGTCGCGCGCCTGCCGGGTGCCGCGCTGGAACGCGGACATGGTGTCGCGGACCCGCTCGGCGGAGCCCTCCTCATCGTCTGGTCCGACAGCGTCGGACCAGTCGGGGAGCAGCGGCTCCCCGCGCAGCTGCGGCGCCAGGTTCTGCTGGCGTTGCCTGCGCGGCAGAGAGGGTCGACCGCCGTTGCCATTGGTGGCCGGCTTGGGCGGGTGTTCTTCGTGACTGGGCAGATCAGCCCGGTACGGGGACAGACCGGCTCCGTTCTCCTCAGCGGCCACGCGGTGTGCCGGGAGCTCCTCGTCCTCGACCGGCCACTGGGCCTCGACCTGCTCGTCGTCGGCCCAGCGGTGCGAGCGCCCGGGCGGCGCGTGCTGGGTGAGCACGGCTGCCGACGAGGGCTCGCGCGCGGCGGGCACGGTGCCCTGCCTGCGCTCGACGGGCTTGCGCGGCCGGGGGCTGGGCGGCTCGGGCTCGCTGGTCGACTCGACCGTGTCGGCGACGATGTCGGCGGGGAGGAAGACCAGGGCCACGGTTCCACCGTACGGGGATTCGCGGAGTTCCACCCGGATCGAGCGGCGGGCGGCCAGTCGGGCGACGACGAACAGGCCGAGGCGGGATTCCCCGCGCAGCGCCATCGCGTCGAACTCCGGCGGGTGGGCCAGCATCCGGTTGGCCTGGTCGCGGTCCTCGGGCGTCATGCCGAGGCCGTGGTCCTCGATCTCCACGACGACGCCGCCGGAGACCTGGCTGGTGTACACCTCGACCTGCGAGCGCGGCGGGGAGAACGACGCGGCGTTGTCGACCAGCTCGGCGACCAGGTGGATGGTGTCGGCGACGGCGACGCCGTGCAGCGACACGTCCGGCACCTGGTTGACGCGCACGCGCACGTACTGCTCGGTCTCGGCGACGGCGGCGCGCAGGATGTCCAGCAGCCGCACCGGCTTGCGCCACTGCCGTCCCGGCTGCTCGCCGGCGAGGATGATCAGGTTCTCGGCGTTGCGCCGGGCGCGGGTGGCCAGGTGGTCGAGCTGGAAGAGCGAGTCGAGGTGCTCGGGGTTCTCCTCCTCGCGCTCCATCCGGTCCAGGATCTTGAGCTGGCGGTGCACCAGCCCCTGGTGGCGGTGGGCGATGCCGAGGAAGACGCGGTTGACACCTTCGCGCGCCTGGGACTCCTTCACCGCGGCGGCGACGGCGGTGTACTGGGCGGCGTTGAACGCGTCCGCCACCTGGCCGATCTCGTCGGTGCCGTAGTCCAGCGGCGGGACCTCGGCGGCGACGTCGACGCGGTCGCCCTGGCGGAGCCGGTCGACGAGGGTGGGCAGGCGTTCGTGGGCCAGGCGCAGCGAGTCGTTCTTCAGCTGCTCCAGGCGGGTCACCAGCGCCTTGTTGACGAGCCTGCGGGAGATCCGCACGGCCATCACGATGCCGCCGACGACGGCGAGCAGCGCGATGAGGCTGCCGACGATGACCTCGGTGAACTGCTGGTCGGCGCGGTCGAGGCCGAGCTGCACGGCCGCGATGCTCTGCTCGGTGGTGATCTTCAGCAGTTCGTCGGAGACGCGGCTGCTGACGTTCTGCCAGTCCGCGGCGCCGACCGGCAGGCTGGGCGGCTCGGTGTTCTCCTCGCCGTCGGGGTCTTGGCGCGGCGGCGCGGCGCCGACCAGCCGGTTCTCCGCGGCGGCCAGGCGCTCCCAGGTCTCACCGGTGGTGAGCGCGCGCAGCTGCTCGCGGACGGGGTCGACCGTCGTCGGCGCGGCGGTGGCCAGTGTGGAGCGGTAGGAACCGACCAGCGAGGTGAACTCGACGTGCTGGGCCGGGGTGAACTGGCCCGCGCCGATGGCGGCCGCGGCGATGGAGGAGGCGCGTGACATCTGGTCGCTGGCGCGGAAGAGGTCGACGGCGTCCATCGCCTCCTGCTGCACGACGGCGTCCGGGGTGATGCGGGCCTGCGTGTCGAACAGCTGGGAACCGGCGTCCAGAAGGCTGTTGTAGTACCGGTAGATGTCGTCGGCGTTGGCGGTGCCGCCGGAGACCTGGGCGCGGCGCTGCTCCAGCGGGCCGAGCACGTCGTTGAGGGCCTGGACCTTGACGCTGATCTCGGCGGGCGCGTTGGCGGCCAGCTCGGTCATCGCGGTCTGCAGCTCGCCGACGGCGCGGTCGGTGGTGCGCTGCTGGTTCTCCAGGCCGACGCTGTCCGGGTTGTTGGTGTTGAGGACAGCCATGGTCAGCTGCCGCTCGCGCTGCAGGGCGTTGAAGGCGTTCAGGCCGGGGATGGAGGCGTCCTTCACACCGCTGGCGACGGCCTTCAGGTAGATGCCGTCGAAAACGGTGTAGGAGGAGAACACCGCCCACATCACCAGGAGGATCACGCTGGGGACGACGACCACACCGGTCAACCGTGAGCGGATGGTCGTGGTCGCACGCGTGTCGGCCTGCTGCTGCGGACCGCTTGTCAGCTTCACGTTTCCCTTCCCAGCCATCCCACTGTCCGGTCGTCGCCCCACCGAGTGATCATCTCCGGCTCATCATGATCGAACTTACGGAGAGCCAGCGATCCCCTGCGGTCCGCGCATTTGGAGCGTACCCGTTCACCCATTGGCGCAAGTGACGCCCCCATTGCACCGCGTGACACCCGTTTGGGCCAGCGCGGGGTGCCCAAAGGGCAACACCCGGTGATCGATGACCGCGGACTCTTGTCGTCGGACGACGCGCGCGGGCATGGTCGGCGCACCCCACTGTAGTGAAGGAACCGCCATGTCCGCCAAGAAGAAAACCCCCGACCCGGACCTGTCCGCCGCGCTGCGCTCCTTCGTCCGCCTGCGCGGCTCCAGCTACCTGCGGGACCCGAACGTCACGTCGATCGGGATCGGGCACAAGGTGCGCGGCGGCAAGCGCACCACCGAGCTGTGCGTGCAGTTCACCGTCGGGACCAAGGCGGCGCCGGAGGCGCTCGGCGGCCTCGACACCGCCCCGCTGCCGGAATCGGTCGAGGTCGCGGGGGTCGCGGTGCCGACCGATGTGATCGAGCGCACGTACCGCCCCGCGATCCGGGTGGTGGAAGCGGAATCACCCGATCCGCGCACAGCGCGCGTCGACCCCGTGCGGCCCGGCGTCAGCGTCGGCCACCCGACGATCACCTGCGGCACGGCGGGCGCGGTGGTCTATGACCGCGAGACCGGCGAGCCCTACCTGCTGAGCAACTGGCACGTCCTGCACGGCGCGGGCGGAGCGCTCGGCGACACCGTCGTCCAGCCGGGCGCCCACGACGACAACCGCACCGCGCTCAACGCGCTCGGCACGCTGGTCCGCTCACACCTGGGTGTGGCGGGCGACTGCGCCGTGGTGTCGGTGAGCGGACGCGGACTCGACCCGTCGGTGCTCGACCTCGACGTCGTGCCCACCGACCTCGGCGACCCCGAGCTGGGCGACAAGGTGGTCAAGAGCGGTCGCACCACCGCCGTCACGCACGGCGTGGTACGCCGGGTGGACGTGCTCGCCCGCCTCGACTACGGCGACGGCGTCGGCATCCGCGAGATCGGCGGCATCGAGATCGGCCCCGACCCGGCCAGGCGCGCCGCCGACGGCGAGATCAGCCGCGGCGGCGACTCCGGTTCGGCGTGGCTGGCCAAGAGCGGCGGCAGGCCCTCCGGTGTGCTGGCGGGCCTGCACTTCGCGGGCGAGGGCACCGGCGACCCCGACGAGCACGCGCTGGCCTGCCTGCCCAAGTCGGTGTTCGACAAGCTCGGCATCACGCTGACCAGGCCGGAGGGCGCCGAAGCCGCCGCCGTCGGCTACGACCCGGGCTTCCTGGGCGTCGACGTCGCCGTCCCCGCCCTGGACCCGGCCGCCGACGCCGTCGAGCTGGACGGCTCGACCACCATCGACTACACGCACTTCTCGCTGGCGCTCTCGGCCCAGCGGCGGTTCGCCTTCTGGGTGGCCTGGAACATCGACGGCGCAGGCCTGCTCAAGCTGCCGCGCACCGGCATCCCGTTCACCAAGGACCCCCGCCTGCCCGCCGACGCCCAGCACGGCGACGAGCTGTACCGGGGCAACCGCCTCGACCGCGGCCACCTGGCCCGGCGGGCCGACCTGCTGTGGGGGTCGCGGGAGGAAGCCGACCGCGCGAACCGCGATTCCTTCTTCTTCACCAACATCACCCCGCAGCTGGACGCGTTCAACCAGGCCGCCCGCGACGGCTTGTGGGGCAGGCTGGAGGACGCCCTGTACGAAGACGTCGAAGTGGACGACCTGCGCGTCAGCGTCATCGCGGGACCGGTCTTCGGCGAGGACGACCGGGTGTACCGGGGAGTGGCCGTGCCCCGGGAGTTCTGGAAGGTCATCGCCTACGCCGTGGACGGCGCCCCGCACGCGGCCGCGTTCGTCCTGACCCAGAACCTGGACCGGCTGGAAACCCTGGACCTGGACGAGTTCGCCGTCTACCAGGTGCCGGTCGCCGCGGTCGGTGAGCGCACCGGCCTGCGGTTCCCCGCGGCGCTCACCGACGCCGACACCGCCCCCACCGGCCCCGAGGCGGCGGGGCCGCCGCGACCGCTGACCGGGCAGGCCGACATCACCTGGAGCCGCTGACGGTCCCCATCACGCGCCGGACCGCGATCTCCACGACGACCCGCTCGGCGTTCTCCCTGGGCCGGCGGTAGCGCAGCGCGTAGCGCCGCTCGGCCTCCGCCACCGCGGCGCGGTCCTCCCGCACCACGGCCAGCCCTTCCACAGTGGACCACCGTCGTCCGTCCACCTGGCACAGCGCGACCACCGGGTCGGCGATCGCGTTGCGGACCTTGCGGGAGGAGCGCGAGGTGATGACCCGCACCAGCAGCGCGTCGGGGTCGAACGTCGCGCCCACCGGCACCACGTGCGGCGTGCCGTCGGCCCGCCGCGTGGTCAGCGTGCACAGGTGCCGCTCGGTCCAGAACTCCAGGAACTCATCATCGGGACGCCACACAAGCGGCGAGCCTACGGGGCGGGCGCCGCGCCCGCCCCGCGAGAACCCGTCAGAAGATGCCGCGCCGCTGGGCGGTCTGGCCCAGCCACTCGCCGATGCGCGCGGTCCAGTCGGTCCGCTCGGCGTCGGCGTGGCTGACCTGGAAGCGCCCGTAGACGTCGCGGCCCTCGGTGAAGATGCCGCCGCGCTTGTCGGCCTCCAGCACCACGACCAGCCCGTGCGGGTCGGTGATGAAGGTCAGCTCGACCTGGCTGATCCCGCGGGCCAGCTGGGCCGGCGGGTAGTACTCGATCTCCTGGTAGAACGGCAGGTGCTGGTTGACCCCGTGGATGCGGCCCATCTCCAGGTCGGCGGTGTGGAACTGGCAGCCCATGCGCTCGAACGCGGCGAGCACCGCGGCCTGCGAGGGCAGCGGCTCCACGTGCAGCGGGTCCATGTCGCCCTTGTCGATCGCCTTGGCGACGGCCAGCTCGGTGCGCAGGCCGATCGACATGCCGTGCAGCCGGTGCCCGCCGATCGCGGTGACCGGGGTCTCCCACGGGATCGGGATCTGGAACGGGATGGAGTGCGCCTGCCCGGCGGGCAGCCCGAAGCGCCCGGCGACGACGTGGCGGTCGAACTCGACGAACCCCTGGGTGTCGTCACTGCGCTCCACCCGGGTGACCAGCGACAGCGCCACGTAGTCGATGTCGGCGTGGTCGTCGCCGCCCTGCATCCTGACCTCGCCGGACACCACGCCGCCGGGGCGGACCGCACCGCCGGACAGCACGGTGTCCACCGACGGACCGCCGACGCCCAGCGCGCGCAGCATCTTCTTGAACACCATCGCCGATGTCTCTCCTTCGCCTGGACAGGTCCGCGCCCGCCTCACCCATGAGACGTGCGGACCGTATCGGGGTTCCGCCCGGTCATCGCCGGTCGGCGCCCCGGCGTGTCGGTCTCGCCCAGGCGAGTTCGGTCACGCCCGCCCGGTCAGGCGGACTCGGTCACCGCGAGCGCGTCGATCTCGACCAGCAGGCCCGGCGGCAGGCCGACGTAGACGGTCGTGCGGGCGGGGTAGGGCCTGCTGAGCAGTTCCGCGTACGCCGTGTTCATCTCGGCGAAGTGGGCGACGTCGGTGAGGTAGACGCGCAGCATGACGATGTCCTGCTCCGTCGCGCCCGCGGCGTCGAGCACGGCCAGGACGTTGCGCAGGCAGGCCCTGGTCTGCTCGGCGACGGTGTCCCCGACCAGCGCCCCGGTCGCGGGGTCGTTGGCGATCTGGCCCGCGACCTGCACGATGCCGCCGCGGCGGATGCCCGGCGAGAGCGGCACCGGCGGGGGCTGCGCGCCGGGCGGGGTGATGGCGGTCCTGGGCTTCGCGCTGTCGGGCATGTCAGTCCTCTCCTGGCGGGACCCACCCGCAGGCGCGGGAGGCGGTGTCGGTGGCGGCCAGCAGGTCCGGGATGAGGGCGAGCAGGCCGGGGCGGTCCAGCAGGACCTTGGGCACCGACACCGACGCGGCGGCGAGCACCGTGCCCGCCTGGTCGCGGATCGGCGCGGCCACGCAGTGGATGAAGTCCTCGTGCTCGGCGTCATCGATGGCGTGGCCGCGCTCGGCCACGGCCGCCAGCTCCGCGAGGTAGGCGGCCTGCGTGGTGATGGTGTTCGCGGTCATCGGGGTGTAGGTGATGGACGCGGCGACCTCGGCGCGGCGGTCCTCGTCGAACGCGGCGACAAGGACCTTAGCGACGGCGGTGCAGTGCAGCGCGGCCCGTTTGCCGATGCGCGAGTACATGCGCACGGGGTGCTTGCTCTCGTACTTGTCGATGTAGACGACCTCGCCGCTCTCGTAGCTGGCCAGGTGCACGGTGTGGCCGGTGCGCTCGTTCAGCTCGCGCAGCGCGGGCTCGGCCAGCCTGCGCACGTCGCGCTGGTCGATGGCGCGCGAGGCGAGGTCGAAAAGCGTCGCGCCGAGGCGGTAGTGGCGGGCGTCGGTGCGCTGGACGAAGCGGTGCGCCTCCAGCGTGCGCAGCAGGCGCAGGACCGTGGTCTTGTGCACCCCGGCGGACTCGGCGAGCTGGTCGAGGGTGCGCGGCCCGTCGGCGAGCGCGGCGAGCACGGTCAGCGCCCGGTCCAGGCTCTGGCTCATGTGACCCCCCGGGCGGTCACGTGCGTCGTCGCCCAGGTCTGGGGGTCGGCGTCGAGGAGGGTGGCGACGACGTCCCTGGGCAGCGGGATGGCGACGTCGTGGTGGGTGCGCAGCGCGCCGACGGCCTGCAGGTGCCCGGCGCGCAGCCGCCTGCGCGGGGACTGCCCGGCCAGGGTCGCGGCGAGGAATCCGGCGGCGAAGGCGTCGCCCGCGCCGACCGGCTCGACCACGTCCACGCGCAGCGCGGGCTCGAAGACCATCTCGCCGCCCTCGAACAGCGTCGCGCCGATGGGCCCCTGCTTGACGACCAGCACGGCGGGTTCGGGCAGCACGTCCCGGACCGAGGCGGGGTCGGACACGCCCCACAGGGCCTCGGCCTCGTCGGAGCCGACGAACACGATGTCGGCGCGGGCGGCCAGGCCGCGCAAGGTCTCGCCCGCGCCGGAGGTCCAGAGCGCGGGCCGGTGGTTGACGTCGAAGGAGACCAGGGCGGCGCGGTCGAGCAGCAGTTCGCTGAGGGCGCGGCAGCGCGGCGACAGGGCCGCGGTGATGCCGCTCAGGTGCACCAGGCGCGCGGCGGCGACGTCGACGCGGTCGAGCACCTCCGGGCCCATGTCCGAGGCGGCCGACCCGAAGCGGTAGTAGCGCACGGGGCTGCCGGTGGCGCTGGCTTCCTTGATGTAGACGCCGGTCGGCCGCGTCGGGTCAACCGCGACCCCGGACACGTCGACCCCGGCGCCCGCGACGGCGGCGACCACGGCCCGGCCGAACGGGTCGTCGCCGACCGCGCTCACCCAGCCCGCCCGCACCCCGAGCCCGGCCAGCGCGCACGCCACGTTCGACTCCGCGCCGCCGACGCCGCGCACCCAGGTCGTGACCGCGTCGGCGGGCCCGTCCTCGCCGGGGACGAACACGGCCATGGACTCCCCGACGCACAGCACTTCGGGACGGCCGACCTGTTCCACGGCGAACCCCCCAGTCCCCCGGTTTACTTAACCGGTTCGCGCCGCATGCTACACAGCCCATAGCGTCAGACGCACTACACGTTGCAGGTTGCGCAACTGGTAGGCGATCTGGTCGGATCGGGAGAACCCGGGAGGTCGCCACGCCATGAACGCCACCATGGACGCCGCGGCGGTCGCTCGTCTGCGCGAGGAGCGGCTGGACTGGCGGTTCCGCCAGGTCCCCGCGGGCGGCACCCTCGCCGAGGCGGCGGCCGCGCGCCCCAACCTCTTCCGCGACGGCTTCCTCGGCCCGTTCGTGGTGCTCGACCAGCAGGCGCTGGAGCACAACCTGACCACCATGGCCGACTGGTCGGCCCGCCAGGGCCTGGCACTGGCCCCGCACGGCAAGACCACGATGGCTCCCGCGCTCTTCCAGCGCCAGCTGGACCTCGGCGCGTGGGCGATCACCGTCGCCCACGCCGGGCAGGCGCGGGTGTGCCGGGCCTTCGGCGTCAGCCGGGTCCTGGTGGCCAACGAGTTCACCGACCCTGGCGGGCTGGCCTGGCTGGCCGCCGAGCTGGCCGACCCCGGCTTCGAGTTCCTGTGCTTCGCCGACTCGGTCGAGGCCGTCCGCCTGATGGCCGACGGCCTTGCCGAGGCCCCGCGCCCGGTCGACGTCTTGGTCGAGATCGGCATGGCGGGCGGGCGCACCGGGGCCCGCGACCTGGCGACGGCCACCACGGTGGCCGAGGCGGTGGCCGCGACCCCGGCGCTGCGGCTCGCGGGCGTGGCAGGCTACGAGGGCCCGGCCGCGAGCACCGCCGACGTCGACGGCCTGGCCGCCGTCTGGTCCTACCTGGACACCCTGCGCACGGCGGCGGTCAGCCTGCACCGGCTCGTCGAGACCGACCGGACGATCGTGTCGGCGGGCGGCAGCTCCTACTTCGACGTGGTGGCCGCCTCGCTGACCGGCTCCTGGCCCATGGACGTCCTGCCGGTGCTGCGCAGCGGCGCGTACGTCACCCACGACGACGGCTTCTACCGCGATCTCTCCCCGCTCGGCGCGACCCCGCGCCTGGCGGGCGTCCCGCGGCTGCGCGCCGCCCTGACGGGCTGGGCGCAGGTGGCTTCGGTCCCCGAGCCCGGTCTGGCGCTGCTCGCCGCAGGCAAGCGCGACCTCCCCTACGACCTGGGCATGCCCGTCGCCCGCCTGCACCGCACGGGCAACGCAGTCGCGCCGGTATCAGGGTTCGAGGTGCCGACGATGAACGACCAGCACACCTACCTGCGGTTCCCGGAGGACCAGGCCGTCGCCGTCGGCGACTGGATCGGCCTGGGCCTGTCGCACCCGTGCACGTCGTTCGACAAGTGGCCGCTGCTGCCGGTGACCGCCCCCGACGGCGAGACCGTGGTCGACTTCGTCCGCACCTTCTTCTGATGGCGGTCTCATGACGGTCATCAGCGGCGCGACGATCATCGACGGGACCGGCGCCCCGGCCTACCGCGCCGACCTGCGCGTCGCGGGCACCCGCATCGCCGAGATCGGCGCGGGCCTCACCGGCGGGCCCGTCATCGACGGCTCCGGGCTGACGCTGACCCCGGGCTTCATCGACATGCACTCCCACTCCGATCTCCAGCTGCTCGCCACCCCGGCGCACGAGGCGAAGACCACCCAGGGCGTGACCCTGGAGGTGCTGGGCCAGGACGGCCTGTCCTACGCCCCCGCCGACGAGGCGACCCTGGCGGACCTGCGCGCGCGCCTGGCCGCCTGGAACGACGACCCGCCGGGGTTCGACTGGTCGTGGCGCTCGGTCGGGGAGTACCTGGACCGCCTGGACACCGGCATCGCGGTCAACGCCGCCTACCTCGTCCCGCACGGCACGGTGCGGCTGCTGGCCATGGGCGCCGACGACCGCCCGCCGACCCCCGACGAGCTGGACCGCATGCGGCGCGAGGTCGCCGCCGGGATGGCGCAGGGCGCGCACGGACTGTCCGCCGGCCTGACCTACGCACCCGGCATGTACGCCGACGACGCCGAGCTGGTCGCGCTCTGCGAGGTCGTCGCCCAGCACCGCGGCTACTTCAGCCCGCACCACCGCAGCTACGGCAAGGACGCGCTGGCCGCGTACGCGGACATGATCGCCGTCGCCACCGCGTCGGGCTGCCCGCTGCACCTGGCGCACGCCACCCTCAACTTCCCCGAGAACGCGGGCAGGGCCCAGGCGCTCATCGACCTCATCGACGCCGCCGACTGCGACCTCACCCTCGACACCTACCCGTACCTGCCGGGCGCGACCACGCTGGCCGCACTGCTGCCGGGGTGGGCGTCGGCGGGCGGCCCCGAGGCCACCGTCGCCCGGCTGCGCGACCCGGACCAGCGCGCCCGCATCCGCCACGAACTGGAGGTGACCGGCTCCGACGGCTGCCACGGCGTGCCGGTGGACTGGACCGCGATCGAGGTCAGCGGCGTGCGGCTCGACCGCAACCGCCGCCACGTCGGCACCCGCGTCGGCGCGCACCCCGACCCGTTCGGCTTCTTCGCCGACCTGCTGGCCGATGAGCACCTGGCCGTCTCCTGCCTCATGCACGTGGGGCACGAGGAGAACGTGCGGGCGATCATGCGCCACCCGGCGCACACCGGCGGCAGCGACGGCCTGCTGGTCGGGGACCGCCCGCACCCGAGGGCGTGGGGCACCTTCCCCCGCTACCTCGGCCATTACGTCCGCGAGGAAGGCGTGCTCGACCTGGTCGACTGCGTGCACCACCTCACCGGGCGCCCCGCCCGCCGCCTCGGCCTCACCGACCGGGGCACGATCAGCGTCGGCAGCGCCGCCGACATCGTGCTGTTCGACGCGGGCGCGATCACCGACGCCGCGACCTTCGCCGAGCCCCGCACCCCGGCGGCAGGCATCGCGCACGTCCTCGTCAACGGCACCGCCGTCATCGCCGACGGCCGCCCCACCGGCGCCCTTCCGGGCCACAGCATCCGCCGAGGAACCCCGTGACCACCGCATACATCGGCTCGATCGAGGGCGACGGCCTGACCGTCGCCGCAGCCGACCCCGAGACCGGCGCGCTCACCGCCGTCGGCTCCGCCCCCGCCCGCGAGCCGTCCTTCCTGGCCTTCTCCGCCGACCGGCGCACGCTCTACGCCGTGGTGGAGGCGGCCGAGGGCGCGGTCACCGAGCTGGACATCAGCGACCCGGCGAACCCGTCCATCCGCCGGACTTTCCCGACCGGGCAGTCCGGGCCGACGCACCTGTGCGTGCACGGCGAGCACCTGGCGGTCGCCCACTACGGCGACGGCACGGTCACCCTGCACGAGCTGGCCACCGGCGAGCGCACCGACGTGCTGCGCCACGAGGCCGACGAGCCGCACGCGCACCAAGTGGTGTCCCAGGACGGCTGGCTGGTGGCGGTCGACCTCGGCGCCGACGCGGTGTTCACCCACCGCGTCGACGGCGGGAAGCTGGTCCAGCATGCCCGCTGCGACCTGCCCGCGGGCACCGGCCCCCGGCACATCGCGTTCCAGGACAGTGCCCTTCAGGGCGGGCGTGCCTACCTGCTGGGCGAGTACGTGCCCGGGGTGACCCGGTTGCACTGGCGGGACGGCGCTCTCACCCCGGTGGGCCACGACCTGGTGACCGCGCCCGGCGCGCCGGAGACCTTCCCCGCCGAGATTGTCCTCGCGGACAACCACATCTATACGACGAACCGTGGCGAGAACGTGGTCGCCCGCCTCACCCTGGACGGGCGGCTCGACCAGAGCGTCCCGACGGGCGGCGACTGGCCGAGGCACTGCGCGATCGACCCGACGGGGAGGTGGCTGTACGTGGCGAACCAGCGCTCGAACACAGTCACGTGGCTGCCGCGCGACCCGGCGACCGGGGTGCTCGGCGACGCGGCCGGAAGCCTCGCGGTGCGGGGAGCGTGCGCGGTGGAGTTCGCCTAGGACGGCCTCCTTGTGTCCGGGTTGAGCAGGTTCTACCATCCTCTGCATTGCCGCCAGTGAAACTTTGGTTGCGCCTGACGCAACAGCGGGGAGGATCGGAGATGAACGCCTTCGACACCCTGCTCCCCCGCCCGGTCACCGCGCTGGCGACCGGCGGGGCACTGGCCGTGGCGAGCCCGTCGGCGGTCGCCACCCCCTCCACTGTGGTCATCGACCCGGGACTGTCACCACATTCTGAGGCATACCGGCTTTCCATCACACCGGACGGCGTCCGGGCCGTGGCCGTCGACGCGGCAGGCGCGGCGCACGCGGCCCGCACGCTGCGCCAACTGCTGGGCCCGGACGCCTTCCGCGCCGCCGACATCCGCGGCTCGTGGGAGCTGCCCTGCGGCGAGGTGGCCGACCACCCGCGCTTCGCCTGGCGCGGAGTGCTGCTCGACGTCGCCCGCCACTTCCTGCCCAAGTCCTCCGTCCTGCGGTTCCTCGACCTGATGGCCGCGCACAAGCTCAACGTCCTGCACCTGCACCTGACCGACGACCAGGGCTGGCGCCTTGAGGTCCCGGCGTTCCCGCGGCTGACCGAGGTCGGCGCGTGGCGCAAGGGCTCGTGGACGGGCAGGCAGCCCGACGGGGACCCGACCCACGACGGCCGCCCGCACGGCGGCTTCTACTCCACCGCCGACCTCCGCGAGATCGTCGCCTACGCGCGCGAGCGGCACATCACCGTCGTTCCCGAAGTCGATGTCCCGGGCCACAGCCAGGCCGCGATAGCCGCTTATCCGGAATTGGGCTCCACCGGTGAACCAGTCGAGGTGTGGCACGCGTGGGGAGTGAGTGAGCACACACTCGCACCGACGCGGGCGGTCATCGATTTCTACAAGACCGTGCTCGACCACGTCGTCGACGTCTTCGACTCCCCCGTCGTCTGCCTCGGCGGCGACGAGGTCCCGACCGGCCGCTGGCGCGGCGAGCAGGCCGCCGCCCTCGGCCTGGAGTCGGTCGAGGCGATCCCGGGCTGGTTCCTGCGCACGCTGGGCGGGCACCTGGCCGAGCACGGCCGCCGCACGCTGGGCTGGGACGACGTGATGGACCACGCCGGGCTGAGCCCGGGGGTCCTCGTCGCGTCCTGGCGCGGCGAGAAGGCGGGGACCGCGGCCGCGGTCGCGGGCCACGACGTGGTCATGTGCCCCGAGCAGCACGTCTACCTCGACCACCGCCAGTCCGAGCACCCCGACGAGCCGATCCCGGTCGGTTTCGCCCGCACCACCGAAGACGTCTACGCCTACGAGCCCATCCCGGCCGAGCTGCCGGAGGACGCCCACCACCGGGTCCTGGGCGCACAGGCGCAGATCTGGACCGAGCACCTCGACTCGCCGCGCCGGGTGGACTACGCCGCCTTCCCCCGGCTCGCCGCGTTCGCCGAGGTGGTCTGGTCGGCGAAGGAGCTGCGGGACCCCGCGGGGTTCCCGAGGCGACTGGCCGAGCACCACCTGCCGAGGCTGGACGCACTAGGAGTGGAGTACCGCGCGCCGGACGGGCCGCGGCCGTGGCAGCGGCGGCCGGGCGTGCCCGGCAGGCGGCGCTGAGCGCAGAGGAGGGGCTTTCGATCGATTCGCGCAGAAGTGGCCCGGCCGCATTCGACCGGGCGGAAAATCGCTGAGCCCATTACTGGGGACGCGGCGAAACAAGGGTGGCGACGAACTTGTAGCGGTCGCCGCGGTATACCGATCTCACCCATTCGACCGGACGATTGTCGGTGTCGAAAGAATGCCTCGACAACCGAAGCATGACCGCCCCGACCTCATTCCCGAGCAGCGCGGCGTCGGCCGGGGTGGCCAGCGCCGTCTCGATCGTCTCCTCGGCGTGGCCCAGTTGCACCCCGTAGTGCTCCCACAGCACGCCGTAGAGCGAGGTGTCCCCGACGCGCTCCTCCAGGCCGGGGAAGCGGCTCAGCGGCAGCCGCGATGTCTCGATCGCCATGGGCTCGCCGTCGGCGCTGCGCAGCCGCCGCAAGCGCAGGACCGCACTGCCCTCCGACACCGCCAGCAAGGCGGCGACGTCGGGTTCCGCGATCTCCACAGTGGCTTCGAGCAGGGCGGATGTCGGGTTGAGCCCGTGCGAGCGCATGTCCTCGGTGTAGGAGGACAGCTGCAGGCGCTGGGTCACCTTACCGGCCCCCGCGAAGGTGCCGCTGCCGTGCACGCGGGTCAGCCTGCCCTCGGCCATCAGCTCGGTGAGCGCCTTGCGGACGGTCGTCCGCGACACGCCGAAGCGCTCGGCGAGGGCGCGCTCGCCGGGCAGCGGGCCGCCGGGGCCTGCGTCGGCGACGAGGGATACCAGGCCGTCCTTGAGCGCCCAGTGCTTCGGCGTACGCGCCGTTTTGCGGCCATTGTCGCCGAGGATGTCAGCCATGGGGAGTTCCTTGTCGCACACCGATGGGCAGGGTGGGCCGCCGCGGGGCGGAAGGTCACGGTTCCGCATTTATCTTGACAAGCCCGAGAACTACCGACCACTCTAACCGCAATGGTCTAAACCACTCAAGCCCCTTCGTTCGCGGGGCGGGCAGTGCGAAAGGAAGTACCCCAAGTGAGAAGTTGGTCGAAGTCAGTGGTCGGGGGTGCGGTCGCCGCGGCAGCGCTGATGCTGGCGGGCTGCGCGGGTTCGGGCGGGGACACCGGGGGCGAGAACCCCGCGCCGAGCGGCCCCCGCGAGCTGACCGTGTGGCTGATGAACGGGTCGGCCCCCGAGACCCTCACGAACGAGCTGCACAAGGAGTTCGAGGCCGCCAACCCCGGCGTGACCGTCAAGTACGAGGTCCAGCAGTGGAACGGCATCCAGGACAAGCTGACCACCGCGCTGGCCAGCAACGACGCCCCTGACGTCATCGAGATCGGCAACACCCAGTCGCCCAAGTTCGCCGCCGAGGGCGTGCTGCTGGACGTCTCCGCCGACGCGGGCAGCTTCAACAAGGACCAGTGGCTCTCCGGTCTGACCGGCTCGGCCACCTGGGACGGCAAGCAGTACGCCGTGCCGTTCTACGCCGCCAACCGCGTCGTGCTCTACCGCACGGACATGTTCGAGCAGGCGGGCATCACCGCTCCCCCGGCCAACCGCACCGAGTGGCTGGCCGCGATCGACAAGCTGAAGGCCAAGTTCGGCTCGGACAAGGACTTCCAGGCGCTGTACCTGCCCGGCCAGAACTGGTACACCCTGCTGTCCTTCATCTGGGACGAGGGCGGCGACATCGCCACCCAGGACGGCAACGCCTTCAAGGCGTCGCTGGACAGCCCGCAGGCGAAGGCCGGCCTGGAGTTCTACAAGCAGCTGGTCGAGGCCTCGGGCACCAAGGCGCCCAAGGACGCCGACGAGCAGACCCCCGAGCAGGCGGGCATCTACGGCGGCGGCAAGGTCGCCATGTTCATCGGTCTCCCGTGGGAGGTCGCCACGGCCGCCAAGAGCGACCCGAAGCTGACCGACCTGACCGGCGCCTTCCCGATCCCCGGCAAGGCGGGCTCCGCGCCGGTCTTCCAGGGTGGCTCCAACCTGGCCGTCCCGGCCAACAGCAAGGACCAGGACCTGGCCAAGAAGTACCTGGCCATGCTGTCCAGCACCAAGTACCAGACGCAGTTCGCCAAGGCGGGCATGATCCCGGGCACCTCCACCGACGTCTCCGCCCTGGAGGCCAGTGGCCCGGTCAGCGCCGCGATGGCCAAGGCATCGGCCAACGGCAAGGGCGTCCCGGCGACCCCGGGCTGGGCGACCATCGAGGCGGGCCAGAACCCGCTCAAGGACATGCTCACCGCCTACCTGACCGGCGCCAAGCCGATCGAGCAGGCCACCGCCGACGCCAACGGCGTGCTCGATAAGGCCTTCTCCGAGTCATGACCTCCACGACCTCGGAGCGGACCGCTCGGCCCGCGGGGAAGTCCCCGCGGGCCGGGCGGCCCGGCCCGCGCAAGCGCCAGGGCTTCCTGGGACTGAGCGAGCGGGCCATCCCCTACCTGATGCTCGCTCCCGCGCTGGTGTTCCTGATCGCCCTGCTGGGCTGGCCGGCCCTGCAGGTGATCGCCATCAGCTTCCGGGAGCTCAACCTCGGCGAGCTGGTCCGCGGCGAGGTCATCTGGACCGGCTTCGACAACTACGTCGAGGTGCTGTCCGATCCTGAGTTCTGGACGATCGTGCTGCGGACGGTGGTCTTCACCGCCGCGGTCGTCGCCGCCACCGTGCTCATCGGCCTGGGCATCGCGGTGCTGATGCGCCACCTGAGCAAGGGCGTGCGCATGGCGCTGCAGATCAGCCTCGTGCTGGCCTGGGCGACGCCGATCATCGCCACCACCACGGTCTTCCAGTGGATGTTCGACCAGCAGTACGGCATCCTCAACAAGACCCTGGTGCTGCTGGGCTTCGACAGCTTCCAGGGCCACTCCTGGTTCAGCACCGGACCCAGCACCCTGACGGTGATCGGCCTGCTGGTGCTGTGGCAGGCCGTGCCGTTCATCGCCTTCACCCTGTACGCCGGTCTGCTCGGCGCGTCCAAGGACCTCTACGAGGCCGCCTCCATCGATGGCGCGACCGGCTGGCAGGCGTTCACCGCGGTCAGCTGGCCCGCGCTCAAGCCGGTGCTGGCGATCGTGACGTTCCTGTCGGTGCTGTGGGACTTCAAGGTCTTCACCCAGGTCTGGGCGATCCGCCAGGGCGGCCCGGACGGGGAGAGCACCACGCTGCCCGTGCTGCTGTACCTGAAGGGCATCTCCGGCAGCGGGTTCGGCGTCGCCGCCGCGGTCGCCGTGCTGATGCTCATCGTGCTGGTCATCGTGACGTGGCGGTACATGCGGCTGCTGGTCCGCTCGCAGGAAACGGAGCTGTAGATGCTGCACAAGACCCGCTCGCAGCGGATCTGGCTCGCGGTGCTCGGCGTCGTGGCCACCGTGTTCTTCTTCTTCCCGACCTACTGGATGATCACCACGTCGCTGAAGACCCCCGCGCAGGTGCTCTCCCCCGACTACGACCTGATCCCGCTGTCGATCACCTTCGACAACTTCACGTCGGCGTTCTCCAAGGAAGGCTTCACCACCTTCCTCACCAACAGCCTCATCGTGACCCTCGGCGCGGTCGCCGTGGCGCTCACCGCGGGCCTGCTGGCCGCGGTCCCGCTGGCGCGCATGCGCTTCCGCGGCCGCAAGGGCTTCGTGCTGCTGGTGCTCATCTTCCAGCTGGCCCCGCTGGAGGCCCTGTTCGTCCCGCTGTACCTGATCATGCGCGACGCCAACCTGCTCGACAAGCTGCCGTCGCTGCTGCTGGTCTACGTCGCCTTCACCCTGCCGTTCACGATCTGGACCCTGCGCGGGTTCGTCAAGGGCATCCCGGTGGAGCTGGAAGAGGCCGCCATGGTCGACGGCTGCGGGCGCTGGGGCGTCTTCCGCAGGGTGACGCTGCCGCTGCTGGGCCCCGGCCTGGTGGCCACCTCGGTGTTCAGCTTCGTCACCGCGTGGAACGAGTTCCTGTTCGCGCTGGTGTTCATCCGCGACAAGGACAACCAGACGCTGCCGGTGTGGCTGTCGTCGTTCCGCACGGCGTTCGGCACCGACTGGGGCGGCATCATGGCCGCGTCGGTCATCTACGCCGTGCCCGCGCTGATCTTCTTCATGCTGGTCCAGCGCAAGCTGGTCTCCGGCGCGACGGCGGGGGCGGTGAAGGGCTGATGACGGCGACCGAAGCACATCTGTCCGGAGTGGACGGCTCGCTGCGCGCGCTCGCCGAAGCGGTGCTGCTGCCCGGCTTCGCGGGCACCACGGCACCGGACTGGGTACGCGCCAGGGTCGCGGCCGGACTGGGCGGCGTGGTCCTGTTCGGCCGCAACGTCGTCGACGACGAGCAGGTCGCGGCTCTGACCGCGGCCCTGCGCGCCGAGCGCGCGGACGTGGTCGTCGGCATCGATGAGGAGGGCGGCGACGTCACCCGCCTCGACGCGGCCACCGGCAGCGACGTGCCCGGCCCGCTCGCCCTGGGCGCGGCGGGCGACCTGCGGCTGACCGCCGAGGTGGGCGCGGCGCTCGGCGCCCGGCTCGCCGCCTGCGGCGTCACGGTGAACCTCGCCCCGTGCGCGGACCTCACCCTGACCCAGGACGACCCGATCATCGGCGTGCGCTCCTTCGGCTCGGACCCCTACGACGCCGCCGCGCACGTCGCGGCGTACGTGCGCGGGCACCAGCGCGGCGGGGTCGCCGCGTGCGCCAAGCACTTCCCCGGCCACGGCGCGGCCACGGCGGATTCGCACGTGGCGCTGCCGGTCCTGCCCCGCACCCCGGACGAGCTGCGCGCCGCGGAACTGGTCCCGTTCCGCGCCGCGCTGGCCGCCGGGGTGCGGGCAGTGATGACCGGGCACCTGGTGGTCCGGGAGTGGGGCGAGGACCCGGTCACGCTCAACGCCGCCGCCATCAACGGCGTGCTGCGCGAGGAGCTGGGCTTCACCGGCGCGGTCATCACAGACGCGCTGGAGATGGGCGCGGTCGCCGGGACGCTGGGCGACGCCGACGGCCTCACCGCCGCCGCCGTGCGCGCCCTGCGGGCCGGGGCGGACGCGCTGTGCGTCGGCGGCGAGGTCGCCGACGCGGGCGTGGTGGCCGGACTCGTCGACCGGATCGTCGCGGCGGTGGCCGCTGGCGAGCTGGCCGAGGAGCGCCTCGCCGAGGCCGCCGCCCGCACCAGAGCCCTCGGCACGGCACCGGGGAGGACGACCGCACCGTCCTCCGCCCACCGCGCCGAGCTGGGCATCACCGCGGCGCGCAGAGCGATCCGCGCCACCGGTGTGCCCGACCTGCACGACCCCTTGGTGCTCGACGTCGAGGTCGATCCGACCATCGCCGCCGGGTACGTGCCGTGGGGCCTCGGCGAGCACGTCGCCCGCCTGGTCCCGAACAGCACCACCCTCCGCGTGGACGCCGCTGCCTCGGCGGACGCGCTGGGGGCCGCCCGGTCGGCGTCGGCTGTCGTCGTGGTGACCCGCGACGCGCACCGCCACCCCGCCGTGCGGTCCCTGGTCTCCGAATTGGTTCGTACCAATCCGGTGACCGTGCACGTGGAAACCGGCGTTCCCGGCCCCGACCTCGGGGCCACCGCCCGGATCGACACGTTCGGGTCGTCCCGCCCGAGCCTGCTGGCCGCCGCCGAACTGGTGGCCGCCGCCTGCGCGCGATGACCCCCGGTCCCACTCGGAGCACTACTCCATTCGAGTGAGACCAATGGTCTAGACCTTGTTCGGATCTTTGGTCTGGACCACAGTCAACTCACCATCTCCGATCCCCTCTCCCTGCGAGGTGAACGTTGTCCAGAACCCGATGGCACGTGACGGCGGCCCTGGTCGCCGCCGCCGCGGTATCCCTCGGCCTGCTCGTCGCGGCTCCCGCCAGCGGCTCCCCGGCGCCCAAGGCCGAGTTCCAGAAGACCCAGGACTGGGGGTCGGGCTGGGAAGGCAAGTACACGATCCGCAACACCGGCACCACGGCCCTGACGAACTGGCGGGTCGAGTTCACCCTGGCCTCCGGCTCCATCAACTCGTCCTGGGACGCCCAGCGCACCCAGTCCGGGAACCGCTACACCTTCTCCAACCTGGGCTGGAACGCCACCATCGCGCCGGGCGCGTCGGTGTCCTTCGGCTTCAACGCCACCGGTTCCTCGTCGCCGAGCAACTGCCTGCTCAACGGCGCGTCGTGCGAGGGCGGCACCCCGCCCACCACCACGACGACCACCAGGCCGCCGACCACGACGACCACGACGACCACCACCCGGCCGCCGACCACGACCACCACCACCCCGCCGCCGCCGGGGCAGAAGGTCATCGGCTACTTCGCGCAGTGGGGCGTCTACGGGCGCAACTACCACGTGAAGAACATCCACACCTCGGGCTCGGCCTCGAAGCTGACGCACGTCATGTACGCGTTCGGCAACGTGACCAACGGCCGCTGCGTCATCGGTGACTCCTACGCCGACTACGAGAAGGCCTACACCGCCGGGGACAGCGTCGACGGCGTCGCCGACACGTGGGACCAGCCGCTGCGCGGCAGCTTCAACCAGTTCCGCAAGCTGAAGAAGATGTACCCGAACATCAAGATCATCTGGTCGTTCGGCGGCTGGACCTGGTCCGGCGGCTTCGGCCAGGCGGCGCAGAACCCGGCCGCGTTCGCCGACAGCTGCTACAACCTGGTCGAGGACCCGCGCTGGGCCGACGTCTTCGACGGCATCGACATCGACTGGGAGTACCCGAACGCCTGTGGTCTGACCTGTGACACCAGCGGACCGGCCGCGTTCAAGAACATGATGCAGGCCATGCGGGCCCGCTTCGGCCCGAGCAACGTGGTCTCCGCCGCCATCACCGCGGACGGCAGCAACGGCGGCAAGATCGACGCGGCCGACTACGCGGGCGCCGCCCAGTACGTCGACTTCTACATGCCCATGACCTACGACTTCTTCGGCGCGTTCAACGCGCAGGGCCCGACCGCCCCGCACTCGCCGCTGACGTCGTACCCGGGCATCCCGCAGCAGGGCTTCAACTCCGACGCGGCGATCCAGAAGCTGAAGTCGAAGGGCATCCCGGCGAACAAGCTGCTGCTCGGCATCGGCTTCTACGGCCGAGGATGGGCCGGGGTCACCCAGTCCGCCCCCGGCGGCTCGGCGACCGGCGCGGCGCCCGGCCAGTACGAGGCGGGCATCGAGGACTACAAGGTGCTCAAGTCGCGGTGCCCGGCCAACGGCACCGTGGCGGGGACCGCGTACGCGCATTGCGGCAACCAGTGGTGGAGCTACGACACCCCGGCGACCATCGCGGGCAAGCGCGGCTACGCCAACCAGCAGGGTCTCGGCGGACTGTTCTTCTGGGAGCTGTCCGGCGACACCACCAACGGTGAGCTGATCACCGCGGTTCGCGGCTAGTAGTGCACGCGACTCCGGCCGGGACGGGCCGGATGTGGGCGGCCCGCCAGGTTCTCCTGGCGGGCCGCTCACCCGCATGGCGTCCGCCCCGCCGCGGTCCGGGGCGGCGGCCGTCAGGTCAGGACGCCGAGCAGCTCGCCGATGACCCTGCTTGCGGTCGTGGTCATGGCGCCGTACTCGGCCGCCGAGCTGATCGCCTGGCGGTGCTCGTCGAGGGAGAGATCGGCGATCGCGTCGGCGACGGCGAAGACCTGGGAACCCGCCAGGTACGGCCCGCCCGCCGCCATCAGGCAGGCGGCGTGCGCGCGGACTCCGACGAGGACCAGCTGATCGCGCGCGTGCGCGTCGAGCACATCGCGCAGCGCCGCGTACGGCTCCCCCACCTCGGCGTCGACCACCAGGTCGCCCTCCCCCGGCTCGACCGTCGGCCGCCCGGCAGCGGTGCCGCGCACGGTGAAGACGATCGGCACCCCCAGGTCCCGGCAGGTGTCGCGCAGCTTGCCGACGTTGTGCACCAGCTCAACCGCGGGCGACCGGCTCCCGTCGAACGACCCGACGATCCGGTCCTGCATGTCGTGGATGACGAGCACCGCCCGATCCGCGGACACCTGCCAGGCAACGGTGTTGCGGGGCAGCTTCGCCGCGGCGGCCATGTCATACGGCTCGACGAGGGGGACGGCCATGCTGGCACCTCCATACTCAACTTAGGTTAGCCTAACTTGCATTGGCGGCCCGGGAGTACGTGGCCGTGCTCACGCCCCCGCCGATCCCGACCCGAAGGAGGGCCCGGGTGGAAGACCTCGACCCCCGCTTGCACACCGTCCGCCTGCTGCGCACCATCGCCGCACGCCTCGACCTCCTCGACGCCCGGTTCGCAGCGGAGCACGACCTGCACCCCACGGACCTGCGCGCCCTCATCCACCTCCTGGAAGCCCGCCGCACCAACTACCCAGCCACCCCCGGCTGGCTCTGCGGCCGCCTGGGCCTCAACTCCGCCTCCGTCACCGCCCTGGTAGACCGCCTTGTCCGCGCCGGCCTGGTAACCCGCTCCCGCGACGAACACGACCGCCGCCGAGTCCTGCTCTCAGTGCGCGAACGAGCAGTCGACCTAGGCGGCTCAGCCGTGGACGACACCACCCGAGACGCCCTAGACGCCCTAACCCGCTGCGACCCCGCAGACCTCCTGGCAGCCCGCCGAGTCCTCCACGAGATCGCCCGAGCCATGACCGGCGACCGAGCCACAGCCCGCCGCTGACCCGCCGCCTGAACTGTCCGGCCCCCGGCCGCCAGGCTATTGAGGCGAAGCTGAGAGCAGCCAGGCCAGCCAGCCGAGCTGTGGACAACGTTTGACTTGACGCACATGGCGGTCCCTCGCGACCGACGACAGAGCCGACGAGACACCAGGGAGCCCGCTCGCCCCACGCGAGCGGGCTCCCTTCTCCAGGTCCTCGGCTGCCGACCACCCACTCAACGCCACACGCCTCTGCCATCTGTCCGATGGGGTGGAGTTGCTCCAGTACCGGACCTGCACAACGCAAAAACCAGAAGACCCGCCCTCGTACCAATCTGATCAACTCAGATCAATACGAGAACGGGCCTTCTGGTAAAGAAGTCCGGCGGTGTCCTACTCTCCCACACCCTCACGAGTGCAGTACCATCGGCGCTGGCAGGCTTAGCTTCCGGGTTCGGAATGGGACCGGGCGTTTCCCTGCCGCTATAACCACCGAAAC